>NZ_JBXUGK010000007.1:0-385971 GCF_057180485.1 Chryseobacterium sp. HNCC26DJ240
TCTATAAAAAGTCAAATATTATTCCTTTAAAAATAAAATTTACTTTAATTTTGAAAAATGATGAATTTGAATCAGATTTTTACCAGTCAGCGTACCGGCAACAATCCAAATACAGCGGCCTCCCGCACCGATTTTCAGAGAGATTACGACAGAATTATATTTTCTTCTGCCTTCAGAAGACTGCAGAATAAAACTCAGGTTTTTCCACTTCCCGGAAGCGTTTTTGTACACAACAGATTAACGCATTCACTTGAAGTTTCCTCTGTAGGAAGAAGTTTGGGAAGTATTATCGGGGATTTTATTGTTAAAAATTTCGAATCCGTTTTGACCGAAGATTCAAAAAGCTTTTACACTCATAATCTCAGCAACGTAATTGCCGCAGCCTGTCTTTGTCATGACGTTGGAAATCCGGCTTTCGGACATTCGGGCGAAGATGCAATTGCCAGCTATTTCGATAGAAATGAAAATCAGATTAAAGATAAATTCAATGCAAAAGAATGGGCAGATCTGGTGAATTTTGAAGGAAACGCCAATGCTATCCGTGTTCTGACGCATCAGCAGCAAGGCAAAGATTTGGGCGGAACTCAATTGACCTATTCTACACTTTCTGCCATTGCCAAATACCCTTGTGAAGCCGTTGCCAGAGATAAAAAAATTCTTCACCGCAAGAAATTTGGTTTCTTCCAGAATGAGAAAGATACTTTTCTGAAAATTGCTGAAGCAACCCAGCTTGTAAAGGAAAATGATGAACCGTATATTTTCAAAAGACATCCTTTCGTGTGGCTGGTAGAAGCAGCTGACGACATTTGCTACAACATTATAGATATGGAAGATGCACACCGTTTGGGAATTGTATCGACCGCCGACTGCGAAAATCTTTTCTTTGAACTCGTGAAGTCTGAAACAGATGACATCAAAAAAGTAAAAGATAAACTAAGTTTAATTTCAAACGAAAACGAAAGAATTTCTTATTTAAGAGCCAAAGTTATTAACGCTTTAATTAATCAGTCATTGGAAATTTATAAAGCCAATTTCAGCAAAATTCTTGACGGAAGTTTAGATAAAGCCTTACTCGATATTTATAAATCTGAAAAAAACACTTTAAAGGATATTGAAACTTTTTCTATCAATAAAATTTACAATCATAAAGCGGTTGTTGAGATTGAAAACGCCGGATACAACGTAATGTATGAACTTTTAGATCACTTTATTCCATCAGTTTTAAAGTCCAAAAATGAGATTAAATCTTATGATAAAATGGCGTTGAAACTTCTTCCGCAACAGTTTGTTTATGAAGAAGGTTCAGATTATCAGAAGGTTTTGGGCGTGATCGATTTTGTTTCGGGGATGACAGATAACTATGCGACTGATTTATACAGAAAAATCAAAGGGATTGATATTGGAATGACGATGTAATTTAAAGTTTAACTTTCTTCATATTTTCACGGTTTCCATAGATGTTGAAAAGGTCGAGTTTAAAAACATAAGGCAGTTCGATCGTTTTGTTGTGATAGGAAAATACAATTTTAAAAGTGTGAATTCCCGATTGTTTTGCACCCAAGAGAAGCGATATTCTGTCGAAATCTTTGGGTTTTAAAGCATTTGAAATCGGGATGTCGAGGACATAATTTTTCTCTTGTGATCTGAGTTCCGCATTGTAATTGGCAGAAAATTCAAATCCGGCACCGTAACCTTCACGGTAAATGTCAATCGGCGTACTGAAGCGAATTTCCTGAGTTTTATTTTTGTCATCAAGATACGTTACAGTTCCGTAGACGTTGGCACCTTTGTCGACAAAATCGATATTCTTCAGCCTTGCAACTTTAATCACATTTTCGTTGTAGTAAAACCGATTGTATCTGTCAAAATCTTTTTCGAAAAAACGGCGGTCGATATTCTTTAAACTTACATTATCAATGAATTTTTCGTCTAAGTCAACACTTCCGCCTGGTCTTAATTCGGAAATATTTACTGTTGATTCAAAAGGTTTGTTCCAGTCGGGTTTTTGGTTGTTAGGAACAGTATTAAACTGGATTTTTAAATTTTTTGCAGTTCCGAAGCCGACGTTGTTCAAAGTGAATTTATCGTGTTTTCCGGGAACAAGCACAGGAGCGTTATTCGGACTGCTTTCGATAATTTTCAGATCAATTCTGTCAAAGAAAATTGCATCATCAGAATTGTTGGTGATCTTGATGTCAAACTGAGGAAAGTAAACATTAAAATAATCGATGAAACCGCCTTCGTAAGCACTTTTTCCTTTTACAATTCCGCCCGGTTTCTGTTCCGCAATAAGTTTCGATGAAGGATAGATTTCAATCGTGTCGTGATGCTGTTTAAAATGATAATTGGTATAATCGAAATCGCCGGAAAAGATGGAGGGATCTTCAAGTGCCTCAGTGGCTTTCGTTTTCAAATCTAAAAGAGACAGGTTAATATTGATGTCATTGTATTCAAAATTCATATTATTTCCGGAAAAATCTGTCTTAATTTTTTTGTTGGAAATCAATTTAAATGTCATCTTTTTTTCAAAATTTTGAATAGCAAAAGTGCTGTCAACCTCATTTTTAAAACGGAAAATAATATTCGAGGGATATTTAATCTGAGAATTTGAGAACTCGATGTTTGCATTGCCAAATTCATCCGTCACAAACTTTTGTCCGATATCCGGAATAATAATTTGAACGTCCTGAGTGGGCTTTCCATCAACAAAAACTGTGGCTTTCATATTTCTTAGATCACAATCAGAATCCTGCCAGCCGGGAGGATTTATAAGAAAAACGACAGCGAAAACAGCGATGGCACCACTGGCGGAAACAATTTTATTATCAAATTTAAAACTTCCGGGAATCGTTGCCGCAAAAGCCGCTGCCGCCAAAGCTAAAATTACCCTGAAAAATAATTTCTGCGACGAAGTGGGACAGGGAATGAAGATGAAGACCGCCAATAAAATCAGCAGGAAAACTGTACCCAAAATGATACTCCATTTCTTGAAATTCGTTCTCTTTTCCATGGTTTACTGAAAATTATTCTTCCATTTTTCTGAAAAATCAATTCCGTTTTGTCCCATAATTCCGGTGATGATTTTGTTGATTTCCTTTTGAGGTTTGTCGGCAAGTACAGCTTTTCCGCCGTTTTGATCCACGTAGGATTTTTCTGCGATCAAAAGCCATTTGTGAAGATTGGCTTCGAGTTCATCCAGAGATGATGCGTCGGGACATATTTTTAAGGGTTCAATCAATCCGTCAAAATCACTTCCGATGCAGATGTTTTTCCATGGCTCGCTCATTCCAACCCGTACAATTCCAACCTGAATGATATGGATTACATTAAAACAGAACACCAGCGGATGGCGTTCTTCCTTAGTTGGAACCAACCAGCTTTCCTGCTCCATCATCGATTCCATAGTTTCAGTACGGAGATTTTTAACTGAAATTTGCGGGAAATGGGTTTGAAAATCCGGTGTACTCAGATATTCTTCGTCGCCGGCCATATTTAAACCAACTTTAGACTGAAAACCGAGAATTCTTACATCCAGACTTACCCCTAGAATTCCGCCACTTTTTAAAATTTCAATAATATCTTCATCCATTAAATTAATCGACCACGGATTAAAACTGAAATCGTTGTTGATGGACGAACCCCATTTTCCGGAAGGTTTTCTTTTGGTTTCCACCGAAACTGCACGGGCACCGTTGTAATGATAAACCTTGCATTTGTCGGTTTCCAAAGCATTTTTCCATTCGTTGACACTGTAGCCGGTAACGCCGATGTGTGAAGCAATCAACGGGATTTTAGTATAATCCGGACTGCCTTTGGGGAATTTTGTTGTTAAAAACTTTTTTCTCCATTCATATAAATCCTGTCTCGATTTCAGGCCTAAATGTTTAATGTCAATTAAAACAGGTCGTGCTTCTCCCAGATGATTTGTCATGGTAAAACATTTCTGAAGCATCTGATATCCCAGATTGGTAAAACCATTTCCGAAAGGAAAAAATGAAGGGTGTTTCAGCATTTTCATTCCAAAAGCGTGGGTTGCCAAAACCTGTTCTTTGATGTGGGTTAAATGTGTGACAGTCAGGTAAAAAAGATCCATTCCTGATTTTGAAAGGCTGTGATAGAAATATTCAAAATTTTCTGCGGGGTTTTGGCTGTGGTGTGGAAGACAGTCGGGATCGGTACTTCGGTAAGGGTCATTGTTGTTGCAGTTTCCGTTGTTTGCGGGAACGAGTTCTTTCCACAAATCATCCTGCGAAAGCATTTTTCCTGATTCTTCATCAATAATTCTGTCTTTTTCAAAATCCAGTTTTGAAGCATTTCCAACAAGATATTTGCTGATGTTGTGGCTTCCTTCGAGACTGAAACAGATTTCCATTTTGCCATTGTTCCGTTTCGGGGAATTTCTTGAGGCAAAATTGATCACATTCTGATCATGCAGAAAACGGAAAACACTCAGTTCCATCAGCATCAGACGGTAATAGGAAACTTCACCGTTCCGAACTTTATCGAAATATTTTTTATCCAAAGGATTGGAAAAATTACTTTTTAAAATTCCTCCAAACAAGCCTTTGCTGTCTGCAAAACCATATTCGAGATTGCAGATTCCGGCAACGGCAAATTTCAGATTTCCTTTGTCACATTGCGTTACAGAGCATTGACTTTTAAGTATATGAAGCAGAAGATCGTCCAGAACATTGGTAATGACATTGGTCATTCTGATCGGCTGTGTGTAATCTTTTACGCTTTTTGTGACTTTTGGAAGTGTCTCATCATAATTGCAGATGTGATTTTTGAAAATCGGATGCAGATGTAAATCAAAGTATGAAGTCATGGTGTTTTAGTTTTTGTAGCTGTCAAAATACATTTTTAAGATCTTCTCAGAATCGTGCGCAGAGTTCCCTGAATCTGATTCAAATACGCTCGAAACGGTATTTCCTGTGATAGCAGAAACGGCAATTCTTCCTCTTTCGGTCATCATCATTTCGCTCATATCACTTTCAAATTGTTTTCCAGGAGTTACTTTTTTAATCAAAGTCTTCCAGAGAAAATGAACACCTTCACGAATACCGAGATCCCATTCTGTCTGTCTGAAATTGGTGTAGGCATGCTGCAAATCCTTAGCTTCCGGAAGTTTCTGTTTTAGTAAACTGGAAATATCCAAAATTCCGGCTCCATAATTATCTGTATCCCAACTGTCCGGCTTGAAAACTGAATTTTTCAGACAGGTTCTGAAGGCTTCGACAATCTGCCATGGGAACTGATATTTTTTATAGATTTCATCAAAATTTTTGGCTTTCCAAAGTGCGGCAGCGGCGGCTACATGCGGTGTTGCGTAACTTGTTCCGCTTCCGTACGCCATGATTTCATTTTTTTCCTTATCCATTGAAGGTACGTAAACATCTTCTCCAGGAGCAGCAATGTCAACCGCTTTTCCGTAGCTACTTCCTCGCCATGGTTTTTGGTTAGGATTGATGGCTGCCACGGCAATTGTTCCGGGATAGAGGGCAGGAGCAACGATGGTTTCCACCTCATTTCCGGCGGCACAACACCAGATAATTCCGTTTTCGTAGGCAGATTTTGCAGCTTCGGAAATCATCAGTCTCGGATAACTTCCCATGCACATGAAAAGAATGTCTGCGCCTGTATTCACCGCTTGATTTACTGCATCAACCAGGTTTTTTCCTCTTCCGATCAAAACAACAGATTCTGCAATCCGGTAGGGGATGACTTCTATTAACTGTTCCTTGTTTTTATCAGTTAAAATGCCATAGTTTCCGTCGCTTTTGTAATTCATTTTTCCACCGCAGATAATGCTTGCTGTGCGGGTTCCGTGCCCGGGATGTTTCAGAAGTCCTTTTACCATTTCGTCGCGAGCGTCTGAACCGTCGATAAAATCTTCATCATTTTCATAATTAAATCTTCCTTTTACCTTTGAATGATCGGTATAACCTGTATCAAGCTGAATTAATTTTAAATTTTTAAGCCGTTTTTTTACTTCTTCAAAATTTCCTTTCTCAGATTTTATAATTTTTTCTAAAATCGTTTCAGCATCGGTTTCAACATCATTTAAAAAATCGACAGATCCATTGTTTGTGGTTAATCCAACTGCGATCCGATTCCAGCCGCGTTGTCTTTCTTCTTTTGTATCTGTTTTAATATCAAAATAGTGTGAAGCATTCCATTTTGTTTTAAAATCATCTTCACGTTCCACAACATTGCTGGTTTTCATGGTTTCCAAAATATCAGATTCTGTGACATGAATATTGCTGCCGCTGGGGAACTGCATATCTGTTTCCATCGGTAGATCCGGGTTTGCATTTTTTATCTGAGGTAAAGCTTCCAGTTTTGCTGAAATTTCCCATGGATTTTCCGAAGATTTTACAGTCACATAATAAATACTCCTTTGAGATTCTGAAGTTGAAAACGGAAAAACAGGCTCATTACTTACGATTTCAGGAATTAATTTCTGATAATTATCCACCCAATCATCCTGCATCGTCTGAATATTGACCAGTTCAATTTCAAAATATTGAAGCGCCGCATCTGAATCTGATGAAGGACTTTGCAGAATATTTACACTTTGATTGATAACCGTATTTTCTGAATTTTTCATGATGTTTTCAGGATTTGGATGTTTTTTTTCTTCAAGATCAGATTCTGTCTCTTTTTCCTGTTTTGTAAATGAACTTCTAAGCACAGAATCTCTGAATGCTTCCATACTTTGGGGAAGTTTAAATTTCCGGATGCATTTAATGATCGAACTGATTCTTACCCCTTCATTTCCCATCCAGTCGATCGATTCATCGGGATCGCCATTGCTGTAAACGCCACCGTCTTTTCTCAGAATTTGTCCCTGAGCATTTTTTCTCGGAACACTGCTGTGGTGGAGTGCAACAATTTCTCCGGTGCCCAAACCAATCACAACCGCTCCTGAAGAGCCGGGAAGTGTGTCTGATTCGTATATCAGAAAATCATCTTTCAGCGTGAGCATTCTGATGTCTTTCATCACGATTTTTTTGTAATCTCCTTTGGGATGCTGAATGATAACACAGCTTTCTCCGTCAATGATTTTACCCAAATTTTCGTTGAGTGATGTGTAAGGTACTTCCGAAATACTTTTGCCCTCATCCGACCTTTCTGAAACGGCAACTATTGTAAAATCCAGACCGTTGAGCGGATTCTCCTCTGTGGTTTTGAATGATGAAGTGATGAAGAATTTTTCAGGTTCGAAATTGAAGGAAAGGGTACGTTTCGAGGTTTTTTCTCCGTCCATTTCATAGAAAAACTGCACCGTAGAGTTTTTGGCAGTATCCTGATCAGGAAAGACGTGGTTGTTTGTGATCAGAATTCCCGGAGCAATCAGAAATCCTGTTCCGTAGCCCGTATTTCCGTATCGGGTTTTGATGGTGATTCTTCCTACAGATTCAGCAATTTTAAAGATTTTATTGAGAATATGGATGTCCTGAAAATTAGGAACACCATTGATTCTTTCTAATGCATCAGGTATAGAAGTATGTTCGGCCGAAATTCTTCGGGCCAAAGCTTCAGGATCAGATTGTAAGTCTGTGAGTGATTTTTCTCCGTTACGGTTTTCCTGAATCCCTTTTTTGATGGTTTCTATTTTCCGGGTGGCATCGGTAAATCTTTCGTATGCTTCATCCAGAATGTTTAACTGGAAAGACATAAGTGGTTTGGTGTTTAGTTTTATTTAAAAAAAATCGGAATTTTTATAGTCTTTTCCGGTTTTGGAAGCCGGAAATTCAATTTTCATATGAACATGAAATTGTGCAGTTGCTCGATGTTTAGTTTTTGGGTTATTGTTTTCTCAAATATATAAAAAATAAAAGTATGTTGCTGAAAATTCGTAAAAAAAATAATTATTGTGTATATTTAAAGACTAACTATTAAAAAATATTGTATGATTTATTTAGGTATTATAGTCTTTTTTGGACTGATCACTTTATTTGCTTCGTTTTTCACCGTAAAGCAGGAGTCTGCGGCAGTTGTGGAAAGGTTGGGTAAATTCCTGAAAGTAAGCCACGCAGGTTTACATCTGAAAATTCCTTTTCTCGATCAGATTGCGAAACGTCTGAATCTGAGAATCCAGCAGCTGGATGTTATTATAGACACCAAAACTTTGGATAACGTTTTTATTAAAATGAAAGTTTCAGTACAGTATCAGGTTATCCGGGAAAATGTAAAGGATGCGTACTACCGTCTGGAAAATCCTGAAAATCAGATTACTTCATATGTATTTGACGTTGTGCGAGCTGAAGTTCCAAAAACGAAATTAGACGATGTCTTCGTAAGAAAAGATGATATCGCTATTGCGGTGAAAAGTGAATTGCAGGAAGCAATGCAAAGTTATGGATATGATATCATCAAAGCTTTGGTGACTGATATTGATCCGGATGAGCAGGTGAAACATGCGATGAACAGAATCAACGCTGCGGAAAGAGAAAAAACAGCTGCGGAATATGAGTCTGAAGCACAAAGAATCAGAATTGTTGCTGTTGCAAAAGCTGAAGCAGAATCCAAAAAACTTCAGGGGCAGGGGATTGCAGACCAGAGAAGAGAAATTGCCAAAGGTCTTCAGGAATCCGTGCACATGCTGAATTCTGTGAATATCAAACCTCAGGAAGCTTCTGCACTAATCGTGGTTACGCAGCATTATGATACCCTTCAGTCTATCGGAGCTAATAACAGAAGTAATTTGGTATTGTTACCAAATTCACCAACTGCAGCAAGTTCTATGTTGAATGATTTAGTGGTTTCCATGGCTGCCACGCAAAATCTGGATGATTTAAATCTTCCACCTAAAAAATAATCAGAGTTTGGCAATATTCTGAATCTTAGTAAATATTATCAGACGGACTTTTTAAAATTGTCCGTCTTTTTTGTGTTTGATATTAATTATTTTCGAATTGATAAATGTCATGTATAATCGGTTAAACAAATTCAAACATTAAATTAAATTTGCCTAACTATTTTTATTTAGAATGATTAAAAATTTATCTTTTTCGATTGTGACTTTTTTAAGTCTTGGAAGCGTTACGAATTTCAATGCTCAGTGTAATGCAATTGACAGTTTTGCTGAAAACTTTGATACACTTTCGTGTTGTACTATGGGTGTAGTTCCACCTTGCTGGAACAGTTTGAGAACAACAAATGGGAACCAAATTATCTCATCAACGACCCCGGCTTCCGGTACATCAAATGTGTATCAAACAGGTTACGGTAATGGAGTGATTTCTATTGTTGTGATGCCAGAATTAAGCAATGTAAATGCCGGAACTCATCATTTTAAGTTTAAGGTGAGAGTGAATTCGGGACCGGGAAAATTGGATTTTGGCTATGTTACAGATGCTAATGACATCAATTCTTTTGTTACTTTACAGTCATTAACAATTACTAACAGTACTTACGACAGTTCCGCGGAAAGAATTCTGGATGTACCAACTTCTGTTCCGGCAACGGCGAGACTGGCGATTCGAAATCCGGGGACAACATGGGCTGGACATTATTGGGATGATGCGGTTTGGGAGGCAAAAACAAATCTAGGTGTAAACGAAGAAATTATTAAAAATGTAAAAGTTTACCCAAATCCTACCTCTGATTTTATTGAAATTTCAAATCCTGAAAAAATTAAAGAAATTATTATTGCTGATGCTTCAGGGAGAATTGTGAAAACTGTAAAAGATCCTAATGCACAAATTTCAATCAAGGATTTTTCTGCAGGAATCTATTATTTAAATATCACTTTTAAAAATAATTCTAAAACGATTATTGAAAAAATAATTAAAAAGTAGAATAGAATTTATTATAAAAAGAAAGCTGGTCGATCTGACCAGCTTTCTTCAGTAAAGAGATTACTGTTTTGTATTATTTCTTCATTCCCGGAGGATAGTTCGCCATAATTTCAGACATAATCTGAGGAATTTGCTTTTGCTTGGCTTTAGGTCTGTCAACAGAAATTCCGCTTCCGATACCCTGCCAAACCAGCTTTTGAGTTTTTGCATCTACCATATCCACTATGATGGCACCTTCGTTGTAGTTGCTCGTCCAGGTTCTGTTCATCCCGATTCCCCAACCGAAACCGCCGCCCCAGCCCCACATTCCTCCGTACGGATTGGTGGTGTTGATATCAGTGATTTTTTTGTGATTGGCTTTCACGTTAATGATTACATCAGGATTTTCACCAGACTGTAAACCTTTTGCCTGAAGCTGTTTTGATAACTCATTTAAAACTCTGTCTTTATCGATGTCGTTTATTTTCAAATCATCAATTCTCAGCTTGTACGTTCTGTAATTGCTGAAAGTAGCAGTCTGAGCATAATCTGATCTTACCTGAAACGGGCTGCACGATGCAAGACTTAGGCTTGCTGCAAGTAGAATAAAAATATATTTCTTCATTTTATTTATTTTTTTTAATGATCTTTATAAATGTGTCTGTCTTTTTATCGTATCCGTAAGGGCAGTGTCTGCATCCGCTTTTGCAGCAGTGGCCGCGCTTCAGATGAAATTTTTCTGTAAAAACTTTATATCCCTGTTCGTTATAATAAAAGTCTTCATTCTCTTTGATATCAAATAGAGCCATAAAGTTAAATGCTAAAATTCAAAAAACCTATATATTTGTGTTTATGATAATTGTATGCCAAAAACCCCTAAAACGCTTGAAAATAAGTGGCATAACACTTTTTCCGTTTATTTTTATTAGGAATCCCGAAGATAAGAAAAATAAAATACTGATCAACCATGAAAAAATTCATTTGCGGCAGCAGTTGGAGTTACTGATTATTTTCTTTTACATCGCTTACCTGTTTGAATTTTACTACTGGCTTTTTAAACTTAAAAACAGCCACAAAGCCTATCGCAGAATATCTTTTGAACGTGAAGCGTATGCAATGGAACGAGACATGGATTACCTTAAGAATAGAAAATTGTGGGGTTTCTGGAAATATATCAAATGAAATTTTACTTCTGCTTTTCCCATTCTTTTTCGAAATCGTTTTGCGTCTTTTTGGGTGGAAAATAGCCTTCGTAATTTCTGTCTATGTCGTAGGAAATTGATTTTTCAATTAAGATATTCAAATCGTTGATGATCCAATCCGGAGATCCTTTTTTCTCCTGTCCGTTTGTGAAAACACTCACAACTTTTCCGTTCTGCAATTCAACTTTCATCAGAAGACAGGGATCTAAAAAACCGCTGCAGCTGTGTCCTGTGTATACTTTTTCAGCAACAGTTCCATCATCAAATATTATTTTCAGCTCCAGATTATTTCTGACTCTTTTAGACTCAACACCGTATCGGGCGTAGCTTTCAATAGATTTAATGGTCTTTAGAAAATCAATGGTTGTTTGTCGGCTTTTTTCACTGTAGCCTGGATACATAGTAGATTGTGTATGATCTTCAATCTCTTTATCAATCTGAATATTCAACATATTCACAATTTTATCGTTCTGCTGATCAGGAACATCAAATTTTGACTTTTGCTGCCATTTATTCTCAAAAACCAGAAAATAAAACAGGATGCCGAGCAAGGGAATTCCCAAAAGAATGTAATGTTTAAGTTTCATAGCGATTGTTTTTCATTTCTAAAGATAAAAATTCTTCATTAAAAATAAAATAAAGAAATTTGCATCAATGAAAGTTCCCGTAATACAGATTCCCATCGTGGAAATTCCGGTAGAAAAAAATGTGAAGCTCTTTATGAAAAGAGAAGATCTTATTCATCCCGAAATTTCAGGAAATAAATACTGGAAACTTTTTTTTAATATCAATAATTATTTAGGTCTAAAACCTGAAAATCCTTTAATCATCACTTTTGGAGGAGCGTATTCAAATCATATTTCAGCAGTTTCAGCTCTAGGAAATCAGTTTAATTTAAAAACTTCAGGCATAATCCGGGGCGAGGAAATAGAACAAAAATGGCGTGATAATCCTACTTTGGTGTATGCCAAAAGAAACGGAATGAATCTTAAATTTGTTTCCCGTGAAGAGTATCGGCATAAAGAAAAATTTACAGAATTTTTAAAACAGGAATTTCCCGAAGCACTGATTATTCCTGAAGGCGGAACTAACAAAAACGCTGTTCAGGGCATTAAAATGATGCTCAATAACGATACAAAAGATTTTGATTATCTTTGCACAGCAGTCGGAACCGGAGGAACTGTTGCCGGACTTTCTCAGTTTTGTGAAGACAATCAGAAAGTTATAGGTTTTAAAGTAGTGGATGATGCTTCATTGGATGAGAAAATTTCGGAATTAACCTCAAAAAGGAATTTCCATCTAACTGATGCTGCTTTCGGAGGTTATGGTAAAATAAGTGATGAAAATATCAGTTTTATCAATGACTTTAAAACAAAATATGAAATCCCGCTGGAGCCGATCTATACAGGAAAAATGATGCAGAAAGTTTTTGAAATGATTGATGAAAATTATTTTCCTGAAGGAAGTAAAATTCTCTGTTTTCACACAGGTGGATTGCAGGGAATTGAAGGTGCCAACCTGCTTCTGCAGAAACAGAACAGAAATTTAATTATATAAATTTAAATCTGAAAAATGAAACGCATGAGTGTTCCATCTTTCTTTTAAAACAATAAAAATAATAAGATGAAAAGACTTTTCACCGTCGTAAGCCTTTTAGTTTTATCTAAATTCTCAGCCCAAACCTGGGCAAATGATGATCAGTACATCCAAAAGTTTGCACAATATGCGGTAGAGGAAATGGAAAAATATAAAATTCCGGCTTCAATCACGCTTGCACAGGGGCTTTTGGAAACGGGTGGCGGACAAAGCCGACTCGCTCAGGAAGGAAAAAATCATTTTGGAATAAAGTGTAAAGAAGAATGGACTGGAAAGACGATGAAACATACAGACGACGCTCCCAATGAGTGTTTCAGAGTGTATGACGACCCAAGACAGTCTTATGAAGATCACTCAGTTTTTTTAGCGACGAGAAAGTATTACGCCAATCTTTTTAATTTGGATATGAAAGATTACAAGGCTTGGGCTCATGGTCTTAAAAAGGCAGGTTACGCCACAAATCCTAGATATGCAGGCATTCTCATTAGCAAAATTGAAAAGTACAGATTGTACGAATTTGATCAGGTGAATTCTAAAGAAGTCAATTTTGCGATTCTCAAAATGTATCCCGGCCTGAAAGATGACCAGGCGTACATGGCAAGTCTGGAATCTTCAAAAGTTATTGAAAAGAAAAAAGTTTCAAAACCCGCACCTGCTCCTAAAAAAGTTTATGCTGAAGCTCCCAAAAAGGAACGTGTGAAGACCAAATCAGAAATTCTGAATTCTATTTTAATTAAAAGTCATCCTAATGGCGGTTTAAAATTTGTGATTATTCCGGAAGATACAGATATTCAGTTTATTGCCAACAAATTTAAAATCAGTGAAGAAAAACTGATGAAATGGAATGAGTTGAAAACCAATCAATTAAGTAAAAACGAAATTGTCTTCCTTGAATCTAAAAATTCAGACGGAAATACTGCTACTTACAAAGCCGAATCGTATGAAGATATGCACGATATTGCCCAGAAATTCGGAATTAAACTTAATAAACTTTACGCAAAAAACAGAATGGATGAAGGCCAAAAGCCCGCACCAGGACAGTTAATATATCTGATTTCAAAAAAGCCAAGAAATTAGTTGTATCGAATGGTGAAAAGTAAATGGTGAATAGTCAATTTGGTCTATCACAAATAATTCATCAATCATCATTCATCACTTATCATTTATCAAAAAATATCAATGAGATACCAGAGAAGTTCAGCTTTATTTGATGAAGCATACCAATATATTCCCGGCGGAGTAAATTCGCCCGTTCGCGCCTTCAAATCTGTAGGCGGAGTTCCCGTTTTTATGAAATCTGCAAAAGGAGCTTACCTTACAGATGCCGATGACAACGTTTATGTAGATTACATCAATTCGTGGGGACCGGCTATTTTAGGTCACACGCATCCTGAAGTTTTAGAGGAACTTAAAATTCAGGCTGAGAAAGGATTCTCTTTCGGTGCGCCGACAGAATTGGAGACAGAAATCGCAAAATTCATCACAGAAAATGTTCCGAATATTGACCAGATCAGAATGGTTTCTTCGGGTACGGAAGCCTGTATGAGTGCTGTGAGACTGGCAAGAGGTTTCACAGGAAGAGATAAAATTGTGAAGTTTGAAGGCTGTTATCACGGTCATTCAGATTCATTTTTAATAAAGGCGGGGAGTGGTGCTGCTACTTTTGGTAACCCCAATTCTCCGGGAGTTACTGCCGGAACTGCGAAAGATACTTTATTGGTGAGATACAATGATTTTGAGCAGGTTCAGGAGTTATTTAAACAGAATCCAAACGAAATTGCAGCAATCATCATCGAACCGGTGGCCGGAAATATGGGTTGTGTTTTGCCTGAGAATGATTTTCTTCAAAAACTGAGAATTTTGTGTGATGAAAACGGAGCTTTATTGATTTTTGATGAAGTAATGACCGGTTTCAGACTGGCTTTTGGCGGTGCACAGGAATTATTTAATGTAAAAGCAGACCTTGTAACTTACGGAAAAGTAATCGGAGGTGGACTTCCGGTAGGTGCTTTTGCAGGAAGAAACGAAATCATGGATCACCTTGCTCCAAAAGGCGGCGTCTATCAGGCAGGAACTTTAAGTGGAAATCCTTTGGCAATGAGAGCAGGTTTGAAAACGCTTCAGCTTATCAAAAATGACTTTGAATTTTTCAACAGACTCGAGGAAACAACTGAAGTATTAGATATTGAAATCGGTAAAATTTTAACTGAAAAAGGAATTCAGCACAAGATCAACAGAAAAGGTTCGATGATGTCTGTTTTCTTTGATACTGATCAAGTTTCAGATTTTGATGATGCTCAGAAAGCAAATCATACTACATTCAATAAATTCTTCCATCACATGCTGGAAAACGGAATTTATCTTCCGCCGAGTGGGTATGAAACGTATTTCATCAGCGATGCCATCAAAGATTCAGAAATCAATCTTACGCTGGATGCTGTAAGAACTTTTTAATACTGGAATTGAGACAGAAAAAAAGATGAAGTCAGTTTTGGCTTCATCTTTTTTTTGAATAGAACAGCTGATTTTGCGATAGCTGTTTGATTTAAATTAAATCATTGTTGTTACAGAAATTTTTGCGAACAGCGATTTTCCCATAAATGAAATCCATAATTTTGAGAACCTTTGCCAGGCTGCACGCTGTAAGATTTATAACAAAAATTCAAATATAAAAAAAGATGAAGTCAGTTTTGGCTTCATCTTTTTTAGTCAAAAAAACAGCTGCTTTTTACGGCAGCTGTTTGATTAAATTTAAATCATTATTCTTTAATGAATTTTTTCTGAACAGTAATGTTTCCATCAACAACATCAATGACGTAAAGACCGTTGATAAGCCTTGAAACATCAATTTTATTGTTAACAATTAATCCTGAAGAAATAAGTTGTCCTGATGCACTATAAATCTTGTAGTTTGCTTTTGCACTGATGTTTTTGATATTTAACACCGTTTTTACAGGGTTTGGATATAAAATAATTTCAGTCTGATCCAAAGCATTCACCACAGGTTTCTTCTGAATTCTTACTGTGTAATCTTCAACCTCACCGTCAGCAAAGTTGGTACAGTTTACAGGTATACCGTCTTTCTGCATAGCCACTCTCATTACAACATATTTATAATCTGTCATACTTACGAAAGCATCTTCAGGTACAGTAAATGCACCACTCACAGAGGTCTGGTTGTTCGGTCCGTTAGAAAGGATTTTTTCATTGACGTCAAAATATCCGTTTCTGTTGAAGTCAATCCAAACCGCAACACCAGTGTTTGAACCTGCTGCTGAAGTTTTATCGATTTTAACAACGTTACCCTGAGATCCCTGAATTAAAGTGATATACGTAGATGGAACTCCAGTAAAGTCAGTGTAAGTTGATGCTCCGGAAGCATTTTCTTTCGCTGCACTGTTGATAGGAGTAACGGTTACTTTATTAATGAATTCTGCTCCTGAGTTCGTTGAAGACATTTGGCAGTACACAACGGTTGGAGTGGTGAAATAATAAAGCGGTGTAAAGTTCCCCGGAGTTCCCGTACAGACGTTTGCAACCTGCATTTCATATTTTGTTAATTCAATTAATCCTGTAATCGTGTACGTTGTCGTATTGTTTACAGTAATAGTAGTCCAGCTTGGAATTCCAACTTTTCTGTATCTTAAAATGTAACTGTTAGTAGCTCCTGTTCCTGTGTAAGGTTCCCAGGTTACTTCCGCTGAAGTAGGATTCAACTGAGTAATTGTCAATCCCGGTGGCGGAATTTCACAGGTTCTGACAGTTGTAAATACCTGCGGACTAGACCATGGGTTTGGAGTAGTTTCTCCGATACAAGTGTTTCTTACCATTACTTCATACGTTGTGAACGGATTTAATCCGTTTAAAACATAAGAGTTTAAAGGAGGTTGAGGAATTGTTGGAGTATTCCAAACTGTTGTTCCTACTTCTCTCCACTGTAATTCGTAAGTTGCATTTACCGCTAAAGGATTCCATGTTACCAACGCTGAATTTGAAGTGATGTTGGTCACTAAAACGTTCGGAGGAGTTGGATCACATCTCGTGATGAATGTATTGTGTGAATAAACACCTGCCACGTTTTTACAAACTGCTGCAATTTCTACTTCATATTGAGTAGCAGGAAGCAAGTTGGTTAATGTAAAAGTATTAGTCGTTGCAGGGTAAGGTGCTGCAGGTGCAGATTGAGTCAGCCATGTGGTAGATCCTACAGGTCTGTATCTGATCTCGTAAGAAGCACCGTTTACATCCTGATTCCAGTTTAATACTGCTGTATTCTGAGTTATAGTTCCTACAGTTACCGTTGGTGTTGCGTTGTTACAAACTAATAATCTTACATTATCAATTGCAACAGGAGGCTGAGCTCCGCCACTTCCGTCATTTCTCCATTCAAATACAACACGCATAGTTGTACCGGCAAAGCTTGTAATATTTAGTGTTGGATTGAGGAAGTTTTGCCAGGTTGTCTGCAAATTATAGTTTGCTCCCACCTGAATTCTTCCTGCTCCTGCGGTAATCTGAGTACCTGCAACAGGCTGATAAGAAGCTGGTACTAACCAGACTCTTAAATAATCATAAGTGCTTTCTCCGGCAGCTTTCCAGTCAAAACCAAACTGTGCTTCTGTAGTTCCCGCTGGTACAATAATATCTCTGTAAGCCTGTACAACTGAAGTAGAGCTGATTGTATAAGCGTTAGCAGTTCCGTTATTTGAAATGTAAAGTGAGTTTCCTGTATTTCCTGTTGCAGATCCGTAAACCCATTTGTTGGTCTGAGTTCCGTTGCTGAAACCGAAATCATTAGGTCCTGTAAAATTCTGAATATAAGGAATAGTCGCAGGAATCTGAGTCGTTGTAAATGAAGGTCCTGCAGACCATACACTCGTACCGTTAGTACCACAATTTGAACGAACCCAAAAATAATAAGTTGTATTTGGAATTAAATTATTTAAAACTACAGAGTTTGCTGTTGCAGTTCCCGTGGGCGTAGTTGCTGCCGTAGGCGCTGTGTTGGTCGTAGTAATAAAATACTGATATCCACCAGTAGGTACTGGTGTTGGTGCTGTCCAGTTTAGGGTAGCTCCGTTTGCAGTAATTGTACTTACGGCTAATGCTGTAGGCATAATACAAGTCGGAATTGATAAATTCACGTTATCAATCGCAATTGGTGGCTGCGTTCCTACACTTCCGTCGTTTGTCCATTCAAAAACAAGTCTCATTGTAGATCCTGCAAAGCTGGTAATATTTAAATTTGAATTTAAATAATTCAACCATGTTGCCTGCTGGTTCATAAGTCCACCTACCTGAATTCTTCCTGCTCCTGCCGTGATTGCAGTTCCTGCTGTAGGAACAAAAGTTGCAGGCACTAGCCAAACTTTCAGATAATCGTATGTACTTTCACCCTGACCTTTCCAGTCAAAAGAAAAAGTAGCAATAGTAGTTCCTCCAGGAACTGTAATATCTCTGAATGCATGTGTTATGGAAGAGGATCCTGTATCATAAGCATTCGCAGTTCCGTTATTATTAGAAATATAAATTGAATTGCCTGTATTTCCTGTAGCTGCGCCAAAAGCCCATTTGTTGGTTTGAGTTCCGTTTGCAAATCCGAAATCATTTCCTCCCGTAAAAGCTTGCGTGTAAGGAATTGTTGCAGGTATCTGAGGTGTTGTAAATGAAGGCCCATCTGACCAAATACTTGTACTAGTGGTTCCACATACTGAACGAACCCAGAAATAATACGTTGTATTTGGGCTTAAAGTTCCTAAAACCACTGACGTTGCCGTTGCAGTTCCTGTTGGGGGAGTAGTTGCAGTAGGAGCTGTATTGGTTGTTGTAATATAATACTGATATCCGTTCGCTGGAGCTGGAGTAGGTGCTGTCCAGCTGATAGTTGCTCCACTTGGCGTGATACTGTTAACCGCTAAAGCAGTTGGCATCACACATGATGGAATTGAAAGATTAACATTATCAATAGCAATCGGTGGCTGGGTTCCTAAACTTCCGTCATTTGTCCATTCAAAAACAAGTCTCATTGTAGTATTTGCAAAACTGCTGATATTTAAATTTGAATTTAAATAATTCTGCCATGTTGCCTGCTGGTTCATAATTCCACCTACCTGAATTCTTCCAGCTCCTGTAGTAATTGCAGTTCCCGCTGTAGGCATGAAGGTTACAGGCACAAGCCAAACTTTCACATAATCGTAAGTACTTTCGCCTTGACCTTTCCAGTCAAAGGAAAAAGTAGCGATAGTGCTTCCTCCGGGAACTATAATATCGCGGTATGCATGTGTTATAGAAGAAGATCCTGTACTGTATGCATTCGCAGTTCCGTTATTGTTTGAAATATAGATTGAGCTTCCTGTATTTCCAGTTGCAGTTCCGTAAGCCCATTTGTTAGTTTGATTTCCGTTGACGAATCCAAAATCATTCGCAGTATTGAAATTCTGCGTGTAAGGAATTGTTGCAGGAACTTGGGTAGTTGTAAAACTCGCAATAGCAGACCAAGAGCTGATATCGGTTGCACTACAAACAGATCTTACCCAAAAATAATAGGTTGTATTAGGTAAAAGACCATTAATAATCGTGTTGTTTCCTGTACTTGTTCCCGAAGCAGGTGTAGTTGCCGTCGGTGGCGTATTGGTCGTAGAATAATAATATTCATATCCGTTGGCAGGAGCTGTTGCAGGAGCAGTCCAGCTAATTGTTCCTGTATTGGAGGTTGTTGCCGTTGTCGTAAGAGCCGTTGGAGGGAAACAAGTTACTAAAGATAGATTAATGTTATCAATAGCAGCAGGAGGTTGTGTGCCAAGGCTGCTTCCGTTTCTCCATTCAAAAACCAATCTCATGGTATTGTTTGCAAAACTCGTTACCGTAAGGTTGTTGATTACGTAGGTTTGCCATGTCGATTGATTGCTGAATTCTCCGCCCACCTGAATTCTTCCACCACCTGTAGTGATAGCTGTTCCCGCAGTTGGAGTAAACGTAGCAGGTACCAGCCAAACTCTCATGTAGTCGAAGCCAACCTCTCCGATTGACTTCCAGTCGAAACTAAAATTAGCAAGTGTAGATCCGGTTGGGATGGTAAGCTCCTTGTAAGCATGCACAGTGGTCGCAGAGTTGACGTTGTACTGATTATTTGCACCACTGTTGTCGGAAATATAGAGAGAGCTTCCCGTGTTTCCGATGGCAGAGCCGTGTTGCCACTTGTTGGTTTCACTGCCATTCACCAGGGTAAGATCGTTAGCAGTATTGAAATTCTGCGTATAGGGCAATGGGGAAGGACTCTGAGCGTAAACATGGCTCATCATACCAGCCTGCGTTACCAGCCACAGCATCATAAATGAAGTAAAGATTTTCTTCATGATTAAACGATTATTTTTGAATTATTATTTTCTAAAACAAAAATAATCAATTAAAAAATTGAGCACTGCAAAAGACGTTGCGGGATTTTTCTTAAAACAGTTAGAAATGATTGGAAATCAGTAAGTTTTTAATTTAATTCTTGATGATGAATCAGCGATTATAGAAATGTGTATTTTTTTTGATAATTTTTAGGTGTGTCGCCGACCAGTTGCTTAAACACTCTGTTGAAGTAATTTGCGTCTGAAAACCCCGTCTGAAAGGCAGTTTCTTTAATGCTGTTATGGCTTGCTAAGAGTTCTTTTGCCCGGCTGATTCTTTCCTGTAAAATGAAATCATTTGGTGAAGTTCCCAATTCATCTTTAAACATTTTAAAGAAATTAGATTTGCTCACATAAGCCAGTTTTGCAATATTGTCAATAGAAAGTTTCTGATGAAGATTTTTTCTGATATAATCTACTACAAAACCAATTCTTGATTTATTTTTAGCAATATTTTTCTCTACCATTCCCCTTGCCTGAGTCTGCATTAATCTTATCAAAAGTTCCTTTAAAGCAAAATCTGCCATCACGTCTTTCTGGGAATTATCATCCATCGCAATTCGCATAATGTTGCTAGTGGCTGAAGCTAAAGATTGATTATTAAACAGAAAATATTCATTTAAATCTAAATTCCAATTAGAACTTTCATCAATTTTTGGAAGATGGTAGTTTAAATGATTCAGAGAATCTTCAATAAAATCAGGATTTAAACTTAAAGAAATACACTGCGAAGGCGTTTCATCGGCTTCCGGGAAATCAATCACCATCGTTTCTCCAGGCGATACTAAGACACTTTCTCCCGGAAAATAATCAAAATACTGGGCTTTGCTCTCCAGTTTTAAATGTTTTTTACCCCTGATCATTGCCGTGAAAGCAATAGTGTCAAAGTGTAGTTTTACATTATAAGCAGATTTGTGGGTTTCATAAATACTGAATTCGCAATTCTTTAAATTGAATTTTGTCTGATTCTCTACCAGTGTTACCAACTGATTTTCTACTTTCAATTCAGGTTTTTGCAGTAAATATTTATGGTCTTGCATTGTGATGATTTTTGAGGTGTGCTCTTTATCAAATATAAAAATTTAATCACAAACAGAAATGTTAACTAAAGCATAAAGTTTCAATCTCTGCACGATTTTACAGTTTTTCTGCACGATTTTGCTATTCAAATAAAACACATCAGTGTAACTTGGCGTAACAGAAAATTTAAAAATTCAAATAAAAATGAGTACAGCAACGCAAAATCAATCAGACACACTATTGCAGTGGCCCGAATTTAAAGGTCAGTATAACAACTATATCAACGGGCAGTTTACCGCACCTGTGAACGGGAAATACTTTGATGTAGTTTCTCCTGTAGACGGAAATGTTTTCACCCAGGCAGCTCACTCTTCAAAAGAAGATTTAGAATTAGCTGTGAATGCCGCAACCGAAGCATTCAAGACATGGAAAAACACTTCTTCAACTGAAAGAAGCATTATCTTAAACAAAATTGCCGACAGAATCGAGCAGAATTTAGAATATCTTGCCACTGTAGAAACCATCGACAACGGTAAGGCTGTAAGAGAGACTCTCGCTGCCGATATTCCTTTGGCTGTAGACCATTTTAGGTATTTTGCTTCAGTGATCAGAGCAGAAGAAGGTTCTCACAACGAATTGGATAAAGACACGGTTTCTCTAATCGTTCATGAGCCCCTTGGAGTTATCGCTCAAATAATCCCTTGGAATTTCCCGATTTTAATGGCAGTCTGGAAGCTGGCTCCGGCATTGGCAGCAGGAAACTGCGTCGTTCTGAAACCGGCGGAAAGTACACCGGTATCGATCTTAGTTTTAGTGGAATTGATCGGTGATTTGCTTCCGGCAGGCGTTGTGAATATTGTGAATGGTTTCGGTGCAGAATTGGGAAGAGCGTTAGTAACAAATCCTAAAGTAAACAAAGCGGCATTCACAGGTTCTACCGTAACAGGTCGTCTGGTAATGCAGTATGCAACAGAAAACATCATTCCGGTAACATTGGAATTGGGTGGGAAGTCTCCCAACGTATTCTTCAGCTCGGTAATGGATGCGGATGACGAGTTTTTAGATAAAGCCATTGAAGGAGCAGTATTATTTGCTTTAAATCAGGGCGAAATCTGTACCTGTCCGTCAAGATTATTGGTTCAGGAAGACATTGCAGATGCCTTCATTGCTAAAGTAATCGAGAGAGTAAAAGCAATCAAAGTAGGAAATCCCCTTGACAAAACTACGATGATGGGTGCTCAGGCTTCCCAAATTCAGAAAGATAAAATCCTTTCATACATAAAATTAGGTAAAGAAGAAGGAGCCGAAGTGCTTGTTGGTGGTGATGTAAATAACGTAGGGGAAGGCTTGGAAAACGGATACTATATCCAGCCGACCATTTTCAAAGGCAACAACAGAATGAGAATCTTCCAGGAAGAGATTTTCGGACCTGTATTGGCTTTCACCACTTTCAAAGATGAAGAAGAAGCTTTAAAAATTGCAAATGACACCATTTACGGCCTTGGAGCAGGAGTTTGGACGAGAGATGCGCATCAGTTGTACAACATTCCACGCAACATAGAAGCGGGTAGGGTTTGGGTCAATCAATACCATGCTTATCCTGCGGGAGCACCTTTTGGAGGTTACAAACAATCGGGAATAGGAAGAGAAAATCACAAAATGATGCTCGACCATTACCGTCAGACTAAGAATATGTTGATTTCTTACAATAAGAACAAATTAGGTTTCTTCTAAGGTAATTTGGGCGTGCCCCTTTACAATCTGCCAACGCTGGCAGGGTTCAAAACCCTGCCAGCGTTTCCCAAGCCAATGCAAGCGGGTCGGGCTATTCAGGGCTCCACTTCGTTCCGGTACTCCGCTTTGCTGTGTACTGGCTCGTTCCTCGCCACCCTTACCATCCCTCACGCGGGAGAGACAGTAATTTAAACCTTCAAGTTTCAAAATCCTTGAAGGTTTAAAAAAAGCATAATTAACCCGACAGCATTTCAATGTCGGGTTTTTGCTTAAATTTAAATTAAAAATAAAATGGAAACACAGAATAAAGTATCACGACTTTCCGTCACCGAAAAGGCTCTTGAAGTCATTTGGGAACTCGAAAAACTACATGGCGACCTTATGTTTTATCAGGCAGGAGGCTGCTGTGAAGGTACGCAACCCCAATGTTTTGAGAAAGGCGGCTACTTCCCAAGAATGAACGATGCCATGATTGGTACCGTCAATGGTCACGAGTTTTGGATTGATCGTGATTTGTTTGAGTACTGGCAGTATTCTCATTTCAATTTAGACATTTCAGAAGGCTTCGGACCCGGCGGATTTTCTTTGGAAACACCATTGGGTAAAACTTTTAAGGTGCATTATCGGTTGTTTACGCCTGAAGAATTAGAAAACCTCGAACCTGTAAAACGGAGTGAGTAAGTTTTTTAAAGAGCCAGGGAAAAAGGAAAAAGAGCCAAGTATTAAGACTGTTTTTATAACTAAAGTTGTTTGATCTTCCCACAAAACCCGATAGGGTTTAATGTCAGTAGCCGTGGGTGCAACCCATGGAAATAAACGATAGCATCATCAGAACCACGTCGTGTTTCAACAAAATAAAAACATATTTAAATATCAATAAATCTGTGAAATCCGTGCGCAATTTTATCTCCCGCAAAAAGTGATCTTCTACGTTCAAAATCTTCTGCTAAATTTAAGTTTAAAATAATGTAGCGAGCACCAGACGATTTGTTAAATTCGCCCAAATTCGTGAAATACGTATCATACAAACCTACTCACAAACATCGAAGCCACCAACTGTCCCACTGCATTCAAAACTGTTGCTAATGGATCTACCAAAGTTCCGATAATCATCACTGCAGGAATCGCTTCTTGTGGTAGTTGATATACTGAAATCATCAACATTTCACCAATATATCCGCCGTTAGGAATTCCACCTGCGACGATACTTACAAAAACCGTTATTCCTAATGCTAAAAGTAAATTCATAGGATCAAAAAAATCTCTTCCGATAATTAAAAATGCTACATAAATTTTAATGATTGAAGACATTGACGATCCGTTTTTATGCAAAGTCGTTCCTATTGGAATGACCAAATTGGCAATCTGATTCGGAACACCAATTTTAGATGCTGCCTGTAAATTGGCAGGCATTGTGGCAAAACTGCTGCAGGTACTCAAGGCTGTTAATGTAGGATAAATAGCATTTGTCCAAAAGCTTTTGATTCCATTCTTGCCCTTTGCCATGAAAGCGTAAAGTGAGAAAAATATCAAGAAATAAATGATTCCGGCAATGTAATAAAGTCCTAAAGGTTTAGCATAAAATCCGAAAAGCTGAGGTCCTAATGTTGCTACCTGATATGCAAAATAAGCTCCCAAACCAATCGGTGCAATCTTCATAATCATCAACAGTAATTCTTTCATTACTTCATATCCTGATGCGATAAATGATCTGAAAGCTTGTCCTTTTTCTCCAGCTTTCCTCGCCGAAAATCCTGTCATAAATGAGAAAATCAGTAGAGCAAGCATATTCTGTCTCGAAAATAACTGAGTAAATTCACCAACAGTAAAAAAGCTTACAATTCTATTGCCCCAGCTGTCGCTATTGGTAACTTCTTCTACAATTTCCTTACTTCCGGAAACTCCCGAAACAGGAAAAAAGTAAACTACAAGTATGGTGAAAACTGCAGCCGTGATAATGAAAAATAAAAAGGTAAAGCACATTACTAACATGATTTTACCAAATTTGGATTGCTGCTCCAGTCCGGCAATTGAATTGGCAACCGCAAAAAACACCAACGGAACAACACTTACAAAAAGTAAATTCAGAAAGATATCACCTAATGGTTTTAGATAATCTACAATGTTTGGCGCAACAATTCCGATGATGCTGCCAACTGTAATTCCGAAAAGTAAAAGAAGAATTCCGTAGTAGTTTTTTAATACCTGTTGCATTTCTGGTGATTTTAGATCAAATATAAGTCAATAAAAGCGATTCTTCATTCTTGATTTTCCATTGATTTCATGGATGATAAATGAATAACTGTGATTAAAGTTAAATACCTACCACTTTTTAGAATAACTATAAATTAAACCATTTCCAACATATAGTTTACCACGGAATCATTTTTGTATCATTAAGTACATCACTAAAAAATATACAATTATGAATACCAACAGACTTTCACAAAGACTCGAGCAGGCACTAAGTGACCAAATGAATACCGAAGACTTACAGTCAAGAGTTTATTTCTCGTACGGAATTTGGGCAGCCGATAAGGGTTATGGTGGAATTTCAAATTTTCTCTTTCGCCATGCTCAGGAAGAAAGAGACCATGCCGTAAAGTTTATGCAATATATCTTAAACAGAGGGGGTAAACCAAAAATCACGGCTTTAGAGTCGCCGGGACCAGAACCTACCAGTCTTTCCAACTGTTTTGACCTTGTCTTTCAGCATGAAGTTGACAATACAACAGCGATCTATAACTTAGTTAATATTGCTTTCGAAGAAAAAGACTGGGCTTCCTGGAATTTCCTTCAGTGGTTCGTAAAAGAACAGATTGAAGAAGAAACATTCGCAATGAACCTGATTGATAAACTGAAAATTGCAGGTGGAGACAGAGCCAGCGACGAATCGTTATTCACGCTGGATAAGACTTTGGAAACGCTTCCGGATGATGCCGAACTGGCACAAAATGCGACAGGGGCCAACCCATAAAACACTTTGTGGAAATACTATTTCACGGAAATCTGTCATGTTATTGGCAGATTTTTTTTGTGATTTAGTTTTGCTATTTTTGAAGAAAAACTAATAATGAGATTTGATTTAATTCTAGATAATTACGATACATTAAAGTCTTACCATAATGAATGTAATGAAATTTTGGAAAGATTGTGCGATGCATCATATATCAATATTTTGATTGGTGCTAACAATAGTGGCAAAAGTAGATTTCTCAGAGAGATAATCTTAAAAAAAATTAGATATGAAAGTTTTGATGAGATTGAGAAAAAAATAAAATACATTAATTATATTATTACTAACTTAAAATTCGATGCATATTTTACAGGAACTAGAGTTTCTGTACCCGGAGTTAATGTAGATTTGATAATGGATATTACAGGTCATATTACATTCAAATTATTTGAAATTAAAAGAAGAAATGATAAGCAAGAAATTTTATCTACCGTAGCAATTAATTTGGAAGTTGTTAAATTCATAAAGTCTTATACAGAAAACTATTATAATTTAAAGTATTATATAAATGGGGCATTTGTTGAAACTAAAAAATTAGATTTATTAAGTAATCTTTTTAATTTACTTTCGAAAATGTATGATGTATATCTTAACAGAATCAATGTTAAAAATATTTTTATCCCAACACTCAGAACTGCTCATTCCATTTTTAATAAAAAAGAAAAGACATCATATTCTAAAATTTCTGAAGATATTTTTAAAAACACAATTATTAAAAGTTACGAACTTAATGACGAAGAAATAGAAATTTTTACAGGTTTGGATTTGTATTATCAAATTGTAAATATTAGAAACGATGTAAAAGACAAAAGGGAATCTTTTGAAAAATTTGAAAAATTTCTTTCAGAGAATTTTTTTCACGGTAAAAGAATTGAAATTGTTGCAAAATTTAATATTTATGATAAACATAATGGTAAGGATGAAGCGGAAATAATTAATGTTTATATAGATGGAGAAAGTAATGATTTACATCATTTAGGAGATGGAATTCAGGCATTATTTATCTTAATGTATAAAATTTACACTTGCGAAAATGAAAGCTTAATTTTTATCGATGAGCCGGAAATAAATCTTCATCCGGGAATGCAGCGACTGTTTCTGGAGCAGATTACAAAAAATAAGTTTCTAAAAGAAAAAAAGCTGACTTACTTTATTTCTACACATTCAAATCACTTTTTAGATCTTACAATTGAAAAAGATGATATCTCTATTTTTCTGTTTAATAAAATCAACAAAGATAAATTTGTAGTAAAGAATGTAAATCACGGCGATAACTCCGCACTTCAATATTTGGGTGTGACCAATTCTTCAGTCTTTCTTGCAAATTGCTCAATTTGGGTGGAGGGAATTTCAGATAGGAATTACTTAAAAGCTTTCTTAAAAGCATATTGTAAAAGTACGGAAAAACCTTATCCAAAAGAAGACATTGAATTTGCTTTCATTGAATATGCAGGAAGTAATATTGATCATTATAATTTTGATAAAGAAGAATTGCAAGAAAAGATCAATGCTTTTTCCATCAACAATAAAATATTTTTAATTTCTGATTATGATGGTGAATACAAGGATAGTAAACATAATGTTTATGAGATGATAGCAAAAAATAATCAAAACTTTGAATATCATACAACAAAAGATTACAGAGAGATTGAAAACCTTCTACCTTTTAATGTTTGGGATAAAATCTTAATTCATTACTGTAATAAAAAAAAGATAAAAACAAATGAGGATTTAAAGAGAGTTCAAAACTCAATATCAAGTTCTTTAGTAAGGAAGAAAGAAGAAACTTACAAGAATTCATATATTGGAAAACTTTTGAGAAATATCAAAGCTAATGTTCCGGAGTTAAATAAAATTTGGGATAAAACCGAAGGGACTTTAATGAATAAAGCAGAAGTAAGTTATAAAGTTTTAGATTTAGTTGAAAAAGAAGAAATAAGCTGGGACGATTTTAAAACAAACGAAAAGATTGTATCGATTATAGAAAGAATGTACGATTTTATTCAAAAATCCAATTATAAATAAATCATTTTTTAATACAGTTTAACTTCACTATATTTGCACGCTAAAAGTGAAAGGTAAAACAACCTTAAACTTCAAACCTTAAACATTGAACTTTATCATATGAAATGTGGAATCGTAGGCTTGCCAAACGTAGGTAAATCAACTCTTTTTAACTGTCTGAGCAACGCAAAAGCACAGTCAGCGAACTATCCTTTCTGTACCATCGAACCCAATTTGGGAACAGTTTCTGTACCGGATCAAAGACTATTTGAGCTTGAAAAAATCATCACTCCGGAGAAAGTAATTCCTGCTGTAGTGGAGATTGTAGATATTGCAGGTCTTGTAAAAGGAGCAAGTAAAGGTGAAGGTCTTGGAAATCAGTTTTTGGCAAACATCAGAGAATGTGAAGCGATTATTCACGTTTTGAGATGTTTCGACAACGGAAATATTGTACACGTAGAAGGTTCTGTGGATCCTTTGAGAGATAAAGAAATTATCGACATTGAGCTTCAGCTGAAAGATATGGAGACTGTAGCGAAAGCGGTTGAAAAGGCTAAAAAGTTCATCAAATCTGGAAAGAAAGAAGATATTTTGGCCTACGAAACACTTCAAAATCTTCAAAAACATCTGGAAGACGGCAAAAACGCAAGAGAGTTTGCAACGAATGATGCTACTGCTGCAATCATTAGTGAAGTACAGTTGTTGACCAATAAACCGGTTCTTTATGTTTGTAATGTTGACGAAAACTCAATCAAAAACGGAAACGACTGGATTGCAAAAATTGAAGAAATGGCTAAAAATGAAAATGCTGAAACTGTAGTTTTAGCTGCTCAGATAGAAGCCGACATCAACGAACTGGAAACTTTCGAAGAGAGAGAAATATTCTTAGACGAATTAGGTCTTACTGAGCCGGGAGTTAACCGTCTTATCAGAAAGGCTTATGATTTATTAAAACTTCAAACGTATTTCACTGCCGGTGTAAAAGAAGTAAGAGCCTGGACCATCGGACAGGGCTGGACGGCGCCTCAATCGGCAGGTGTAATTCATACAGACTTTGAGAAAGGTTTCATCCGTGCAGAAGTGATTGCCTACAATGATTTTATGACTTACGGTTCTGAAGCAAAAGTAAAAGAAGCAGGAAAAATGAGAGTGGAAGGTAAAGAATACATTGTAAAGGATGGTGATGTGATGCACTTCAGATTCAATGTTTAAGATGACCAAGTAAAAGTTAGTTATATAGAAAAACGCTTCCGGATTAATTTTTGGGAGCGTTTTTTTTTTTTTTTTTTTCAAAGATTTTTAATTGAATTTGTACAATCCGATACTTATGGGTATGTTATCACCATATCCCACCTCATACCTAAAAACAGCCATCATATCATTACTTTTCCAGATAACCTGTTTTGTGGTTAATCCGCTCGATTCTCCTTCTACAAAATTATTTGCTTTTGCCCATGATTCAAAAGCGTTGTATTCATCTTTTGTAATTCCATTAACTTCAATCCCTACAGATTTTCCTGCATCGAAGGCGATTTTAATATCCAAATCATAATCCTGATCAGTAAAGTATTCATAATTTAGTCTTCCATTTTTTTCGTCCATGTCTTGCTGATAGTAGTATTTTTTATTACTCAGAGATTTTTTCACGGATTGATTGTTGAGTCCGAATAAATCTTTCATTTTACTGTAAGTGACTGGTCTGTCGCTTTTTGAAGGGATTGTTTCGTAATATTCCTGCGTCAGCAGCATGATTGAACTATCTTCTTTACCCGGATACACACGGTACCAATTTTTATAACCTTCTTTTTTATATTCGTCATCAGAATCATCAACCTTTTGAAAACGGTTTTCTTTTAGTTCAGATTGGGCTCCCGAGATGCTGCTTTCTGTTTGGAATGTGATTCCGTATGGCTTACTTTTGTTGATATATGCCAACGTAATACTCTGTTTGTTTGATGAGTTGGCAAACTGATACATAGATGATCCGTTCACTTCCGCTGATTCTTTTAAGCTGTATCCCTTTTCTTTCAGGACGCCTTTGATATCATTTTTAGAAACGGCTGATAATTCATCTAAAAGTTTCAGCTTTTCATCTTTAAAATTCAATTGTGCAAATGTAGAAATCCAGCCTGCAGATAATGCGACAATAAATAGGCCTTTGGTAAAAGTTTTCATAGTTATTAATTTTTGACTGTATAAAATTAGACTAAAACAAATGATTTGAAAATCACTCAAAAGGGGCATTTTTGATTGAATAAAGCAATTTTTAGAGCAAGTTTTATTCAATGAAATAAGTAATTTAAATAATCAAGGAATTTTTTACATGACAAAATAAAATTGACTAACTCATATCATCATTCTCAGAATAAAGGATTTATAATGTATTTTGATAATTAATTATGCTTATATTATCAAAATCTTTATATTTGATTTTTACAAATCCACATCATGGAAAAATCCGCACACACTTCTTACGCTTCCCTTGAAGATTTTTACAGAGAAATTGCCATAAAAATGGGAAAAGATGTAGAAACTCTTCTTCCAAAAGGTCTGCATAAAGAGATTGGTCATTTTAATGTTTTTGATATTGATAAAACATTAGAAAGTGTAAAGAAAACCTCTGAAATGCCATATAACAGGAGAAAATATTATAAGATAAGTTTAATAAGAGGTAAAAACAGAGCAGAATATGCGGACAAAATAATTTCTATCAAAAAGAATGCGCTACTTTTTGCAACGCCCAAAGTTCCTTATCATTATGTTCCGGAAGATGAAAATCAGGCGGGAACTTTTTGTGTTTTTACTGAGGATTTTTTTCTTCAAAACCGTACACACAGCAGTTTGCAGGATTTGCCGATTTTTCAGCCAGGAAATATTCCTGTTTTTGAGATTGATGATGTACTTGCTGATGAGATTCAGCCATTATTCAATAAAATGAAAAGTGAAATTGAATCCGATTATATATTTAAATATGATTTAATTCGGAATTATGTCGTAGAGCTCATTCATTACGGGCAAAAACTTCAGCCAGCATCAAAGCTTTCCACTTCAAACGATTCTTCGATGAGAGTGGTTTCTTTATTTATCGAATTACTTGAAAGACAATTTCCGATTGAAACATCCGAGCAGAGACTTCAGTTAAAATCTGCAAAAGATTTCGCAGACAGATTAGCTGTTCATGTAAACTATTTAAATAAAAAATTAAAAGAAAGCACAGGAAAAACCACCACAGAAATTATAGCTGAAAGAATTATTCAGGAAGCAAAAATTCTTTTAAAACAAACACAGTGGACGGTTTCTGAAATTGCTTACGCATTAGGTTTTGAAGAAATTGCCCATTTTTCAAACTTCTTCAAGAAAAAAACATCTCTCGCTCCACTCGAATTTCGGGTATGATTTGAATTTTGCAAATTTTGGTTTGATTAGGACAAAAACTTTGGTCTGAATTTGTCTCAACTTTGTATTGTCAAAAACAAACAAAAAAAATGGAAACAAGAACAAAAATTGCTTTGGTGACAGGAGGAAGTCGCGGTTTAGGAAAAAATTCAGCCTTAAAAATTGCTGAGAAGGGTTTAGATGTAATTATCACTTATAATTCCAATAAAGAAGAAGCCGATAAAACGGTTGCTGAAATTCAGGCTTTGGGAAGAAAAGCAATTGCGTATCAGCTGAATACCAAAGATGTAAAATCTTTTGATGAATTTGTGAAAAAAGTTGGCGATCATCTGGAAGAAAATACAGGAAGCAGAAACATCGATTTCTTAATCAATAATGCAGGAACAGCTTTATACCAGCTGATTGCAGCAGTTACAGAAGAGCAGTTGGATGATATGGTAGATATTCACTTTAAAGGAGTTTTCTTTTTGACTCAGAAATTTTTACCATTCATAAATGATAATGGCGGAATCGTAAATCTTTCTTCAGGTCTGGCGAGATTTGCAATGCCGGGTTCTTCGGTGTATGGCTCTATGAAAGCTGCCGTTGACCAGTTGAGTAAATATATGGCGAAAGAATTGGGAGCAAGAAAAATAAAAGTCAATGCAGTTGCTCCAGGAGCTATTGAAACCGATTTTGGTGGTGGAAGAACAAGGGACGATGAGAATGTGAATGCGATGGTTTCAAACAATACTGCTTTAGGAAGAGCAGGTTTGCCAGATGATATCGGTGGAGTGGTGGCCTTTCTTTGCACAGAAGATGCAAGATGGATCACGGCTCAGAGAATTGAGGTTTCGGGAGGAATGTTCTTTTAGATCAAAGATTTAAATTTTCCCGCAGATTAAACAAATTGAGCAGATTTATATCTGTAAAATATGTTTAATCTGCGGGATTTTTATTTTAAAGTTTTCGAAGATTCTCCAAAGCCTTTTCCAAAGTCTCATCTTTTTTGGCAAAACAAAGTCTGATTACATTTTCATTCAATTTATCTTTATAAAATGATGAAAAAGGAACTGTGGCAACTTTATGATTGATGGTTAATTCATGTGCAAAATCCAGATCTTTTTTGTCGGAAATTTTATCGTACTTCACAGCCTGAAAATACGTTCCTTCACAATCAAGAAGTTCAAACGAAGTTCCTGAAAGTCCGTTTCTGATCAAATCTCTTTTTTGCTGGAAAAACTGGTTTATATTTAAGTAATTCTCTTCATTTTTCATATAATCAGCAAAGGCTAACTGAATTGGTGTGTTGACAGAAAAAACATTGAACTGATGTACTTTTCTAAATTCATCAGTCAAATTTTTCGGAGCCGCACAATATCCTATTTTCCAGCCTGTGACGTGGAAAAGTTTTCCGAATGAAGCAACAAGAAAACTTCTTTCTTTCAATTCGGGATATTTGCAGACGCTCAAATGTTGTTTACCATCAAAAACAATGTTTTCATACACTTCATCGCTCAGAATAAAAATCGAAGTTCCTTTTACAATATTAATGAGTTCTTGAAAGTCATTCTCATTTAAAATCTTACCAGCCGGATTATTCGGATTGTTGAGAATAATCAGTTTTGTTTTCTCCGAAACTAATTTTTTCACCTCATTCCAATCGATTGAATAATCGGGAGCGTTCATTTTAAATCTCTTTACAATTCCTCCGAAAAGCTCTACAGTTGGCTCGTAACAATCGTAGGCAGGTTCAAAAATAATCACTTCGTCGCCATCTTTTACCAAAGTTGCTATAGCTGTGAAAATCGCCTGAGTTCCTCCCGCAGTAACCGTGATTTCTGTGTCGGGATGATAAATTGCCTGATGGGATTTTTCAATTTTTTTCGCAATTTCTTCTTTTAATGGTAACATTCCGCCCATCGGTGCATACTGATTAAATCCTTTTTTGAGGTAGTGATCTACAAGATTCAGTAATTCGGGATCTGCAGGAAAATCTGGGAAACCCTGAGAAAGATTGATGGCTTCATTTTCATTGGCAAGTTGTGTCATCTGGCTGAAAATGGTGGTTCCCACATTAGAAAGTTTAGATAAAGGAAGTTGTATCATCGGGCAATTTTTAATTTGAATATCTAAAATTAGGGCATTTTTAAAGAAAAGACAGAAAAATTTAACTAAATAAAAATAAATTAAACATGAATAACCACGAAATTGACTACAGGATTCACGGCGAAGAAATGCAGTGTGTGGAAATTGAGCTTGATCCTCAGGAAAGCGTCATTGCGGAACCGGGAAGTTTTATGATGATGACCGAAGGTGTAAAGATGGAAACACTTTTTGGCGATGGAAACGAAAAAGGTTTAATGGGAAAACTTTTTTCTGCCGGAAAAAGAATGCTGACAGGCGAAAATCTTTTTATGACGGTCTTTACCAATATTGATAAAACGAAAAAACAAGTCACATTTGCGGCGCCATATTCCGGAAAAATTATTCCGTTGGATTTGAAAGCGCTTGGTGGAAAAGTGATTTGTCAGAAAGATGCCTTTCTTTGTGCTGCAAAAGGAGTTGCGGTAGGAATTGAGTTTCAGAAAAAACTGGGTACAGGACTTTTTGGAGGCGAAGGCTTCATTATGCAGAAACTGGAAGGTGACGGGATGACTTTCGTACACAGCGGCGGGCACGTAATGGAAAAGGAACTTCAGCCCGGGGAAATTTTGAAGATTGATACCGGCTGTATCGTAGCTTTTACTAAGAATGTGGATTACGATATTCAGTTTGTGGGTGGCGTGAAAAATACTTTATTCGGAGGTGAAGGGTTGTTTTTTGCACAGTTGAAAGGGCCGGGAAAAGTCTGGATTCAAACCTTACCCATTTCACGTCTTGCTGGTAAAATTTTGCAGTTCGGAAGCGGAGGTCGTAAAGAAGAGGGTGGTATTTTAGGTGGTTTAGGAAGTATTTTGGATTAAAATTTTAATGAAAAAATATCGAAGGCGTAACAGATTTTGTTGCGTCTTTTTCTTACAGGTTCAATGGATTTTGTTTAATGTAATTTTCAATATTCAATTAAATTCCGGCTAAAAATCTGGGTGGCTTTTTAAAATTAAATCAAACATCCCACTTTTTGGTTATTTTTAATAAATCATAGAAAAATAAGTAGGAAAAATTCGTATTTTTTTTGTCAATTTCGTATTTTTGTATGTTTACTGATTTTATATATGTCACAAGATTTACAGTCGAATTATAACGAAGGAAATATAAGAACTCTCGAGCCCCGGGAGCACGTACGCCTCAGACCTGGAATGTACATCGGAAAGCTGGGAGATGGCTCGTCTGTGGATGACGGAATCTATATTTTGCTGAAAGAAGTTCTCGATAATTCCATCGACGAATTCAGAATGAAGGCAGGAAAAAGAATTGATGTGAAAATCAAGGATGGTACTGTGATTATACGTGATTATGGCCGTGGGATTCCCTTGGGTAAAATCGTAGACGTGGTTTCCATCATGAATACGGGAGGGAAATATGATGACGGTGCTTTCAAAAAATCTATCGGATTAAATGGTGTCGGGACAAAAGCTGTCAACTTCCTATCGACTTATTTCAAAGTAAAATCAGTGCGTGAAGGCAAAATGAGAATTGCCGAATTCCGTGAGGGAAGATTGGATATTCTTCATGACGAAACTGAAACTTCCGAGAGAAATGGTACAGAAATTACTTTTACACCTGACGAAAGCATTTTTATAAACTTCAAATTCAGAAATGAATATGTAGAGAAAATGCTCCGCAATTATACTTATCTTAATTTAGGTTTAAAAATATATTTCAACGGTGAAGTCTATGAATCACAAAACGGTCTGAAAGACTTATTGGAAGAGGAAATTGACGGCGAAATCGTTTACCCAATCATTCATATCAAAGATGAAGATATGGAATTGGCGATTACCCATTCAGACAAATCTCAGTCCGAAACTTACTTTTCTTTTGTTAACGGACAATACACTTCTCAAGGAGGAACGCATTTAAATGCTTTTAAAGAAGCGTATGTGAAAACCATTCGTGAGTTTTTCAATAAAAATTTTGAAGCTACAGATATTCGAAAAGCGATTATTGGTGCGGTTTATATTAACGTTGGTAATCCTGTTTTTGAATCTCAAACCAAAACTAAATTAGGTTCTGCGACGATGGGGCAGGACAGTGAAGGGAAAGAATTGGAGACGATTAAGACCTTTGTTATCAATTATTTAAAAAACAAACTCGATAATTTTCTTCATAAAAATCCTGAAATTGCGGAAGCTATTCAGCGTAAGATTTTGATTTCTGAAAGAGAAAGAAAAGAACTTTCCGGAATCCAGAAACTGGCGAGAGAAAGAGCGAAAAAAGTGTCGCTTCACAACAAAAAACTTCGTGACTGCAGACAGCATTATAACGACCAGAAAGCCGAAAGAAAGGCTGAAACTCAGATTTTCATTACCGAAGGAGATTCTGCATCAGGTTCCATCACAAAATCCAGAGATGTAGAAACTCAGGCTGTATTTTCATTAAAAGGAAAACCATTAAACTGCTACGGTTTAACTAAAAAAGTGGTGTATGAAAATGAAGAATTTAACCTTCTTCAGGCTGCTTTGAATATTGAAGAAAGTCTTGAAGATCTAAGATACAATCAGGTTATTATTTCTACTGATGCCGATGTCGACGGAATGCACATCCGCTTGCTGATGATTACATTTTTCCTTCAGTTTTTCCCTGATGTGATCAAAAACGGACATTTATATATTCTTCAGACACCTCTTTTCAGAGTAAGAAACAAGAAAGAAACAAGATACTGCTACACTGAACTGGAAAGGGTGAAAGCTTTAAATGAATTAGGCAAAAATCCTGAAATCACTAGATTTAAAGGTCTTGGAGAGATTTCTCCGGATGAATTTAAAAATTTTATCGGAAAAGATATTCGCTTAGAGCCTGTTGTTATCGGAAAAGATCAGACGATTGATCAACTTCTGGAATTTTATATGGGTAAAAATACACCCGACAGGCAAACCTTCATCCTTGAAAACCTTGTAGTGGAAGATGATTCTGAAATAGATAAAAAAGAAGTTATTTCTGAAGCGATATAAACAACCACGACTAAACTAGACAACTGATTTTAAAAAATGAGACTCAGTAACAAACGGAAAGCACCGCTGTATAACTTTATAAACACCGCATTGATCATGTTTCTGATGATTGGGATTTTGGCATTTTTTGCCGAAGAAATGCGGTTTCAATTACTTGGTTTGGAGGCATATTTGTTCATTATAGTACCCACAATATTGCTCATTATCTTTTATCTCAATGGAAAACAGATTTTTGAGTATGACAGCGATGGCGAAGCGTTACATTTCAGAAACAGAAGTATTGTACCGTTTATGAGCAAGGCGTTCAGTGATGAGTTTCCCAAATATAAATTTGTGAAATTTGAAACTTTCACTTTCCTTTTTTTTAAAAGACTGTACATCACCATCGACAGCAAAAGCGGAAATGCCATATTAAAGTATGAAATTTCTTATCTGACGGGAAAAGAATTAAATGATCTCAAATTTTCACTCAATAAAGTGATCAAAAACAATAAGGAGAAAGTAAATGATGAATGAAGAACACGCTCACGAAAGTGAAAGTCTAAAAAAAGTATCAGGACTTTACAAAGACTGGTTTCTCGACTACGCATCTTATGTAATTCTAGACAGAGCTATCCCCTCTGTCTTTGATGGTTTTAAACCCGTACAGCGAAGAATCATGCACTCGATGCGTGAGTTGGAAGATGGCAGGTACAACAAAGTAGCCAACATCGTAGGAAACACCATGAAATACCACCCTCATGGCGATGCATCTATTACTGATGCTATGGTAGGAATTGGGCAAAGAGAATTGCTGATTGATACTCAGGGAAACTGGGGGAACATTTATACAGGAGATTCTGCCGCCGCGGCGAGATATATCGAAGCACGACTTACCCCTTTTGCTCTCGAAGTTGTATTTAATCCTAAAACTACGGTTTGGTCTAAATCTTATGACGGAAGAAATAACGAACCGGTAGATTTACCCGTAAAGTTCCCATTGCTTTTGGCTCAGGGAGTCGAAGGTATTGGGGTAGGGCTTTCTACCAAAATTCTTCCGCATAATTTTAATGAGTTAATCAGTGCTTCAGTAGCTTATCTTAAAGGAAAAAAGTTTGAAATCTATCCTGATTTTCTTACGGCAGGTTATCTTGATGTTTCAGAATACAACGATGGGCACCGAGGCGGAAAAGTGAGAGCCAGAGCCAAGATTTCTCAGAGTGACAAAAATACTTTGGTTATTACCGAACTCCCTTTTTCTAAAAATACTTCAGATTTGATTGATTCTATTCTGAAAGCCAATGAAAGAGGGAAGATTAAAATCAAGAAAATTGAAGACAACACCTCAGATGCTGTAGAAATTCTCATTCATCTTCATAATGATGTTTCGCCGGATAAAATGATTGATGCGCTTTATGCATTTACCGATTGTCAGGTTACAATTTCGCCGAATGCCTGTGTGATTGTAGGAGATAAACCCATGTTTTTGAACGTTTCGGAAATTCTCAGAATGAATACCGATCATACCGTTTCTTTACTTAAAAAAGAATTGGAAATCGAGCTTCATGAATTGCAGGAAAGCTGGCATTTTTCTTCACTGGAAAGGATTTTTATTGAAAACCGGATTTACCACGATATTGAAGAAGTAGAAACCTGGGAAGATGTTCTACAAACCATTGATGATGGCTTAAAACCTCACACAGCTCACCTTTTAAGGGCGGTAACGCAGGAAGATATTTTAAGATTAACTGAAATCAGAATCAAAAGAATCTCAAGATTCGATTTAGATAAGTTTAAAGAAAATATTGCTGCATTGGAAGGGAAAATCGAGCAGGTGAGATTTAATCTTGCCAATTTGATTCAGTATGCGGTTGATTATTACTTAAACATACAGAAAAAATACGGAAAAGGAAGAGAAAGAAGAACTGAACTCAGAATTTTTGATACGATTGATGCTACAAAAGTTGCTGTGGCGAATGAGAAATTTTACGCCAATTTTGAAGAAGGTTTTATCGGAACTTCGCTTAAAAAAGATCAGTATCTGTTCGACTGCTCAGACATTGACGATATTATCACTTTCAGAAAAGACGGAAGTATGAAAGTCGTAAAAGTGGAACCAAAAACTTTCATCGGAAAAGACATTCTGCATGTTGCCATCTGGAAGAAAAACGATAAACGCACGGTCTACAACATGATTTACCGTGAGGGCAGGGAAGGTCCTTATTACATGAAACGCTTTTCTGTGACGGGCGTGACGAGAAATACAGATTATCCTTTAGCTTCAGACAAAAAGTTTTCAGAAACGCTTTATTTTTCGGCAAACCCGAACGGTGAAGCAGAAACTGTGAGTATTTTACTGAAACCAAACCCAAGAATCAGAAAAAATAAAATGGATATTGATTTCTCTGAACTCGCCATTAAAGGAAGAGATTCTAAAGGAAATTTAGTTACCAAATATTCAGTTAAAAAAGTTGATTTAAAGGAAGAAGGTGTTTCTACATTAGCTCCGAGAAAAATCTGGTACGATGACACGGTGAGAAGGCTGAATGCAGATGTGAGAGGAACTTTCTTAGGTAATTTTAAAGGTGATGATAAAATTCTGACAGTCAATACCAACGGTGAAGCGAAATTGGTTTCATTTGATCTTGGAAACCGTTTTGATGACGAATATTTAATCCTCGAAAAATGGAAACCCGAGCAACCAGTAACCTGCATCTATTTTGACGGAGAAAAGGACATTTACTTCATCAAAAGGTTTTTATTTGAAAACAACACACATATTCAAACCTTTATGCCTTCGGAACATCCAAAATCATTTATTGAAAATGTGATTGTAAGCAACGGTGCAACTGCTGAGATTATTTTTGCGAAAGACAAAGGGAAAGACAGAGATCCTGAGACCATCAATATCGACGAATTTATTACAGTAAAGGGAATTAAAGCCATCGGAAATCAGTTCACTAAATTTAAAGTGAAAACAATCAATATCACCATTCCTGAGCCTGTAGAGGAGGAGCCTGAAGTGTATGAAGAGCCTGATTTTACTCCATCTCCGGATGATGAAGGTGGAACTATCGGAGATCTTTTTCAGGAAGATGAAAATGAAAATTAGAAAAAAATAAGATGAATCCTATATTGATCGGCTTAATCGCCATAACTTGTATTATTAGCTTCTATGCGTTCAGAAATGAAGCTTTTAAACAAAAATATCTATTCAGAGTAAGCTCGATTGAGAATAGAAAAGAATACATTCGATTGCTTTCTTCCGGTTTTTTGCATGCAGATGAAATGCATTTAATTATGAATATGTTTTCTCTTTACATGTTCGCTGGAACGGCAATTAACGGAGCACTTACAGGTTTAGGATATGTGCAGGGTTTCGGAATTTCTGGCTTTTTAATTATTTATGTTGGAGCGATTTTAACAGGAAATTTATTCAGTTTATTTATCTACAGAAACCAACCTTATTATTCAGCTTTGGGTGCCAGTGGAGGAGTTTCCGGAATTATTTTTGCGGCTGTAGCTTTGGCTCCGAATGATGTTTCGATCAATTTTGTGCCGGGATATTTATTTGGTGCACTTTACTTTGGGTATTCAGTTTATATGATGTTATATCCTAAACAATGGGATAATTTGGGGCACGCTGCACACTTAGGAGGTGCGTTTTTCGGGTTGATTTATGCGGTTTTAGTGAAGCCTGATGTAGCGATGACAAATTCACTGTATCTGGGAATAATGTCATTACCTCTTTTATATCTGGCATTCGAAATATTTGTAAGAAAAAAAATCGGTTAAATAGCTGAATTTAATTTTGTTTAAATTCTTAAAAACATAAAAGCCATCTCAATTTGAGATGGCTTAGTTATTTTAGAAAAGCAGGTGTTTTACTTTTTAATTATTTTTTGGTTAAACATTCCTTCCTTCGTTTTGATCTGTAAGAAATATAAGCCATTGCTGAGATTACTCATATCAACTTTTGTGGTATTCTCAATGATTGTTCTCAAAACTTGCCCTACTGAATTAGTAATAATGATAGATTCTACAGGATTATTGTTCGGAGTAGAAACCGTAAGTATTGACGTAACAGGATTAGGGAATACTGTTAGTTTTTGCAGTTTGCTTTCCTGTGTTGCTAAAGTTCCGGTTGTATTGAACACAGTTTTGATGTAAAATAAATTGGCTACACTTCCTTTAGTAATGGTATGTGCTCCCGCAGCAACATTTGGAATATTGATGATACCTGATGAGGCAGTGTAATTTACATTGTCAAATTTTACAGTTCCTGTAAATGTAGGATCAAGAACTAAAGTAAGGGTCGAACTTTGAGTTGTATTATACGCTATCGAAGTAGCTGATTCTAATTTTAGACGTTTTGTTAATGTCAGTCCGTCGTAACTTGCAGATCCGTCTGTGGAATTCATATTCGCTGACGTAAATGTGTAGAAAGTACTTCCGGTTCCTGATGTCGTAAAATTATGAATTTCATTTCCCTGTGGAGTTCCGGCAGGAACTACGCTGATGCTGCCCGTTCCCGAAACCGATGTCCCGGATGCGCCAACGGTATTCACTGTAAAGCTGACGTCATCTGTTGGATTTCCGGAAACAGTAATGGTTTGATTAGCTGTATTTTTCACAAAACTGATGCCCGAAGCAGGCAATCCCGTTACTGTAGCATCCGTTGCAGTTCCTCCCCAGGTGAATATCATCGGTGCTATTGCAGTTGATGTGGTTACTGTTTGATCGTTGTTTGCCGGTATTGTCAATGTTTGAGAACTCGCTACCGGAGCGGCAATTCCCTGTACAGAAACCAACTGCGATGTATAGTTCTGTAATACTGCCATCAATCCTGTATTTACAGAAGAGTTTGTATCGTCTACCGAATTGTTGAATGTCCAGCTGATGTCCCCACCAGAAACTCTGCCTGAGTATTGCATGGTTTTATCTCTACCAACAACAGGAGTATCAATTACAAGAGAATTGATGTATAATGCCGTGTTTGTGTCAAAATTATTATAAACAGCGCTTCCCTGAAATGCGGTAATGCTGCTTGGTACAACGTCACTTCTGTTGGTTGTCACATAAGCATCAAATTGGGTTAATGCTGATGAGCTGTAAGGTACAAAAGCAGTTTGACCTGTCATAAAATTATTGTGAGCTTTTATCATTCCTCCGTTTTCGTTAGAAAAAGTTCCTGGTGCACCGCCGGCAATATCTGTCCCCTGTTTAGAAATCAACATAGGATATTTACAGTTTCTGAAGTAATTTCCTTCAACGAAGAGAGAAGAACCTAAAGTTGATCCCGCACCGTATTTGGAATTTCCATCATAATAATTGTTGTAAATATGTGCCGAAAAATAGCGTACACGTGGATGTCTGGAGTCAGAATGATCAAACCAGTTGTGATGATAAGTAATGTAAAGATCTGTTGTTGTGCCTTCACTCAAACCTAACAGACAGCTTTTCCCATTGTCCCAGAAGTGATTGTAAGAAAATGTTACATAAGATGATTTCTTAGAATCAAGAGCACCGTCACCTTTTGCCTGATCAGCATCAGATCCCGGAGCGCCGTAAAATAAGTCATTGTTGTGAGCCCAAATGTAAGTATTGTCTTGCTGAAGACTCAAATTATCACCTTCAGAAGCATCCGTCAGCATAAAACCTAAGTTACGAACCTCAATGTTGGTCGCAGATTTTATTCTGATTCCCCAACCGTTGACCAAAGCGTCAGACCCTACACCTTCGAATGTGATCGAACTGGCTGCTATTTTTTTGTTTTCAATCACAGCATCCCCGTTAAGCAGGTAATTTGGGTCAGTAACATTTCCAATAAGTCTGATGGCAAGTGGACGTGTGTCCAAACCTTTTTTAAAACCATCCAAAATCGTCTGTAAACCAACACATGGATTTGCGTTTGCTCCTGTTACGTTTAATGAAATTGTGTTTTTTGTATCCTGGGTTACATATAAAACCACGGCATTGGCTTTCAGTGTTCCGTCAAGATTATAGGCTCCGGGAACTCTTCCGTTGCTGTGCGCAAAACCTGATCTGTCATGAGCGGTAACCGTAATCGGGCCTGAAACTGTTGCTGGGCCATCCACATTTCCTGTAACCGGTACAACTTTGAGCGTGTAAACACCAGGACTCAATCCCAATGCATCGGCTCTGTAATATGTTCCATAATTACGAATCAGTTGCGTGTCAATGATTTTGTCTGTAAAATTTCCGCCTGTGTAGTAAACCTTGTAGCTGTCAGCTCCGCTAACTGGTGTCCATTTGATGTACGCTGTTTCCATCCAGCCGGTTTCCTGTGTAATCGTGACGTTTTGTGCACTGATGTTTACAAAACCGAGAAATAATAATAAATAAAGTAGCTGTTTATTCATGATTAGTAAGTTTTAATTTGTTTAACATTAATTTTTATTTGCTGTATTGTAATCGATTGCACTAAATATATATATTAAAATAATATGAAATTAATTTCTTGTTAAAATTTAATGAAATGAATTTTCTGCTGTCGATTTTGTAATGTATGATGGTCCTCGATGTAAAAAATATATCGAGACTAGAGTGCTTTAGAGTTACTTTTACGATAATCTTTATAGAAAAATTTAAGTAGATTTAATTTAATTATTCATAATTATAATTGACTTTTAGTGATGATAATTTCGCAAGTCAATTAATGAATGTTAACTAAATATTACGCAAAATGTTAAGGAATTTATCAATTTTGAATGATTTAAAAATTTTATGATAAATATCATGGATTATTTCGAGTTGAGATGTTTATAGCTTCTTTTTAAGCAATAATGAAGGGTAGAAAATGATGATAAACAATTATAGCAATGAAAATACAATGAAGTTTTGGAATTGATAGATGAGAGTGAATAGAGTAAACCAGAATTTATATTTGAAAAAGAATTGAATCATTTAAATATAAAAACATGTATTTACTGATTTTCTGGAATCAAAAATAATTTTAAGTCATATTTCAGAAAAATAGGACAAATTAATTACAAAAATAACACCAAAGTTTATCTGATTGCAAAAACGAAACGGTCATTTCCGCTCAGATCTTGAATCAGTTCAGAATGCGCTAAATTTTGATATAAATCTAAAGTTTCCTGACCCAGTTTCTGATTGATTTCAAGGAAAACCAAACCGTTTTTATTTAAATATTTCCCGCAGTCATCTGCAATTTTTCTGTAAAAAATCAATGCATCTGAAGTCGGAGAAAAAAGAGCCATTTTCGGCTCAAATTCTTTTACAGAATCAGCGATTTCCGTTTCTTCATCTACTCCGATGTAAGGTGGATTTGAAATAATAGCATCAAATTTTTCATTTAAATCTAAATTCAAATAATCTGCATGAATAAAATTAATATTTAAATCATGAAATTCTGCATTTCTCTTTGCTGTTTCCAGAGCTTTTTCCGAAAAATCAATGGAGGAAACTTCTGCGTTGGGAAAATGCTTCTTCAAAACCAAAGGAATGATGCCGCTGCCGGTTCCTATGTCGAGGATTTTGAGATTTGAGATTTGAGATTTAGCAACGCTCAGTTCGGCTTTGCTTCGTGTGAGATCTGAGATTTTTTGAATAGCAATTTCCAGCAATTCCTCAGTTTCAGGTCTTGGAATTAAAACGTTTTCATCTACAAAAAACTTCATTCCATAAAATTCGGTTTCGCCTAAAATCTGAAGATAAGGTTTTCCGGTTTTCAAATCTGAAATAATGTTTTCAAATTGAATCTGAATATCTTCCGAAATATTTTCGTTAGAAAACTGCCGCTGCTGAACTGCATTCAATTCAAAAATTGATTCAGCAAAAATCTGAAAAACAAAATTGCTTTCAGATTCGGAATAAATCTCTGAAAGTTGCTGTACAAAATTTTTTTTTAAATCTGAAAATGTCATTTTTTCTAATAAAACATCTCTGTTTTTCTTGTTTTTAGTTCAATCCTATTTTCACCGACAGAAAATTCATCCATCAGAGGCAACTGTATTGTTTTGTTGACTTTTTCTTTCCAGCGGCTTGTTTTCGGTTTGTCTACATTGTCACTGCAGTCTTCCGAACTGTGCTCAAACACGGCGATTCCCGTCGATAAATTGTAATCTAAAGAGTCAAAGTAATCGCACGGCGACCCAAAATTTACGCTTGCACCAATGAGGTACCAGTTTTGATTTTGAAATCTGTACCGATGGGTGTAGCTCCATTTTTGCCTGCTTCCACCAAAATGACTGACAATTATTGTATTATTTCTAATGCTGATTCCCTCAAACGGATTTCCCATCATTCCGCCGTGGGCTGTAGATAGTATGGGATTGGTAGATTGATGCCACAAAGTCCAGTCTTCACCTGCTTTCTTAAAGATTACAAGTGCCTGTTCGAATCCCAAATCTCCTTCAACCGGAGTTTCATAAACGCAAACGGCTTCATCGCCGGGTTCGTCATCCAAATTACCAAATTCTTTGACTTTTAAAGTCCAGAATTCCGGAGTAAAATCCTCAATATTTTTGGCTTTTTTCAGATTAATTTGGCTTTCAAAATCACCGTTTTTTACTGCGTTATCAAAATTTTCAATTTTCTTTTTCTTTTGAATTGCAATTTTAGGAATATTATTTCGTATCGAATTTGCTATTTCAGGAAGTTCAGGTAATTTAAAATTTCTTTGAACAGTGGCAGAACTGTAGTATTTTATCTCACGATATTCGTAATCTATAAGTTTTTTTTCTGCATTAATTCCCAAATCCACATCTTTTCTGAAATGTTTTTTTGAGGTCCAGTTTCCCTGTTTATCGTATACGTATTCAAACGTATTTTCGCTCAGTGGATGCCCTGTATACTCTATACTTTGCTCAAAAACCAGGTTTTTGTGCTCATCATATTGTCGGGTTATTTTTGTAGACTTCTCAGTTCCTAAAAGATGATATTGCTGTTCGGTTTGGTTCTTATCATTGTCTGAATAAGAAAATTCGGTTTTATTTTCAAGACTGTTGTGATTCTGATACCAAATTTCTGATGTCAAACGACCGTTTTCATCGTATTCAAAGGTTACGTCACGATTTTCGACAATGTAATCTTTTATTTTAGTCGGTTGATATTTTCCGTTGATCCAACGGTATTCGTGAACTTTAGATTGGTAAAGAGGAGTTGTTTTAGTAAGTATCGGGAATTCAAATTCGTATTTTTCTTCGTTGGCCAAAGAATCATAACCGTAATCAATTATTTTAACAGTAGTTTTTTTCTCATCTGAAGAATAGTGATATTTGGTGTAGCCTTCAAAGATATTTTCCTTTTTCTGATCAGATGTATAATAAATTTCTTCATCTAAAAGTCCGTCAGGATTATAGAAAAGCCATTTATAAGAATTTCCATATTTACTTTCAACAGTTTCTTTCAGAATCAACTCATTTTTATCATAATGAAATTTCTCAGTTATAAAAGTTTCTGAAGATTTGTACTGCCTGTACTTTTTCCTTCCATCCTGTAAATATTCTGTGTAGGTCTGCTTCGCATATGGCAATCCGTTGAATCTGGCAGAAATGCTGTCTTTATTCTGGGGTTTTTTATATTCAGTTACAGAGAAAATATTTTTTGAAGTATATTCTATTGTGTCTCCGTAAGCACTGTTATAAGTATGATTGTCAAGAAATCCGTTGATAGAAAGGATTTTCTTTTCCTGCGAACAGCAAACCATGAAACTCATTGTGAAAACAAGTTTTAGGGCGAATTGTAAGAGTTCAGTCAGGACTTTCATGATTTACCTGACAAAAACTAAATTAGTACCTGTCGATTTTTCCTCATCAATCCTGTAGCCTTCATAGTTGAAAGCTTTTACATCATTTAAATTTTTTGCGTTGGTTTCAGCACAAAATCTTACGACCAAACCTCTCGCGTGTTTCGTGTAAACAACAATAGTTTTAGGTTTCCCGTTTTTCAATTCATAAAAATCAAAATCGATAACCTGATGATTGAGTTTCTTTTTATCAATCACTTTAAAGTACTCATTGCTCGCAAGATTGAGAACAATTTCATTCTTTTTCAATTCAGAATTTAATTGCTCTGTCACTTTTTCTGTCCAAAACGAATAAAGATTTTTATACTCTTCAAATTCAAACGGTCGACCCATTTCAAGACGGTAAAGCATTACTTTATCCGAAGGTTTCAGCAAACCATACAATCCTGAAAGAATTCTGTAATTTTTCTGAAGATAATCCACCGCTTTTTTATCCAGAGTTTTCGCATCTAAACCTCTGTAAACCTCGCCCGTAAAGGCAAACATTGCCGGAGCGGAATTTTTTGCTGTCGGTTTGGCACTCCACTTTTGATTTCTTTCCCAGTTCTCGTCAGCGAGTTTTGACGAAATTTCCATTAAATCTGAAAGATATTTCGGTGTTTTCTCCTTTAAATATTTGTGAATATGTGCTGCGTCATCAATGAATTTTGGCGTAGAAGATCTCAGATGATCGGTCGTGTTTTCTACATTCATCAATTTTGCTGGTGAAGTAATGAGTTTCATGAATTAAATTTAAGATTTTGGACTCAAAATTCAAGATTTAAAATTTAAGATTCAAGATTTTCGCGAATATTAAATATTCAATCTTGAATTTTCAACATTGAATTTAGATAATACCTTTTCCCTGACGGATGATTTCCGGTTCCCCCGATGTCAGGTCAACAATCGTTGACGCAACATTATCGCCATATCCGGAATCAATTACGATGTCAACCAGATGATCATATTTCTCGGCAATCAGTTCCGGATCGGTAGAATATTCGATGATTTCATCGTCGTCGTGAATAGAAGTCGAAGCGATTGGATGTCCCAGTTTCTCCACAATCAGCTGCGGAATCGGATGATCAGGAACTCTGATCCCGATTGTTTTGTGATTTTTATAAGCTAAAGGTAAACTTTTGTTGGCTTCCAGAATAAAAGTGAACGGTCCCGGAAGGTGGCTTTTCAAAAACCTGAAAACTGATGTATCAATAGGTCTCGTAAAATCTGAAAGATGGCTTAAATCATTACAGATAATTGAGAATTTTGCTTTCTCGAGCTTCTGCTTTTTGATTTGGGCAAGTTTTTCCATGGCTTTGATGTCGAAAATATTGCATCCCAAAGCATAGATTGTATCAGACGGATAGATGATGAGTCCGCCGTTGTTCAGGGTTTTAATGACCTCGTTGATAAGGTTTTCCTGAGGATTGTCGGGGTAGATTCTGAGTATTTTAGCCATAGAACAAAGATAGTAATAATTAAAATTATTTCCTGTGAAATCCCTTATTTAAAAGAAATATTAGGAATTGTAAAATATTGTCGTATATTTGCAATCCAATATCGCGGGATGGAGCAGTAGGTAGCTCGTCGGGCTCATAACCCGAAGGTCATCGGTTCGAGTCCGGTTCCCGCTACTAATTTATTATAATCGTTACAGTCGGTACGATTCAAAAGAAACACCGCGGGATGGAGCAGTAGGTAGCTCGTCGGGCTCATAACCCGAAGGTCATCGGTTCGAGTCCGGTTCCCGCTACTAATTTATTACAATCGTTACAGTCGGTACGATTTAAAAGAAACACCGCGGGATGGAGCAGTAGGTAGCTCGTCGGGCTCATAACCCGAAGGTCATCGGTTCGAGTCCGGTTCCCGCTACTAGATTGAAAGAGAATTACGAAAGTAGTTCTCTTTTTTTTGTTTAAAACTTATTTTCATTTAAAAAAAATGGATATTTTGGATACTCTGATGAAAAAAGAAATATAATTTTCAAAATTTTATTGAAATTCAGAATTAAAATTTTTAGATTGCATTTGAATTTAGGTTGGAATTTAGAAATCAGATTTTTGAACCTAAATTGATCAGTCAACTACAATATAATTCACATTAAAATAAAATCTATGAGCACACAGCAGGAAAAGGTAGAGAAAATTGAAGCATTTATGAAAACGTGGTTCACGCGTTTTGATCAGCTTGACGAGAACAGTTACTTCACACAGTATCTTTCTGACGATGTAAAAATGAAGTTTCCGGGAAATGACGAGTTCACTGGTCACGAAGGATTCAACAACTGGTTTACAGAATCTAAAAACAACATGCTGGGAAATACCACGCACCATGTTTCAGACATTAAAGTAACAGAAACTTCCGAAGATGAGTTTGATATTGCTTTCAACGTGAGATATATTGCACCCATGAAGCAGGCAAACATCGATATGGATGTAAAAGAAGACTGGAAAATGAAGTGGGATAACGAAAAAGACCAGCCTGTTATCACTGAATACATCGTTAGCTAATTGGCAAATCATAAAAATTATAAAATGAGAATCAACTTTGGTTCTCATTTTTTTTTAACCACAAAAGACACAAAAGGTTTTTAGCGGAACGTAAAACCTTTTAAAAGTTCATATAAGCATACTGCCAAAGATCATAGATATTTTTGTACGTTTTAAAGCCCCAATTTTTATTTAGAAAATTTTATTTTTGATTAAATGAAATCTAAACATGAAAGAAACTGAGAAACATAACGAGCGGTTTGCCAAACTGACCTTCGCTTCTGTCTATCCTCATTACGTAACCAAGGTGGAAACTAAAGGGAGAACAAAAGAAGAGCTGCATCAGGTGATCGAGTGGCTTACAGGATTTGACGAAAAAAAACTGCAGGAAGTCATCGATGAAAAAATTACGTTTGAAACTTTTTTCGAAAGAGCAAACCTCAATCCCAATGCGGAACTCATTACCGGAACTATCTGCGGCTACAAAATTCAGGAGATAGAAAATCCGCTCACGAGAAAAGCAAGATATTTAGATAAATTAATTGACGAACTGGCAAAAGGAAAGAAAATGGAGAAAATTCTGAGACAGTAATTTGAAATTCTATTAAATCAGAAACTAAACTTTTAAACAAAAAAAATCCGCTTCGAAAAGCGGAGTGAATTTTTTAGTTTACAAGAGAACTGAAAGGCTGTAATTTCAAATCATCTGATTTCAGACTTTCAAAATATTTTGTTTTTTCAACACCTTTCATATTGGCTGTAGCGCCTGCGGCAGACGTAAAATCTTTATCAATTGTCGTTGCGATTTCTGTGGGCTTCAGGTCTTTTTTCACTTCTTCATCATCAACACCTAAGAAACCATTCTTTTTAGTCAGATATGAAATGAAATTATCATATTTAGTCAAAGTGCTTCTGAAATATTGCGTGTGATAATTTAAACACTTGGTAGCCACTTTTTTCTTTTTATTTACGATGCAGCTTGCAAGGTTTCCTTTATATAAATCAAATTCCTGAGAAACTGCGTTGTATTCTTTTCTCAAAGCTTCTGTTCCGTTGGTAAGAATAGTCTGGTCTCCTTCTTTTTCGCTAGTTTTCTTTAAATATTCAATTACGACAGGCACCGTAGCTTCAATTTTTGATTTTGCCTCAGTAATTGATCCAAATACCGATGACTGCGCAAATGTGAATGAAGATGTGCACATCAAAATTACAGCCAGTAGAGTATATCTTTTCATAAATAGATTTTTATAATTTTTTTCAGACCACTAAAATAGATATTTTTTCTTATTTTTTCTCACTTCCTCATCATTTTATTTAATAAATTTTAACAAGTTTTAAGAATTTGAATGAACTTGATTATTATCAATGAATTATTATCAGTTTCATTAAATACTAAATTGTGTTAAATATTAAAATTATTGTATTGAAAATCAGTTATTTGATTTAATTCAAATCTTTATCACTATAAAAATAGTTGTATGAATTGATTTAATTTCTACATTTGTATCACTAAGTAATTAGTTATATAAAATTGATATTTAAAAATGAAAATACAGAATCTTACCAAAGCCGAAGAGCAAATCATGCAGTATCTCTGGAAACTTGAAAAAGGTTTCTTAAAAGATGTTCTTGATCTCTTTCCCGAGCCAAAACCTCATACGAATACCGTTTCCACTATTTTAAAAGTTTTAAAAGACAAAGATTTTGTGGATTATAATGTAATTGGCAGACAGCACGAATATTTTGCTTTAATTTCTAAAGATCAGTATTCCGGAAAGACGATGAAAAGTCTTGTGAAAAATTATTTTAAAGGATCTTACAAAAGTGCTGTTTCTTTTTTGGTGGAAGAAAGTGAAATGAGCGTGGAAGATCTTGAAATGCTCCTTAATGAACTAAAAAACAAAAGCTGATATGGAAAATCTATTGATCTATTTTCTGAAACTTTTTGCATGTTCGGGTGTAATGTTTCTTTACTATCAGTTGTCTTTAAAAGACAAGACCTTTCATCACTACAACAGGTTTTATCTTTTGGCTATAATGCTGGTTTCGATATTTTTACCACTGTTGAAAGTTGAAGATTTTACCATCGAAGTGAGCGACCGGATTTACCTCCTTTTTGAGCAGGTACAAAGTTTTAAAACTCCAAAAAACATCAATAATGACCACACTTATTTTAGAATTATTTTTTCGGCTCTGGGACTGGTTTCTCTCTTTTTTATAGTCAAAATTCTTACAGGAATTTTTAAAATCGAGAAATTAAAAAGCAGTTTCCGCAAAGAACAGATAAAAGGCATCAATTTTTATCAGACCGACCTTACAGACGCACCTTTTTCCTATTTCAGAAACCTTTTCTGGAAAGATTCCATCACTTTGGATTCTGATGTCGGGAAACAAATCCTGAAACATGAAATGGTGCATATTGAGCAGAAACACAGCATCGACAAGATTTTTGCTGAAGTGATCACAGCAGTTTTCTGGTTCAATCCGTTTTTCTATTTAATAAAAAAAGAAATCAGTTTAATACACGAATATCTTGCCGACAACAAGGCTGTTGAGAAAAAAGACACCAAAGCATTTGCGCAGATGCTTCTGACCAGTCATTTTTCGGGGACTGCACTTCCGGCGGCGAGTCCGTTTCTTAATTCAAACCTCAAAAAAAGATTACAGATGTTACAAAAACCCAATACCAAATTTGGTTATACAAGAAGAATTTTAGCTTTACCTATCGTATTTACCGTAGCTTTTGCCTACTTGGTTAATGCAAAAAACACAGAAATAAAAAAGACCAATATTGAAATTGAAAAGGCAGTTTCAGAAATTATAAAAGATACTATCGTTCCAAAAGAGAAAATTGTTTTCAATGAAAATATTACTCCGCCAAGATTAAAAAAAGAGGTTGTTGCAGAAAAAAAAATCTCTGAACTGAGCACAAAAATTGAAAAAGAATCTAAAAATCTGAAAGCCTTAAAACCGGAATCGGAAGAGTTTAAAGCAAGTCTTAAAGAAATCGAAAAACTTTCGGGAGAAATCAGCAAAGCTGTGAATTCAAAGGAATTCAGTCTTCATATTCCGGATGTTGATAGTGAAAAACTCATGAAAGCATTTAATTCTGAAGCTTGGAAAAATGAGCTTGAACGTCTTAAAACGATGAACATCGAAATGCCTGATCTTTCAAAAATTGAAATAGATGGCGAAAAACTGAGTTTTCCAGAAGGAACCAATGTGAAAATTTACAGACATAATGGAAATTCTGTTGATTTTCCCAAAGGTGCAAAAGTAAAAGTGTATAAAAACGGACATAATATAGATACAAGCTGGATGCCTGGAAGCGAAGCTTTCATTGAAAAAAAAGAAAGCCCTGAAAATGCCAAACGCAGAGCTAAACTCGAAAAAGAAGCTGCAAAGCTCAATGCTAAAAGAGCTAAGCTTGAAGGTGAGCGTGCGAAAATTGAAGCAGAAAGAAGAATGCTGGATGGCAGAAATCCAATAGTAATCAGATCTGTGAAAAATATTTCAGCTCCTTTTCCACCGGTGGTTGGAAGAACTACAACAATGAGGTTTCCAAATGGAGGAGTAAATGTTTCAAAACCGAAAATCTTTAGTATGCATGGTGACTCAAATATCAAATACTATCTGGACGATAAGGAAATCACTGAAGCAGAATTTAAAAAACTTGACAGCAAAAATTTTAAAAGAATGACCGTGAACAAGCAAAACACAGATGGGAAAAGTTCTGGTGAGATAAGAATTGACACGAAATAAAAACAGCCAATCATGGAAATTCTTTTTTTCTACATTTTAAAAGTCTGCATTTGTTCAGCTGTTTTGTTTGGGTACTACTTTTTGGCACTAAGAGATAAAACATATCATCATTACAATCGGTTTTATTTAGTTGGGAGTCTAATAGTTTCGGTGGTTTTACCTTGGATTAAGATTGAAGATTTTACCATTGAAGTGAATCCTGATGTGTACAGACTTTTTGAAACGTTACATTTAGAAAACAGTATAAACGAAAATTCAAGCTATTTTTATCTGATTCCAATAGTTGTTTTAACGACAGTTTCGTCGATAATGTTGATTAAATTTATTCTGGGAATTGCTGAGATTCAGAAATTAAAAAAGAGTTTTTCTGGTGAAGTTTATAAAAATATAAAATTTTACCGTACCAATCTTCACAATGCACCTTTTTCATATTTCAAAAACCTTTTCTGGAAAGAATCTATTGATTTGGATTCTGATCTTGGAAAGCAGATTTTAAAGCACGAAATGGTACACATAGAGCAAAAACACAGTATAGATAAAATCATTGTGGAGATTTTTACGGCAGTTTTCTGGTTCAATCCTATTTTTCATCTGATAAAAAAGGAAATATGTTTGGTACACGAATATCTTGCAGACAAAAAAGCAGTAAAGCAAAACGATACCAAAGCTTTTGCGGAAATGCTTTTAGCAAGTCATTTTTCGGGAACAAATCTTCCGGCAACAAGTCCTTTTCTCAGTTCAAACCTTAAAAAAAGATTACAAATGTTACAAAAACCCAACACAAAATCTGGTTATGCAGGAAGAATTTTAGCATTACCACTCGTTTTCACAATTGCATTTACTTATTTGGTCAATGCGAAAAATACAGAAATTAAAGCAACCAATTCTATTATTTCTGAAATGGTAAAAACCATTGAAAGCGATACTTTAAGACCTTCAAAAAGAGAAGCCAGAAAAATGCAGAAAGCTCAGACAAAAGCCGAAAAGCAAATTTCTGAGGCAAGACTGGAAATTGAAAATGCCAAAATAGAAATTGAGCAAGCCAGAGTTGAAATGGCAGAAGCTGAAAAAGAGATAGCAGCAGCAAGGGTAGAGATGGAAGTTGCTAAAGAAGAAGTTTCAAAAGCTTCGGAAAATAGAAAAAATGAGTACGAAAAGTTTTACAAAGAAGCTGAGATTAAAAGAAAGGAAGCTGCTGTAAAAATGAAAGAAGCGAAAATAGAAATGCAGAAGCAAATTGAGATTTCAAGGGAGCAGGCTGATTTTAACAGGAAATTTTCTGCAAACAGAGACTACAGCAAGAAACCTCTGTCGACAGAAGAACTGGAATTTTTGAAAAAAGATGCTAAAACCATTGAAGATTTGGCGATTGAGAGCAAAAAAAACTATAGTAAAAACAATGCAGGCTTTTTCAAATTGGACAGAATGGAAAGCAGAGTGTATGATCTGAATGGAAATCAGCTGAAGAATGAATCTTCATCACCTGTTGGAAACAATATCTCCATGTTTGGAATTGCAGTAGATGCTCCCGAACTCTTTGTAAATGGCAAAAAAGTATCAAGAGAGGAGTTTTTAAAACATTCAATCGATAAGAATAATTTTAAAAATCCTGATTTAGAGTCTAATATTAAAGTATTAAAAGTAGACAGAATCGGAAATGAAAAATATTCCTACGCCAGAAGAATGGAAATTATTACCAAAAATTAATCTTTATACACTATGAAAAAACTTTTTATTGGTACTTTTCTTCTTGCCATTGCTATTTTTCAGGCTCAGAATAAACGTTTCTTTTACGACTACAAATATATTCCGGACAATAATGATAAATCTGATGTGAAAACCGAAATGATGGTTTTGGATATTGATGATTCCGGATCTAAATTTTACAGCTACACAGTTTATCAGGCAGATTCCTTGGTTAACGCTGATCTTCAGAAACAGCTTGCTGCAACCGGAAGAATTGAAATTAAATCAGATATGAAGAAAGCCGGAAACCGGTTTATTGTGTCAAAAAAATATCCTGAGTACAAAGTTTTTTTCCATAACAGGTTTTTGTCAGATTCTTATAAAGTTTCTGAAGAAAGAAAAATAAACTGGAAAGTAAGTAATGAAAAACAAAAAATAGGAAGCTGGAATACACAAAAAGCGGAAGCCGATTTTGGCGGAAGACATTGGGTTGCGTGGTTTTCAGATGAAATTCCCATTCAGGACGGACCGTATAAATTTCATGGACTTCCTGGTATGATTGTACAAGCAGAAGACGACACAAAATCTCACATTTTTACTTTACAGGGAATTAAAACCATTGACAAGATACCTCAAAATGTATTTCCTTCTAAAGAAATTTTAATCAGTCAAAAGCAATATGATAAGCTTGTAAAAGATTACGAGAGAGATCCTACAAAAGGCTTTAAACAAATGCAGATTGGAAATATTTCGCTTCAAATGGCAGATGGTTCAAATCAACATATGAAAGAGCAGGAAAACAGAATCAAAGAAGCGATTAAAAAAGATAATAACAGAATAGAATTAACTTCGAAATAAAATGAAAAAGAGAATCCTACATTTTAGCCTCTTGCTTTTATCCGTAATGGCTTTTTCTCAGACCAACCGATTTTTCTACGACTATAAATTCATTCCCGACATCAACGATAAAGCCGATGTGAAAACGGAAATGATGGTTCTAGATATTGATGCAAAGGGTTCGTCATATTACAGTCATGCCACTTTTGTAGCAGATTCTACGCAGAGGGCAGATATTGAAAAGCAGATTCAGATGAATCCGACCAGTATTAATATTAAAAGAACTGATACGCCTGGGCAAATCACTTTTAAAGTAACTAAAGAATATCCGGATTTTAAAACGTTTTTATACAGAAAGATATCAAGTGATCAGTATAAAATCGCTGAGGATTCTAAACCTGAATGGAAAATCTCCGGTGAAAAACAGAAAATCGGAGAGTACAACACCCAAAAAGCAACCACAAACTTCGGCGGCAGGGAGTGGACAGCATGGTTCACGCAGGAAATTCCTTTTCAGGATGGGCCTTATAAATTTTATGGTTTACCTGGATTGATTGTTAAAATTGAAGATGCTACAGGAACTCACGTGATGACTTTGGCAGGAAACAAAAAGATCAAAGCAGCTTCACAGGAAACTGAACTTAATCTTCCCACTGAAGTCCGTGTTTTTGGCATGGGTGGAAAGGAAATTGAGGTGACAGAAGACCAGTTCAAAAAAGCCTGGAAAGCTTACGTGAACGATCCGACGAAAAATATGCGCGAAATGATGCAGAAAAATACAGACAACAACCGCGTAGTTTTTAAAACAAAAACTGCTGATGGCAGGGAGATTTCAGATCCAAACCAGGTTTTCAGGGAAATGGAAAAGAAAGCAAAAGAAGGATTTAAGAAAAATAACAATCCCATAGAACCGGATTTGCAGAAATAAACAAAACCAGCCCCGAAAAGGCTGGTTTTTTTATTGAAGTTTAAGTTTAAATTATTTCTTCCCGGTAATCCACTGATCCTGAAGTTTTTTCTCTGCAGCAGTAGGGTTGGCTTTGAAAACTAAATTTTCAACAGTCATTTTATCAAGAATGGCTTTGCCTTTTAAATCAATTTTTTCAGATTTTCCGTCTTTATTTCTCAACACGGTAAGCGTTACATTCTGTCCGTCTTTTACACCTTTAGCGTAATTTACAAACTCCTGAATATTCTGAATGTTGATGGTTTTTCCATCCAGAGCAACTACTTCATCGGTGATTTTAAATCCAATTGATTTTGCAAAAGGAGAAAGGGCAGAGCTTTCGTCAAAAATAAAAGTATTGTTTTTGTCGTTGTAACCCGTCTGATTCGGGTCTTTTACAAACCAGAAAATCGGTGGTGTATCCTGCTTTTGAACTTCAACTCCGACTTCTTTCAAGTATTTTTCATACGGTGTAGCCTCACTTCCAGCAATATATTTATTGTAAAAATCTCTCACCTGCGGATAGCCTGTAACTTCAACCAATTCGTCAATCAATTTATCATCTTTGAAAGGTTTATTTTCACCAAATCTCTGAGACAGTTTCCTGATCATATCACGATAACCCATCTCGCCGTTGGAAAGTTTTCTCAATTCGATATCCAAACACATCGCCAACAAAGCTCCTTTTTCGTAAACATTACGGTATTGATCTTTGTACTCGTCTTTCAGGATGTTTTTGCTCATCACTGTAAACGGCATTGTGTCGTTGTAATTTTTAGAATTAGTGATTTTGTCGGTCATTCTTTTCAGAAATTCATCTCTTGTAATCAAACCTTCCTGAATCTGGAAAAGATTGGCAAAATACTCAGTTCCTCCTTCGTACATCCAAAGATGCTGAGACATTTTCGGGTCTGCATAATCGAAATAATGAATTTCTTCAGAATGCACTTTCAGAGGATTTACTGTGTGGAAAAATTCGTGAGAAACTACGTCTGTTATGGTCTGGTCAATCGCTTCTTTCGGCATCATTTCAGGCAAAACAACGCTGGTAGATTCGTGATGTTCCAAAGCACCGAAACCTTTAATCTGCGGGCCGTCTGTACCTGCAAGATAAAGCATGATGGCGTACTTTTTATTGGTATTCATATCACCCAAAAATTTCTTCTGAGCAATCACCATTTTCTCTAAATTTTCTTTAAAATCTGCTGCTTTATACTTTCCCGTCGGAGAATAAACGCCCAAAACCAGTTCCATTCCTCCTGCGTTGAAGGTTACGTAGTCCGGTTTGGTGTACATCAGCGGAGAGTCCGTCAGTTTAGCATAATTTGCTAAGGTAAAAGTATCCGTATCTTCAGATTTATCCTGATCTACCAACGCTGTCGTTCCGTAGAAATCCTTTGGTTTTTTTACGATTAACTGGTAAGGAACATCCTGCATATTCTCAATATAACCAACGAAACCGTGGGTGTTGACAAGATAAACTTTACCTTCTTCGATATTGGTTCCTGATGGTGAAAATACTGCTTTATGCTTGGTATTATCCATTTCATCATCGAAACTGTCGTTTACCCAATAGGTAACTGTAGTTAAATTCTGCGCATTTTTTAAAGTATAAGAATTGTCATTCACCTTTGTGAAAGCCAGCTCTTTTCCTTTGTTATCGATGAATTTTATTCCTTCAATAAATCTTCCGTAATCGTCTGTGGAATATGTTCCCGGAACCGTCTTCGGAAAGTGAAATTTCACGTCGCCTGATTTCATTTTCGGAAATTCAAGGCTTACATTTACTTTATCGTCTTTAATATTAACAAGGTCAATTTGCGTCTTTACAGATTGTGCATTAAATGCTATTGCGGATAAAAGTCCTAAGCTGATTGCAATTTTTTTCATGCTGATTTTATTTGCTTAAGTAGTTGCAGTAAAACTGATTTTGTTACAGAACAGATGTTAAAAAAAAGCAAAAGCGAACGTGCGATTTTGCTTTTCCAATGTTTTTCAGCCTCAGCCTGAACCTCAACCTAATTTACCTTTTGATATCTGATGTAATTGTTTTTATTAAACTCTACTGCAACATCATTTTTCAACTTCACCGTCTGCCATTCTTCAGTAGGTTTTATCCATTCGCCACTCACTTTTAAAGGAAGTTTAAAGTTTTTCACGACTTTGCTGTACTTAAATTTCAGTTCATTTCCTTTTTGAGAATATTCCAAAACCGGAACGTCTGTAGTTCTTAGATACTGATTAAAAACTGACGAAAAATCAATTCCCGATTTATCAGAAATGTATTTTTCTATTTGCTCTGTGGTGACTGTCTGGTGGTAAAAATCCTTATTTAAACCTCGTAAAATCTGTCTGAATTTCTCATCATTATCAATCACCTGACGGATCGTGTGGAGCATGCTCGCACCTTTAGGATACATATCGCCACTGCCTTCATTTCTCACTCCATATTTCCCGATAATTGGCACATCATTGCTGATCGAGCGCTGAACTCCCTGAGCATAAATCTCGGCGGATTTTTTATCCATATATTTTTCAGTAAAAAGCACTTCAGAATACATCGTAAAACCTTCATGAACCCACATGTCTGCCTGATCTTTTGCGGTGATATTGTTGGCAAACCACTCGTGACCACTTTCGTGAACAATAATGTAATCCCAGTTTAAACCGACTCCGGTTCCGGATAAATCACTTCCCAGATAGCCGTTCATATATTGGTTTCCGTACGCAATATTGCTTTGATGTTCCATTCCTAAATATGGAGAATCAACCAGTTTGTAAGAATCTTCATAGAAAGGATAGGGGCCAAACCAATATTCAAAAGCTTCAAGCATAGGTTTTACCTGCTGAAACTGTTCTTTTGCTTTATCTAAATTATAATCAATCACCCAATAATCCAAATCAAGCTTTCCTTTTTCGCCAGTAAAAGTGTCTTTAAAATTGACGTACTTCCCGATGTTTGGAATGATAGAGTAGGCGTTGATCGGGTTTTTCACCTCCCAGGTGTACGCTGTTTTGTCACCTTCTTCTTTTTTGCTGATCAGTCTTCCGTTTCCAATCCCCACAAGATCTTTTGGAGTAATAATTTTCATAGAAATTCCCTGATCAGGCTCATCGCTCCAGACATCTTTAGTCGGAAGCCATACGGAGGCGCCAATTCCTTCATCGGCAACGCTCATCCACGGATTTCCTTTCTCGTCTTTTGTGAAAACCCAGCCTCCGTCCCACGGAGCACGTTTTGCAATCGTCGGTTTTCCTGAATAGGTTACATCAATAGTAAATTTTTCACCTTTTTTAAAATTCTTTTTGGCAGAAATAAAAATGAAATCACCGTCCTGCTTAAAACCGTCTACAGTTGGGAAGCTGCATTCAACCTTATCGGCTTTCATCGGCTTTTGCAAATCGATCTGAAAAACAGGGTTTGAAATATCTTTTGTGATTTCAAAACTGATTTTATTGTTGCCTTTAATGCTTTTTGAAGCAAAATCGGGTTCCACAGAAAGATCATATCTTTTTACGTCCCAAAAATTCCTGAATTTAGTGTCTGAACCTTTTAAAGTGTCTTCTTTGGTAAAAGTTTTACCATGCTCAAAAAACTGCCCGAAAGCCAGTGATGAAGCGAAAAGCAGCGAGAAAGTGATTTTTTTCATAGGTTATGTATATTTCAAAAATAGAGAATTAATTTTTCTTTTAGTCGTAAAAGTTTTGTGAATGTAACAGGATTTTTAAAAATAAAAAAAGCACTTCCTAAAAGAAAGTGCTTGTCATCTGTTATTTTAAATTTTTTAATTCTTTGCTAAATCTGCATTTGCTTTCTGTACCTTTTTATAAGTATAGCCCGAAGCCAAGATACTGAATTCATACAATGCCAGCAACGGTAAAGCTGCCATCATCATACTCAAAACATCTGCCGGAGTAATAATCGCTGCAACCACCATAATTAAAACAATGGCGTGACGGCGATACGTTCTCATAAACATCGGCGTTAAAATTCCGATGGATGTAAGGAAGTAAATCAAAATAGGGAATAAAAATACAACACCCATTCCCAATACAACCTGTAAAAACAATGTCGTGTAATCGCTCAGGTCATAAAGTGGAATAATAATGTTTGAAATCTTAAAAATTACCCCAAAATTCACCGCAAATGGTAAAATTAAATAGTAACCGCAAAGAACGCCCGCTAAAAACAGTATCCAAACCGAATTGATAATAAAAATAGAATTTTTTCTCTCTCTCGGATGCAAGGCCGGACTGATAAACCTCCACAATTCCCAGACAATGTACGGAAATGCCAGAACAATACCACCAAAAATGGAGACCGCCATCATTACATTAAACTGCTGATACAGCCTTTGTACACGCACAGGGAAATCCTTTGGAAGCGTGATGCTGTCTTCACCCAAAATCATTCTTGAGAAGTGATTGGCAATTCTGAAAGTCGGAAAATCATTACGGGTAGGACCAAAAAACACATGATCCATAATCCATTCTATATTATATCCGATAATAAATGCTGCGATGATAATCGCTATAATTGCGCGGATGAGATGTCCTCTCAGCTCGCCAATATGTCCCCAGAAAGACATGTCTTTACCTTCGCTCACAAAATATTTTTTAAGTTTTTCAAATTTAGGAAAAAAAGCGGGTGTTAAGCGCAGGATTAATTGAAATTCGGGATTTAAAATTTAAAATTTAAGATTCAAAATTTAAGATTAAAAACCTGTGTTACTTATTTAGGTTTAGCTTAACCTTAGCCTAAATCTCAACCTCACCTAATTAATCCCCTCATCCAAGAGTTTATGTAAATCTATGATACCGAAATATTTTCCGTTTTCGGTTACGACAAGCTGACCGATGTTGTTGTCTTTCAGGATTTTCATAGCGTCTTTTGCCAGGGAATTTCTTTCGACCGTCTTGGGATTCAGAGACATAATGTCTTTTGCTGATACTTCAGAAATATTAATTTCATTCATCAGCATTCTTCGAAGATCGCCGTCGGTAATCACACCAATAATATTTTCATTATCTGTAACGACCGTAATTCCGTGTCTGGAACTGCTTATTGAAATGATGACATCTTTCACACTGTCATTTTCAGAAACCTGAGGCTTCTGTGAAGAAAGAAAATCATCAACTTTTGAAATCAGGTTTTTACCCAGACTTCCGCCTGGATGAAATTTAGCAAAATCATTAGCCTTAAAATCATTCAGTTCCATTAAACTCACTGCCAAAGCATCTCCCAAAGCCATCTGAACGGTTGTTGAGCTTGTCGGAGCAAGTTTGATTGGGCATGCTTCCACGTCAACGTGTGTATCAAGAATAATATCTGAAAACTCAGCTAGTTTACTGCTTTTATTTCCAGTCATACCTATTAAAGAAGAAGAATAATCTTTTAAATAAGGAACAAGGCTCACAATCTCAGGAGAATTTCCCGAATTTGAGATGCATAAAACCACATCCTGCTTCTGAATTACACCCAAATCTCCGTGAATGGCTTCCGATGCGTGCAGAAACTGAGAAGGCGTTCCTGTAGAATTCAGCGTTGCAACCATTTTATTGGCTACGTGGGCAGATTTTCCGATGCCTACAACAATGAGTTTTCCCGTGGCAGCATGAATGGTTTCCACCGCTTTTTCAAAATCGCCGTCAATTCTGTTTTTCAGTTTTTCGAGTTCGGCAATTTCTATTTCAAGTGTTTTTTTTGCGTTGGAAATAATGTCGTTTGTATACATTTTTGTCGTATATTACAATTGAAAAAATAGACACAGAATCTATTTATATTTACTATAAATTTTATTTTTATAAATTCGTTCGCTTTTATTTTAAGCAAAATTTTTATAACTTTGGAATAGATGCAAATTTAGCAATACAAAATTAGATGAGCGCAAAAAAAGCCAATATATCAGGCGAATTAAAAAAATACTTTGGATTTTCTACCTTCAAAGGTCAGCAGGAGCAAATCATAGATGATTTACTGAACGGAAAGGATGTTTTTGTCCTTATGCCTACAGGTGGAGGTAAGTCTCTCTGTTACCAGCTTCCTGCACTGATTTCTGAAGGGACTGCCATCGTGGTTTCACCGCTTATTGCTCTGATGAAAAATCAGGTGGACGCAGTAAACGGACTCTCATCAGATGAAGGTGTAGCCCATGTTTTGAATTCATCACTTAACAAAACTCAGACCAAAAAGGTTTTTGACGATATTAAAGCAGGAAAAACCAAACTGCTTTACGTTGCTCCGGAATCGCTGATAAAAGAAGATTATCTCGAATTTTTCAAAGAGGTAAAAATATCATTTGTAGCCATTGATGAGGCGCACTGTATCTCAGAATGGGGTCACGATTTCAGACCTGAATACCGAAATTTAAAATCAATTATAGATAAAATTGCCGATGTTCCGGTGATTGCTTTAACGGCTACTGCTACTCCAAAAGTGCAGGATGATATCCAGAAAACTTTGGGGATGACTTCAGCAGTGGTCTACAAGGAAAGTTTCAACAGGCCTAACCTTTATTACGAAGTAAGACCGAAAGTAAACGTTGACAAGGAAATCGTAAAATTTATCAATCAGCACAAAGGAAAGTCGGGAATTGTTTACTGTTTAAGCCGTAGAAAAGTAGAGGAATTTGCGCAGCTTCTTCAGGTGAACGGGATCAACGCCCTCCCTTATCATGCTGGTCTTGACCAAAAAATTAGAGTCGCAAATCAGGATAAATTTTTGATGGAGGAAGCCGATGTAATCGTTGCCACAATCGCTTTTGGGATGGGAATCGATAAACCGGATGTGCGTTTCGTCATTCATTACGACTTTCCAAAATCTCTTGAAAGCTATTATCAGGAAACCGGAAGAGCAGGAAGAGACGGCGGCGAAGGTCATTGTCTCGCATTCTACGATCCTAAAGATATTGAGAAATTAGAAAAGTTTTTAGCTCAAAAAGCCGTTTCCGAAAGAGAAATTGGTTTGCAGCTATTGAATGAAGTTGTAGGCTACGCTGAAACCTGCATGAGCAGACGGCAGTATATTCTGTACTACTTTGGAGAAAGTTTCGATCCTGAAAACGGAGACGGAGCGAAGATGTGTGATAATGCATCAAATCCTCCCAAACTGAAAGATGCTACGGAAGATTTTAAAAAAGTAATGCATCTCATCAATGATACAGGAGAAAAATTTAAATCTAAGGATTTGATATCAACGATCGTCGGAAAAGAAAATGCGGTTACGAAATCCTATAAATTAGAGCAAACGCCGCACTTTGGGTTTGGTAAAGACGAAAAAGAAAATTACTGGAAAACCATTTTAAGACAGGCGACTGTACAGAATTTTCTTCAAAAAGATATTGAAACCTATGGTGTTTTAAAAATTTCAGAAAAAGGAAGGCAGGCACTCAAGGGCGAATTGGAAAGTTCATTTATGATTGCAGAGGATCGTGAGTTTGACCTTTCACAGACCAAGGCAGAAAGTGATCAGGTGCAGCAACAGTCGGGTGGAGGTTTAGACCAAAACTTGTTTGCACTTTTAAAGGAGCTTAGAAAAAAAGTTGCCAAAAAACACAGTATCCCGCCTTATACGGTTTTTATGGATCCGAGTCTGGAAGATATGACCGTTCAGTATCCGATCACGGTTGAAGAAATTGCCAAAATCTACGGAGTAGGAGAAGGAAAAGCCAAGAAATACGGTAAAGAATTTGCGGATTTTATTTCAAAATACGTTGAAGACAACAATATAGAGCGTACTCAGGACATGGTGTTGAAAAATGTGGCGAATAAATCCAGTCACAAAGTTTTCATCATCCAAAATACAGATAAAAAAATTGACCTTGAAGATATCGCAAGAGCCAAAAATCTTTCGATGAATGATCTTTTGAAAGAGATGGAACGTATTGTTTATCAGGGTACTAAATTGAATATTGATTATTACATCGAAGAAAATTTTGATGAAGATACTGTAGACGAGTTCATGGAATTTATGAATGAATCTGAAAGTGACAGCATGAAAGTTTTGCTGGATGAGTTTGGTGACGAATTGTCTGACGAAGAAGTGAGAATGTTGAGAATTAAATTTATAAGCGACGTTGCCAATTGATTTTTAAATAAAATTAAAATGGAAAATCCCATTCTACAATCAAAAAGAGAGTTAATTCATTGGATAAACACGCTGGATGATCTCGAGGTAATTGCAGAATTACTTGAATTAAAAGAAAAAAGGGCAACCGCAGAAACTTTTTCGGAACCTCAAACTGAATATTTGGTAAAAGATGATTTCGATGAGCGTTTTGCAAAAGGTCTGAATTCAGCAGAATCGAGGAAAAGAACGAGAGAATTTATTTCAAAATTGCCTTGGGGGAAATGATTGTCTATTCGGATGAATTTCATGAGTCTATAGAAAATCTGATTAGGATTTTATATGTAAAAGAATATTTTGGCTTTGAAATAGACTGCCAATTATATGCTGAGAAAATTTATGATTTTGTAGATTATAATATTCATAAACCAATCGGCAGAAATACACCGGAAGCACTTCAGAAATTTGGTAAAAAATTCATTAAATACAAAGCCAATCACCGGACTTTCTGGTTTATCTTTTATGACCAAAAAGACAATCAGTTTTTGATTAATCATATTATCAACAATCATTCTTAGGAATTTCCCGAGCTGATGTAATTTAAAAAAAGCTAATATCGTTAGCTTTTTGAAGAGAAAAAATACTTTAAACAGAAGATTTTTTTCAAACAAAATTTACAATGAACAAGAAAATTTCTGTCATATTTATTCTGCCGGATCTTGAGACCGGAGGTGCAGAAAGAATCGTTACCACCATTGCAAATCATCTCTCCAGAGATCGTTTTGAACCGAAGATTTTGCTTTTACGCAAAGAAGGCGGCTACCTGAATTTTCTGAAAAAAGATGTCGAAATTATCGATATCAATACCGAAAGGATTCGTCACTCTTTAAAGCCAATCCTAAAGGAAATCTACCGCCGAAAACCAGATATTGTTTTTTCCGGATATGGAGAAGTGAATGCGTATCTGTCGATGTTTATCAAACTTTTCCCCAAAACGAAATTCATTGCGAGAGAAACCAATGTTGTCTCGCAACATGTAACCAAGAAGGAAATTAAATTTTTCTACCACTTTTACAATAATTACCAGCAGATTATCGCGCAGAGTGACGATATGATGCACGATCTTGTAAGAAATTTTAAAGTCAACCGGTCGAAAATTGTCAAGATCAATAATCCTGTCGATTTTGAGTTTATTGACGAAAAGTTAGCAATCTCCCGCAAACCTGAGAGTTTTAAATACAATTATAAAAATGTTGTTGCCATCGGCAATCTGTCTGCCAGAAAAGGTTTTGATAATTTGCTGAAAGTTTTTTCAAGATTAAAAAATGAAAAAATTTTGTTACACATTTTAGGTGATGGAAAAGACCGTGAAATCCTTCATCAGATGAAAGACTTTTTAGGACTGAAAAATGTTTCTTTTCACGGTAAGCAGGAGAATCCTTATGAGTTTTTGAAGTATGCTGATCTGTTTATTCTGTCGTCACGGTACGAAGGTTTTCCCAATGTTTTACTCGAAGCAGGAGCCTGCGGAACGTATTCTTTAGCCAACAACTGTCCTGGCGGAATCAATGAAATCATTCAGCACGAAACGAACGGCGAAATTTCTGATATTGAAAATCACGAAGATTTTTCACAAAAAATTATGCAGATTCTGCATCGGTCTTACGATCATGATGCCATAAAAAATTCTATAAAATCGAGGTTTTCAAAGGAAATTATTTTGGATAATTATGAAAAGGTTTTGCTGGATTTGATGAAAAAATAAGCAGTTAAAATGACAAAAATTCTTTATTGCTTTTTAATACTTATTTTATTCTCCTGTGATCAGAAGTCAAAAACGACTGTAATAAAAAAGCAAGATTCTGTTATAACTGAAGTCGTACATTGGCAGGATGGCTTTAAATTAACTCATAATATTAATATTGATTCAATTTGGGGAAAACCTGTGCGATATTACGTTACAAATAAAAACTGTGATTCAAAAGCTTTAGCCTTTTATTTAGGAACTTACAGACCTAATGATGAGCCAGAAACTGCAAGGTTATTATCATTGGTTACAACTGATAGTGATTCTTTAAGACCGTTTTACCGGTGGATTTTAAACAAAACTATACTTATTCAAGATGGTGCCTTAGCTGAATATACTGGATTTCCTGCAAGAAAATATGCGGAGAAATTTCCAAAAGAATTTTTTGAATATATGGATTTTGATAAATCTGGTGAAAAATATTCAGATTGGACGAATGCAATTGCATATAGTGGATTCGAGGACTCTGATATTCACAAAAAACAAGATGAAATTGCTGATAATCTGGCAAGTAAAATGATTTCAAATTGTTTGGAATGTGAAACAAAAACGAGAGAGAAAATTGAAAAATTTGCAAAAGATTGTTTTTCAGAAATGAATAAGGTGGAGAAATAATTCTAACATTTGATTAATTTTGAACTTCTAAAGTTTAAATCAAAAAAAATCATTTATGAAAAAACTTCCAAAATTAGGTTGTGCCTGCGAAAAGCACAACCTGATTGAATCCGAATACAGAACTTCAATCGTAGGAAAAGATTTGACAGAAGACAGGAATGCCGAAGTTAGCATTATTCAATGCAGACTTTGCCAAAGAATCTGGCTGAAGTATACTGTTGAATCTGAAAATTCTTCCAATTTGAACAGATGGTTTAAGGGAATTATCGCCAAAAGAGAAGTGGCAGAAATGAAACCTGAAAATGCTGTAGAATATTTAGAAAATCTTCCCTGGTACATTTGCGGAGATGAGTTTTTTGGAAATAAAGAAGAATTTGGAGAAGGGAAATTAAATTTGGAATTAGAAAAATAGCTGGAAGACAAAAATTGAATGTGTGAAGATCTAAAACAAAAATATTCTCAATCATTTAAACATCCCGCACCCAGCATCCCGCATCCCGCACAAAAAAACTTGACAAAACTCACTTTGTTCCTTCTAAATTAATCAGTAAATTTGTAAGAATTAATCATCAGATAATAAATAAATTAAAATATAAAATGAGTCAATTCGATGTTACCGTAATAGGTTCCGGTCCCGGAGGTTATGTAGCTGCAATCCGCGCTGCACAATTAGGTTTCAAAGTAGCAATTATTGAAAAGTATTCAACTTTAGGCGGAACCTGTCTTAACGTTGGATGTATTCCTTCAAAAGCGCTTTTGGACAGCTCTGAGCATTTCGAAAATGCAAAACACAATTTCGAAAACCACGGAATTATCATTAATGAGCCAAAAGCCGATATCGCAAGAATGATTGCGAGAAAAAATGAAGTGGTAGAGCAGACTACAAAAGGAATCAATTTCCTGATGGACAAAAATAAAATCACTGTTTTTGAAGGTCTTGGAAGCTTTGAATCTGCAACTCAGGTTAAAGTGACGAAAAACGACGGTTCATCTGAAACTATCGAATCAAAATATACCATCATCGCAACGGGTTCTAAACCTTCATCGCTGCCTTTCATCACGTTAGATAAAGAAAGAGTGATCACTTCTACTGAAGCTTTAAATTTAAAAGAAATTCCTAAGCATTTGGTTGTAATCGGTGGTGGAGTTATCGGTCTTGAATTAGGTTCAGTTTACTTAAGACTTGGCGCTCAGGTTACTGTAGTTGAATTTATGGATAAAATTATTCCTACAATGGATGGAGCTTTAAGCAAGGAATTGACTAAAGTTCTGAAAAAACAGGGAATGAAATTTATGCTTTCTACAGCAGTTTCTGCAGTTGAAAGAAACGGAGATTCTGTAAAGATCACGGCAAAAGATAAAAAAGGAGAGGAAGTTTCTGTTGAAGGAGATTACTGTCTGGTTTCTGTAGGAAGAAGACCTTTCACAGACGGACTTGGTTTGGAAAAAGCAGGTGTTGAGCTTGACGAAAGAGGAAGAATTAAAACCAACGATCATTTACAGACAAACGTGGCAAATATTTACGCCATTGGAGATGTAATTAAAGGAGCAATGTTGGCTCATAAAGCTGAAGAAGAAGGTGTTTTTGTTGCTGAAACTTTGGCTGGACAAAAACCTCACATCAATTATAACTTAATTCCTGGAGTTGTTTACACATGGCCGGAAGTTGCCGGAGTTGGTAAAACTGAAGAGCAGTTGAAGGAAGAAGGTGTTGCTTACAAAATCGGAACTTTCCCAATGAGAGCTTTAGGAAGAAGCCGTGCAAGTGGTGACATCGATGGTTTGGTGAAAATCATCGCTGATGAAAAAACAGATGAGGTTCTTGGTTTTCACATGATTGGAGCGAGAGCTGCCGATTTGGTTGCTGAAGGTGTTATCGCAATGGAATTCCGTGCAAGTGCTGAAGATATCGCAAGAAGTTCTCACGCACACCCAACGTATGCTGAAGCTGTAAAAGAAGCTGCTCTGGATGCTACAGGGAAGAGAGCTCTTCACATGTAAGAGACAAGTAAAAAGTTTAAAGAGCCAAGTTTGGCGAAAATATAAAGAGAAGTTTCGGCTTCTCTTTTTTTGTTCGAATTTCGCTTTGATTTAATATTTTTAATAAGGTTAAACTGATAAAAATTATATTTTATTTTAAGTAAAATTATGTTTTTGTGGCATGAAAGTAGAGGTCGGATTCAATATAAAAATGAGATCATTATGAAATCGCTATGATGACTAAAAACAAACAATGATGAAGATAGCGATCCCATAACTCGTCCCGACTGTTCGGGATGACCAATAAAAAACAATAAAAAACTGCATATGAAAAGAATATTTACAATTTGTGCAATTTTATCCGGTCTTTTAGTTTTTGCACAGGAGGCAGGAAAAGCTGGAGAACTTTTGAAAAACGAAGCTTCAAAAAGAGAAATGGAAATACCGAGTACTAATAGACAAGGCTCGAGAAATAACAGTTCGGGAAATTCTACAGGATTTAGAAATTCAAATAATTCAGGCAGAAGACCGAATACTCCAAGCTATCAATGGAATCAAAATTATGGTTATGCGGAAGTTTTTCTGAGAATTCCTGAGCCGGGATATTTCAGTGTGGAGCTCGCAGATCAAATGATTTCAAACAGTTCCGGAAAATATAGATTTTTTGATTTGCCGTCTGGAAGAATTCCTATTTCAATCTATGATAATGGATATTTAATTTACAAATCTTATTTAAATACCAGAAATAATACAAGATTGGTTCTTGATTTTTTCACCAATGAAGGTTTGTATTTGCTTGAAAATTATCCGCTTCAAAATGGATATTATGGTTTTAATGATTGGAATGACCTTTGGAATAATCCGTATGGAAATTCGGGAAATAATGGCAATGTAAATTATCCGAACGTGATGGATAATCAGACTTTTCAGCAATTTATGTCAGCCATGAAAAAAGATGCCTGGTTTGATGACAAGAAAATTGCATTTATCAATCAGCGAGGCCGTCATGCGATGTTTACTTCACAGCAGATCGGTGTTTTGGTCAAGGATTTAACATTTGATAAGAACAGAGTTATATTAGCTAAAAATTTATTTTCAAAATGTGTAGACAAACAAAAATATTTTGTGGTTGGAGATGCATTTGATTTTGACAGCAGCAGAAGAGATTTGATGGATTTTATTTCTAAAAATTAATTAAGAGTCTGTTTAAACTTCATCAAAATTAATTTCCCCGATCCTATAGGGTGTAATTTTGCTGAAATTTTAGACGCTTTTTTCCTCCCTTCAGGGTTGGGAAAAGAAAAAGCTTCGAAAATTTGTTTTTTAATAATTTTAGACAGGCTGTTAGAATCTGAATATTTATCCAACTCATTAACTCTAAAAAACCCTCCAAATCTCTAACCCAAAAAATCTCCGACTTATTTTCATTACCTTTGCCAACTAAATTATCATCAATGCAACTCGGAAAAACCCAGACTTTAAAAATTTCAGAAAAAAATCATTCAGGATGGATGCTTGAATCAGAATCCGGCAAAACGGCTTTTATGTCTAAAGTTTTTATCCGTGAAGAAAAAGAAATTGGTGATGAGGTTGAAGTTTTTGTTTTTCAGGATGATCATAAGCTAAAGGCAACAACAGAAATTCCGTTGGCTGAAGTTGGGGAATTTGCCGTGATGAGTTGCGTTGAAAGCCTTCCAACAGGCGCGTTTATGGATTGGGGAATCATCAAAGATCTTTTTATCCCTTACAAACAACAGAAGACAAAAATTCTTGAAGCAAAAAGGTACTTGGTCTATCTCTACGTTGATGAAGATCTGGATTTAATTACCGGAACTACAAAATTTAAAAGAAATCCTCAGTACGAAAATCTTCCTTTCCAAAAAGGAGACAGAGTAGATTTAATTATGATGAATGAAAGCGAACTGGGCTGGAACGTGGTTATCAATAAAAAATACATCGGGCTGATTTACGCTTCTGATGTTTTCAAAAAATTATATCCTTTATCCGAAGAAAGCGGTTTCATCAAAGACATACGTGAAGATGGTAAGATTGATGTTTCATTACAACCTCAGGGCTTTGAAAATATCGACGAGTTTAAACAGAAAATTTTGGATAAGCTGGAAGAAAATTACGGTCTGCTTCATCTTTCAGACAAGTCTACGCCGGAAGAGATTAAAGAAGAGCTTCAAATGAGCAAAAAGAACTTTAAAAAAGCTTTAGGTGGTTTGTACAAAGATAAAATCGTCGAAATAATGGATGATAAAATAAAGTTGGTTTAAAAAATTTATATAAAATAAAAACGGGCGGTTTCAATTAAGAAACCGCCCGCTTTGTTTAGAATGTAAATTTAATTTCTGTTTTTAATTAAAAGCCAACCACTATAATTTCTGCCGTCCGAAACTTTGATTGTGTACCAGTAATTTCCTGTAAGAACTGGTGCTCCGTTAATCTTTCCATTCCAATCCAAAGGTGTTTTGTTGATAATCTGTCTGAAAACCAAGGCTCCTTTTCTGTCATAAACGCTCACTTCTGAGCCTTTGTAATTTTGAAGTCCTGCGATTTTCCAACTATCATTTACATTATCGCCATTTGGACTGATCGCATTTGGAATATTAAAAATGGAAAAAGGTTTCTGGCCAATAAAACAGCCATCTTTCGTTCTCACATAGACAATGTATTCGCCCATTTCCAGCTGAGTGAAAATATTGGAATCCTGCCATGAAATATTATCTAAAGAGTACTCATAATTTCCTGACGTAGAAACTACTACTGTTGCAGTATTACCTGTAATATTTACAGCTGTAATCTGTGCAAGAGTAGAATAACTCAACACAATGCTGTCGGTATTTTCACATCCAAAACTGTTGGTCACTTTCACAGAGTAAGTTCCCGCCGCAGAAACGGTAATGGTTTGAGTAGTTGCTCCAGTATTCCAAAGGTAGCTTGTAAAACCGCTGCCGGCATCCAGAATAGCAGATTTTCCTTCGCAGAAATCAAAATCTTCGGGAAGTGTGACGGAAGGTTTCGGATTTAAAACCAATTCAAGAATTACATTTTTAAAACAGCCATCAGCTGTCGCTACTTTTACGTTGATAATATTTGAGCCAGCATTTAAAATATAATTTGCAGGATTTGAAATTAGGTTTCCTGTCTGATTGGTGTAAGTGAAAATATAGTTCGCAGGATTCGCAATCAGATTAGATTGGTATGAATTGAGGTTGACTATCATTGTATTGGCAGTCGTAACATTACAAAAGGTTTCTCTGTAATTGTTTGCAGGAACGTTATTCTGAGAAAGTGTAACCGTAATTGCAAGCTTATCTGATTTACATGCATTAAGTGTCTGACTTACATAATAAATCTGACCGTTAACAAGTGGAGTAGTAAGAGGTAACACATTCCCGGCAGCATCATAAAAAATTAAAGATGTTCCGTTGACGATAAGATTTGCCAAAGTCGGATTTGCAGAAGAGCAGAAATCCTGCGTTGAATTTGCGGTTGGAGGAGGTGTATTGTTTACGGTAACCTGAATCGAAATTGTATTACTTTGACATCCATTAATAGTAGAATAGGCATAGTATGTTTCTCCGTTTACAAGAGGAGGATTATTTGCAATGATCAAAGTTCCGGCAGCATTTGTCCAGACTACATTTTGTCCGCTAATCTGAACATCAGATAACATGGGTTGATCGCTTGCACAGAAAACCTGCTGTGTATTGATTGTAGTAGGAGCTGCAGGCAAACTAACAGTTACATTTTGATTTTGAGTTGAGATATTTCCGTTTCCGTCGTTGTATGACCAATGTATAGTATATGTTCCCGGCGTATAATAAGACAAAGGATCTGTTGTGGTTGCTGAAATTGTTCCTGCGCAGTTGTCTGTAGCAGTAGGGAAAATGGAAATTGTAGTGTTGCAATCTCCTGTGATCGCAGGTAATGTGGCCTGGTTTGGAACTGGGGCAATGTTGTCTCCAACAACGACGTTTACTGTAAAACTTCCGTCACAAGATCCCGAACCCGAAATTGCACAAGTATAAACTCCAGCGTTTGCAGAGGTAGCATTTGGGATTGAAGGGTTTTGTAAGTTTGAGATAAATCCGTTTGGACCTGTCCAAATGTAGGATGTTCCGCCGGAAGCTGTGAGGTTTAGGATTGAGTTTGTACAGATGGGTGAGTTTGATGACACCATTCCTGACGATGTGCAGTCTTGGAATTTTGCAATGAATGCATCGTGATTTCCTGTTCCGCCATATTGCTGATGAAATGTTCCAGGTGTAGCAATTCCCGTTGTATTAAGACCTGAAAAGCCTGTTAAATAAATTGATCCTTCATTGTCTTTTGTTACTTCGCCGCTTTGAGTTGCTCCATTCCCAGAGTAATAGGTTCCCCATTCTTTTACATCATTTTGATTGTATTTAACTAAAAAAGTTGCGTTGTATAACGGAGGTAGTCCCATATATGCTCCTGGTGTAGAAACGTCTTGCTGACCACTGGATTGGGAACCCGTAAAAAAAGCATTACCAGAGGAATCTGCATAACCCAGCAGTTGACTGTTTCCGCTAAAATTAAAATAACTTCTAGTAATGGTGTGATTCAAGAGATTAATTCTCCATATTCCTGGTTGCCCTGTAGGAGCAGAAGGCGTTGAATAAAGACCTGGAAGTATAAGTGTATTATTTACAATTGCACCTCTATAAATAAACTCTTGCCCAACATTGCCGTAATAACTGGATTTTAAAATGTTATTTCCTGATTTTGAAAGTCTGATATATATTCCATCTGAACTACCTCCCTTTACAGGTTGAAAAGCATTGACCATCGGAATTGTAGAAGATTGTGATGCTCCTATAATTTCCAAAGCATCATTAGAGGATATAATTTGATAAAAGCCACTTGAGCCATCTGGTTGTCCGAAATAAGTTGCCCAATCTACGGTACCGCTGTTAGCATTAATAGAACCAATTATACCATCTGTAAATCCTAATGGGGTTGCTTTCGCAGGTTGCATAGCATTTACGGTAGGGAAATTTAGACTTGTTACATTCCCAACAAAATAGATGTGATTTTGGTTATAGGATAAACTCTGTAGAACATCGATCCTGCTTGCAACAAATTCTCTCTCGAATAAAAGACTACCATTACTGCTGAATTTGGTAACGACAATATTTTCATTATTGAAGCCGCGAGTAATTTTGCCACCTCCGTAGACATTAAAGTTTTCGTCAAAGTCTACATCAGCAAAATAGTCTTCCTGATTATAGCCATAGTATGTTCCCCATATTTTCTGTCCATTTTTTGTGATTTTCATGATAAAAGCATCGAGATTTCCAACAACAGTTTGCTGATATGTACCTGCGGTAGCAAAATTGGTAGTACTTGATGTAGCTCCAAAAACATACAATGTACTCTGTGAATCTGTTTTAGCTAATCCATAGTCATTTCCAAAGCCTGCGATGTAACTTCCCCAAATTCTTGTAGGTACAGGATCGATAACAATTGTTTTGTCAGAGGTATTCACAGGCGAATTAAAACCAAATGTCTGATTACCTAAATCTTTAAATGAAACTTGAATATTTTCTCTGCTCTTTCCTTCGATCCAGCTCTGTGGGATATTTTCCTGCATCTTTCCAAAACGGAGAACCATATCTAATTTGTTGTCTTGGATCTTCGTTTCAGCACCATTAAATTTCATCCTGATATCAGATACTTTTCCTCCGGGATGAATCATAAAGTTGTATTCAATTGGTTTCAGCGTATCTTTAGGCTTAAAGAATACGAGATCTACATTTTTGTAAATATTTTTATAGATTACCTTTTGATATTTGTGAACATTGGTCACACCTTTCGGATTGTGGCTGAGATTAAAATAATTATCGTAGTCTTTCGATTTGTTTTCTGCTACAATTTTTGCGTCGGGATTTGAATTGATTAGTTCGATATCAATCCTATGGTAAATATTTTCATACCTAAATTCATCAAAATTGAAATCAGGCTTCTGCGGGAGATCATTCTTTGCTGCTTTGCGATAATGATGGTTCGGCGTCTTTTTTACCTCATAAACATCATACGAAAAACCTCCTTTTCGCAGCTGAACATTTAATCCATTCGAATGAAATAAATATTTTACAGCATTGTTCGGTTTTCCATCCTGATCAACAATCTGGCCTTTATTTTCATAAAAATGATATTCAGAGTTCTGCTGGAAATTTTTCTGTCCAAAAATTAAAATACCAGATATAATTGAGAGAAGTAATAATATTTTCTTCATCGTTAAATAGTTTTCGCAAATATAATTAAACAAAGGCTATAAAGAAATTAATAAATCATTAATACGTGATTCTGATACATTAAATGATTATTATCATATTAATTATTTTGTTTAACAATTTTGTCAAAACAAATGATTGATATATATTTGCACAAAATTGTTTAACAAAAATGTCAAAACAAGAAAAAAAAGACCAAACCCAAGAGCTAATTAAAGAAACCACCAAAAATTTATTTTTTGTGCAAGGTAAATTTGATGCTACAACTCAGGAAATTGCGGATGAAGCCGGAGTTAACAGAACGTTGATTAATTATTATTTCCGATCAAGAGATAATCTGGTACAGATTGTATTTGATGAAGCGCATAAAGTTGAAAAAGAAAAGTCTGAAATCATTATGAGGTCCGATCTTGCTTTCAAGGAAAAAATATCACAATTTATTGATGGTAGTTTATCAACAAGCCTTCAGTATCCTTATCTGGAAACCTACATTGTTTCACAAATTAATAAAGGAAGTTGCCACAAAAGAGATGTTGAAGAAGATGATCTTAAAACATTTTTAATGGACATAGAAAAAGAGATGGAATTAGGAACTATCGAAAAAATGGAGCCTATTCAGTTTATTTTTAATATGATTTCACTCTTAATATTTCCAAGTGCAATCAGACCATTATTTATGGAAAATATGATGATTGATGACAAGGAATTTGATAGGTTGATTGCAGATAGAAAAGAGATTATCCTTAATATACTTTTCAAGAATTAATTAAAATAATTTAAAACTGTTAAAGTATTTTAAAATTTGAATCGTCCTTTAGGAATAAAGATTTTAACAAAGAAAACAAAAAAAATAAACGAAGTATAAATTATGAACAGAAAACGTATAATTGCTAAAAAGCTCAACATTGGTGTGGCTGCAGCATTTATGTTGTTTGCCTCTTCATCAGCTTTTGCACAACAGCAGATTTCTCTGCAGGAAGCCATCAAACAGGCTTTGCAAAATAAAGCTGAGGCAAAAAAAGCAGCTTTGCAGATCAAAAAAGCTGAATACAAAATTTCTGAAGCCAGAGCAGGTGCTTTACCTCAAATCAGCATTACCTCTGGGCTTACCTACAATCCGGTAATTCAGGAATCTTTATTGGAATTTGGTGGAGAAAGAATTATTGCAAAACTGGGACAGCCATGGCAAACCACTTCAACCGCACAGGTGCAGCAGGCTATTTTTGACCAGAGAGTTTTTACAGGTCTTAAAGCTGCGAAATCTACAAGAGAATTTTATATTCTTAATGCTCAGCTGACGAACGAGCAATTGATTGAAAACGTTGCAACAGCTTACTATCAGGTTTTTGTACAGGAAGAAAATCTTGAAACAGTGAACCAAAGCTATGCTAACACCGAAAAAGTAAGAAACGTAATCAAGAGTTTAGTAGATAATGGTTTGGCTAAAAAAATCGATTTAGACAGAACGAATGTTCAGTTAACCAACATCGGTTCAAACAAACAGACGTTGATCAACAGTGTGGAGCTTTCAAAAAATTCATTGAAATTCTACATGGGAATTCCTATTGAAACTGAAATTTCGCTTGAAGAGGAAACGATTGAGCCAAGACCTGAATTGTTAGCTTCAAATGTAGATTTGACAAGCCGTTCAGAAGTGAAAGTTCTTCAGAAAAACAGAGAACTTTTGGTTTTCAATAAAAAAGCGACTGAAGCATATCTTTATCCAACAGTGAATTTGGTTGCCAACTACGGTTGGGGTGCGACGGGTGCGAAGTTCCCTTTAACAAACGGTTTGCAGAACGGTGTACTTTGGAGTGATTTCTCAGCAATTGGTTTAAATATCAACATCCCAATCTTCACGGGAGGAGCTACGAAGTCTAAAATTGCTCAGGCTCAGATTGATATTGATGATTTAGATTTAGATATTGAAAATACAGAGCTTCAGTTAAGTCTTGATCATAAAAATGCGATTACCAATATGGAAAATTCATTGATCAACATCGAAAGCATGAAGAATAACGTTGGTCTTGCCGAGAAAGTTCAAAAAGATACGCAGGCAAACTATCAGTACGGTTTAGCAACTCTGACGGAAGTTCTGGATACTGAAAATGCATTAACGCAGGCAAAACAGAACTATGCAAACGCTTTATTAGATTACAAACAGGCTGAAATTAAATTAATCAAAGCGAAAGGCGAACTTAATACTTTACAAAACCCATAATAAACTAAAGTGAAGTCTTTAATTAAAAAAGAAGATTCTTTACATTAAAAAATAATCATTATTCAAATGAAAAAAACTTTAATATATATCGTCGTTGCAGCCGTACTGATAGGTTTGGCAGCTTGGAAAATTACCGACAACAAAAAGAAGGTGGAAACTGAAGTAAAAGAAGTGGCAAAACAGGTTGAAAAAATCAACGTGAACGTCATCACAGCTTCAAGATCCAATATCAATACAGACTATTCTGCCAACGGAACTTTTATTCCGAAGCAGGAGTCTAACCAATCTTCTGAAATCTCAGGTCGTATTGTAAATGTTTTGGTAAAAGAAGGTTCCAGAGTAGGAGCAGGGCAGGTTTTGGCAACGATTAAAAGAGATGCGATTGAAGTTGATGTTACACAGGCTCAGAACAATTTGCAGAACGCAATTGCAGATAACCAACGTTATGAAAATGCTTTCAAAACGGGAGGCGTTACCAAACAACAGTTAGATAATTCAAGATTGCAGTTGAAAAATATGCAGGCTGCCGTAAGAGCTCAAGGCGTAAAAGTAAATGACACGAGTATCCGCGCAGGAATTAGTGGAATTATCAACAAAAAAATGGTAGAGCCGGGAATGGTGGTTGCACCCGGAACAGCTTTATTTGAAATCGTAAATATCAACAGCTTAAAACTATCAGTTTTGGTAGACGAAAGCCAGATTGGAAGAATTCAGTTGGGTCAGGAAGTTTCAATTAATGTCAATGTTTTGCCTGAAGAATCTTTCAGCGGAAGAATTACATTTATCGCTCCAAAAAGTGACGCTTCTTTAAATTTCCCTGTAGAAATTGAAGTTCAAAACAGAGGAAACCTAAAAGCAGGTATGTACGCCACAGCTTTGTTTAAAACAAACAACGGTGCTGAAACTCAAAATATGTTAACGATTCCTGCACAGGCTTTTGCGAATGGTGTAAGCTCAGGTCAGATCTTTATTGTGAGCAATGGTACTGCTAAAATGATTACCGTGAAAACCGGAAAAGTATACGGTGACAAAGTACAGATCATCAGTGGATTAAACGGTGGCGAACAAGTGATTACCAGTGGACAGATCAACCTTGATAACGGTTCGAAAATCAATATTATTAAGTAGTAGAAGATGAAGTTAGCAGAAATATCCATTAAAAGACCGTCGCTGGTTATCGTATTATTTACGATACTTACGCTGGGTGGTTTATTGAGTTACTCCATGATGGGGTACGAGTTGATTCCGAAGTTTGAAACCAATATGGTAACCATTTCTACGGTGTATCCGGGAGCTTCGCCATCTGAGGTGGAAACTTCGGTGACCAGAAAAATTGAAGATGCTGTAGGTTCTTTGGAAAATGTGAAGAAAGTAGAATCTTCATCTTACGAAAGTTTATCGGTAATTATGGTTCAGCTGAATACTGGTGCCGATGTAAACTATGCTTTGAATGATGCTCAGAGAAAAGTAAACGCTATTTTGGCAGACCTTCCGGAAGATGCAGATCCGCCGTCACTGCAAAAATTCTCACTGGATGATTTACCAATCATGACTTTGAGTATTACCAGTGATAAAATGAACAACAAAGATCTTTATGATCTTTTAGATAAAAAAGTTGAGCCTATTTTTTCCCGTGTAAACGGTGTGGCTCAGGTTGACCTTGTTGGTGGACAGGAAAGAGAGATTCAGGTAAATTTAGATGAGAAGAAAATGCAGGGTTACGGCATTGCAATCGCTGATGTACAGCAGGCAATTCTTTCATCTAACTTAGATTTCCCTACAGGAGCTTTGAAGACAAGGACTTCAAGATCTACCATCAGACTTTCCGGGAAATATAAGAGTGTAGCAGAAATGAACAGCCTTGTAGTTTCAAACAAAAATGGAGTACAGGTACGTCTTTCAGATATAGCAACAGTTTTTGATACACAGAAAGATGTTGAAAAAGTAGCAAGATATAATCAGAACCCTACGATTTTGCTACAGGTGAAAAAGCAGTCTGATGCCAATGCAGTATCTGTTTCAGAATTGGTTCAGAAAACAATTGCTCAGGTTCAGGAAAACTATAAAGTTCAGGGTCTGAAAGTAACGATTGTAGATGACAGTACAGACTTTACCCTTGAAGCGGCAGACCACGTAATCTTCGATTTGTTCTTAGCGATTATATTGGTAGCTATAGTAATGTTGTTATTCCTTCACAACATCAGAAATGCATTTATCGTAATGGTTTCTATTCCGGTATCGTTGATAGCAACGGTGATTGGAATGTATTTGATGGGATATACCTTAAACCTGATGAGTTTATTAGGACTTTCATTGGTTGTAGGTATCCTTGTGGATGATGCGATTGTAGTTTTGGAGAACGTTTACCGTCACATGGAGATGGGAAAAAGCAGAATCCGTGCAGCGTACGACGGAGCTTCAGAGATTGGATTTACCGTTACAGCAATTACCTTGGTAATCGTTGTGGTATTCTTACCAATTGCGATGAGTTCTGGTTTGGTATCTGATATTTTGGCGCAGTTTTGTGTCACTGTAGTCATCGCAACATTGCTTTCATTATTGGCTTCATTTACTATTATTCCTTGGTTATCTTCAAGATATGGTAAATTGGTTCACCTTTCAGGAAAAAATCCTTTTGAGAAATTTATCCTTTGGTTTGAAAAACAGTTAGAGAAATTCACAGCTTGGATTACAGGAATTTTAGAGTGGGTTTTAAAAACCGGTTTAAGAAGAGTAGTAACTGTTGTCTTAACTTTCGTAGTTCTTATTGTAACAACAATGGGATTAATGGGAGGTGGATTTATCGGTGGAGAATTCTTCCCGAAAATGGACAGAGGCCAGTTCCTTGTACAAATGGAATTACCTAAAGATGCTTCCGTTGAAAAAACAAACCAATTGACTTTACAGGTTGAAAAATACCTGAGAGATGATAAAGATGTAGTTGATATGATCACAACTGTTGGTCAGCAGTCATCTGGTTTTGGTGGAGCTCAGGCTACTTTGTATCAATCAGAAATTCAGGTAATCTTAGTTGATAAAGCTGAACGTAACGAAAGCACCGACATTAAAGCTGCTAAAATCAAAAGAGCTTTAGAAGAAAAATTCACTGGAGTTGAGTTCAAAACAGCGCCAATCGGTTTAATGGGAGCAGATGCTGCACCAATCGAAATGGTAGTTACGGCTCAGGACAACGCAACAGCGAACAAAGAAGCAAACAGAATTTTAGAATTGCTTAAAAAAGTTCCCGGAGCTGTAGATGCAGAGTTATCTTCCGACTCAGGGAATCCTGAAGTTCAGGTGAATATCGACAGAGATAAAATGTCATCTTTAGGTTTAAATCTTTCTGGTGTAGGTCAAACGATGCAGACTGCATTCAGTGGAAATACAGACGGAAAATTCAGAGCAGGAGAATATGAATATGACATCAACATCCGTTTTGGTGATGCCAACAGACAGTCGATTGAAGATGTAAGAAACTTAATGTTTACCAATTCATCAGGTGAACAAATCAGACTGAGCCAGTTTGCAGATGTGAAAATGGGTTCAGGGCCAAGTTTGCTTGAGCGTAGAGATAAAACGGCTTCTGTAAAAGTGAAATCTAAGGTAGTTGGTAAAACTGTTGGTGATGTTGCAGATGCATGGTCTAAACAGTTCATGGATAACGAAAAAACCAAACCGGCCGGAGTAAACTACATCTGGAGTGGTGATATGGAAAACCAGACTGAAGGTATGGGTACTTTAGGTATTGCTTTAATGGCTGCTATCGTATTGGTTTACTTAGTAATGGTTTCGCTGTATGATTCATTTGTATATCCGTTTGTGGTATTGTTCTCAATTCCGTTGGCACTGATTGGGGTAATGGTAATTCTTGCCCTTACAGGAAACTCTATCAACATCTTTACTATGCTTGGTATGATTATGCTAATTGGATTGGTGGCGAAAAACGCAATTATGATTGTCGATTTTGCCAACATGAGAAAAGCAGCCGGTGCAAATACTCACGACGCTTTGATTCAGGCAAACCACGCACGTCTCCGTCCAATCTTGATGACGACGATTGCGATGATCTTCGGTATGATTCCTATTGCGATTGCAAAAGGAGCAGGAGCTGAGATGAACAACGGTTTGGCTTGGGTAATCATCGGTGGTTTGACATCATCATTGTTTCTTACTTTGATTATTGTACCAGTGGTTTATTCATTATTCGATTCATTATTAAGAAGAATGGGTAAACACGAAACAGTAGATTATGACGCTGAAATGAAAGCAGACTATGAGCACAGAGAACTAAGTGAAGACGGGTTTACCCCGAAACACGTAGACTAATTATAATAAACCTTTTTTTTAATCTTGTAAACCGTATCAATTCGTTGATGCGGTTTTTTTGTTTTAAGAGGGAAGATGGGAGATGGAAGATGGAAGATGGGAGATGGGAGATGGGAGATGGGAGATGGGAGATGGAGGTCAGAAGCCAGCAGCTGGTAGTCAACAGTCATCAGCCAATTTAATTTTTGTTTAAAACATAGATTGTGTTAGAATTTTTCCACCCTTTACAGACGGGGCAAAGAAAATTCAACAATGCATTTCATAAAAATGTTGCTGATTTCGGGCTAACAAAAATAATCAGCATGTTTGTCATCCCGTAGGGAACCCGGCTCGAATCATTTATCTCAGCATTTCACACTAAAGTTGCTAATTTCCGGCTAATAAAAAATGAGAGGTTTGTTTGTCTTCCTGTAGGGATTTAAGCTAGAATCATTCAATAAAGAATTTCACAAACATTGTTTAGATCCCTACGGGATGACAAAACGGATGAAAATGTTCAGCTGAATACGGTATAAATTATTCAAAAAAAAAGACTTCCAGAAATCTGAAAGTCTTACTAATATTTTTAAAACAGAAAATTAGTCCTGCATCACTTCACCTGCTTTTCTATAGACAAATTTTCCGTAGATATGTCTTCTTGCAAAACGGCTTGGCGAATCAGAATTCACCATTTTAATGTATGTGTTTTTCAGAACGCCGATGTACTCGTAACTCACACCATTCAAATGCTGAACAGTCAAAATAGATTTCTCCAGATAAAAATCCTGAATGTTAGATTTCGTAATGGTTTCTGTGTATTCTTCTTTATATTTTTCCTGCGTTTCAGGATTAATGCTTACAAGAAAATGATAAGCTTCAATCACAGACTTACTTTTCTCCTCCGCAGCCAGTTTTCCCTCTTCATCATTGATGAATTTATCGGGATGCGTATCTTTCATCACATTTCTGTAGATGGTTTTCAATTCTTTCAGTGTTACATTTTTATCAACCTCCAAAAGATTTCTGTAATCCCCAATTTTTTTCATAACTCTTATCCTTATTTTCGCGGTGCAAAAGTAGTGTTTTTTATTTTAGGAATTGTAAGTTTTTGATTATTAATTTATTTGAGTGGAAAAAGATATAATTAAATTAAGTTTCGAAGAGGATTAGTAATGCTAAGTTAATCTTTGAATAATTTTTCGTTGACAATTCTAATAATTTTTCCGGTACCAATTAATTGTAAACTTTCATACAATTTAAAACCCATTCCTACCTTTAATTTTTCATTAAAATACTCTTGAGATAGTATGTCGATTTCTGCATTCACCATATCTCCCGGAAAAGCAAAATCTGTCCCAATATAAATTTGACGGGCAGAAGTTTGGTAATCATCAAAGTTGAAAACCAATTGACATCGGTAATCACTTTTTACATAATGATTTCTTCCCCCCTCATTTTCTTTCTTAAAATGAATTTGAGCTATAAAATCACATTTTGAATTTTCAGTTTCTAATTTATATTCATGAAAATATTCGTATGCATAACCTTCCAAATCTCCACCTTTAGATATTAAATTATCTTCTCCATCATAAATTTTAAAAGGTTCTTGTGTATCTCCAATACTTGCCGAACCGTCCAAACCAAGCAAAATTGTATAAAAGGTATCATCTAAAAGATAAGAAATGATCTTTTTGAATTTTTCAGTTTCAATCTCATTTAAATTTAATTCTTCAATTTTAGTTGAAACAAGACTTCTATATTCTGATTGAGTATCAAAACTGGAATTGAGAATATTTTGTTTTTTTAGATAGAAATTTTTTACGAATTCTTCGGTGGTCATTTTTATTTCACTTGATTTTCTAATTGATATGTATTATAACACTTTTTCACATCCTCATAAAATATTTTTTCAAAAGGAGAACCATTAAATTTAAATTTACAAAATATATGTGGGCAAGCATCATATTCATCTCCTCTAATATCGTAATCTAATATTTCTGAATAATTTAAACGTGCAACAGTGTAAACGCGAACTTTTTCTAATTCTTTATCATTTTCATAATTTGAGAATCGCCATAATTTGTTTGGGAGTAAAATAATAGTTTTTACTCCAACTATGAATTCTAAACCATTATGAAAGGGTTGATGAAATTCTGCCTTACACCAATTATAGGTATTAAATTCATTAGGTAAATTATTATGTGGATAATTAGAGTCATCAAATCTCCTTATCATCATTTGGGAATTCAATTCTCTGTTTTTTAGGGAATAGTTTATCCAAGGACTGAAATCTCTTTGAATTCTTTTTTTTAGACTTTGAATCTCATGGAATTGTTGTTCAGGATCACTTATTTTAATGATAAAATTTGGATAGTATTTATTTAAAAGAATTTTAAAATCTAATATTTTATCTTGAATAGTTTCCCATCCCCAATGAATAATTTCAAAATTACATTCATATTTTGTTTTTATTTCTTCACATATTTCATCAATATCTGGATGGTCCGAAATAGTAGAAGTTATAATGAGCATTGTGATATTTATTTTTAAGTCTTGTGACATAATTTTCTCTACATCTTTTTCTATATCGTTACACAATTCTCTTCTGATTATACTTTCTTTTCTCGTTAAATCCTTTTTTTTGCATTGAACTGCGATATCATGTTCAACTGAAAAAATATCGATTCCTTTTTGATTATGTCCTTGCTTTCCAAATTTCTTAAATGAAATTGTCTTATACTCATTGTTTAATAAGTCGCATATTAAATTTTCAAATATTGTCGCATTGTCAATTTTTACAAGTTGATGCATCATAGTATCTAATTTATTATAAAATTAGATTTATTTTAATGAATAAACAAAAAAGCAGAAGCCTAAACCCCTGCTCTTAAAATCAAATTCAAAAGAACTTATAAAGCTTTTTCCTTTTCAAAAATCTCACTCATCTCCCTCGAAGCTTCCACCATCGCTATCAACGCCTTTTCCGTTTCATCCCAATGACGGGTTTTCAGGCCACAATCAGGATTTACCCAAAGTTGCTGTGCCGGAATGACGGCTTTAGCTTTTTTCAACAGTTCTACCATTTCCTCTTTGGACGGAACTCTTGGCGAGTGAATATCATAAACTCCCGTTCCAATTTCGTTTGGATATTTGAAATCCGCAAAAGCTTTCAGCAACTCCATCTGACTTCTGGAGCATTCAATTGTAATCACATCGGCATCCATATCAGCGATATTTTGGATGATGTCATTAAATTCAGAATAACACATATGCGTATGAATTTGCGTCGCATCTTCCACACCGCTTGCCGAAATTCTAAATGCTTCAACTGCCCATTTTAGGTAATTCTGCCAGTCAGATTTTCTTAACGGAAGGCCTTCACGAATTGCTGGTTCATCAATCTGGATAATTCTGATCCCCGCTTTTTCCAAATCATTCACTTCATCACGAATCGCCAGTGCAATCTGTTTGCAAGTCGTTGAACGAGGTTGATCGTCACGCACAAAAGACCATTGAAGAATGGTCACAGGTCCCGTCAACATTCCTTTTACCCATTTTTGAGTTAAAGATTGAGCATATTCCGACCAATAAACCGTCATTGGATTCGGTCTGTGAACATCTCCGAAAATAATGGGAGGTTTCACGCAACGGCTTCCATAACTTTGAACCCAGCCGTTTTGTGTAAACGCAAATCCGGCCAATTGTTCTCCGAAATATTCTACCATATCGTTTCGCTCAAATTCTCCGTGAACCAATACATCAATCCCAATTTCCTCCTGCCAACGGATGGTTCTTTCGGTTTCCTGTTTCAATAAAGTATCGTATTGTTCGGCATTCAATTCACCTTCTTTGAATTTTGCTCTCCAGTTTCTCACTTCTTGTGTCTGCGGAAACGAACCGATCGTTGTTGTCGGAAACAAAGGAAGATTCAAAACTTTTTGCTGAGCCTCCTTCCTTACATTGAACGGCGAATTTCTCTGCGCATCTTCTTCAGTCGACACATCAACACGGTTTTTCACGTCCTGATTATGAATTAATGTTGAAATTTTACGGTTTTCAATCGCTTTTTTATTTTCCGCTAAAGCCTGTAAAGCATTATAATCCGGATTTTCTGAAGCCAATTTTTTTAAATTAACAATTTCAGTCACTTTCTGTTTTGCAAAAGCCAGCCATTGCTTGATTTCAGGAGATAAATTTTCTTCATTTTTCTCGGAATCAAGGTCAAAAGGAGAGTGCAGCAATGAGCAAGATGGTGCAATGAAGATTCTTTCTGAACCAATTTTTTCAACGGCTGTTTTAATAATATTTAATGAATTTTGAAAATCATTTTTCCAGATATTTCTTCCGTCCACGATTCCTAAAGAAAGACTTAATGTTTCAGGGATTGTATTTAAAACTTCATCCAATTCTTCAGGAGAACGAACTAAATCAATATGCAAAACATCGATTGGAAGCGAAGTTGCCAATGAAAGATTGTCTTTTAATCCTTCAAAATAAGTCGCAACAATTAACTTCAATTTCGGGAATTGTTTTCTGATTTCAGCATATATAAACTGATACGTTTCTTTCGCTTTTTCATTTAAATCTAAAGCTAAAAACGGCTCATCAAACTGAATATATTCCGCACCGTGATTTTCAAGTTCTTTTAAAATCTGAATGTAAACCTGAACTAAGTTTTGCGCTAAATCCAATTTATCAAAACCTTCTTCTTTCTCCTTTCCTAATAATAAATACGTCAGCAAACCGATAATCACAGGTTTTGCATTGATTCCTGACTGTTTTGCAGCAATAAATTCCTGAATAATTTTGTTGGAGAATAATTTAAACTCCTGATTTTTCTGGAATTCAGGAACGATGTAGTGGTAATTAGTATCAAACCATTTGGTCATTTCCATTGCGGTAATATCCAGACCGTCTTTCTGGAAACCTCTTGCCATTGCAAAATAAACATCCAGTTCAGACTTTTTCAAAGCAATTTCCTGATAACGTTCAGGGATTGCTCCAACCGTCAACGTCATATCCAAAACCTGATCATAATACGAAAAATCGTTGCACGGAATAAGGTCAATTCCCGCTTCCTTCTGCAGTTTCCAGTTGTTTTCTCTGATGGTTTTTCCGACTTCTAATAATTCTTCTGATGTGATTTTGCCCGCCCAATACTGTTCGTTGGCTTTTTTAAGCTCTCTTTTGGCTCCAATACGCGGGTAGCCGAGAAGGTGTGTCTTCATTTTTTTAATTTTAATTAAAGATTTTGGATTAAAAAATATCTTTAAAATCTGTTTTTTCCAGAAGAGGCAGGTCTCCTGGCTTGTAACAATTTTTATCATCCTTCCCATTTTCACAGTGGATATGTTTTCAATAAAAATTTTTGGGATATTATTTACAGTTGCGCGACAGCTCGTGATTTTCACACGATTCCCTTTTCATTTACTTTACGTAAAACCCTTTCCTTTTTAAAAATTTATTTTAAAGATTAATTGTTCTGTAAAAGTAGTTATTGAAGTGTTTTGTTTTGGTAAATGGTTTAAATAAAGGAAATAAAGCTTTATTAATATATATTTTCAGAATAAATTACTTTAAATTTGAATTTTAAACCTTGAAAAAGAAAATTATCCTGTGGAAAAGCTAGATGAAAAGGATGTGCAGCTCTTGAGAATCCTTCAAAAGAATGCAAAGCTGACCGTGAAAGAACTCGCTGCTGAAATTAATCTTTCAACATCACCTGTTTTTGAACGTGTAAAAAGACTGGAAAATGAAGGTTATATCAAACATTATTCTGCAGTTTTGGAAGCCGAAAAACTGAATCGGGGTTTCACCGTTTTTTGTCAAATCAAACTGAAAATTCATGACCGTTCGGTGGGAAACCGCTTTGTAGAAGATATTCTGAATATCGATGAAGTTGCTGAATGCTATAATATTTCCGGCGATTTTGATTTTCTCTTAAAAGTTCAGGTAAGAGATATGAAACATTATCAGGATTTTGTTTTCAATAAATTGGGAAGCGTAGATTCTATCGGCAGTACGCACAGCACTTTTGTGATGGCGGAGGTGAAGAATACGCATGGTTTGAGTATTTAATGTGAAGCTTTTATTTGATAGAGAATGGCGACTTTTTACATAGCATTATCTTTTCAAAGTAAGTCGAGAGTTTTTGTATATATATCTTACGTTGTTGTTGGGTATCATAATATCTTCGCTTCCAGGTTTTAATAATAAAGAATCAGATTTAAAACTAAAGATAATGTCACTGCTTGCTTCTTCGATATTAATAATATCAGTTAAAGATTTATCCATATCATCCGATTCAATATCTAAATTTCCGATGTACTGAATTTTATTGTTTTTGAGTAAAAAAGCTTCGCCGCCGAAGAAATATTCAAAAGCCATTTGACAAATGATTAAGACCTTATTGTTCGAATTGTTCTTGTAAAATTTTGGCTGATATAAATAGGTGTCGCCGGAACCTCGACCTTTAAATATAATTTCATTTTTGTTATTCAAAACCAATAGCCGTTGTCCGTAATCAGTTTCCGAATCTGGATTGACGATTTTTCCGTCTACAGGTGTAAAATATCCCGTAACAAATTTATTTCCTTGATAGGAAAATGAACTAATCACATCAAATCCTTTGAGATTTACATTCGATATAGAATCTGGTTTAAACTCAAAATATTGAATGTCTTCATTTGATGTATGATTTTCCGTAGTTTTCTTTTCAAATTTAACGTGAGTTGTTATCTGTTCCTGTGTTTCTTTTTTACAATGTATCAGATTTAAAGAAACCAAAAAGATAAGCAGTATTTTCTTCATTCAGTTATGCACTTAATTGAGGAAATTTTTTACGTACAAATTCATAAATATCTAAAACTTCCTGATGGGTGAGTTCCCGAGGAGTAATTGTTTCATTTTCAAAAGTAAATTGCAGAAATTTCTTCTTTATCGTAACAGATTTTATTTGCTTCAGTGGAAAGGTTTTTAAATAAGCTGAAGGGTTCAATGCATACCCTTTGTAATCGGAAGATTTCGTCGAAATACATTTAATAAAGTGTGAATTGATTTCAAAAATGTCATCGTTTTTTTTTACCCTAAGTTTCTTTATTAACCAAATAAAAAAATATACACATGATAAGAGTAAACAGTTTGCTATACACATCATTGTAGAAAAATCAAATATAAAACTTGTTAAAACAATGAATATTAATGTGGTAATGATGTTTAGTATAAATTTTTTGAAAAATAATTTATTTAAAACGAAAAATAAAGCGGCGAAAATCACAGCCGGAATTCCGGATTGCCATTCAATAATTGACATGGATATGGCAATACCAGAAAGACTACCAAGCATGATTGCTCCGACAATATTTCCTTTTCCATCTAAATTTTCCCTCTGTATTTTTAGATTATTCATTCACTATTCCGTGCCATTATAAATTTTCTTTTACTAAATCATTTTACTCGTACCACTCCTGCTCAAAAAACGTCAGTTTTGCACCATTCACAAAATCTTCCAGACTTGTTTGGGCGGTGGCTTTATCATTGGTAAGTTCAAAAAAATAGGTAACAGAATTGGGAAGATTGCTGTTTTTTGAAATGACTTTAAATCTTTTTACACGCTCATTACCTTTAAAATAAGTTAATTCCTGAAGCTGGCTCAACTTTAAACTTTTAATATCAAAAGCGGCTTTCCAGTCTTTCTGGATTTTCATAAAACGCTTCTGGGTGCGGTCTGTAGTTTCTTCTTTGTATTTTTCTGCCTGATAATCTGAGATGAGTTGTGGATAAATCAAACCGTTTTTCAGAATGATTTGAATATTTTTTTCAGTAGGATCAAAGGTTACCGTTTTCTTATCAAAACTCACAGAATTATTGTTAACCGTAATAGTTCCGCCAAATTTTTTTAAGTTTTGCTTTTTATAATTTTTCTCAAAATATTCGATGATTTTTTTGTCCTTAGGGCTTAAGGTTTGACTCTTCTGAGCAAATACCATCGCCGAAAAACTTAAACAAAATATCATCAAAAAACGAATTTTCATAATGGGTGATTTTAATAAATTTAAATTAAATTTTTAAGACGCAAATGCTGAAGCAGCATAATTGTCTTTGCATCTTTTATCTCTCCTGAATCAATCATTTCAAGAGATTTTTCAATATTAATTTCCAGAACTTCAATGTTTTCGCCCTCTTCTTCAAGTCCGCCACCATCGTTTATTTTCATGTCATCAGCATATTCGGCGATAAAAAAATGCAGAATTTCCGTCACAGATCCTGGCGACATGTAGGCTTCAAATATTTTTTCAACTTTAGAAATTTTATATCCGGTTTCTTCCTCTGTCTCTCTTTTTATGCAGTCTTCAGGATTATCGTTGTCCAAAAGTCCGGCACATGCTTCAATCAGCATTCCTGTTGAGTTACCGTTGATGTAAGTGGGAAGACGGAATTGTCTCGTTAAAATTACATTTTTAGAATTGATATTATACAGCAAAATGACGGCTCCGTTGCCTCTGTCATAGGCTTCACGACTGTGTGTTTCGGTTTGTCCGTTTTCTTTTTTGATGTTGAAAGTTACTTTTTTCAAAGTGTACCAATTATCAGATAAAATTTCTGTTTTTTCAATGTTTATTGTAGGTTGTAGCATTTTTATTTTAAAGCTTCTTATTTTTAAACAAATTTCTCAATGCATTTTCCAGATCCGGAAATTTAAATTCAAATCCGGATTTTTGTATCTTTTCTGAAGACGCCCGTGAACCTTCCAAAAGTGCAACCGAAAGTTCGCCAAACAAAAGTTTTAAAACAAAGGCTGGAACATTGGGCATAAATAAAGGTTTTTTTAAAACTTCCGCAATTTTTTTCGTGAAATACTGATTCGTTGCGTGCTCCGGAGCTACTGCGTTGAAAGCCCCTTCAACAGATTTATTTTTTAAGGCAAACTCATAAATTCTGCAAATATCATCAATGTGAATCCACGGCATGTATTGTTTTCCCGTTCCGATGGGTGATCCTATGCCCATTTTTATTGGTGTTGACATTTTCGGGAGTGCGCCTTCGTTTTCGGTCAATACAACTGCAGTTCTTACTTTTACAACTCTTTCAGCAACATTATTTTCTTTAAACTGATCGGCTGATTTTTCCCATAAAACCACAACTTTACTCAAAAAATCATTTCCGGCAGAATCGTTTTCATTAAAAATATGTTCTGTAGTTTCCGTTCCGTAATAGTTGATTCCCGAAGCTGAAATAAAAGATTTTAATATGATATTTTTCCTTTGTAAAGCGTTTAAAAGCAGTTGTGCAGAATCTGTCCGGCTCTGTATGATTTCCTGTTTTCTTTCGGGAGTCCATCTTTTTTCGGCGATATTGGCTCCCGCAAGATGAATGATGTGCGAAACATTATCCAAAGCTTTTTCGTCAATGGTTTTGTTTTTCAAATCCCATTCAAAATCATTTGGATTTTTCTTTTTTCGGGTAAGAAAACGGATTTCAAAATCTGATTGCAATCTTTCAGCGAGTTTTCGGGCAATGCTTCCGCCGGCTCCGGTGATGAGGACTGTTTCTTTCATTTAATCAAGAGTTTTTTACAATCAGAACAAAATCTTCTTCCAGCATTTTGTAACCGTGATCGTAAATAAATTTGTATTCTGAACCGTTTTTATAAACCTTCAGATTTGTAAAATAATTGAAATCAAATCCCAAGCCATCGAGTTTTGCTTTGGCGATTTTCGTTTTGCCTTCGATGTTAATTTCGCTCAGAATCCTGTAATTTCTGCGGAGTTTATTGTTCACATTCCGCATCAGATTGCTTGAATCTTTATTCTGTTTATTGTTAAAAGCGTTTCTACAGGCATCATTACAGAATTTTTTGTCGGATCTGCCGATGATTTTTTCGCCGCATTCTATACATTCCATGATAATTAATTTTTCAATGTGTGTTTGTGTTTTTTATCTAAAAGTCTCTTCCATTTTTTGCTGTTCGGATAGTTTCTGTTTTTAGTTAAATTATTAAAAACTAATGCAACAAAAAGCAAAATAAGACAGCCCGAAAGTACAGGTGAAAGAACGTACCAAAATCCAAGCTCAGGAATTTTACCCGTTGAGCTCACTGCAATCAAAGCTGTTGCTCCGCCCGGTGGATGAAGCGTTTTGGTATATTGCATCGCTACAATTGAAAGCGCAACCGCCAAAGGTGCGGAAATCCAGATTATATCTGGAACTATTTTAAAAACTGCAACACCGATAATCGCAGAAATCACATGACCTCCAATCAAATTTCTGGGTTGGGCCAGCGGACTTTGAATCGCACCGTAAATTAAAACAGAAGAAGCTCCAAAAGAGCCAATAAGAAAGATATTTTCCTGCTCAAATAAATATTTTGACTGTAGAAAAGCGATAATTCCAATTCCGAAAAACGCACCGAGAAATGACCAGAAATGCTCTTTGTAATCAACAAGTGTTTCTTTATAGATTACATATTTTGATACACGGTAGGTTCTTTTGAGCGTCTTCTTCACAGGAATTTTATTGGAAACTGAAAGATACAAAAATTATCCGTTTGTAAACGGCTAGTGAAGAAAAATAAAAGAGGGATAAAGTTTTTAACGCAATGAGCGCAAAGTTAATTTAAATGAATTGAAAACATTTTCCGCAAAGGCACTTCGTTCAGCAATGACATATTGTCTTCATAGCTGAGTGAAACGCCTTAGCGAACGGAAAATATTCTCAAACATAAAAGAATCTTAGTGTCCGTTGCGTTAAAAATATTTTGGACAATCAAAATTTAAAATTTTTTATTTCCAAAAAAAAATCTCACATTTGCCCAATCAATGGGGTGCTGCACGATTGCGGCTGAGATGATACCCGGGAAATTTTTCCACACCTGATTCGGATAATGCCGACGTAGGGATTTTTTTGATTTATCATCTCATCATTTAATTTATATAAGTTAATTTGATGCAGGAAATTTTACAACAAACCACTTGGCAGGAATGGCTGGGTGTCTGTTTTTCGGTTTGCCAGGTTTTATTGGCGAAAAAAAACAATTCAAACAATTATCTTTTCGGGATTGCCGGAATTTCACTTTCACTTTATGTGATGTTTTTTGCCAAACTTTATGCAGAATTTACGCTCAATCTCTACTATCTCGTGATGAGCATTTATGGGTGGCTGTATTGGAAATTCGGTAAAAAACACAAAGAAACTGAGATTTCAGAAACTACAAATCAGGAAAAACTGATTACTGTGGGAATTGTGGTTGCCACTTTCAGTTTGTTTTGGTATTTCCTAACTCATTTTACAGATTCAGATGTTCCTGTTTTAGATTCATTAGTCAGTGCATTTGCCTGGGCAGGAATGTGGTTGATGGCTCGCCGAAAAATCGAAAACTGGATTTTACTGAACATGAGCAACATTATAGCAATCCCTTTATTGATTCACAAAGGATTGTTTTTGTATGCAGGTTTAACGGCTTTTCTGTTCACCGTTGCCATTTTTGGTTATTTAGAATGGAGGAAAATTATTAAAACTAAAGTTAATGTTGTCGGCTAAACAGATAAGAGAAGCAATGCTCGGAAATTCAGAAGTTCCAGCCGAAGTTATTGATCAGATTCATCATGAAAGACTTCTTCAAATCTGGGTTCCCAAAATCTATGGCGGACTCGGATTGCGTTTAAATCAAGGTTTGCAAATTCTTTTTGATTGGTCTAAAATAGACGGAAGTTTGGGTTGGATGTTGACCTTATGTTCGGGAGCTAATTTTTTCTCGAGAAATTTAAAACCACACATTGCAAAAGAACTTTTTTCAAACCCCAAAACCTGTTTCGGAGGAAGTGGAATGATTGGCGGAACTGCCGAAAAGCAAAGCGACGGAACATTTATCATTAACGGACTTTGGCATTTTGCAACCGGAGCACCACATTTGAGTCATTTTTCTTTGAATGCAAAACTGACTGAAAACGGAAATCCTTTGTTGGATCAAAATGGTTGTGAAATCATTCGTTCGTTTGTTATTTCTAAAGATGATGTGGAAATTATTCCCAACTGGAAATCGATGGGAATGAAAGCTACGGGAACGTATTCATTCAAAGTTGAAAATGTAAACGTTTCGGAAGATTACAGTTTTGTTTATGATGAATTTTTCACGGATGATGTTTTAGATCAGATTCCGTTCAGGATTTTTGCAGATTTGACTTTACTGGTCAATTATCTTGGAATGGCGGCGCATTTTTCTGAGGAATCCATTTTGATCAGACCGAATATTGACTTAAATTCTTTCGATAAATTAGTGGAAGATATATTGAAACAAGTTTTAGATTTTTGCAATGAGGTTGAAAAAAACTTAGAATCAACACAGGAGATTTTCTCCAAAAAGCAATCTGAAATTCATCAATTTTGCGAAAACCATTTAGAGAAATTATCGCATCAGATATTGGAAATTTATTTTCAGTTGGGAGTTAGGGCAACGCATACAGATTCTGAAATTTATCAGGTTTTTTGTGACTATTTTACGGCGACGCAGCATGCGAATTTTAGGAGGGAATTTTTGTGATTTGCTTCGAATTCAAAGCAATAAATCATCTAGATATTTGAATAAAAGAAATTTAAATATGAATTATTGCTATTTTTTACAAAGTACATTTCTGTTTTTATCCCGAACTCAGGTTAATTAGTAAAAAATATATAAATGTTTTTTTAATACTTGTTTAGATTTCTGCCCACTCTTTAATTCTACTACTAAAATTTTGTGGCTTTGCGATTTTGCAACATAGCAAACCATTCAGACTCAATTTTATCAAAAACTTGTTGAATGCGAGAATTATTTTAGTCAAATTCTTCCTGATACTGATCTTTTTCACTCAACAGTTTAATTCCATTACTCCAAATTACTTTGTGCTTACTTTTATCTTCCATGTTGAGTGAATAGTCTACCACTTCATCGTTAGTTTTGTAAATATCATCTATGGTTACTAAACCCACTTTAGTAAGCTCTACTTGTTTACCATAAATACTGTTTTCATCCGGATAATTAAATTTTAAATTTTTTCGAACTGTTCCAGTCAATGTTATTTTTGATTTTGGTGTAATTTTTTCACGAAATGGAACATTGCTGTCACATCCCCGAGTATAAAAATAAATATAGTTATTGTTAATCTGAAAGTTGTGATGCCATGAACAAGTCATCAACCATACGTATATATCTCTTTGTCCGGTATTTTCAATTTCGACTGTTATGTCGTAATAATGTACAGCTACAGAGTCTGTATAAACATTTAGACCTTGTTGTCCTATTTGATCTCTTACCCAGGGATCATTTTTACTCAAGGATTTAGTATATTCCTTTTTAAGATTAAGTTTGACCTTTACTGGATTAGTATCTGTCTGCTTACATCCAAAATTTAGAGTTAAAACCAATAGCAGAAAAAATATAAAGATTGATTTCATAGGTTTAAATGTTGGAGATTTATTGTATAAAGTGTTTTGAGGCTTGAAAAAGGTGGATAGATCGAAGACGATTTTTTAACTAAAATACAAATTTCTATCAAAGCTCAGAACGTAAATTTATAAGTTTCCTATTGGCAAGACATGTTAGCAGAAGTATTATTTTTTTTCAAGTCTTTCGATGGTTTTTAGGATTATTTCTCTGTTTTTATGTGATGAAATCCATTTTGGCAATCTGCTTCCTATGCTTTTATTGCTCATATTTTCAATATTTCTTTCTCTCAATTTAGCAGAAACAAAGCCTTTAATAAAGTTTAAATGTTCATAATTATAAGCCCAAAATAAATTTTCTCCAACGTTTGTTGATAACCATAATGGTAAATGAAAATATGGGTCAATTCCTCCTCCAATTGCAACTATATTTTTGATTAAATTATTTGGATTTTTTTTGTTTGAATGTCCAATATATTCTTTTTCAGGAGTTTTATTGAACCCACAATTTGTACAAACCAATTTAACATTTTCATCATAAAATTTTTCAGATTTTACCGTTGCTTTTTTATCGCAATTTGGACAGATAACATAAACTTCCCTGGTAAAATCATAAATTAAAGTTTCATAAGAATTTTTATTGCGAATTTCATTCATCTTAATTTGTGTTTTTTTAAGGGTACAGCTTTTTTAAATATTGCAGCTAACGGTTTGGGGCTTTGAGATAGTAGGGTAATCGAAGCACAAATTTTCAATTTTTACAAAAGTTGAACCGAAGAACCGCTGTTGAACTTTGCAGATTCGCCCCACTATTGCAAAACCCTTGTTGTACGCAGTTTTTTTATTTCTTGTACATTGTTAATTCAACAAGGTTTTCATTAAAAACTAACTTTATTACTTTGTTTTCATTTTTCCATTCTTGAATTCCATTTTTATTACTTTGTTTGTCATTAAATGGTTTTCCTAATTTATTTGTCAAATAATTTGAAATCCAATTAAATTTTGATTTATATAAAAAATCGGATTTGTCTTCTTTCATTGAATCTTCAATTGCATCCACAATATTTTCAAATCTTAATTTATTTTTCCCCCATTCGAACTCAATCAATTCAACCGATTTTTCTTTTGTAGTATAATAATATGATGTATTTAATTTTACCTTCGAATTTTCTATCTTCCTATAAATTCTTGGAGTTTCTATCTCTTTTCCGTCCAGTAGATAATGAGAAATTTTACGATTTTGCGTGATGTCTGTCGCATTTTCTTTTTGTTCAATAGAATCAATGTCTTTAAGAAATAATTTATCAAAATTTGAGAAATAATAGTCAAAATTATTTTCAAACCATTGTTTCATTTTTGCTTCTCCTAGTACACTTTCCTTAAATGTATTTCTAAAAGTTGTTACCAAAATATCATTCTCGTTTATTTCTAAAATACCATATTCATTTTCCTTTTTTGTTGAAAACTGAATTGTTTGGTATTTGTTTTTTTGAATTTGATTTCTCCAATCGTAACTCCAATGATAAGAAATCATATCAGTTTGTAAATCATATACTTTAGTTAATATTTTATCATCAATTATTCCAATTTTTGTCGAAATACTGTCTTTGTAAATATGATATAATTTGTCATTTGAAATAAATGAAGTTGCAAATGAAAATTTTGGGTTGAAATAATAGTCATTTTTGTATTCATAAATAATTTCAGCACCTTTCAAAGAATTACTTCCTTGCCGAAAATAATTTTCTGTTAAAACTGCTTTTTTATAATCATAAGGTTCTTTGCTTAATTCCATTTTTTGAGGATTAGCAATTTTAAGAATTTTATTTCCTAATGTTACGAAATAAACATCCTGTAACTTATTGATAATTGGGCTTGAACCTGCAAATTCGTACTGTTTATTAGTCTTTTTATCATTAAACCAAATTACTCCTCCCCATTCTCCAAAATCTAAAGAATAAACATTGTAATTATCGTCTTCATAAAACAAATCAATTGCTTTTTTAGTTTCAATCCATTTGTTATTTTCTAAGTAGAAAGTATTTTGGTCGTAGTATTCAGTTGTAAAAATTGTGTCATTTTTCACATACAAATCATAATAAAATGTCTGTAATTTTTCGGGAACAGTAATTTTTGACTCTGTTTTGCCATTTTTGTCAAGAATATAAAAATGATGTGTTGAGCCAGAACTAAATTTATCATTATCAGTAGTAAAATAACAATAGAATTTTCCGTTATGTTTTAGCCAAGGTCCAGGACTTCCTGGAATATTTATTTCAAAATTTTCATATTTCACATTAAAATCTTGTTCTTGTGATTGACAAGATTGTGTAAATAAAAGTAAAATAATGATTTGGAATAGTGTTTTCATAAAATTGCGCACAACATCCAAATTTACGCAATACCGAAATAGAATCAAAAAAATATTATATTTATTAATTATTTGATTTTCAATAATAAAAACATTTTCAAACGACTACAAACGAATTTAAATAGTTTACAACCGAATAAATTTCCAAACCTGATGAATCTTTGCAACAGAGATTTGAGAAAATAAAGTGAACGTCTCTTATCTGAATAATTAATCAAATAAAATACAAAATTATGTCACTAAGAAATCGCGTAACATTAATCGGTTACACAGGAAAAGAAGTTGAAATCGTAAACTTCGAAAAAGGTAAAATTGCAAAAGTATCTTTGGCAACCAACGATTATTACACCAACGCAAAAGGTGAAAAAGTAGAAGAAACGCAATGGCACAATCTTGTTGCCAACGGAAAACTGGCAGACATTATGGAGAAATATGTACAAAAAGGAAAAGAGATTTCTGTGGAGGGAAAAATTGTGTACAAATCGTATGACGATAAAGACGGGAATAAAAGATTCATCACAGAAATACGAGTTGATGAACTGGTACTTTTAGGTAACAGACAAGGTTAAATCTTAAAAATATCAGCCATGCATATTAAAGTTTTTAAAGTGAGAATTGCTGAAGAATTTCTAATGGGCGATCAGCAGAAAGTAGATCATTTTCTTGTGGAGAATGAGGTTGTAAAGTTTGAAACGGCTTTCGTAACAGAAGATCAGTCGTGGTCTGTAATTCTTTATTACAGAAAGTTTCCTGAAACTGCCAATTTTGTAAAAGAAACAAAATCTCAGAAATATTCTGCCGAAGATGATGTTTTAACAGACAGCGAAATAAAAATTTTTGAAGCGCTGAAAATGTGGAGGTCAGAAAAAGCCAGAGAACAGAATCTTCCAACGTATTTTATTGCGACCAACAAAGAACTGACTTCTGTTGCCAAGTATAAACCTTCAAAAAAACAGGAACTTCTCGATATCAAAGGTTTCGGAAAGCATAAAATAGAAAATTATGGCGAAGAAATTATAGAAATTCTGGAAAGCGTGTGATTATGAAAACAAAATGATGAAAATAAATTTTCATAGAGCCACGGAAATTTTCTGTGGCTTTTTATTGATTTAAAAGTCCTTTCAATTGCTTATTTTTGCAGAGAATATCATTTATCAACCATCAATTATCATTCATAATAATGAAGCCAAGCTTAGCAAAAGGAACGAGAGATTTTACCTCACTGGAAGTTTCAAGAAGAAAATACATCATTAATATATTGCAGAAAAATTTTGAACTTTTTGGTTTTCAGCCTTTGGAAACTCCAAGTTTCGAGAATCTTTCAACTTTGACGGGGAAATATGGGGAAGAAGGTGACCGTTTGATTTTTAAGATTTTAAATTCAAGTATCAACGAAGCTAAAGGTGAGAAAAAAACTCAGATGATGAATGATTTTCAGAAAGCTTTAGATAAACCTTTTAGTGCTGAAAGCCTTACAGATAAAGCCCTTCGTTACGATTTAACGGTTCCTTTCGCAAGATTTGTTGCCATGAACCACGGGAAACTTACATTTCCTTACAAACGCTATCAGATTCAACCAGTTTGGAGAGCAGACCGTCCTCAGAAAGGAAGATTCAGAGAGTTTTATCAGTGCGACGCCGATGTGGTGGGAAGCGAAAGTCTTTGGCAGGAAGTTGATTTGGTGCAGCTGTATTTGAAATCGTTTGCAGAACTAAAAGTTTCGGTTACAATTCACATCAACAACAGAAAAATTCTTTCAGGTTTGGCAGAATATGCCGGAATTACAGATAAGTTGATTGATTTCACAGTTGCTTTAGATAAACTCGATAAAATTGGGAAAGATGGGGTAGTGAAGGAACTTTTAGAAAGAAATATTTATCAGGAATCGATTGATAAATTAGATTTTCTTTTTACTCAGTCAGATAATCCTTTGGAAAATCTTCTTCAGTTAAAAGAAAAATTTGTTGGAAACGAAATCGGGTTGAAAGGTGTTGAGGAATTGGAATTTGTCATTACTCAATCTTTAAATTTGGGTGTTGATATTCAGAATTTAGTATTTGATATTACTTTGGCGCGTGGTTTAGATTATTATACCGGAGCAATTTTCGAGGTAAAAGCTGACGAAGCTCAAATGGGTTCTATCGGTGGTGGTGGAAGATATGATAATCTGACCGAAGTTTTTGGTGTGAAAAACGTTCCAGGAATCGGGATTTCTTTTGGTTTAGACCGAATTTATCTGGTGATGGAAGAGCTTAATCTTTTCCCGGAAGACGCAACTTCAAATGTTGAATATCTGTTCGCCAATTTTGGTGGCGATGAAACAATCGAAGCTGTTAAACTCATTATTCAGTTAAGGGAAAGAGGAATTTCTGCGGAATTGTATCCTGAAAGTGCAAAAATCAACAAACAGTTTACTTATGCTGAGAAAAAAGGAATTAAAAATCTTGTTTTCCTGGGCGAGGAAGAAATAAAAAATGGAAAGGTGACCTTTAAAAATCTTGAAGCGGGGGAGCAGAAAACTGTTTCTTTGGAAGAGTTTTTAGGATAAATTTTTCACAGAATGTCTGGAACCTGTTTATTTAGAGTCATCAATAAATTTAAATCTGATGATTATGTAAAAGAAGTGAGCCTGATACAATTTTCCGGTGAAAAAGATTTTTGGGTAAGGGAAAATGGTGTTTTTGGAGTTATTCTTGATAATTTTTTAATAGATAATAGTTTGGGGGAAGTTTTAGAAAAATACGTACCTGAGCAAATTAAACTTTTCCCAACCAAAGTACATAGAAGAGCTACTGGCGAAACGTGGCATGACTATTCTGCTTTGGAATTATACAATGATTTAAATTTCGAGGATTTTACCAGGCCTGCAAAGGAGTTTGAAGGTTTAAGGATATTCTGTTTTATGGGAAGTATTTATGTTAATGCAGAGTTGAAAAATAGAATAGAAAAGAATTTTAATAAAATTACTGATTTGGATTTTGATAACAGTCATATTTTTATTGGATAAATTTATTAATCTTTACTCTAAACATCAGATCTTTTGACTGTCGTTTGATTAAGATTTAAAACCAGCGCAAAAGAAACAAAAACTATTTTTTCATTATTACAAAACATAAAAATTCCGGCCCATTGAGCCGGAATTTTTTTTCATCTGTGTTTTACCTAAAATATATGGGATGTGTTTTCAGAAATCATTTCTGATTCTTTTTGCGAAAGTATGAACACTTTTCGACAGTGTTTTATGGATTTCCGTAAAATGGTTGTTTTTCTTGAAATTTTTTTTAGAATTTTTCTCAGAGATAATTTTTACGCACCAAAATCAATTTCTTCAATCTTTTTTTTTGTAATTTAAGATTGGTAATTGCTTTTTGATTAAATTAAAAGATATTTTTATCTTAAAGAAACGACATTGAGTTTTAGAAAATGAAAGATTTCAAATTAGATTTTCACAAATTTCCTTTACATTTTTACTGTATCCCTTTTGTAAACCTAACGAAAGCACTTTCAGTAATCGTTTTTCCTTTTGTGGTAAATTTCCAGCTTCCATTTTCACGGTAAAGTTTAGCCAATACCAGAATACCTTCATTTTCTTTGCTGGAATTATGTGTCGTAATGTCGTATTCAGAGATAATACTGTTTGGTGAAGTATCCCGAAGAGATATCAGTTTTAATGAATCTACTGCTGAGAAATTGGGTGATTTGTTTTTTCTGAGATCAAAGCAGAGATAGAAATAAACATAATCAATCTCACTGCTTATTTTTTTCAAATCTACCGACATCACTTGTTTATAGAGACTGTCCATCGTAGACTCATAATCAAAGTGCTTGAATGCTTTATCTTTGGATACACTTTTCCCAAGAGGAAAATTATTTTTAATAAGCCAGCTGTTAAACTTTGATGAACAAACCAAATCTGTCATCTGATTTTGGCCGTTAAACATGATACAACTGAGACCAAGATCAATACGGTCTGTAATTTTTTTTGTTTTGAATCCTAAAAGATTGCGTCCAAATGTATTAATAGAAGCCCAGTCTACAGCTACTGAAAAATTTTCAAGTGGGGTCTCGAAATGATGAAACAGGTCGAGTGTTTCATTTTTTAATAAAAGTGAAGTCATAGAGTCTTGGTTATCAGGGTTATCAAATCAATTTATAGATATTCTTTCAATCTGATAATATTATTCGTTATTTTAGTTACAAATATTAATATTGGTGTTTTAAGGTCTTCAAAAATAGATAAAAATAAATCTATAAATTTTAATTGTAAATTAATTATTTACATATTATTAGAGGTCATTTTATCATCAAAAAATATTGGTGCTGAAAATTAATTCAATTATATGAAATATTTTTACGGGATACCATATTTTAGATGTTTTTTTTAAAGTTATTTTCACAAAAGATAAAATTAAATGGATGTTTTTAAAAATAATAGATTTTTAAGTTGATTTTATTTTATGATAAAGAGTCTTTAGAACCAAAATATTTAATGATTTCCATTAAGATAAACACTATTTTAAAATACATTCAAAGATGTCAATTGCTGGATTTGATTTTAATATTATTTATTCGTCAGAGTGATGTACATTAACCGACCTCCTTCCTCATCTGAAAGCATAATTTTTTTACCATCTGTGAGCTCAACCATAGAATTTATTGGAATCATTTTGTCTTCTGTAATGTCTTTCAATGCTGTCAGACTTTGGTTTACAAGCACCCATTTGTTTTGGTAAAAGGTAAAATATCCGACTGGTTTTTTGTCGATTGCCGTTAAACTTTCATTGCGGATTACTTTTTTAGAAACATGCCATTTGAAAAGATACTGATTGTGATACACCATTAATCTGTGATTTTCAGGTTTCCAAACGTTGTCTTTGAATTTATAATATAAATCTACAACGGGTAAAGTTCCCTTGTGAGGTGTTCCACAGAATGGGCATTTCGGTTTGGAAGTGTTATCAAAAACATACCATTTTTCGTCACAATTTGGATTGCTGCATGGCTGTATTAAATCTACAGTTTTCAATAAAGCCGTTTCCCATTCGTTGGCAATTGGGCGAAGTATAGGATTGTGAAGTCCGTCAATAAAGGCTTTTCTAAATAATTCGCTCAGGTACGGACCGGTAACCGTGTACGGAATTTTAGACGGATCACCCCAAAACTTATTCCAGACTTTTAAATGATCTGCTTTCACGCGGTTGGTGTCATCTGTAGGATGTTCCACAAACATGGCATTTTCGCCCATTGATAAAACTTCGTCTTTTTCAGATTCCAAATCCCAGATTTTTCCGCCACGCAGGGGATGTCTTCTCAACAGATACATGTAAATAAGGATGGCTAAAGCATGCAAATCTGTTTTTTGGTTAGGCAAAATTCTGCCGGGATCCTGTAATTTTAAATGTTTTGTTTTTAAAACTTCAGGAGCGATAAAATCGGCAGTACCAATCACTTCAGGTGGAAATAATCCGGGTACAACCAATCCGTCGATATCAATGATTGCAGCAGATTTTGTGACGGGATCTACCAAAACGTTGTTGTAAGATAAATCCGAATGCGCCAGACCCATCTGGTGCATTTTTTTGACGCCTCTTGAAATGTTGATGGCAATCTGGAAGTAACTCAACCAATCGCCAAGTTCAGTTTTATCTAATGACAAAGGATATTGATTGTCTCTGAAAGAAGGCGTAGTAAACCATTTGCCGACTTTTTCGCCACCTTTGATGAGTTCATTGGATTTGTATCCTTTTTTAAAGAAAAATTTGGAATTGTAGATGGGAACAATCACGCCGGTTTTACCATTAAGCTCCACCGCATCGTAGGGCCATCTGAAAATTTCATCTAAAAAATAATCTGCACTGTTTCCTTTTTTAATATTTTCGAGGTAAAGTGAAACAATTCTTTTAATTCTGTCTTTCTGATTAAAGTCAAGCGGATCGCGGAAAAATGCCACAACATATTTTCTGTCAGGCGAAAAATAAACATCTTTTACACCGCCTTTTTTCGGATTTCCATCATCCACATACTCGTATGTTTTTGTGGAATCTATGATTGATTTTACCTTTACTACACTCATATTCTTAATAAATTACGGCCAAAGTTCTGTCGTCATGATTGCCTTTGCTCCAAAAATCCATCCACGCGGACAATTGTTCTTCAATGTTTGAATCTTCATCGAAATCAACTTTTGTTTGGTCGTTATTTTCACCATTTAAATCTCTTAAAAAGTTCTTCCAGGTTTCCAGATTTTCCAGTTTGCTTTCCACGACAAATTTCGGATCGTATATACCGTCTGTCATCAGAAATAATTTTGAAAAATCTTCAAAACAGTTGATTTTAAACCGTTCAACCATGATTTCAGGTTTGCCAAAAATTTCCTGCATGGTAATAAATCGTGTAGCGCCACTGCTTTCTCCAACATCCAGAAAGTTGAGAAGTTTTACCTCTGAATTTTCCTTATCTAAAACATTGATAGGGCAGTCACCAACGCCAAAACTTAAAATCACATATCCAAAATCAAACTTTTTCACCAAAGTAAAAATCAAGGTAGTATGAAAATCTTTTAATGATGCACCCTCTTCAGTTGCCAATTGAGAAAGCCCGTTGTGAAGGTTTTTTACGTTTTGATAGAGAGAATTGATGATGAAACTTTTGTTTTTTATTTTTTCATCGCCTGCAGGATTTGAACTTAAAGAATTTTCATAATTATCTGAATCTTCGTTGATTATTTCAGTTTCATCATTTAAATTTTCCTTGGTTTCTTTAGAAAAATAAACAGTCACAGCATCTGATAATTTATTTAAAAGAGATTCATCGTCAAAACTTTTCACAATAAAATCTGTGGCAAACTGAGATCCCGCACGCGCAAATCTTGCTGAGCCAGCGCCATCTGCCACTGCAACAATTGCCCAGTCATCGGGTAAATCTTTAACCAGAAAATCATCATCTCTGAAAGTTCCCTCGTGAGCATGAGATCTCCCTCTTTTAGAAGCCACCACAATTTTTTTGTCTAAAAATGCAGATTTGAAAGTCGCCTGATCTTCTTTCGGAAATCTGCTGTCTTTCGGACTCGGTTTGTTGAGCCATAAATCTTTCGGATCTGCATTTACAATAAACGGAATCGTTTTAATGTCTTCCTGCAAATTTTCATCATTTTTATTGAAGAAAACAATCTGAATTTCTATCGTATTGGCATTGGTTGGAATACCATGAATACAACTTTTCTCTGCATCAAACTGCAATCCTACGCCATCAAGATTTTTAATTTCTTTAATGACAATCGAAGGGTGTTTTGAAAGATCAAATGTGAAATTATATTCCTTTTTTACATTGGCATTCGGAATCGTGATGTAACTTTCTCTAAATTCTTCTCTGTCTCTGTGCATCGTGAAAATTTGTAATATTTGTGACTTCAGGTCTTTGATGGTTTTCGATAATTCGTAGATTTTGGCATTATCGGTAAGCTTTTCAACAGTAATATCCACTATTTTGCTGCTGTCAATTTGATTTTCTTTTAAGACGTCCTGCAATAAACTTTTCATGTTAACCTAAAGTTCTGTTGATGTCAAACCCACCTTCTGCAGCACCGTATTGACCGGCATTTCCGCACCATGGGCATTTTGCGACGCCGTCGCCTTCGATGCAGTGAATTCCCCCACAAACGCAGGTTGCCAAAGCAAAACTGTTTCCACAAGATGGGCAGCTCGGATTTCCGTAAAGTTCTTCGCTGGAAATTTTGTTGTTGTTGGAACCGCCTTCAGAATATTCTCTGTACGAATTTTCATCAATTTTGTAGGCTCCTTCAATTTTATAAAATCTGGTGTCAAAACCGGGAACGCGAGATTCCTGTAACGATTTTTTAAATTTTAATAAATACAGTTTGTCATTAGTGGAACATTTTCCATTCAAAACCACAAAATTATTATCGGGAACAGAGTAGTTTTTGCTAAGATCTATCTTTTCAAGCAGTTCAGGATTTGATTTACTTAAATTGATTCCATCCGCATTATTGTTGTTGATATTTTCGCTGGTTGCCCTGATAGAAGCCGTTACCCATTTGAAAAACTCTTTATAGGAATTGCTGTCGGTATTGTTGAACATCAAAACCTGTTCAGACAATTTACCTAAAAGATTCACGTTGGTATTGTCGCCAATCGAAACAATAATTAAATTAGATTTCGTGCGGTAATCGGCGTTCCATCTTTCAATTGCTCTTGAAGTATCATCAGTTGGAATTCCGTCGGTGAATAAGAATATGACAGGTTTCCAATCGCCCTTTCTTTCGTAAGTAGTTTTTACAACATCTCTGTCTACGGAATTCATCAGTTCTTCCAAACCTTTAGACAAAGAAGTTCCGCTGCCAATCGGAATTTTCGGAGGATAAAAAGTGATGACATCCTGCAAAGGCGTGATGACTTTACTTTTCCCCGCAAAGCCAATAATGGAAACCCAAACCGTTTCTAATGCGTAAGGATCTGTTTTTAATTCTTTGATGATGGTGGCAATTCCTTCCTGAACTTGCTCTATGGGTTCTCCCACCATCGATTCTGAAACATCGATGAGGAAATAAATTGGTAATCTTCTCATGTTTTAGTTTTAAACAATAATATTCAATTCACTTGGCGGTGGCGGTAAAGTCATACTTTCTCCGGTTCCCTGCGTTTTGCTTCCCATTTCGATGGACGAACTGACCCATTGAAAGAAATTGGTAAGCGTGCTGGAATCTGTCGTATCAAGCTTCACGACGTTGTCTGTCAGTTCCTGAAGAAAACTTACTTCGGCTTTTGGACCTGCCGCACATCCTACAATGACTCCAAAATCTAAACTTTTGATTAAAGGAGTCATTTCTTTGTATTTCTGTAAATCTGAAGGTTTACCATCAGTGAAAATAAAAAGTAAGGGTTTCCAATCGCCTTTTCTGTCAGCTGAGCCTTTGATCACTTCCTTTTTTACGAGATTGTAAACCATTTCCAGCGCTTGCCCTGTGTGTGTAGGTCCACTTTCCGGACAGGTAATTTCTACCGGATGAAAACTGGCCAAATCAACAAGCGGAATCAAATTGGTCACCTCACGGTCATACGTAATCACGCTGAGGTGCAAAGAATCCATAGCCTGCGGATCTGATCTGAGCATGCTTACCAAACCATTGAATCCATTATTCAGGGCAGCAATCGGCTCACCTCTCATCGATCCGGAAGTGTCTAATAAAAAGTAGGCTAATAATCGTCTGTTCATAATTATGCAACGATTACCAACTCAGACGGTGGAGGAGGAAGCTGATCCAAACCGGTAACTTCTTTTCCGGATTCTTCCACTTTGGTTGAGGTGGTAGAAATAGAATCTGTTACCCATTGAAAGAACTTGCTGATGCTTTGAGAATCGGCATTATCAAGTCTGATGACAGATTCTGTAATCTGTTTTAAAATTTTATCGTCAGCGCCGCTTCCTACTGCACAACCTACGATTAACCCTTTATTTGCAGATTTTAATTTGCTAAATCCACTTTGCCAGTCATCTGTCGGGATCCCGTCTGTCATAACGAAAGTCATTGGTTTCCAGTCGCCTTTCTGCTCAAGGGTAGTTTTGGTAATTTCTGTGGTTAACTTATCCGCTAAAAGTGCTAAAGCTGCACCAAGTGATGTTGTGCCTGAAGCTTTGATGTCGACCATTTGAAACGAAGCTAAATCGGTAAGAGGAACGATCTGTTTTGCCTCACTGTCAAACGTAATGATGCTCACGTAAGCGGTTTCAATAGCCTGCGGATTCTGACGAAGTGAATGCAGCATCATCTGAACTCCATTTTTTACAGCCTCAATCGGCTCTCCGGTCATTGAACCTGAAGTGTCTAATAATAAATAAACGGGTAATCTTCTCATTTTTAATTATTTGTAAGCATATTTTGCTAATAGGTCAACGAAATTATCGGTTTGTCCGGGCTCACCCAGCGCACGGAATTTCCAGTCGCCGTTATGTCTGTAAGCTTCAGCAAAAACCATAGAGCACATTCCGTTCATCGAGGCATCACCGGAAAGACTGTATTTTGTAATTTCCTTTCCACGGGCATCAACAGCTCTGATGAAGGCATTGTCTACCATCCCGAAATGCTGATTGTTTTGTCTTCCCTGATAAATAGTGACCACAAATAATATTTTCTGATATTTCTGATCGAGTTTGTCTAACTGAACAATGATCTGCTCGTCATCTCCATCTCCAGCACCGGTTCTGTTATCACCCGTCAACCAGATATTTCCGCTTGGATGTCTCATGGAGTTGAAATAAATTACGTCGCCTCCGTACAAGGCCACGTTTCTACCGCCTACAGAAGCAGTTCTGCCGAGGTCAGCCACTTTTCCGTTGCTGTCGAGAAGAAAAGCTACAGCATCCAGATCATATTCTTCTTCTTTTCCTCCAAATATTTTCCCGAAAAAACCACTTTGTTTCTGACGGACATCCCATCCTAAACCGATAGTAACTTGTGAAAGATCATAAACACTTTCTCCACGGTCATTTTTTCTTAAATCGATGGTTTGACCTTTTTGTAAATTGATTGCCATATTTATTATTTGATAATTTGTCCGCTGTAATATTTTGATAAAAAGAAAGCTAAATCTTCTCTGTAGCCAATTCCTGAAGCTTCAAATTTCCACTGATCGTTTCTTTTGTAAAGTCTTCCGAATTCTACAGCAGTTTCAATAGAAAAATCTTCTCCTAACTCATATTTTGCCACTTCCTGACCGTTGCTGTCGTCTACGATTCTGATGTAAGAATTTCTTACCTGTCCGTAGTTTTGTTTTCTGTTGATAGCTTCGTGAATGGTTACTACAATAAGAATTTCGTTGATTCTTGGGTCAACTTTAGATAAATCAACCTCGATGCTTTCATCATCACCATCGGCACTGTTACCACCTGTTGGGTCGTCGCCGGTGTGTCTCAAAGCTCCGTCCGGAGAATCTGTGTTCCCATAAAAAATAAAAAACGGTTCGCTAGGAATCTGTCTTCTTTCATCAATCATAAATGCGGAAGCATCCAAATCAAAATTATGCGCTGTTCCTTCGCTTGGATCCCATCCCAAACCAATCGTCATTTTGCTTAAACCAATGTCAATTTTCTGACCTTTCTGTAAATTAATCATATTTATTTGCTAGTATTAAGTATCATTTTTACATTTAATTTCATCAGATATTTTTGAAAATTAAATATTTATAAATATAATTTTTTTTATCAAATAAGAGGGAAAAATGAATGAAAATTATTGTTTCAATTAAATAAATAAGTTTTTGCCAAATCTATAGTAAAAATTCTGTTACTCTTTACGGCATACAGCATTTAAGCTAATTTTCAAAAAAAAATTATATTTACGTCAAAGAAAAACTCAATGGAAAACTATTTAGACATCAACAAAAACTCATGGAATGCCAGAGTAGAACCACATCTGAAATCAGATTTTTACTTTGTAGATGAATTTTTAAAAGGAAGAAATTCTCTCAATTCAATCGAACTCGATTTGTTGGGTGATGTAAAAGGAAAAAGCATTCTGCATTTGCAGTGTCATTTCGGGCAGGATTCTATTTCACTTTCCCGAATGGGCGCAAAAGTTACAGGAATCGATTTATCTGATAAAGCAATTGTTGCTGCGAAAGATTTAGCAAAAGAAACTGGAACCGATACCGAATTTATCTGTACCGATGTATATAATCTTCCTAATATTTTAAATGAAAAATTCGACATCGTTTTTACAAGCTACGGAACGATTGGCTGGTTGCCCGATTTAAATAAATGGGCAGAAGTGGTAAGTCATTTTTTGAAACACGAAGGAGTGTTTGTCATGGCAGAATTTCATCCCGTGGTTTGGATGTACGATGACGATTTTGAAGGAGTTGCCTACAATTATTTTAATGAAAAACCAATTGTAGAAACTTCAGAAGGAACTTATGCTGATACTTCTGCAGACATTGTTCAGGATTACATTTCGTGGAATCATCCTTTGTCTGATGTACTGCAAAGTTTAATCGATAAAAATTTACTTATAGAAAATTTCAGGGAATTCGACTGGTCTCCGTATGCCTGTTTCAGACAAGTGGAAGAGTTTGAAAAAAGAAAGTGGCGAATCACAAAGTTCGGGAATAAAATTCCTTTGGTATATGCCATAAAAGCAAAGAAAAGGTAAGCTGTTAAAAACTTACCTTTTCTCCCGTATATATGAATGTTAACTAATTACTAGTTTTGATTAACTTTCTGTTCAACCGTTGATTTAGCTTCATCAAATTTGCTCTGAGCTTGTGATGCTACTTCATTCGCCTTGTCTTTTAAATCATTTCCCCACTTGTTGAGGTTGTCTTTTGCGTTGTTGATTTTATCTTTTACTGCTTGTTTTTCTTCCGGCGTAGCTTTGTTGTATCTCCAATATGCTAAAGCGCCTAAACCTACCAATGCCAATAAACCTTTTGTTTTATTTCCCATGATTTCTATTTTTTAATTTGTAATTAATTGATAGTAGGGAATATGTAAAATCTGTGCCAAAGAATTTTTATGATATTTAAAGTTTTGTTAAAATTTTAAAGATTGGTCTGATCAGAAAATCTTAATTTCGTCTACTGCTCTGAAATTTCCCCAATCATTTAAACTAAAAACTTATGTGACTTATGTTTTACCAGATTATCCGAAAACTTCAAAATTTTCTCCGTTAAAACTCGCAAAAACCATTTTAGGATAAGAATCCTGATGGAAAATATTTCCGTCTTTATCAATGGCAATCGCTCCGGCGAAACCGTCAATTGTTTTAAGTTCAGTAAAAGTTTTGTCGAAAGCTTCTTTCAAACTCATTCCATCGGTCACTCTCGTCACAATTTTTGCGGAAGTGGCGTTGCTTACGATGTCTTCGCCTACTCCTGTGCAGCTTACAGCACAAAATTCGTTGGCATAATTTCCGGCAACGGTTGCAGAATCAGAGATTCTTCCCGGGATTTCAAAACCTTTTCCTCCGGTTGAGGTTGCCACTGCCAGTTTGCCTTTTTCGTCGATGGCAACGCAACCCACAGTTCCTTTTCCTCCATTGTTGAGTTTGGCTTCGTATTCTTTTCTTCTTTGTGGAATTTCTGTTGAGAAATTTTCAAAATCATGCTCGGTTGCATAATTTTTTGCTCCATTTCCTCCCAGAACCCTGTCATCTTCCTTCATCAGTTCTTTCGCCACAAAAATCGGGTTTTTTACATCCTGAATATTGATTACACCGCTCATTTTCTGCGTTTCACCATCCATCAGAGCAGCACTCATTCTGATGATTCCGTCACTTTGAATTTGCGAACCAATTCCGGCATTATACAGTTCGTCATCTTCCAAAAGTGAAACTGCGTAAGCCACAGTATCCACCGCCGAATTGTTCGTCAAAAACTGATAAGCCTTTTCAGCAATGCTTTTCAGCGAATTTTGTTTGGCAACTTTTACTTCGTTGCTCTGATCGCTTTCAGAGAAAAAACCTCCGTGGATGATGATTTTCATAGAATATAATTGATGTTTTTGAGATGATTGATAAGTGATAAATGATGATTAATTGTTTCAAATAATGCGTTTATAAATCAATAATCATTCATCAACCATCACTTAAGTTTGCGGAATCGGATTAAACTGAGAATTCTCTATCGTCATTTCCTTTGTCGTAAGGTTGTAATGATCGTTCATAGACATCACGTGAACCGTAAGGTTTTCGATAGAAATTGGTTCTCCGAGGTTGATATTGGTTAAATTGGTATCTTTTATAAATCTTCCGTCCACCAAAATTACAAGTCCGGATCCTACGGCTGTCATTACATCGTTGTGAATGAAAAGGCCTGTGTCTTCTCCTAAACCGATTCCCAAAGTTCTCGGATTGTTTACAACTGCCTGAAAAAGCCTGCCGATTCTGCCTCGCTGAACAAAATGGGTATCAACAATGACATTGTCTATTAAACCTAAACCTTGTGTTGTTTTAATTTCGCCTTTCAATAAAGCTTCAGAACTGCTTCCCTGATAAATCATATTTTCAGAAGCCGCTGCCGCACCCGCAGAAGTTCCGGAATAGATAAAATCCTGCTCCTGATATTTCAATAAAATAGTATCATGAAATCTTGTTCCACCAAGAATAGAAGTCAGCCTCAACTGATCTCCGCCGGTAAACATCACAACGTCTGCTGCGTTTGCTCTGGCCACCAACGCATCAGAGTTCGCCTCCTCACGGTTGTGAATGTCGAGAATATTTACATTTTTAGCACCTAAATATTCGAAAGCTTTCTTGTATTCTGCACCTACGATTTGCGGAATTTGCGAAGCAGTCGTGATGACTTCAATCACAGAATCTTCTTTGTGTTTAGATTCTGTAATGATCTTCCTCAAAATTCCTCTTTCAAAAAAATTAAGATTTTTTTCTACATTCTGGTCGTACTCGGTTTCTGTGAAACTGCCTTTATTTACAGCTCCTCCGATAATAATTAATTTTCCCACAGGTTTCATAGCCTGCAAAATTAAAAAATATTTACGGGTTAATAAAATGTTAATCTATATTTAACGAATTGATTTTCATTAGAGATTGCTTATGATAATATTTAATGTATTAAGAAATATTTAAACTGATGTTGCAATCATTTAATGTTTTGCATTATCTTTGAGTATAAAACAAAAAATTGATAATTAACCCGACACCTTTTATATGAACATTGAGAAGATACAGGCACTAAGAGGGCCAAACATTTGGAGCATTAGAAGAAAGAAACTGATCCAGATGAGACTGGACCTTCAGGAAATGGAAAATTTCCCTACTAATAAAATTAATGGCTTCAGAGAGCGTATACAGCAGCTTATTCCGTCGCTTATCACACACAGATGTTCTGAAGGTGTGGAAGGTGGCTTCTTTCACAGAGTACAGGAGGGTACATGGATGGGGCACGTGATTGAGCATATTGCTCTGGAAATTCAAACCCTTGCAGGAATGGAAGTAGGTTTCGGAAGAACGCGTGAAACAAAAACACCGGGAGTTTACAATGTTGTTTTTAATTATCTTGAAGAAAACGCAGGAATTTATGCAGCAGAAGAATCTGTAAAAATAGCCGAAGCACTTATCGAAGGAAAAGACTATGATCTTGCTGCGTGTATTCAAAAACTGAAAGAAATCCGTGAAAGAGTGCGTTTGGGACCGTCAACGGGAAGTATTGTGGAGGAAGCTGTTTCCAGAAAAATTCCCTGGATCAGACTGGGAACAAATTCTTTGGTTCAGTTGGGTTATGGAGTGAATCAGCAGAGATTTCAGGCAACTATTACCGGAAATACAAGTTGTATCGGTGTGGATATCGCCTGTAATAAAGATTTAACCAAAAGAATGCTTCACGATGCGGCAATTCCTGTTCCGATTGGTGAACTGATTGTCGATGAAGAAGGCTTAGATGAGGTCGTAAGAAAAATCGGTTATCCTGTTGTAATTAAACCTTTAGATGGAAATCACGGTAAGGGCTCGTCAATCAATGTAAATGATTGGGAATCGGCTAAAATCGGTTTGCAACACGCTCAAACTTATTCAAGAAAAGTAATTGTTGAAAAATACATTACAGGTTACGATTTCAGGGTTTTGGTCATTAATAATAAGATGATTGCTGCGGCAAGAAGAGTTCCGGCTCACGTCATCGGAGATGGAGAATTGAATCTTCAGCAACTGATTGACAAAGAAAATCAGGATCCGAGAAGAGGTTACGGTCACGAAAATGTTCTTACAGAAATCAGTATTGATAAAGACACGACCGAGCTTTTAGAAAAACTTAATTACACATTAGATACGGTTCCTCAAAAAGGAGAAGTAGTTTATCTAAAATCGACTGCCAATCTTTCAACTGGCGGTACTTCTATAGACGTTACCGATATGGTGCATCCGGAAAATATCACAATGGCTGAAAGGATTTCAAAAATCATCGGTCTTGATGTTTGCGGAATCGATATTATGGCTGAAAATCTTACCCAGCCTTTAAAAGAAAGTGGTGCTGCGATTATTGAGGTGAATGCTGCTCCGGGATTCAGAATGCACCTTGCACCAAGCGAAGGATTGCCAAGAAACGTTGCTGCTCCAGTCGTTGACATGCTTTATCCACCAGGAAAGCCGTTTACCATTCCAATTATTGCGGTGACAGGTACCAACGGAAAAACGACAACGACGAGACTGATTTCCCATATTGTTAAAAACAACGGCTACAGAGTAGGATTCACCACTTCAGACGGTATTTATATCCAAAATACAATGTTGACGAAAGGGGATACTACGGGGCCGATTTCAGCTGAATTTATCTTAAAAGATCCCACTGTAGAATTTGCTGTTCTTGAAACTGCCAGAGGCGGAATTTTGAGATCAGGTTTAGGATTCTCTAATTGTGATATTGGCGTTTTAACCAATATTAAAGAAGATCATTTAGGCATCAACGATATTCACAATCTGAAAGATCTTACGAAAGTAAAACGTGTGATTCTCGACAGCGTGAAAAAGAACGGGTGGAGCGTAATGAATGCCGATGACGAATATTCAATGAGAATCATCAATGATCTCGACAGCAATATCGCACTCTTCAGCATGGATGAAAACAATCCATTCATCAAGAAATATGCTAAGGAAGGCAAAACGACCTGTGTCTACGAAGAAGGTTTTGTAACTATCAAGAAAGGCGACTGGAAAATCAGAATTGGTAAAGCAAAAGACTTCCCAATCACGATGGAAGGGAAGGCGAAGTTTATGATTGAAAATGTTTTGGCAGCTAGTTTAGCTTGTTATCTGTACGGATTTGCGATTGAAGATATTTCCAATTCACTCAGAACTTTTATTCCAAGTGCACAGCTTACTCCGGGAAGACTGAATGTCTTTAATTTTAAGAACTTTAAAGTTTTAATCGACTTTGCTCACAATCCGGCTGGGTATGAAGCGATTGAAGATTATCTTAAAAATGTGGAAGCGACCAAGAAAATTGGTATTATTTCCGGAGTTGGCGACAGGAGAGACGCAGACATCAAACTTTGCGGGAAAATTGCCGGAAGAATGTTCGACCATATCATCATCCGCAACGAAAAGCACCTTCGCGGAAGAACCGAAGAAGAAATCAATGGTTTAATTATTGAAGGTATGCAGGAATCAGGTAAAGACGTGAGCTATGAAACGATTCCTAAAGAAATTGAAGCGTTGAAACACGCAATGGGAATGGCTGAAGACGGTACTTTCATCACTGCTCTGAGCGATGTGATTTCTAATGCAATTGACTTAGTACAGGAGTATCAGGCGAGAGAATTGCTTGAAGACAATAAAGGGCTTTAATGCAAATTGAAGTTTTGTGAAGATTCGGGGCGGGCCAAAGGCCCGCCCCGAATCATTTTTTTGGCTTAAGCCAAAAAAATCGGATGAACCAACTGGCGCATCCGATTTCTATTTTATTTATTCCTCTCCAAAAAAAGCATGAGAACTGCCAATCCAAATGGCGTCTTTTTTATTGAAATCGACGTTTACCATTTCCGCTTTGGTCATTCTTACCAGGTACTGAACCAAAACCGGACGCTCCTCATTTTCCTGCCACACATACAAAAGCCGGATTTCCGCACGGGAAAATTCTCCGTTGATATCTTCAAAAACTGGTGCGTATTCTACTTTTCTCTGTAAAATATAATTTTCCTTATCTTCAATTTTATTTGTAATTTCTGTTGTCGGATGAAGGTTTACGCCGCTTCCTGCAAAAGAAAACAGAGGTTTTAAAACAAAATCATTCAGATTTTCATCGGCTGGAAATTCGTTTAGAAAATAACTTTTTGGAACAAATTCATGTTTTAATAATGGCAAAAGATATTTTGAAATTTTGAAAAACCAGTTCGGATGCGTTACCCAGGTTACATCAACCTCTTCCCTGAAGTCAAATTCAGTTTTCAGATCCGGAATTCTGTCGAGTTCGTCAAAAATTACACGGTTGTAGATTCTTCGGATCTCCGTAAGCTTTCCGTCATTGTCATAGAAAAGTTTTTTTCCGTCTTTTTTTATTTTGGTAAGACAGACGGTTTTTATGCCTAAAAAGTTTTCTGTAAGTTTAAAATCAATTGCGGTCTTCTGTTTTTCAGGATAAATTTCAAGAAGAATTACATTTTCAGGATTTTCATTTCCTACAATTAAATTTTTCATCTGAGACAGAAATTCTTCATCGCTCATTTTGCTTTTCAGATCACTCAAAAAAGGGTAAACTTCGCAGAAAGCATCTTCATATACTTTTTGAAATGCATATAGAGACGGAAAGGCCTGAAGTTCGATCAGCTGAGGTTCAACTTCGCCTTTTGCATTTTTACAGATCCCGAAATCGATGGTAAAAAAGTGAGGTTTTAAAGTATCATTCGGAACTTTACAATTGTCGGGAATGGCTTTCTGTAAAGCTTCCGGCGACATCGCAATGATTTGATCCAAAATACTTTCGCTGGCGTCTGTAAGTTTATTTTTAAAATCGTGAGTCAAAAAAACCGGACTTTCAGAAAGCCTGAATCCTGTTTGTATTTCGCTTTTTTCGGTAAGGATTGAATTTACTTTTTGGTATTTCTCATTAGAGAATTCTGAATTAAATTTTTGTCTGTATTTTGGAATCATCCCTGATGTTTTTTTTAAATTAAAAAATCGGGCGCTGTGCCCGATTTTGCTGTATTTCTAAACAGTTTCCGGCTGTAGAATTTTTTGTTTTGCATCTTCCAGAAATCGTGGGAGAATCTGTGCCTGAGTCAGTTTTATTTTATCCTCATCATCCATTCTGTCCAAAGTTTCGAGATATTTTTCGATACCGTAGTTTTCAATCATTGCCAGTTTGTTTTCTTCATCTTTGAGGTTTTCCAGCATTCCTTCAGGATTTGCTTCGGGGTGAAACTGAGTACCGAAAATTTCCTCTGAAAAACGAATCGCCATCACTGCTCTTTCAAGATTGATGTGCGGGCGGAACTTTTCCAACGCCATTATTTTCATTCCCAACTCATCAAATCTCTGCTGATCCGGCTCGATGAACTGATACGCTCTTGAATCGACAGCATAAAAAGGATCTGGTAGATTTTTAAGTAAAAAATCAGTTTCTCCTTCTTCAGATTTGTGAACAGGCATCACACCAAATGAGTATGATTTTCTTTCACAAATATTCCCGAGTTTCCAGTGTATGCTTGCAATCTGAAACGAATGACAGATCAGAAACATATATTTTTTGTTCTCTGAAACTTTGTTGTGACTAAAAATACCATCTAAAAGACCGGCGAATTTCTCTTCCCATACATGTCCTTCTCTGTGCGGATTTCCCGGTCCTCCTGATGAAATAAAGATGTCAAAATCTTCAAGTTTCGGCATCTCGTTCAGATGTCTTATATCAAAAGTGGTAATGTTAATTTCTTCTTCAGAATTTGCTTTAAAACTTTCAGAAATCTCACGGATGTTCTTAAAACCCTGATTTTTCTTGTTGTTATTCATATCCAGCAGCGCAATTCTTATCTCTTTCATAACTTCATAATTTGAACAAAGTTATAAAATTTTTATAAAGCAGCCTCGCTGTGCGTGATACCAAATTCTGTTTCAGAGATCATATAATCAACTACTTTCTTCAAGTCTCCTGTTTCATGAAGAACCTTCAGCTGGCGGTCTGCACCGGTTCCATTTTCAATGATTTGCCATGCATATTCCACTTCTTTTCGGCAACCTAATTCATCTACAACATCGTCGATAAATTCAAGTAGCTCCTTTAAAAGATCACGGTAAGGAACAGATTCCTCTTTACCAAAGTCAATTAAATGAGCATCAATTCCGTCTTTGGAAGCACGCCATTTGTTTTCATTCAATAATAATCTTCTGTAGCTTCTGAAACTTAAATTCTGCTGATGCAGTTTATAGATTTTTGCCACAAGACATTGCATAATTGCAGCAAGACAGACAGTTTCGTCTATTCTCATCGGCATATCGCAGATTCTGAACTCGATCGTCGGGTAGAAAGGATGCACACGGAGATCCCACCATATTTTCTTGGCGTTGTCGATGGTTCCGGTTTTTACCAGAAGATCAACATAGCTGTCAAATTCGGAAAGAGAATTAAAATAACTCGGAATTCCTGTTCTTGGAAATTTCACGAAAATCTCCTGTCTGTAGGATTTAAATCCGGTATTTCTTCCAATCCAGAAAGGTGAATTGGTGGATAATGCATAAACGTGGGGTAGAAAATAACGCATTACGTTCTGTATTCTCACGCCTTCCTCACGGTTGGGAATTCCTATGTGTACGTGCAGACCAAAGATGAGGTTTCCTCTTGCCACGTCGCCCATATCGTCAACAATTTTATTGTAACGCTCTCCGTTGGTAATCGTGTTGTGCTCCCAGTTGGAAAAAGGATGTGTTCCTCCTCCGGAGACACGAAGTCCCTGTTCGTGGGCTGTTGCAATAAGGTGTTTACGAAGACTCGTGAGCTCATCTCTGGCTTGCTGGATATTCTGGCAGATTCCGGTTTCCATTTCAATCATGGATTCGTGCATTTCATGTTTTAAATTTTCACTTAAAACCGCTTTACCGCCCTCAATAATTTTGGAAACGTGAGAAATAAGATCTCTGCTTTCAACGTCTATGATTTGATATTCCTCTTCAATTCCTATGGTAAATGTGTGCATACTTTGTGTTTTTGAAATTAATTATTTCGCAGAGTCCTTCACGAAAGTTCCCCATGAGATATTTGCTTTTCCAGGAACATATTCTTTGGCTTTCTCAATCGCAAATTTTGCTGCATTTTCTACGATCCATTTGAAGTTTTCTTCTCCAACAGAATTTTTATCAGCATCCGGCGCAGGGTTACAGAAGTCGATAGCATAAGGAATTCCGTCTCTTACCGCAAATTCCACAGTATTGAAATCGTATCCTAAAGCTTCATTCATTTTAATAGTGTAATCGTGAATGGTTTTCAGTAACTTTTTAAGTTTGGCACCCGAAGTCTGATGCGTCGTTGCATATCTTAAATGATGCTCATTTCTCGGCTCGTAAGGCATGATGTGAACGTGCTTTTTACCCAAGCAGTACACTCTGTAGTAATCATCAAATACAATTTCTTCCTGTACCATCATCACCAACTGTTCTGTTTCTGAAAGTTTATCCCAAAGATCTTCAGGGCTTTCCACTCTGTAAACGCTTTTCCAACCGCCACCGTCGTGAGGTTTCATGTATGCCGGAAATCCTACGTAATCGAAAATATAATCCCAGTCGTGAGGAAATTTAAGGTTTCTGAATGAAGTTTCAGATGTGTTGCTTGGTCTTTCATGTGAAGGAAGCAAAACGGTTTTAGGTAATGGAATACCAAGTTTAGACATCAATGCATTGTTGAAGAATTTTTCGTCAGCGCTCCACCAGAAAGGGTTGTTCATGACATAAGTTCCGTTCAAAGCTGCATTTTTAAGGTACGCTCTGTAAAAAGGAACATCCTGAGAAATTCTGTCGATGATAACAGCGTATCCGTAATCAACGCCCTGCTCGAGCTTATCGATCATTACGGGTTCTGCAACGATGTCTCCCTTGCCCAATTCGTTTACCTTATCGATGAATGCCCACGGAAATGTGTCTTCCATACCAAAAAGAATTCCTACTTTTTTTGCCATAATAAAAGTTTTTTAATGTGTTTAATATTGTTTAGATTTAAATAATTTTATAAGAAAAACCGACCTATAAATGTTGGGAAAACCAATCGCCAAAGTGGCCAGTCGTGGTTGATCCATTTGCGCTCATCATACCAGAAATCAATTCCTTTTGAACTTAATATTTCTGCCATTTCGATGTTTTTATCTTTGCAGATGTCTTCGTCTGAAGTGCTGAGAACGATATGCATGTGTTTGTATTTCCACGCTTCGTCTGTGCGGACAAATTCTCTCGGGCAATTGAAAAAAACGAGATCATCGCTGTATCCGTCCATAAAGTTTCTGATGCTGAACGCCCCTGAAAGACAGAAAAGGTGAGAAACCAAATCCGGAAATCTGAAAGCGAAATTGGCAGCATGATACCCTCCGAAACTTGCCCCTGCAACCGCTACACGATGGGTCTGATGCATTTTCTGAACGTATGGCACAAACTCTTTTAAAAGAAACTGTACATACAGTTCATAGTTTTTAATTCTCTGGCGTGGCGAAATGTTGTTGTCATAAAAACTCCAGGCATCAATCGTCTGAATGTTGTATAGTTTTACCTTCCCCTGCTCTATAAACCAGTTGATGCTTCCGTTAAGATGGAAATCATGGTTCTGGGTATACTGACCTTGTGAAGTAGGAAACATAATGATTGGGTAACCATAATGACCTGTTACTTCTACTTTCAGGCTCGTTCCTAATATATGCGAATAGTAATCTGTATGCGTGATTTGCGGCATAAGTTATAGTGTTTGAAATTTAAATAAAATCTAAGAAGTTGGTTTGTCTTTTGGCGGAATAATACTCAGCATTTCAGCGTTGATTTTTTCTGCCGTTTCATCAAGTCTCGTCTGAATGACTTCAGAATCTGAAGATTTGTAGACAATTCCCACGTGATAATCGATTGGTAAGAACTTAACTGTTTCTTCCGACTCGAAATATTGGTAATCAGGATGTTTTTCCTTAATTAATGCGATGATAAGTCCGGCATAGTATCCTGTAGGTTTTGAGATGGAATAATCCAGCCCCTTCAAAAGAGCATCCTCTATTTTTGCCCACTCATGCCAGATGTTGATACCGCTTGAAGCTTCCACCAAATCGGGAATATGAGCTCCGCCGACGCGTGAAGAAGTTTCCAGAAAATACCATTTTCCATCTTCCTTTCCACGGATAAATTCTGTATGTGTGGCTCCGTTTTGAAGCCCAAAATTGGTCAAAACTTTTTCATTGGCAAGTTCCAAAGCTTTGAATTCATCAGAATATCTTCCTAAAGTTCTCGTTCTGAAAACTCCGCCCTCGTGCGAAACCTGCATTGGAGGTGCGAGATATTTGGATGAAGATGTGAAAACCGTCTTGGCATTGAATGTAAGGCTGTCTACGTGATAAACATCGCCAGGCTTAAAGCTTTCCAGAAGAAAAAGATGTCTTTCGTCTCCCAGATTTTCAAGGGCTCTCCAAAGTTCTTCTTCAGATTTTAATTTTTTAATTCCGCTTGCTGAAGCTTCAGATCTGGGTTTCAACACCCATGGTGCAGGAACTTTTTGGGTGAATTCAGATACTTCGGCGTCATTAAAAATTGCCGTGAATTCCGGAACATCAATCCCTGAACTTTTTGCTTTCTGCCGCATTGCCAGTTTATCACGGAAATATCTGTGGGTGGTCTGTCCCATACCTGGAATCCTGAACGTTTCCCGTACAAGCGCTGCTTTTTCCACATCATAATCGTCGAGAGCAATTACTGCGTCGACTTTTCGTGATTTCATCAGGTGGGAAAATCCCTGAACCAAATGTTCAAGATCCCACACCGAAGGTTTAAGTTCGGGCATGTAGAAAACTTCATCTATCGCGTGCCACGGCCAGTTTTTTTCCTTGAGATTTTCTGAGGTGATGAGGATGACCTTGTTGCCAAGATTTTTCATTTCCTCCATGAAATCATAGCCTTTGTAATAGCAGGAAATGCAAACAATAGTTTTCTTCTCCATATAGTGTTTTGAGGGTTTAGGTTGGTTATTAAAAACAAAACCAAACAATTGTTTGAGACTTTTTAATAAAAATCCCTAATTGATATGATTTTAAAAATTTCTTATCAAGTATAGGGATAAATTTTCTAAAAAACTAATTTTTAGTGATAATTTTCAATTAATTCGGCTAATAATTGAACGCCGTAACCCGTTGCTGCCTTTTCTTTTGAATATCCCGTATTTCCAAATGCTACACCGGCAATATCCAGATGTGCCCAATTTGGATGTCCTTCAATAAATTCTTCCAAGAATTTTGCAGCAACAATGCAGTCTCCGATGGGTTTCATCGAAATATTTTTTACATCGGCGACATCAGATTTGAAATCGTCTTTCCAGACATCCCAGAGTGGCAGATTCCAAAGTCTTTGGTTGGTCTGATCACCGGTTTTCAGAAGCAGATCTTTTAATCTGTCATTATTTGAAAACATCGCTCCACAGGTATCGCCAAACATTCGCACGCTGCTTCCTGTGAGGGTTGCCAAATCAATCATGACATCGGTTTTATAATTTTTAGATAAATAGGTGAGCGCATCTGCCAAAATCATTCTGCCTTCTGCATCTGTATTGAGAACTTCAATCGTTTTTCCGTTGTATGCCTTGATAACATCGCTCGGTAGATAAGCGTTTTCTGAAACCGCATTGTCAGTAATCGGCAAGATGGCAATTATATTAACAGGTACCTCCTTTTCCGCTGCGTAAATCAGTGCTCCAATCACAGCTGTAGCGCCTCCCATATCAGATTTCATGTAGTGCATGTTGTCTGATGCTTTAATGGAAATTCCGCCGGTATCAAAGGTTACGCATTTGCCGACAAGACCGATGGTTTTGGCGTTTTTTATTTTCGTTTTATATTCTAAAATGGTAAAAGCTGCATCCTGCTCACTGCCTTGATTAACGGCTAAGTAAGCTCCGAGACCAAGTTCCAAACATTTTTTTCTGTTGAATGAAGTATATTTAAAATCGTATTTTTTAGAAAGATCTTTTAAAGCTGCACTCAAAACATCTGTTTTCTTAAGATTTGCAGGTTTATTGAGCCATTCCATGCAGGCAAACTGACCTTCACAGATAGCGTTTGCATTTTTCAGGATTTGATCTAATTTCTTGGGGCTGAAGTTCTCAAAATGAAGTTCGGTTTTTTCATTCCAAAGCGTATGAGATTTGTCAAAATTATATGTGTAAGTACCAAGATAAAGTCCTTTGAAGAACTCTTCAAACTGTTTCTCGGTGATGTCTTCACAGGTGATCTGCGTAGCAACAGGCTGTAACTTTTCTTTCTGAGTCTGTGAAAATTTTTGTCCAACCTGCTGAAATTCATAATTGGCAGCATTTGCTTTCCCTAAACCGATGAAAAAACAGATATTATCCTCATTGGTTTGTATATGTACCTCATTCTTCTTTCCCGAAAATACGAGTGAAATATTTTTATTGAAATTTTTTGCGCTTTCAGTCCATTTTTCTTCTGTAAAAAGTTGAAAGATCTGTGCGTATTTTTTGTTTTTTTTATTAATTAGTTTCATTCTATATTTAATTTTTTAGAATATATATATTCTTTATAATAATGCTTTTTTGAACGCAAAGTTCACAAGGTTTTGCACTAATATATTATTTAAAGGTTCACAAAGCCGTAAACTTGCAAATGCTCTCGAAGGTTTTTCAGTTATTATAAATTGTTGAGGATCATTAATTTTTAATCCTGATGTGGAGTAACTTCCACCGGATTTTCTGTATTGTTGTAAAAAAGCCATTCTATAGCCCTTGGGAACTCCTGCGACCAGTAGAATTCTTTATGTTCGCCATCTGGATTGATGTTGGTTTTAAATTCAAAATCAAAGAGGTTTTTTTTCTCCCATATTTTAAGATACTGCTCAAAAACATTAATGCGGTTAACCATTTTTGAACCTTCTTTTTCTCCTCCGTAGAGGTAAATTTTAGTTTTAAAAGGAACCCTGAAATTCATCATCGGGAAATTATTATTGGGTTCAATCCAGAGACTCGGGGAAAAGATCAAAAGTTTAGAGTAAACCTCCGGATACAGAAATCCACTGTAAATACTGATGAGGCCGCCCAGTGAGCTGCCGCCAATTCCTGTATTGTCTCGGTCTTTTTTTGTTCTGTAATGCGCGTCTACGTACGGTTTCAAAGTATCAGTAATAAATCTGATGTATTTTTTACCTTCAGATCCATTGGCAACACTGTCGTTATCGAAAATATACTCTTTTATCCGGTCTTCACTTCCGTGTTCTATCGCAATTACAATTACGTCGCCTCTTCCATATTCTGATAATACAGAAAGCTTTTTGTCTATTTCCCAGTTTCCGTAAGCACTACCTTCATTGAAAAGATTCTGGGCATCCTGAAGATAAAGCACGGGATAGCTTTTTTCCGTCGAATAGTAATCGTGTGGAAGCAAAGCCCAGATTTTACGGTGTCTGTCGAGTTGCGGGATGTAAAATTCTTCAGAAATAATCTCTGCAATAGGGTAAAGTTCTTTTTTAAAAGGTCCCCAGTTGTAACGCCATTTGGTTACGACGTCATCAGAATTTTGTCTGCTTTTTTCAATTCTCCGGTTTGGGGTAATGTTGGCGTACTCATCAAGTTCCACATTTTCCCAGCCGCCTTTCGTGAATTTGTATTCTATAATGTCGGGTAAAATATTGTCGTGAATTTCTATTAATGAATGCTGTGGCTCTTTTTTCCAAAGCCTGAATTTAGGGTCTTTAGGATTCCAGCTGTTGAAGTTACCTGTAATGTAAATCGGTCTGTCATCATTTTCCTGTGTCTTTAAATTAAATATCATGTACGTTCTGAAATATTTTTTGTTTGTTTAAATTTATAAAAACTTTTTTTAAACTGAAGAAGGTTCTGTGTTTTTTAAATATTAAAAATTTCAACAGATTTTTTTTCAGGATTAAACATTGTCAAAGGTGTTTGAATTAATTTAAATTAAAATCAATATTAAAATTTTGTTACAACTGTGTTTTGCATAATAAAATTTTATATATTTACGTAAATCCCAAAAATTAGTGGATATGGGGTATAACTCTTGCAGTAGGAGTTTTGCAACTCAATTCAGGAGAAAAACATAAACGATGAAGTCTGTACAAAACTATTCACTTTTTACCGAACATGATATTTATCTTTTTAAAGAAGGTAAACACTATAAACTGTATGATAAATTTGGCGCTCATTCCGTCACTAAAGATGGCGTTGAAGGCGTTTACTTTTCAGTTTGGGCTCCTTTTGCCACAAAAGTTTCGGTGATTGGTAATTTTAATAAATGGAACCCTTCCGAAGCTGTTCTTTCACCGAGATGGGATGAATCCGGCATCTGGGAAGGTTTTATAGCAGGTCTCACATGGGGAACTTTGTATAAATACGCCATCGAAACCAAAGAAGGCGAAATTCTTGAGAAAAGTGATCCGTATGCACTGAGCTGGGAACAGAATCTTCAGGCTGCATCGCTTATTTCCACAACTTATTACGATTGGGATGATACAGAATGGATGCAGAACCGCTGGAAAAACAACAGTCTTAATGCTCCGATCTCCGTTTATGAAATGCACATTGGTTCGTGGCTGCGTTTTGGCGACAATCCAAAACAGTTTTTAAATTACCGCGACATAGCCGGGAAGCTTGTTCCGTATATTCTGGAAATGGGTTTTACCCACGTAGAATTTATGCCCGTAATGGAGTATCCTTATGATCCAAGCTGGGGCTATCAGATTACCGGATTTTTTGCCGCAACGTCAAGATTCGGTTCTCCTCAGGATCTGATGTTTTTAATTAATGAACTCCACAAAAATAATATTGGCGTAATCCTCGACTGGGTTCCGTCTCACTTTCCGGGCGACGCCAACGGACTACACAAATTCGACGGTTCTTATCTGTACGAACATGAAGATCCAAGAAAAGGCTTTCATCCCGACTGGAAATCGTATATTTTCAATTACGGCAGAAGTGAGGTAAAATCTTTTCTGATTTCCAACGCCATGTTTTGGCTCGACCGTTATCATGTAGACGGACTGCGTGTAGATGCTGTAACATCTATGTTGCATTTAGATTATTCGAGAAACGAGGGCGAGTGGGAGCCCAATATTTTTGGAACAAATGTGAATCTTGAAGCTAAAACCTTTCTTCAGGAATTCAATACCGCAGTTTACAAGGAATTCGGCGATTCCATCATGACCATCGCAGAGGAAAGTTCGGATTTTCCAATGCTGACAAAACCTGTTCACGATGGTGGTGTAGGTTTTGGAATGAAATGGATGATGGGTTGGATGCACGACACACTGAAATATTTTAAGGAAGATCCAATCAACCGAAAGCATTTTCATCACAAGCTCACCTTTGCGTCGATGTATATGTATAATGAAAATTATATGATGCCTCTGTCCCACGACGAAGTTGTTCACGGAAAAGCAAGTTTGATTTATAAAATGTTTGGAGATGAATGGCAGAAATTTGCCAATCTCAGAGCTTTGTATGTTTATATGTTTACGCATCCGGGAGCAAAACTGCTTTTTATGGGAGATGAATTCGGGCAGACGAGCGAGTGGAATTTTAAACAGAGTTTAGACTGGCATCTATTGGAATATCCGATTCATGCAGGGTTGAGAGAAGCTGTAAAGGATTTGAATCATTTGTATAAAAACGAAACGGCACTCTATGAAAATCAGTTTAATCCTTATGGTTTTGAATGGGTGGGAGCAGATGATACCGATAACTCTGTTCTGATTTATTTGCGAAAAGGCAAAAAAGAGGATGATATTTTAATGACAATTCTTAATCTTACGCCAAGGGTTATTGATTACAAAGTTGGAGTTGATGAAAATTCAAAATGGGAACTTATCTTTAATTCTGATGATGAAAAATATGGAGGTAGCGGCGTTATTGCGAATATCTTCAGTGAAGATAAAGAAGAATGGAAAAACAAAACAAACACAATAAGCATTAATCTTCCGGCACTTTCGGGAGTGGTTTTAAGATATAAAAAACATGTAAAGGAGAAAATTATTAACAAAAAAACACAGAAAAATGATACAGTTAAGCCAACTTCTAAAAAAGGATTACGATGAGATCAAGGAGTATGTAATCTGGGAAAAAGATGATAAGGAAGAAATTGAATTATTAGCAAAAAGTGGACTTATACCTCAATTGGTAAGTGCTAAATTTACTGGAGAAATTCAATTTTATGACATCAATATACCAAAAAGTCATATTACCTTTCTGAATAATAAGGTGCATGAATTACATGTGATAGCTACAGGTCGCAGAGGCCCGCTCATTGCTCTGCAGTTGCTTATTACACAGGAATTTGATATGAAATTTTTCACAAAAGAATTTCTGCGTGATTTTCATGAGAGTTATAAAAAAGAACATGGCCAAGACCCAGATTTAAAGATTGTAAAGGATTATTTTGATGAATCCTGGTTGTTTGATCCCCGTACTTTTGAAAAGTATGATTACATCAATCTTTACAGTGAAGAAATGGATATTGATATTTACATGTTGGAAGCGATAGATAAGACTCTTTTGATGGAATTTTTTATTCGAAATGCAAATGTTGACTCAGATGTGCAGGGAAATAATTTTTTAAGTTTACAAAATTAAAAATATGAATATATATCATCTCAGTACAGAATGTTACCCTGTCGCCAAAGTTGGCGGACTTGCCGATGTCGTCGGTGCGTTACCGAAATATCAGAATAAAATAAAGGGCATCAACGCTAAAGTGGTCATGCCTTTTTACAATAAGCCTTTCGTATTCGATCACGATTTTGAAATTGTTTTTGACGGATGGATTCATCAGGGAGGAAATATGCTTCAGGTGCAGGTTTTAAAGGAAAGAACAAATGTTTTGGAGTTTGAACTCTATATGGTAAGAATTCCAGGACTTTTAGACCGGGATAATCCTTACGGTTATCAGGATGAAAGTTTTCAGTTTTTGGCTTTTCAGCATGGGTTGTTACATTGGCTGACGGCTATGCAAATTCGTCCCGATGTGCTTCATTGCCACGATTATCACACGGGATTGGTTCCTTTTATGATAGAAAACTGTCCGGAATTTGGATTTTTAAAAGGAGTGAAAACAGTTGCCACCATTCACAACGGAGAATATCAAGGCTGGATGAGCTGGGGAATGGCGAATTATTTTCCTGCTTTTGACCAATACAAATGGGGACTTTTAGACTGGAATGGCATGATCAACCCTTTGGCATCGATGATCAAATGTGCCAATGCTTTTACAACAGTTTCAGAAGGTTATCTACAAGAGCTGTTTGAAAGTTTCAAAGGTCTTGAAAATCTGGTAAGAGACGAACACTACAAAGCCCACGGCATCATCAACGGAATTGATACAGAAGTCTGGAATCCTGCAACAGACCCGATGTTGGATTTAAATTTCACGAAAAAAGATGTCTTTAAAAAGAAAAAACTGAGCAAAGAAAAACTCTGCAAAGAATATGGTTTGCATCCTGATTTACCACTTTTCGGATTTATCGGAAGATTTGCCACAGAAAAAGGAGCGGATCTTTTGCCTGATGTGGTTTGGCGAAGCATTCAGCAAAATTATGGCGGTCTCAATATCATTATTTTAGGTTCAGGAAATACAAATCTCGAAAACAGACTTGCAGAACTGAGCTACTCTTTCAGCAATTTTGCGCTGGATTTGGGTTATAAAGAATATCTTTCTCATAAAATCTATGCTTCGGCAGATTTTTTGTTGATGCCATCCAGAGTAGAGCCTTGCGGGCTTAATCAGATGTATGCCATGCGATATGGAACGATTCCTGTGGTGAGTTATACTGGCGGATTGCGTGATACTGTAAAAGATATTTCGACAGGTGGAGCAGGGATTAATTTTACTTATCCTGGAGTTGATGATATTCTTCATGCAATAAACAGGGCGGTAAGCGTATATTACAAAAAGGATGTAATGCAGAGTCTTGTAAAGGCAAATATGAGTTTTGATTTTGCATGGGAAAAATCTGCTGAGAAATATGTAGCTTTATATAATCAATAAATTTTGAAACTGATTTTATACTTTATTGCTTTCTTTTTGTTCTGTTCATGTGGGAAGAAAGAAACAGTTTTACCTGAGTATAAGTACGTGTTTCTGTCGTATGGTCTTCCGGATTTCAGAAAGCAGAATATTAGAGAAAGAGTTGATGAAAAGTGGAATATCAAACGAATAGCAGTTGCAGGATGCGTGGTTACCAATGAATTAAAAGATAGTGTTGAAATTGAAAACAATAAAACTGATCTTGCGCTTCAACATAAATATGGTAAAGGCTGGCAGGCAAAGTATGAAAAAGACTTTCAGGATTTGTTATCGAAAGAGGTTGATGTAATGGATGTTTTAATTTTAAATAAATCATTTCGTACAAATTTGAATAAATGTAAAATTCCAATTGATGAAATCGAACGAACAATACGACCAACAATGAATTCCGATGTCTATACCGTAGATGTTTTTAATTATGAAAATCCAGAAAAGATATGCTTTAGGATGGAAGTTGACATTAAAAAACGAACTATAAAAAATATAAATATAAAAAATCACAACTAATTTATGAATCAAAATGTAATATCGATTGTTTTAGGAGGTGGCAGAGGTACAAGATTGTTTCCGCTTACTTATTCAAGATCAAAGCCGGCTGTTCCTATTGCAGGGAAATACAGATTGGTAGATATTCCGATTTCAAACTGTCTGAATTCGGGGATGAACAAGATTCTTGTTTTAACCCAGTTTAATTCAGCATCGCTCAACTCACACATCAAAAATTCTTTTCACTTTGATATTTTCAGTAAAGGTTTTGTAGATATTTTGGCAGCTGAGCAGAATGTAGAAAACGAAAACTGGTATCAGGGAACCGCGGATGCCGTGAGACAGTCTATGAAGCATCTTGAGAAATATGACTACGAATATATTCTGATTTTATCGGGTGACCAGCTCTATCAGATGGATTTTCAGGAAATGCTCGATTTTCATATTGAAAAAGGCGGTGATGTTACCATTGCTACAATTCCGGTTAACGCAAAAGATGCTACGGGTTTCGGAATTTTAAGTTCTGATGACGAAGGTAATATAACTTCGTTCGTTGAGAAGCCAGGCTACGATATGCTGAACGGCTTACAGTCGGAAGTTTCAGACGAAAATAAGCAGAAAGGAAAAGAATATCTCGCATCAATGGGAATTTATATCTTTACTAAATCGATGCTGAAAAAAATGTTTGAAGATGGTGCAGGAGATGATTTCGGAAAAGATATTATTCCAAACGCTATCGGGAAATACACCACATTAAGCTATCAGTATGAAGGTTACTGGACCGATATCGGAACCATCGAATCTTTCTACGAGGCCAATTTAGATTTATGTCAGGATTTCCCTCAGTTTAATTTATTTTCAAGTTCGCCAATTTTTACAAGAGCAAGAATGCTTCCGCCATCAAAAATTAACGGATCTTACGTAAGCAAGGCTGTTTTTGGTGACGGATGCATCATCATGGCAGATAAAATCGAAAATTCTTTGATTGGGAACCGTACCAGAATTGATAAAGGAAGCACGATTGTGAATTCTTATGTGATGGGATCAGATTTCTATCAGAATACAGCAGAAATTGTGGAAAATGACAAAAACGGCTATCCAAACATGGGTATCGGAAAATACTGTTACATCGAAAAGACAATCATTGATAAAAACTGTTACATCGGAGACAACGTAAGAATTATCGGAGGAAGACACATTCCTGATGGTGACTACGGCACGCACTCCGTTCAGGATGGAATTGTAGTTGTGAAAAAAGGAGCAGTTCTGCATTCCGGAACGCACATCGGTTAAAAAGCGGGAAGTCTGATGATGGAAGATGGAAGTCTGACGATGGGAGTCAGGAAGTTTTTTTGAGTTGATTTTAAAATAAATTAGATCTAAAAATGCAAGATTAAACACCCTTCATCCAGCATCCAGCACCCCTCTAAAAAGAGTGATCAACATATTGGTCACTCTTTTTATTTATCCTATTTTTGTGCTATGCGTTTACTGAAATTTTTAGCAGTTATCATTTTACTTTTGATAGGAGCATACACTGCTTCTATGTACTTTTTTGTGGATGAAAACAAAGATTTTACCATCGAAAGACAGGTAGATTATCCATTGGAGAAAGTATATTCTCAATTTGATAATCTGCAGAGTTTTACAAGGTGGAATAATTATTTTTCAAATTCAAAAACCATCAAAATAGATTACTATTCGCCTTATGAAGGAGAGGGAAGCGCTATCAGTTACAAAGATCCCGTTAGAGACAGCGATGGTGAAATGTTTATCCGTTTTGCAAGTAAAGATAAAGGATTGAGGTATCAGCTTTTTGAAGATGATAATGAAAATCCGACTGTCATTGAGGTTAAATTTAAAAAAGTTTCAGAAAATCAGACGCATATCAAATGGGTAGTTCATACTCCGAAACTTCCCGTTTGGACACGTGTACAAAACTTCTGGACTGAAGACCGTTTTACAGAAAACATCGATAAAAGTATGGTCAACCTCAAAAATGTTTTGGGGAATAAAGTGGAAAAAGACAACCAGCTTGCAGCCATAAAGTACGACAGCATCATGGTTGAAAAAGATGAGAGTCAGATGCTTTTGGGGATTAACGTAAGTGCTTCCAATAAAAAAGATGCACTGTACAGAAATTTAACGATGAACTATAACAAAGTCTATAATTTTGTGACTATTGATTTAGGTAAAAAGGATGATGAATTTGGATTTCCTATGATGATCTCTGATCCCGATAATTTTAAAGATAAAGAAATTTCTTACTATTTGGGAATTCCTTTGAGCAAAAAAGAGGGTGTTACAGATAATAATTTCAGCTTCCGAACCGTGAATGGATCAGAGAAATATATTATTTATTACAGAGGTAGTTTTGAAGGATCTGTAAAAGCAGTTCAGCAGTTGGTTCAGAAGGCGAAGAAAGATGAATTCAGGTATGGGGATGTCTCTCATACTTTCATAGAACCTCCCGTTGAGAATCAGAACATCAATGTGAAGATTTCTTTGTCAGTTTTTAAATAAAATGTCAAATATCATATTTTTCTTTTCATTTTTTAAGGTTTTTCTAACATTTTACCTCACATTTTTTTGTTAAATTTGAAGATTAATTCGAAACATAAATTTAAATAACAGATATACTGTAATAATGGACAGATTTTCATTCCTAAACGCAGCTCATTCTCAGTTAATTGAGGATTTATACCAACAATACCTGAAATTTCCGGACTCTTTAGAACCATCATGGAAAGCCTTTTTTCAAGGCTTTGATTTTGCGTTAGAGAACTATTCTGATGAAGAAGACATCCGTGAGATTAAAAATTCGGGGAATTCTACTCCTGCAGCAGTTCAGCAGATCTCGCAGGCTGCTTCAAACGGTGAAGTTCCGGAGCACATCAAGAAGGAATTTAAGGTGGTAAATCTTATTGAGGCGTACAGAACGAGAGGTCACCTTTTCACAAAAACAAATCCTGTACGTGAAAGAAGACATCATACTCCAACTTTGGATATAGAAAATTTCGGTCTGGAAAAGTCAGATTTAAATACAAAATTCAACGTTGCTGTTGAGACAGGTATGAAAGGTCCTGCAACTTTACAGGAAATTATCACTCATCTTGAAAACATCTACTGCGACTCTATCGGAATCGAGTATATGCACATCAACAACGTTCAGGAAAAAGATTTCATCAAACAGTGGATTCAGGTAAACGAAAACCATCCAAGTCTTAATGCGAACGAAAAAACTGAAATTTTACTAAAATTAAATCAGGCAGTTGCATTTGAAAACTATCTTCACACAAAATTCGTAGGTCAGAAAAGATTCTCACTGGAAGGTGGTGAAACTTTAATTCCGGCTTTGGATCAGTTGATCTCAAGATCTTCTCAACTTGGTGTTGATGAGGTTGTTTTGGGGATGGCTCACAGAGGAAGACTGAATGTATTGACCAATATTTTTGGTAAATCTTACAAACAGATTTTCTCGGAATTTGAAGGAAAAGAATTTGAAGAAGATGTATTTTCCGGTGATGTTAAATATCACTTAGGTTCATCTAAAAAAATTAAAACTGCTTCGGGAGAAGAGGTTTCTATCAATTTAACTCCAAACCCGTCTCACTTAGAAACGGTTGCAGCTTTGGTGGAGGGCATCTGCCGTGCAAAAGTAGATGATAAGTATAAAGATTATTCTAAAGTTTTACCAATCATTATTCATGGTGATGGTGCTTTAGCTGGACAAGGTATTGCTTACGAAGTTGCTCAGATGATGACTTTGGAAGGTTACAAAACTGGCGGAACGGTTCATATCGTTGTAAATAATCAGGTTTCTTTTACAACCAACTATTTGGATGCAAGATCTTCTACTTACTGTACAGACGTTGCGAAAGTGACAGAATCTCCTGTAATGCACGTAAATGCAGACGACGCAGAAGCAGTAGTTCATGCTATTCATTTTGCTGCTGATTTCAGAGCCAAATTTGGTAAAGACGTTTACATTGATTTATTAGGATATAGAAAATATGGTCATAACGAAGGTGATGAACCAAGATTTACACAGCCTAATTTATACAAATTAATCTCAAAGCACCCGAATCCGAGAGAAATCTACAAAGATCTTCTATTGAAAGAAAATGTAGTTTCTAATGATTTGATTGCTAAAATGGAAGCGGATTTCAAAAATCTTTTAGATAAGGATTTTGATGCTTCAAAAGAAATCGAGAAAAACGTAATGGATATCTTCATGGCGGATGACTGGACTAATTTCCCAATCGGAAAAAGAGGTGCAGTACAGGAAGCTGTTGATACAAAATATGATTTAGAAAAACTGAAAGAATTGGCAATCAAAATGTCAACTCTTCCTGCAGATAAAAAGTTCTTAAACAAAATTACAAGACTTTTTGATAACAGAGTCAAAGCGATTGAAGGGAACAATTTAGATTGGGCTCTTGGAGAATGGCTAGCTTATGCTACACTTTTGGTAGAAGGTCACAACATCAGAATTTCCGGTGAAGATGTGGAGAGAGGAACATTCTCTCACAGACACGCCGTTGTTAAAACTGAAGATACTGAGGAAGAATATGTTCCTTTAAAAGAAGTTTCAGACAGCAGATTTGATGTTTTCAATTCTCACCTTTCTGAATACGGAGTTTTAGGGTTCGATTATGGTTATGCAATGGCTTCTCCTAATACACTGACGATTTGGGAAGCTCAGTTTGGAGATTTCGTAAACGGTGCTCAGATTATTGTTGATCAATATTTGGCTGCAGCAGAAGAAAAATGGAAAATTCAGGATGGTTTGGTAATGTTATTACCTCACGGTTCGGAAGGTCAGGGTGCAGAACACTCTTCAGCAAGACTTGAAAGGTTCTTAACACTTTGTGCGAACGAAAATATGGTTGTGGCGAATATCACTTCTCCAGCCAATTATTTCCACTTGTTGAGAAGACAGTTGAAATGGTCATTCAGAAAGCCGTTAATTGTGATGAGTCCAAAATCATTGTTAAGACATCCAAAAGTGGTTTCTCCATTGGAAGATTTCTCAAACAAAGGATTCCAGCCAATTTTAGATGATCCAACTGCAGATCCTGCAAAAATTGAAAAATTAGTGTTGTGTTCAGGTAAATTATACTTCGAGCTATTGGCTAAAAAAGAAGAACTAAATTGCGAAAACGTTGCATTGGTAAGATTTGAGCAGTTATATCCGCTTCAAAATGATGCTATCGAAGCTGTATTTGCTAAATATTCAAACAGAACTTCATTGGTTTGGGCTCAGGAAGAACCTGAAAACATGGGTGCATGGTCTTATATCCTGAGAAATTTCAGAGATACTGGAATTCAGGTAGTTTCTCCGGTACAAAGTGGTGCACCGGCTCCTGGAAGTCATAAAATGTTTGAGAAAAACCAAAATGCTGTAATCAACCGAGTTTTCGACAGAGACGACGCTCCAGTAAAAAGACCTGTAACAGCTTAACAATAGAAATTAATGATTAGAGGATAGAAATTAGATATAAAAATAAAAGTTTAGTCTTGTATCTGATGTCTATATTCTCTTAGTCTAAAAACTTAATATCAATTAAAAAAATAAAAAATACGATATGTCAATTTTAGAAATGAAAGTTCCTTCACCGGGAGAATCAATTACAGAAGTTGAAATTGCAACTTGGCTTGTAAAAGATGGTGATTACGTAGAAAAAGATCAACCTATCGCTGAAGTAGATTCAGACAAGGCAACATTAGAATTACCGGCAGAAGAAAGTGGTGTTATCACATTAAAAGCTGAAGAAGGTGATGTGGTACAGGTTGGTCAGGTTGTTTGTTTAATTGATAGAGACGCTGCAAAACCTTCGGGTGGTGCTGCTCCTGCTGCTGAAGCTCCAAAACAGGAAGAGGCGCCTAAAGCTGCTGAACCTGCAAAAACAGAAGCTCCAAAACCAGCTCCGGTTGCTGCTCAGTCTTACGCTGCAGGAACTCCTTCACCAGCTGCGAAGAAAATTCTTGACGAAAAAGGAATTGATGCTTCTCAGGTTTCAGGATCTGGAAGAGACGGGAGAATCTCTAAATCTGATGCTGAATTAGCTGCTAAACCTGCAATGGGTGGAAGCTCTCTTTCTGCAACAGGTGCAAGATCTACTACAACAACTAAACTTTCGGTTCTTAGAAGAAAAATCGCTCAGAGATTGGTTTCTGTAAAAAACGAAACGGCAATGTTGACGACTTTCAACGAAGTTGATATGTCTGAAATTTTCAGATTAAGAAAACAATATAAAGAAGAATTCGGTCAAAAGCACGGGGTTGGACTTGGTTTCATGTCTTTCTTCACAAAAGCAGTTACCAGAGCTTTACAATTATATCCTGATGTGAATGCTTCTATCGACGGAGACTTCAAAATTAACTACGATTTCTGCGATATTTCAATTGCAGTTTCTGGTCCTAAAGGTTTGATGGTTCCTGTATTGAGAAACGCTGAAAATATGTCTTTCGCAAACGTTGAAGGAAACATTAAAGATTTGGCAATCAAAGTAAGAGACGGTAAAATTACGGTTGACGAAATGACTGGCGGTACTTTCACCATTACAAACGGTGGTACTTTCGGATCAATGTTATCAACGCCGATCATCAACCCACCTCAATCTGCAATCTTGGGAATGCACAACATTATCCAGAGACCGGTTGCGGTTGACGGACAGGTGGTAATCAGACCAATGATGTATGTTGCAATGTCTTATGACCACAGAATTATCGACGGTAAAGAGTCTGTAGGATTCCTTGTTGCGGTAAAAGAAGGTATAGACAATCCGGTAGAAATTCTATTGGGTGGAGACGAAAGAAAAGGTCTTGGGCTTTAATTAAATCTTAATTTAAATAAAACTAAGAAACCCCGTCTTCAAAAAAGGCGGGGTTTTTGTATCTTAAAAATCAAATTATTACGATGTTTTCTAAAATTACTTCCAATATAAAAGTTTCCGTCGTCCCCGAATACGATAGCAAAAACTCGTATCCGTCTGAAAACAGATACGTTTTTAAGTACAACATCGTGATTGAGAACTGCAGCGATTTTCCCATAAAAATCATGAAACGCAAGTGGTTGATTTTTGATGTGGGATTTGGTTTCACCGAAGTGGTGGGTGATGGTGTCATAGGCCTCACTCCAGAGCTTCAGTCGGGTGAAACCTTCACGTATTTTTCAAATGTGATGCTAAGATCAGGAGTCGGAAATATGAGTGGCAAATACCTGGTGAAAAACCTTGATACAGAAGAAAATTTTGAAATTGATATTCCAAAATTTAATTTACTGACTGAAATCCTGCAAAACTAAAAGAATTTAAAGTTTTTTAATTTTAGCTTTCATTACATCAGCAATTTCATCATTGCTTGTAATGAAAAGTTTCTCAAATGCCAAAAGAGAAATTTTGGCGCATACTTCTGCATCATCGCCTGCTCTGTGATGATTAAAACTTAAATTGTGATGCTCTGCGAGAGGCTTTAAACCATATTTTGGAAGATAATTCCATGATTTTTTTGCGATTTGGATACTGCAAAGGTAGTTAAGGCTTGGAGTAAAAATTCCATAATGATTGAGGCATCCGCGAAGAACTCCGGCATCAAACGCGGCATTGTGAGCAATCATCAGCGTTCCGTACATTAAATCATTAATTTCATACCAGATTTCATCAAACGTAGGAGCATCTTTCACGTCTTCAGGATAAATTCCGTGTACATCAATGTTTCTAGGGCTAAAATAGGGATAACTTGGTGGTTTTATCAACCATGTTTTTGTCTCTACAATTTCAGAATTCTGAACAACGCAAATGCCCACCTCACAGGCTGAGCTTCGGTCGAAAGTTGCAGTTTCAAAATCTATTGCGCAGAAATCCATTATTTTGTTTAGGGTTTAGGGTTTAGGGTTTAGGGTTTAAAGTTTAAAGTTTACAAATTTACGATTTTCAGTCTGAAGCTACTGTTATAACTCACTTTTCACGCTCGAATTGTGAATCTCAAATCTCAAATCTCAAATTGCCTCGTCAATGTATCAACTTTTTTCAGAAGAGTAGGGATTCTATAATTTCCGTGCATTTTTTTAATCAAATCAAAGGCAGTTTCCATTTCAATTCCTACACTTGAAATATACAAAGGAGTTTTACTTTCGCCTCTGTTTAATTCCATCTTAAGCTTTTCAACGGTCGCAAAATTGGTTTTAGCAACGCCGATTACTGGAATTTTGCCTTCTAAACTATCAAATAAATGTTTTCCCAAACCTGCTTTAAAATTATCATCAAGATATACAAAGCCATCAATAACAATACACGAAATATTGTTAATTTTAGTTTTTATTTTATCTAAAAGGCTCAGAATACAAGGCAATTCTCTTTTATAAAATTCTCCCGGAATATATTCTGTAATTCCTTCTTTGACCTCTGAAAATTCATAATCTGCAACTTCTGCATCCCAATTTTCAAAGGCAAGACATATCGTATTGGCTTTATCTCCATCAAAATAAAAGGTATCAAAAACAAGATTCATTATTTTAAAAAATGTTTAAAAATTAACCATTTAGTCTGATAATATTTTTCTTTTTGAAACTTCTGTCTGCGTTTCAAAGTTTCTGGAAGCTGAGCGTAAAAGCCAAAATGCCCTCTTGCCACAGCCCAAAGATGGGAAAAACCGTTTTTGTAAGCGAAGTAAAATGATGCAACTCCGTCAAGACACAATCTGAAAAATATCAACCAAATCAGTTTAGGAAAAGGCAAATTTTTCAACATCATTGAAAGATTATTTCTGATATTTAAATATGTTTTCTGAGCACTTTGCTTGTTTAAAGTTCCGCCTCCAACGTGATAAACGTGAGATTTCTCTGTATAAAAAATCTTTTTTCCAGAGTTGATTAATCTCCAGCATAAATCAATTTCTTCCTGATGAGCGAAGAATCTTTCATCAAAGCCTTTCTGCGTCCAAAAATCTTCAGAACGGATAAAAAGACAACATCCTGAAGCCCAGAATATTTCGTTTTCGTCGTTGTACTGGCCATGATCTTTTTCCACATCGTCAAAAACTCTTCCACGGCAGTAAGGATAGCCTAAATTGTCTATCAAACCACCTGCAGCACCGGCAAATTCAAAATATTCTCTGTTGTTAAAAGATAAAATTTTTGGTTGAATCGCAGCGATAGAAGAATCTTTTTCAAATAAATTTAAAACCGGATCAATCCAGTTTTCGGTAACTTCCACATCAGAGTTGAGAAGACAGTAAATTTCAGCATTGATATGTTTTAAACCTTCATTGTAACCACCTGCAAAGCCATAATTTTTATCGTTTACAATTACTTTGACCGTCGGAAATTGTTGATTTAAATAAGAAACCGAATTATCATCTGAATGATTGTCGATAACAAAAATTTCGGTGTTTGGTGAAAATTTAATTACTGAAGGTAAAAATTTTTCAAGCCAGCTTTTACCGTTCCAGTTGAGAATAACTACAGCGATTTTTGACTTCATAAATTGGTTTTTACAGCATCAAAATTTTTAATTGCAGACTGATATTTCCATTTTCTGTGAGACCACAGATAATTGTCAGGATATTTATTGATGGTATTTTCCAAATGTTTATGAAATTTTCTTACTACTTCATTTTCTACAAATTTTTCTCCGTCGGGATAGATTCTGTAATAATTTACCTGATAATGTCCGCGTTTTACCTTTTTCATTTCACAGTAAATCACTGCCATATCGAGACGTGTTGCCAGTTTATCATATCCTATGAAGGCCGGAGTTCTCTGATTCAGAAATTCCAATCCATAATTCACATGAGCAACATGCGGTGTCTGATCTGCAACAAAAAGAAATACAGAATCGCCATCATTCGGCGTTCTGAAAATTTTCATAATCACTTCTTTGGCTTCCACAGCTTCGTTTCCAAAATTGTTTCGCACTTTTTTCATCTCATTTTCCCAGAAATTGCTGTTTACTTTTCTGTATACGGGATGGGTATGATTTTGAGGTGTAACTCTTGCCAAGGCATTCATCCATTCCCAGTTGAATACGTGTCCGGCCATCAAAATCACATTTTTTCCTTCAGCCTTTGTGTCGTGAAAGTGGTGTTGATTGATGTGCTGCATTCTTACCCTCGCTTCTGTCTCAGACATCGTAAAAGATTTCACGGTTTCGGCAAGATAATCGAAGAAGTTTCGGTAAAATTTCTTTCTGATTTTGGCGATTTCCTCAATACTTTTGTCAGGGAAAGATTTCACCAGATTTTCAGTAATAACTTTTTTTCTGTAACCAATAAAATAATAATTGATGTAGAAAAACAAATCTGAAAAAACATATAGTACTTTCAGAGGGAGTCTTGAAATGAGATAGAGTATTTTAATGAGAATATTCATAGAGTACACAAATATAATGATTAAAAAAATCACGGCGTTATGTTTGATAAAAGTAAACCTGAAAAATGTAAATTTCTTAGTTTTGAGAACTGTTTGCGCCCGAAAATTAATCTGAACGTAAAGAAATCTGCCGTTTTCTATTTTAAAATTTTTAGGTTTTTGGATTGAAATTGATGAAATCTTAACATAATTATTTAACTTAGCTACTGTTTTTTAATTTAATATAAATGAAACGAAATATAAAAATAATTGGAGCGCTCGTTTTTTTGCTTGCAGGAAATCTCGTTTATGCTCAGAATGAAGTTAAGGTCGAAGAAAGGGAAAATGATAAATCTTTATTGGTAAAAACGGATCATAAAGAATTGGATGCTGAAGCTAAAAAGAAAGCTGCAGCAGAAGAAAAAGCAAAGCTTCCCAAGCCTTATGATGCAAAAGCTGATGCTGAAAAAGATATTCAAACGCTGATTGCGAAAGCAAAAAAAGAAAAGAAAAATATCATGATACAAGCCGGTGGGAACTGGTGTATCTGGTGTCTGAGATTCAATCAATATGTGCAGACTACGCCGGAACTGAAGAAATTGGTTGATGATAATTATCTTTATTATCATTTGAACTGGTCTCCAGACAATAAAAATGAAAAGATTTTTGCTAAATATGGCAATCCGGGAGATAAGTTGGGATATCCGGTATTCATAGTTTTAGATCAAAACGGAAAGCAGATTCACACGCAGGACAGTGCTGTTCTGGAAGATGGAAAAGGCTACGGATTAGAAAAAGTTAAAACTTTTTTTAACAGCTGGAAACCTAAATCATAAATTAAAAACCGGAATTATTTCCGGTTTTTTTTACAGCAATTTTTTAATCCATTTTATTTTTGATTCTGAATAGGGTGGATATTTTAAGTCAGGTTCGCCCCAGGTTGCTCTGTCGAGAACTGCTTTTTGGTGTGAAAAAGTTTCAAAACCAAATTTCCCGTGATAACTTCCCATCCCTGAATTTCCGACACCTCCAAAAGGAAGATTTTCGTTGCCTAAATGCATCATCACGTCGTTGATACAGCCACCTCCGAACGAAATTATGTTGGTGAATTTTTCTTTTTCTTCTGGGTTATCTGAAAAGAGATAAGCAGCCAAGGGTTTTTCATGTTGTAAAATTTCATTTAAAGAACTGTTGAAATCATTAAACTTTACAACAGGCAAAACAGGTCCGAAAATTTCTTCCTGCATCACGTTATCATTCCAATCAATATTTTGCAGAATAGTGGGTTCAATAAATAAGTTTTCTTCTTCAAAAGTCCCTCCGAAATAGATTTTATCCTTATCAATAAGCTTTACAATTCGCTCAAAGTTTTTCTGATTGATAATTCTTGTGTACTGCTCTGAATTATTTTCATATCTAAATTTTTCGATATAAAATTGAAGCTTTTCCAACAATTGATTCTGAATTTTTTCATGAGCCAAAATATAATCGGGAGCGACACAGGTTTGTCCGGCATTGATGAATTTCCCCCATACAATTCTTTTGGCAGCCACATCTAAGTTGGCATCTTCGGTAACGATTGCAGGTGATTTTCCGCCTAATTCCAATGTGACGGGAGTAAGATTTTCTGCGGCAGCTTTGTAGACTATTTTGCCCACTTTTGTGCTTCCGGTAAAGAAGATTTTATCGAATTTTAATTTTAAAATTTCTGTGGTTTCATCAATTCCACCTTCAAAAACATGAATGTAGTTTGAATCAAAATTTTCATTGATGATTTTAGCCATTGCCTTCATTGTATTTTCGGCAACTTCGCTAGGTTTTAAAATGCAACAGTTTCCCGCGGCCAAAGCGGCGATGAGAGGGGAGAACGAGAGTTGATAAGGGTAGTTCCAGGCTCCGATGACCAAAATACATCCCAAAGGCTCAGAATAGATTTTACTTGTCCCAAATTGATTTGCAAGATTGGTTCGGACTTTCTTCGGTTTAGATAAAGAATTAAGATTTTTTAAATAATAATCGATGTCTTTTAAAACAAATGAAATTTCTGTGACGTAAGTTTCAAATCTTGATTTACCGAAATCTTTTGAAATGGCTTCGTAAAACACTTCTTCATTTTCAATAATCAGTTTTTTCAGCTTTTCAAGATTCAACTTTCTGAAATTTAAATATTTGGTCTTTTGAGTTTTAAAAAAATCTCTTTGAGCGGTCAGTATATTTTGATAATTCATTTGGAGTCGATTTGATATTGATAATTTCTGAAAAACTATGCCAATTACCATAAAAAAAACCACCTCTTTCGAAGTGGTTTGTATATTTGAGAAAATCTCTGTAAGTCTTAAGCTTCTTCAGAAGGAGTTTCTTCTACAACTTTAGCTTTTGGAGCAGCTGGTTTAGGAGCTTCTACCGGAGCGTCAGAAACGATATCAAATTCGAAGTTGTACTCAACGTTTCTGTGTAATCTTACGTTTGCAGTAACTTTACCAGTTCTCTTGATTGTATTTCCAGGAATTTTGATGTATTTCTTGTCTACCTGTACACCTGCTTTAGCAAGAGCAGCAGCAAGATCTGCATTGTTGATAGATCCGAATAATTTGTCACCAGTACCTACTTTTGCAGGGATAGTAACAGAAGTTTTCTTCAACTGATCTACGATACCGTTTGCAGTAGCGATCAATTTAGCTTCTTCTTCTTTTCTAGATTCCAAAGTAGCTTCTAAAGCAGCTTTGTTTTTAGGAGTAGCTAAAAGAGCGAAACCTTGAGGTAACAGGAAGTTTCTTGCATATCCTGGCTTTACGCTTACTGTGTCGAATTCAAGACCTAAATTTTCTACGTCTTTTTTTAAGATAATATCCATTGTTGTTGTCCGTTTAAGTGTTCAGAGTTCCGGTTTAATTCGGATTTTCTCATCACATCGTTAGAATTTAATATTAATTCAGCAACAAAAAGCCAAAAGCGAAAGCGCTAATGGCTAATTGCAATTTTTTTATTTCAATAAATCAGCTACGTAAGGTAGTAAAGATAAGTGTCTTGCTCTTTTGATAGCAGAAGAAACTTTTCTCTGATATTTCAAAGAAGTACCAGTGTATCTTCTAGGTAAGATTTTACCTTGCTCGTTTACGAACTGTAATAAGAAATCAGCGTCTTTGTAATCAACGTGCTTGATTCCGAATTTTTTGAATCTACAGTACTTTTTATCAGTTTTGGTATTGATATCAAGTGGTGTAAGGAATTTTACTTCAGATTCTCCACCAGCTGAGGCTTGTTTAGCCATATCGTCTATTGCCATGTCTTTGTCTTTTAAATAATTGGTTAATGATTAAGCTCTAGCCGCTTTTACTTTTGCTCTTCTTGTTACAGCGTACTCGATAGCATGCTTGTCTAGTTTTGTAGTAAGGTAACGGATTACTCTCTCGTCACGTTTGAATGCCAATTCTAAATCAGCAACTACAGTACCTTCTCCTTTAAATTCGATTAAAGTGTAGAATCCGTTCTTTTTCAATTGAATCGGATAAGCCAGTTTTTTTAATCCCCAATTTTCTCTAGTGACAATTTCACAGTTCTTTTCTTTCAAAAGATCTACATACTTGTTCACTGCTTCCTCCACCTGAGACTCAGATAGAACGGGAGTTAAAATGAAAACAGTTTCGTAATTGTTCATAATGTTAAATGAATTTGTTAATTATTTCGAGGTGCAAAAATATAAATTATTTATCAGTTAGACAAACATTATCCATTCAATTACAGTTTTTTGTATTTTCGCAAGCAATAAAACTATAACTAATGAAATTCTTTTTACTTCTCGGCTTATCTCTTTCAGCAACAATTCTTTCTGCGCAGGAAAAAATTATCAGGAAAAACGGAAATCAAATTGAAGTGAAAATCATTGAGGTTGCAAAATGGAAAGTTTCCTACAAAAAGAGCAATAATCCTGATGGTCCGACACATTTAATTGACAAATCAGATATTTATAAAATTGTCTACAGCAATGATAAATCAGATATTTTAGGTAAATTTTCAAATGCTGAGGAAGCGAAAGCTTTGATTGTATCTAAAATTAATGAATTTGGAATTGATCGATACAATAATTTTCAGAAACTAAAGGCTGAGTTTGACGGCAACAATTTAAAAATAAACTCAGTAAACAAAAAAGGAAAAACAGTTGATGAAGGCGATTTCTGGGATTTTGAAAACGTGATAAAATTCCATGAACTTTCTCCAAGAAAAGATGTTTATTATTTGAATATCGTAACCAAGAGATTTAAAAAATCGTCTTCGGAAGTGGATAAGCTCGTTATTAAATTTACCGATTGGCAAGCCGCGGAAGATGTACTTGTTGCTATGAAAGATCTGCAGATTATTTTGAAAAAAGATTAACCCTGCTTTTTATCTTCACTCCTTAATTCATGGAGGAAATTCATTTTCAAAACATCGTACAGAGAATGTCTGCTGACTAAAATGGAGAATAAGGAGGAAACCATTCCTGCCAGCATCAGATGGAAAATCAGAGAATGTCTGTCAGTCATTTCCAGAACGATAATTGCAGAGGTAAACGGAGCTCTCGTGATTCCTGTTAAAAAAGCGACCATTCCGGCAAGAATAACGACGTTTGTTTCATTTGGAGTTAAATGAATCACTCCTGAAATCACAGATCCGATACTTGCTCCAGCTGTCAGTGCAGGAGCGAAAATTCCGCCTGCGCCACCTGAAGTGAAGGAGAGGGCAGGGCCAAGCATTCTCAGGATGGGAACATACCAGTCTTCGTGTTTATCTTTCGTGAAAAGTACACGTTCCATAATTTCCTTGCCTGAACCTAAGATCTCACGGCTGATGAAAAATGAAATGCATGCAATAAGCAAGGCACAGCCAACAAGGAATAAAACATTCGCTCTGTCGGTTTTTAGTTTTCTCTTCTTCCAGTCACTCATTTTCAGCATGGTCACCGCAAGCTGACTTGCGAGAATTCCCGCAATTCCACCCACCAAGATGATTGGAAACATTACCATTAACGAAACGTCACCGGTTTTCGGATAACCTAAATATAAATAAGAACCTGCTAAAGTCTGAGCTGTTAAACCTGCAATAATTACAGCCGTAAAAAGGGCAGTTTTAAAGTAATTGATATGCGTTTTTGAAAGTTCCTCAACAGCGAAAACAATTCCACCGAGAGGAGTGTTGAATGCCGCTGCCAGTCCTGCTGCAGCTCCGGTCATAATCATATTTTTCTTGGAGATTTTCGGCCACCAGTCGGGAAGATATTCGTTCACCTTTCTGAAAACCGATCCCGAAATCTGAATTGTCGGACCTTCACGGCCAACAGCGCCACCACCAATCACCAAAACAACAGATGAAATAATTTTAAAAACAATAATTTTTAAACTTAAAAGACTGCGTATTTTTTTATGTTCTTTGGGGTTGGCCAGTTCTACAGCCGCCATCACCTGCGGAATTCCGCTGCCTTTGGCATTGGGAGCGAATTCTTTGACCAGCCACCATGAAAGTACAAAACCCACCGGCGCGATTAAGAAAATCATCCAGTCATGCCAGTTGAGAATGAAATGAAGCAGATTTTCACCCCACGCAAATATTTTCGCATACATCACGGCAAAAAAACCGGTAATGACCGAGCCTATCCAAAATGGAATTGCCTGAAGAAGATTATTTTTCAGTTGTTCGTTTCGGATGTTGTCAAAAGATTTTTTGAGACCCCGTCGGATGTAGACCAATATTCTACGCATAGCTCAAATCTAAGCTAATTTTTATGAATATGGAAATTTTAAATCTATTTTTGGTAATTAAATTTTAGAATTCATAAAAATTGAGATTATTAATTTAATATATCATTTAGCAGTATTTAGAATAGACAATTAAAGTCCAATTTGTCATGCTGTAAGCGTCTCTATAAAGTTTATTTAGATTCCTACGGAAAGACAAACATTGTGTATTAAATTAAAAAAAAACCTCCGAAAAAATTCCGAAGGTTATATTTAAAATCAGTATCAGGCAATTACTCATTACCCATAACTCATTACTTATATTTCCGTGTTTAGATCCCAGTTTTGCAGATAATCGTGAACGTGTTTCAACATCATTCCGCCTAAAGAACCATCAACAACTCTGTGATCGTAAGAGTGAGACATGAACATCAACTGACGGATTGCGATTACATCACCATCCTTAGTCTCAAGAACTGCAGGTTTCTTAACAATCGCTCCGATAGCCATAATCGCCACCTGAGGCTGAGGAATAATAGGAGTTCCCATTAAATTTCCAAAGCTTCCTACGTTTGAAATCGTGTATGTTGCTCCCTGAGTATCTTCCGGTCTTAATTTTTTATTTCTTGCTCTGTAAGCCAAATCATTTATGGCTTTTGCCAAACCTGAAAGGGATAACTGATCTGCATTTTTAATGACAGGAACAATTAAATTTCCGTCTGGTAAAGCAGTTGCCATACCGATATTGATGTTTTTCTTTTTAATGATGTTGTCACCGTTAATTGAAACATTGATCATCGGGAAATCCTGAATCGCTTTTACAATCGCTTTTACAAAGATTGGCATGAAAGTCAGTTTTTCACCTTCACGTTTCTCAAACATATCTTTGTTCTTCGCTCTCCATTTTACAACGTTGGTAACGTCGGTTTCGATGAAAGAGGTTACGTGTGGAGCAATCTGTTTTGCTTTCACCATGTTTTCAGCGATGATCTTTCTCATTCTGTCCATAGGAATGATCTCGTCACCTGCACCCACAGAAATTGTAGCTGCCGGAGCTGAAGTAGCAGCTGGTGGAGTAGATACTGCCTGAACCGGAGCAGCTTGTTGTGGAGCTGCCTGCTGAGGCTGGTTTCCTCTGTTGGCAACGTGTGCTAAAATATCTTCTTTGGTAATTCTTCCTTCCAAACCGCTTCCTTTGATGGTTTTCAGTTCAGATTCAGAAATATTTTCCTGTTGAGCTATTGATTTTACAAGCGGAGACAAGTAAAGATCTCCTGAAAATTCTACGTGAGAAGTAGCAGTTGGATTCAAAGGCTCTTCAATTGCTTTAATGGTTTCTGCATCCGGAGCTGAAGTTTCAGTTTTTACTTCTTCTGTAGCTGTGTTTCCGCCTTCTCCTTCAATTTCTAAAATAGCGATGGCTTCACCTACTTTTGCAACTTCGTCCTTCTGCTTCAGAATCTTTACAATTTTCCCCGAAACCGGTGTCGGAACGTCTGAATCTACCTTGTCTGTTGCAATTTCTACTACCGAATCATCTTCTTTTACAGTATCACCTTCATTGAATAACCAAGTGATAACAGTAGCTTCCATAACGCCTTCACCCATTGAAGGAAGCAATAATTTGTATTCTGCCATTTTTGAATTTTAGATTTTGACAAATATATAAAAAAAATCGGTTTTTTTACGAAATGTATAATTTTATGAAAACTGAATGAATATTTTTTCGCCCACGTTCAATCCGAAAAGACTTTTAGCACCATTCTTTTTGCTTCCTTTATAAATGGTAAGTTCCAACAGATCACTGTCATTGAAGATCGCTGCAGATTGCCCGTGATACTCTGTCTCACGCTCCCAGTCTGAAACCAGTTCAGTGTGGGTTGAAAATATTTTAGAAAGACTTAAATTTCTGAATTTAATGGTAAAATTTTCCTGTCCGCGACCAATAGTTTCAAAAAATTCTTTGTTGATATTTGAGATTATATTTCCGAAATTATCAATATAAGTCACTTCACCAACCATTATTTTTTCAGATTCATTGTAAACAGGTCTTGGGAAAGAAAGCTGTTTGGCAGAATCTATTTTTCTCCCGATTACTTCAGGAAGTCCGCCGTTGGCTAAATGCACTGCCACAGGAACGAAAACATCGGTAGACGTGAAATTTACCACATCATCAAATCTGTTGTTAAGGGTGATTTCGTAGATGGCTTCAGGTTTAATATCAAAAAAAATCAGACTCAGAACACCGTTGTCGGCAGCAATAAAGTACGATCCATCGGCTTTGTATAGGATGTTTCTCCTTGATTTATGATAAAAACTGTCGGTGGCTATAATGTGAATGCTTCCTTTTGGGAAAAATTTGTAGGCATTTCTTACAATGTGCGAAGTCTGCACCAAATTGAATGCCTGTATGCCGTGCGTAATGTCTGTAATGTTTACTTCACGGTTCAGTGAAAGAATGCTGCCTTTGATGGCTGCAACCCTGTAATCTAAAGTCCCGAAATCTGAGGTAAGTGTAATAATAGACATGAGAAATGCGTAGAAATGCGAAACGCAAAGATATTTAAAAATTAAAAAACAGATGCCCAAATTGTGGAAAAGTATTTGGATAATTTTAGAAAAAATAATTTAACTTTAAAAAATATAAAATAAACTATTTGCATGTTTGAACTGACCTATGATCTGGAAGATGTCGATGTGAAAATCTTCTATGGGGTGAATAACCAATATTTCAATTTAATAAAATCAAGTTTTCCTACTCTTAAAATTACCGGCAGAGACCACTCTGTTTTTGCTATGGGAAATCAGGAAGCTTTAGATATATTTAAACAAAAACTGGACGATATCGTCAAATTTATTTCCAATAATAATTCTATCGGTCTTAAAGATCTTGAAAGTATTCTTAATCTGAAAGACGAAAACGAAAAACAATTGGTTTTCGATCAGGATATTATCGTAAAAGGCGTTAATGGAAAAATCATTAAAGCTAAAACCACCAATCTAAAAAAACTGGTAAAGGAAACCGATAAAAAAGATATGGTCTTCGCCATCGGACCTGCCGGAACCGGTAAAACGTATACAAGTGTTGCTTTAGCTGCTAGAGCGTTAAGAAATAAAGAAGTTAAAAGAATTATTTTGACAAGACCTGCTGTAGAAGCTGGTGAAAGCCTTGGATTTTTGCCTGGTGACCTTAAAGAAAAGCTCGATCCTTACATGCAGCCACTTTATGACGCCTTACGTGATATGATTCCGCATGAGAAGCTGGAAGGTTTCATGGAAAAGAGAGTTATTGAAGTTGCGCCGCTGGCATTTATGAGAGGAAGGACTTTGGATGATGCCTTCGTGATTCTGGATGAAGCTCAGAACACAACGCGTTCCCAAATGAAAATGTTTCTCACCAGAATGGGGATGAATGCCAAGTTTATCATCACGGGCGATCCCAGTCAGGTCGATTTACCGCCAAAACAACAGTCCGGTCTACGTGAAGCGATGAGAATTCTTAAAGATGTGAAAGAGATTGGTTTTGTGCATCTTACAGAAGAAGATGTGGTAAGACATCCGGTTGTGAAAAAAATCATTCTGGCTTACAACGAGGAAGACAAAAAGCAGAGTGAACAATAATTTTGAAAAATAATTAAAAACATTTGGCAGTTCTTGAAATTGTGATATATTTGAAGTCTTAAAATTTGTTAAAAATTTATTAAAAGATGAAAAAACTATTACTTATTGCAGCCGTAGGGTTGCTGGGAACTACAAAGTTAAACGCACAGGAGTTCAGATTTGGACCAAAAGCTGGATTTGCAATGTCAACATTAAAGATTGACGAAAAGCAAGACGATTTAGGAGCTAGAAAAATGAGTCCGAAATATACTTTCTACATTGGTGGAATGGCAGAATACAAAATCAGTGATAAGTTTGGTTTTCAGGCTGAAGCTTTATATTCTCCACTCGGAGCGAAGGAAAAAATTGATGGTATTAATGCTGGGGTAGTATTTGTAGGAGAACAGACAAAAGTAGATTTTGGAACATTATTGTTTCCGGTTTCTGCGAAATATTTTATTACTGAAGGCTTTTCTGTAGCTGCAGGAGCAAACTTTGGTGTTATTCTCTCTGCAAAACAAAAGACCGTAATCGGTTCAGACTTCGCTGATATAGAAATACAAGATGAAAATGGTAATGGTGAAATAGATATCAAAGATGATATTAAATCTTTAAATATTGCTCCTTTCGTAGGTGTAGAATATATGCTGGAAAACGGATTATTCTTTGATGCAAGATACAGTTTGGGTGTTTCAAATCTTTCCAACGACGGAAGTGGGGGTAAAGTTACAAACAGTTTTGCTCAAGTTGGTATAGGTTTTAAATTTGGAGGAAACTAAGATTTAGAATAAATAATATTAAAAAGAATCGTCTTCATGGCGATTCTTTTTTGATTAGATACGATTTATAATTACTCAAATCAGACGTGATATAAATCAGATTGTAAATAATTCAAATCATTTGGCAGTTCTTTAAATTGTGATATATTTGAGCCGTAATTATTTAACTATACAAAAATGAAAAAACTATTAATTATCGCATCATTTGCGATCCTGGGAACTACAGCTGCAACTGCACAGTCGGTAAAATTTGGACCAAAAGCAGGATATTCTTACTCTATGTTGAAAGCAAAAGATGGAGATGGGGCAACATTTAATGCCAACAAATCTACATTCTATGCCGGAGGTTTTGTAGAATATAAATTCAATGATCAGTTTGGTATCATGGGAGAGGTTTTGTATTCGCCAATAGGGGGTAAAGAAGAGCAGACTGCAAGCGGAAGCGCAAACGGAGTATCTGTAAATGCAAGTGCAAAAGTAGATTACAAATTTGGAAGCGTGCAGGTGCCAGTAGGTGTTAAATTTTTCCCGTCTGAAAATTTTGCTATTGCTGCCGGGATGAATTTCGGAATTATTACAACTGCTGAAGGAGAATATTCAGTTTCTGGCTCTACAAGTGGTACAGGGATGGATACCTCAATGACTCAAAATGGAGTGCAGGATATTAAAGATCAAGTGAAAACTTTAAATCTGGCACCTTTCATCGGAGCTGAGTTTACTTTGGAAAACGGATTGTTTTTTGATGCAAGATACAACCTTGGAGTATCTAATTTAGTGAAAAATCCTGCTGATGGAGAAAGTGTGAAAAACAGTTTCGTTCAAGTAGGTATTGGTTTCAAATTTGGAGGAAACTAAAATAGATTCAATTTAAATAAAGTTAAAGCAGAGCATTTTTGTGCTCTGCTTTTTTTGTGCGGCATCGTCTTTGCAGTGTGGTAGGCACTATAAAATAATTTAAACTAAAGAGAAATGAAAAAGTTAGTATTATTAGGTGCGTTTGCCTTGTTTGGAAATTTGGCAAATGCTCAGACAGGTTTTAAATTAGGAGGTCACATCGGTGCTCCGGTGGGTGATGCTTCAGAAGTTGCAGCTTTTACTTTGGGTGTCGATGCGTCTTACATGTGGAATATTACAAAGGGTCTGGATGTAGGTATTGCTTCCGGATATTCTCATTTTTTTGGGAAAGACAGATGGGATGATTTCGGATTTATTCCCTTGGCGGCTTCGGGAAAATACAGATTTAACGGACTTCCGCTTTTTGTGGGATTAGATTTGGGTGGAGCAATTTCTACTAAAGATGGTATCGACAGCGGAATCTATGTTTATCCAAAAGTAGGTTTTCAGTTGCCTAAAGCAGAACTGTATTTAGGATACCAGAATATTGGCAGTGAGAGGGGAGATTGGGAAAGAAGAGACAGAAGAATCGATTCTAATTTCGGAGCCATCAATCTTGGTGTAAATTTCTTTCTAAAGTAAAATTGATGAAATATCAACAATATTTTTTTTCCGGTTGCAAAATCGGAATTTTTTTTTGATATGCTTGCCGATTATTGATTTATCTCATTGCAGTGCGATTTTTTGTTATAAAAACTCAATATTAACGGGTGACATCAATCATGTGAACAAATTTTAATATTGGAAATTGTCACTATACATTTGCACCAAGAAAGTATAAAATTATTCAAAATGAAAAAATTATTAGTTGCTAGTGCTGTTGCACTTTTCGGATTAGGAAATGCTCAAACAACTCCTGCTCCAATCGCTAAAGGAACTGTATATTTAACAGGTTCAGTAGGTTATTCTCAAACTGAAACTAACAGTGGAAACAACAAAGTAGAAGATTTCAACATCCTTCCAACTGCTGGATTCTTTGTTGCAGATAACTTCGCAGTAGGTTTAGGTGTTGGTTTTGCTACTTCTAAAACGACTTCAATCACTACTACACCTCTTGGAACTGCTACAAACGTTACTACTAACGAGCAAAAAACTCCTGCTTTTGTAATCGAGCCTTTCGCAAGAAAATACTGGACTTTATCTGACAAATTATATTTCTTCGGTCAATTGGCAGTGCCTATGGCTTTCGGAAAAGCTGAAAACGAAACTACTTCTGTTACTACTTCAGGAAGCACTGTAACTACAGTATCTTCTTCTTCTGAAGCTAAAGCTACTGCTGTAGGTGTAACTGTAAAACCAGGTTTAGATTATTTCTTAAACAAAAACTGGACTATCGAAGCTACAATCGGTGAATTTGGTTACAACAACTTCAAACCAAAAGGTGGTGTTGCTACAAACAACTATAACTTCGGTCTTGATTTAACTGCTGTAACAATCGGTGTTAAATATGTATTCGGTAAAGCTAACTAATTAGCAAACCTTTTATAAATTATAAATCCTGAGACTTTTTCTCAGGATTTTTTCATGGTGATTCATAAAATTTTGCTTAAAAAGGTTCTTTCAAACCTTAAATAAAAGTTTATCAACTGAAAATTTGTTTTAAATAATAGTTTCAGAAGTTTTATTCCTGATCTGACGAATCGTTTTTCAGCTTGCTTTCTTCGTATTCTTTAATCTGTCTTTTTGTCGCAAGGCCTTTCCAGCTCAGTTCCAGAACTTCAGCGATTAATTTTTGATTATTAATCCACATACAAATGTAAGGGTAGTTTTTAAAGTGGTCCGGTACATGAAAAATTTCAGGATAAGCTTCCAAATATTGTTCTCTGAGCTCAAAATCGAGTCGTATAGGGATAAATTCTCCACTGTCGTGAAGTCTGCACATCAGCTTTCCACGAACTTTTACCGAAGGTGTTTCTTCATGCGAAACGCTTTCTTCCGCACCGGGAAACGTGAGTGCGATATTTTTCACCACCTCAAAGTCGCTGTAGTTAAAGTGTTGTACTTTTGTTTTCATCTGTAACTCAATCCTGATTCTATTACTGTTTTTTAACTACGGACGTTTTCCGTTTTAGGTAGATTGATATTCCAATAGCAACGAATATTCCTCCTAATATTGAGTATATCAATAAGTTTGATGTGTCATTTTTTGCTGTGCTGACTGCTGAATGTTTTATACAATTGCACTCAAACTCATTTTCAGATTCATCTTTTTGTGTGGGACTTTTAAACTCAACAGGCTCTGTCAATTTTAAATTTTCATTCCCGCTTGCATCCATCAAACCAAACTGAACTTCATAATCCGTGTCTTCATCAAACGAAAATTCTCCGCTGCACATACCGTGTCCTAAAGAAATTTTTTGTTGCTCACTGAATATAAAATAGTCAGAATATATTTTGCTTTTTTTGTTAAAAACTTTGGCATAAACCAGAGTAGGTGAGCTGTCCTTAAATATTCCACAAAAGTTCACGTACTTTGCCGGGCCACATCCATATGATGTGTAACTTCGGCTGTTGTAAGTTGGTAAGCAGTCCCAGATAGGTTTTTCGGCGTCTTTTTTTGAACTGACTGTCCATTTTCTAATTTTATAGTCTTGTTTCTCATATTCATCCAAACCGTCTATCTGAAGTTCGTATGTTTTTCCTGTCTGAAGCTCTCTTTCCGGTTGCAAAATTGCCTGTGTAAGACCATGCTGACCTTTTAAAATCCTCAAAACTCTTAATGGAATCCTTTCTGCGTTGCTAGTCAAATAAATTCTATTTTTTTTGTTAAGCTGTAAGATTAATTCCTGAGACTGAGCATAACCTTCTACCACAAATATTGAATTTGGTGCAATGTTTTGTTGATTCGGCCATATATTAATACCTGAAAAACTACATTCGGCTTTTGCAGAAAAATTAAATGTGAGAATTATCAGAAGTAAAATCAGTTTTTTCATTTTGCTTTTTTTGTATTTAATGGTAACGTTCTGAAAGCAAATGTATTTTATTTTCTTACAATATTGTTTTCTTTCAATCCATCAGCTTTTAATAATGTTCCATTACTGTTTTTTCCGTTTATAATATAATTTTCAGCTAATCTGCAATCGTGACTACCAACGTATCCAAACATTCCGTAATGTAAATAAGCATAATGGTGAAATCCTGAAATAGTGTAGAACCGCTTACAATTTTCTTTTGTTTCAACGATGATTGTATCAGTTTTAAGAAAATTATTAAATGGAATTTCTGTCGACAAATAATGGTCTTCTAAAGTAATTTTATAATGTACCACGGTATCTTTAAAAACTTTATTATCCCTAATAATATAATATTTCAGTACATCAATTTCCGATTTGTGGAACTTACCCAACATAATAGATGGTTTTTCTGTAATTACTTTTATGGTATCACATTCTTTTGAATATTTAATTTCATCTTCTGCCGCTCTCGTATGATTTGTTTCCATCGACCACCAAAACCAAGCCGCTAAAGAGGCAAAAACGAAAAATATAATTCCGAAAATAATCAAACAGCCCTTTAAATATTTATTTGTCTTCATAATATTCGGTTTTGAAAGCATCATACTCAAAATTCGTCTCTAAGCGTTCCTAATTCATTAAATATAATAAAGAATTCCAAAACAACAGAAATTATCTTCAGTTACTTTCAGTATAGTATCAAAAAAAACTCTCAGAAAATCTGAGAGTTTGTATGATTAATCTAAAAATTTAGAACCATTCTTTCTGATTTTTGACATAGGTCATGTCAAATTCTTCGTCAGATTTTGTCAGGTAAAGAATTCCTTCAATAAATCCTACAACTCCAAAAATCCCGCAACTAACGAGACCTAAAATAAGCTGAATTACTCCGGCTTTAGTATATCCTAAATAAAATTTGTGTATTGCAAAAGTACCTAGTAAAATTCCTAAGAGACCTGCAACTAATTTCTTTTCAGACTTGTAAGGCTGGTTGTAATTTCCCTGTGTTTCCATAATTTAATATTTTTTTTAAAAGTTTGTGATTTTTTGTGGGTGCTTTATTTTCCAAACATTCCGCCCATTCCAGGCATGTTTGGCATTTTGCTCATCATCTGCATCATTTGTTTTCCCTGTGGTCCCTGCATCATCTTCATCATTTTTCCCATTTGGTCAAACTGTTTCATCAAAGCGTTCACGTCTTCAATTTTTCTGCCTGCACCTTTGGCAATTCTGTTTTTTCTCTGAGTATTGATAATAGAAGGTCTTCTTCTCTCATCCGGAGTCATAGAATGAATGATCGCTTCAATATGTTTGAAAGCATCGTCGCTGATTTCAACATCTTTAATGGCTTTTCCAACTCCCGGGATCATTCCCATCAAGTCTTTCATGTTACCCATTTTTTTGATCTGGTTGATTTGCTTTAAAAAGTCATCAAAACCAAACTCATTTTTAGCAATTTTTTTGTGAAGTTTTTTTGCTTCTTCTTCGTCAAACTGCTCCTGAGCTCTTTCTACTAAGGAAACAACGTCTCCCATTCCCAAGATTCTGTCTGCCATCCTTTCTGGGTAGAAAAGGTCTAAAGCTTCCATTTTTTCTCCGGTAGAGATGAATTTGATTGGCTTTTCTACAACCGAACGAATCGTTAAAGCAGCTCCACCACGGGTGTCACCGTCTAATTTTGTTAATACTACTCCGTCAAAATTCAAAGTGTCGTTGAAGGCTTTTGCCGTATTCACCGCATCCTGACCAGTCATTGAATCTACTACGAAAAGAGTTTCGCTAGGTTTGATGGTAGAATGTACAGATTTTATTTCCTGCATCATCTGCTCATCAATCGCCAAACGACCTGCAGTATCGACAATTACGATATCATGACCGTTTGATTTTGCAAAGTTGATAGCATTGGTAGCAATGAAAACAGGATCTACAGAACCTTCTTCAGTGAAAACCGGAACTCCGATTTGTCCACCCAAAACTTTCAACTGATCAATTGCAGCAGGACGGTAGACGTCACATGCCACCAATAAAGGTTTTTTGCTTCTTTTTGTTTTTAAATAATTGGCAAGCTTTCCTGAGAAAGTGGTTTTACCTGAACCCTGAAGACCTGCGATAAGAATTACAGATGGTTTTCCTGAAAGATTAATGCCTTCCTGAGAACCTCCCATCAATTCTACCAACTCGTCGTGAACGATTTTGGTCATCAGCTGTCCCGGAGTAAGCGATGTAAGAACGTTTTGTCCCAGCGCTTTGTCCTGAACTCTTTTGGTAAGGTCTTTGGCAACTTTATAGTTAACGTCGGCATCTACCAACGCTCTTCTGATTTCTTTTACGGTCTCTGCAACGTTGATCTCGGTGATTTTTCCTCTTCCGGAAATGTTGTGCAGTGCTTTATCTAATTTATCCTGTAAACTATTAAACATAAAAAATAATATATAAGGTTTGCAAAAATAAGCTTTTTTTTAAGAATTTAAAACATCGTTATGTCGCTGTTTTTCAATTATAATTTTATTTTTGCAAAATGTATTTTTTTGATTGTTTTGTTGTAATTCTTTTAATGCTGATTTTCAATTCTGCTGTGTACCTGATTTTTAAAAAATATATGTACAGAAAAGAAGATGCGGGGATGAAGTTTTTGGTAGTCAATATAAGTAAAGATGTGGTGTGGCTTGTGGTTTCGCTATTATTAATAGAGAAAACGAGAGGAAATTTTCTCTTTCTTGTGGTATGTTTTATAATATCATCTTTTATTATATATTTAGGCGTGATAAAACTGATTAACAAATCGTGATTTTTTTGATGATAAAAATCAATTTTTAATATTTGCAGACTGTAATAAATTCGATATATTTGCACACGATTAAAAAAGAGATATGAACAGAAAGATTTCTTCATTATTTTTCGCATTTTTATTTGTACTTGTCGGTAGTTTTGCTTCTGCACAGCACGAATCTGAAGGTGAAAAATCTGCTGAAAAAGTAGAGCACAAAGAGGGCGAAAAAGGCTTCAATGCTACAGAAATGATCATGGAGCACATCGGTGATTCAAACGAATGGCATTTATGGACTACTAAAGATGATAACGGTGTAGAGCATCACGTTTCTGTTCCTCTTCCTATTATTATTAAGGATAGCGAAGGGTTACACACTTTTCTTTCAAGTGATATCGCACACGGTCACGAGCACGACGGATATACTTTACAACATGGGAAAGTAGTTTCTACTAAAGGAATTCAGGAAGCGAAACTTTTTGCAATGATCGCAGGAAAACAGTCTTCAGCAGATTCTTATTTTGATTTTTCAATTACTAAAAATACAGCTTCAATGTTTATTTCTGTGATTTTCATGTTAGTGATTTTCATCGGAATGGCAAGAAACTATAAAAAATCTCAGTTACCGAAAGGAGCGGGAAGATTATTGGAACCTGTTATCGTATTCATCAGAGACGAAGTGGCTATTCCAAACATTGGATCTGTGAAGTATAAAAGATATATGCCTTATTTATTAACTGCATTTTTCTTTATCTGGTTCAACAACCTTTTCGGATTGATTCCTTTCTTTCCATTCGGTGCTAACCTTACAGGAAACATTGCGATCACAGCAGTATTGGCAATCATTACTTTATTAATTACATTGTTCAGTGCTAATAAAGATTACTGGAAACATATTTTCATGCCACCAGTACCTTTATTATTATACCCGATTATGGTTCCTATCGAGATCATCGGGATTTTCACAAAGCCTTTTGCATTGATGATGCGACTTTTTGCCAACGTAACGGCTGGTCACATTATGATTTTGGCGATTATCTCTTTGATCTTTATCTTCAAATCTCCTTTATTAGGATTTGCATCTGTACCATTGGCATTGTTTGTATCGGTACTTGAATTATTGGTAGCAGCACTACAGGCTTATATCTTTACTGTATTATCAGCATTATTTATTGGTATCGCAGTTCAGGATCATCACCATGAGGAGCACGCTCACTAATTAAAAAAAGAATTTAAAAATAATTTTAACTAATATAATTTATTTATTATGGATTTATCAACTGGAGCAGGATTAATTTACGTAGGTATCGGTTTAGCAGTATTAGGCGTAGGTCTAGGTATCGGTAAAATTGGTGGTCACGCTATGGATGCTATCGCTAGACAGCCAGAGCAAGCTGGTAAGATTCAAGGAGCAATGCTTATTGCTGCAGGTCTTATCGAAGGAGCTGGTCTTATCGCGATTATCTTTGGTGCTTTCATCAAGTAATCTATCCTCAAAAAAATATTCTTAGCAGTAATGCGGTTGGCAGCTGCTAAGAATTTTAAAATGATCCATAAAATAACATTTAAAAAGAACTTACAGATATGGGAATTATAGAACCTGGAATTGGCCTTTTGTTTTGGATGACGCTTACTTTTGTGATCCTATTATTTCTTCTTGGGAAATTTGCATGGAAACCAATTGTAAATGCAGTAAACGACAGAGAAACTTCTATTGTTGATGCATTGAATCAGGCGAAACTGGCTAAAAAAGAAATGGAAGATTTGAAATCTGACAACGAAAGAATTCTTCGTGAGGCTAAAATCGAAAGAGACGGTATCTTGAAAGAAGCCAGAGAAATTAAAGAAAGAATTGTTACTGAAGCTAAAGATATTGCTAAAGCTGAAGGTGATAAAATCATTGAAGCTGCTAAACAAACAATTACTGCTGAGAAAAATGCTGCTATGGCAGATATCAAATCTCAAATCGGTACATTGTCTGTAAACATCGCAGAATCTATCCTTAAACAAAAACTGGATAACAGCGAAGCGCAAAACGAGCTTGTTCAGAATTATTTAAACAAATCAAACCTTAACTAAGAATGCTTACATCTAAAGTAGCTAAAAGATACGCACAGGGATTGCTCGAGTTCACCAACGAATCCGGGCAGACAGCTACTGTATTTTCTGAAATGAAAGATGTGAAGAAACTGATGTCTGAATCTGAAGATTTGAACAAATTTTTCAAAACACCTTACATCGATGCAAAAAAGAAAGTAGAGGTAGCAAAAGAAATATTTAAAGGTTTATCGCCGGTTTCCCAGAATTTAATTACTTTGGTGATCAAGCACGGCAGAGAAAATCAGTTGAAAAATATCGCTCAGGAATTTATCAATAAAGTAGAAGATATCAACGGGGTACAGAGAGTTACTCTTACAACAGCGACTCAGCTTACCAATGATAATCTGAATGAGATTTTGAAATCATCAAACCTGGTGAAACCAAACTCAAACTTTGATATCAATGTAATCGTAAAACCTGAAATTTTAGGAGGTTACATTTTAAGAGTAGGAGATCAGCAGGTAGATGCCTCTGTGAAATCTAAACTTAATAATATCAAGAAGGATTTTCATTTAAATTAATTTACACAAATTTAAAGTGAAGAAGGTTTTATTTAGTTCGTTGCTTATTATTTCTTGTTTAGCTTTTGGACAAAAAGTGAAGTTCAAAAAGGGACAGGTTTTAGTTGATGATAAAGAGTGGCTGTTATATGAAAATGAAAATGGCTATGGAACAGTTTCATTGTTTGATAAGTCAAAGAAAGAACTTGTTTTCATGAAATATATTCAGCAAAATTATAGTAGACAAATTTTTTCACAGGGAATTCCTAATTATTATATTATCAAATTCATTGGAACAGATAAAACAGTCGAAATTAGAGATACTCCATGGGATATATCAAAAATGATTTATAAGGCTAATATAATAAATGATGATTCAACTTTGAATCTGGAAAATTTAGATGTTTTTGTAATGAAGTATGGAAATGATTTTTCAAAATCAAGCATTAATTCAACAAAGACAGTTATTATCCAGGAATCAAGACCTAAAAACGGTGTAAATATCAGTATCGGACGATAAAAAATTATTTAAAAAAGAAAAAACAACCATACAATGGCAGAAATAAATCCAGCAGAAGTATCTGCGATCTTAAAACAGCAATTGGCCAACTTCGATACTCAATCTAACGTTGAGGAAGTAGGTACAGTTCTTACCATCGGTGATGGTATCGCTCGTGTTTACGGGTTAGAAAATGTACAATACGGAGAGTTGGTAAAATTTGCTAGCGATGTAGAAGGTATTGTACTTAACTTAGAAGAAGACAACGTAGGTGTTGCTCTTTTAGGTGAAAGTAAATTGGTAAAAGAAGGAGACACTGTAAGAAGAACAAACAGAATCTCTTCTATCAAAGTAGGAGAAGGGATGTTGGGTAGAGTAGTTGATACTCTTGGTAACCCTATCGACGGTAAAGGACCTATCACAGGTGAATTGTATGAAATGCCTTTGGAAAGAAAAGCTCCAGGTGTTATCTACAGACAACCGGTAACCGAGCCTTTACAGACAGGTATCGTTGCAATCGACTCTATGATCCCTGTAGGAAGAGGTCAGAGAGAGTTGATCATTGGTGACAGACAGACAGGTAAAACTACTGTTGCTATTGACACCATCATCAACCAGAGAGAATTTTTTGATGCAGGAAATCCTGTATATTGTATATATGTTGCTATCGGGCAAAAAGCTTCTACAGTAGCTCAAATCGTAAAAACGTTATCAGATAAAGGTGCTTTGGCTTACACGGTTATCGTTGCAGCTAACGCTTCAGATCCGGTTCCTATGCAGGTGTATTCTGCAATGGCTGGTGCTTCTATCGGTGAATTCTTCAGAGATTCTGGTAGACCGGCATTGATCATTTATGATGATTTATCTAAACAGGCTGTTGCTTACCGTGAGCTTTCCCTTTTGTTGAGAAGACCACCGGGCCGTGAAGCTTATCCTGGAGACGTTTTCTATCTTCACTCAAGATTATTGGAAAGAGCTGCAAAAGTAATCGCTGATGATACAATTGCTAGCCAGATGAATGATTTACCTGAGTCTCTAAGACCAATCGTAAAGGGTGGTGGATCTTTAACTGCACTTCCAATTATCGAAACTCAGGCGGGTGACGTTTCTGCATATATTCCAACGAACGTAATCTCTATTACTGACGGACAGATCTTCTTGGAGTCTGACTTATTCAACTCAGGGGTGCGTCCTGCGATCAACGTAGGTATCTCTGTATCGAGAGTAGGAGGTAACGCTCAGATCAAATCAATGAAAAAAGTTTCTGGTACGCTTAAATTAGACCAGGCTCAGTATAAAGAATTGGAAGCGTTTGCTAAATTCGGTTCAGACCTTGATGCATCTACTTTAGCAGTTATTTCTAAAGGAGAAAGAAACGTGGAATTGTTGAAACAGCCGGTAAACTCTCCACTTCCTGTTGATAGCCAGGTTGCAATGATTTACGCAGGTACTGAGAACTTAATGAGAAACGTTCCTATCAAAAAAGTGAAAGAATTCCAGGTAGAATATATCGCTTTCCTAAGATCTAAGCATCCTGAAACTATGGCTGCTTTGAAAGCCGGAAAAATCGATAACGATATCACTGCAGTTCTTAAGCAGGCAGCTAATGATTTAGCTTCAAAATATAACTAAAATCAATTCAAAATTCCGAATTCAAAGTTGAGTAAATTTTGAATTCGGAATATTAAATCTTGAATCCGTAGAATGGCAAACTTAAAAGAAATACGAGGCAGAATTACGTCAATCTCATCTACAATGCAGATTACCCGTGCAATGAAAATGGTTTCGGCAGCGAAATTAAAGAAAGCACAGGACGCAATTGTAATGCTGAGACCGTATTCTGAAAAACTTCAGGAGATTATTCAGAATGTAAATGCAAGTTCTGATCCTGATCAGGTTTCTGTTTACGCTCAAAAAAGAGAAGTGAAAAAAGTGCTTTACATCGCTGTTACTTCAAACAGAGGTTTGGCAGGTGCTTTCAACTCATCTATTGTAAAGGAACTGAATACTCAGTTTCAGAATAATGCTCACCACGAAATCGAAGTGCTTACTATTGGTAAAAAAGCTTTCGATGCCGTAAGAAGAAGCCGTAAAGTATATTCCAACGACAGTGCTGTTTTCGACAACCTGAATTTTGACGCTGTTGCCAACGTTACAGAAGGTGTGATGAAAAGCTTCAGAGAAGGTACTTTTGACGAAGTATATGTGATCTACAATAAATTTGTAAACGCTGCCACTCAGGAAGTAACTACTGAGCAACTGTTGCCTATCTCAATGCCGGAAAATGAAGAAGCTCCTGCAGAAACAGACTACATCTTCGAACCAAACAGAGCTGAGATTTTAGATAATTTAATTCCTAAATCTATCAAAACTCAATTGTTCAAGGCGGTTTTAGATTCTGTAGCATCTGAGCACGGAGCGAGAATGACAGCAATGCACAAAGCAACTGACAATGCACAGGAGTTGAAAAATGACCTGGTTATTTTCTACAACAAAGCAAGACAGGCAGCCATCACCAACGAAATCTTAGAGATCGTTTCAGGTGCAGAAGCCTTGAAAAATTCATAAGAAGTTTTCCTTACAATATTTTAAAAGCATCGGTTTTTCCGGTGCTTTTTGTATTAATGAAGATGGATGATGGGAAATGAGCATTGAAATTTGAGTCTTGAATATTAAATGTTGCCGACCTTTTTTTTTAAAAATCCTGTTAAATAATACGAATCGTACATCCCGCACACAGCACCCCGCATCCCAAAATCATTTTTAATCGTATTCATATTTTACCTATCTTTGTAAGATAAATTATAATTTCTAAATGGACTCGGACATAGTCAGGCTTTTGCTGGCCTTATTTCTTGTATTACTCAATGGCTTTTTCGTAGCCGCAGAATTTTCAATTGTTAAAGTTCGTTATTCTCAAATCCAACTAAAAGCTGCTGAAGGAGACTCAATGGCAAAGCAGGCAGAGCATATTATCAAGCATCTTGACGAATATCTTTCTGCAACACAGCTTGGTATCACTTTAGCATCTCTTGCGCTAGGTTGGGTAGGAGAAAGTGCAATGCACCACGTGATAGACAACTTATTTCACTCTTTAAATATTAATCTTGCTGAATCTACTGTGACAACCATTTCTGTGGTTATCAGTTTCCTGATTATCACGGTGATGCATATTGTTTTCGGAGAATTAATTCCGAAATCTATTGCAATAAGAAAATCAGAAGCGACGACGATGGCTACTGCAGTTCCGTTGAGAGTTTTTTATACGGTTTTCAAACCATTTATCTGGTTGATGAACTTAATGTCCAACGGATTTTTAAGATTAATAAAAATTCATCCTGCTTCTGAACAGGAAATTCACTCTACAGAAGAACTTCAGCTTTTGGTAAAACAATCTGCCGACAGCGGTGAAATTGAAGAAGAAAACTACGAAATCATTAAAAATGCATTTGATTTTACTGATCATTCTGCAAAACAAATCATGGTTCCGAGACAGAATATTACTTCAATTAATTTCAGTGATGAAGTCAATTCCATTATTAACGAAATTATGGATAGCGGATATTCCCGTATTCCTGTTTACGAAAATTCTATAGACAATATCATCGGAATCCTTTATACCAAAGAAATTATCAGAGAATTCGTCAAGCGAAAAGGAGTTTTAAGTCATGAGGATTTAAGAGAATTGATGCGGGATTCGTTTTTTGTGGTGGGAAGCAAGAAAATTTCAGATTTGCTGAAGATTTTTCAGCAGAAAAAGCAGCATTTAGCCATTGTAATTGATGAATTTGGTGGAACGGAAGGAATAATTACATTAGAAGATATTCTGGAAGAATTGGTAGGCGAAATTCAGGATGAAGAGGATGATGAAGAAAAACTGGTCGATAAAGTAGGTGAAAATACTTATTGGGTAAAAGCTACACAGCCATTGGATGAAATTAATGATTCTTTACCAAAAAAATTACCACTTTCTGAAGAAAGCGAGTACAATACTTTGGCAGGATTTATTTTGCATGCTTTGGAAGATATTCCGGAGGAAAATCAGGAGTTTGATTTGGAAAATTATCATTTTAAAATTTTAAAAATGAATAATAAGAGCGTCGAAATGGTAGAATTAGAATACAATGAACCCAGCAATAGCAATATTGTCGACGATATTTTAGATAAATTAGATGTTTAAACAGTATAGAAATGATTTTTTATAACAACATAAAAGATTATGAAAATCCAAAAAGGCAGTATGAAGAAGAAGTATTGGTTTTGGATGAAACAGATGAAGTGTATAAACTGATCCTGCACAACGACGATATTCATACTTTTGATGATGTAATCGAAGCACTGATTCAGATTTGCAAACATGATCCGATACAGGCAGAGCAATGCACAATGTTGGTTCATTTCAAGGGTAAATGTACGGTAAAAACCGGCTCAATGGATCTTTTGAAACCCATGCACGAAAAACTGATTTCAAGAAGCTTAACCAGCGAAATCGTTTAAAATAAATGAAACTCCGGCAAATGTGTCGGAGTTTTTTGTATTTGATGTTGATTTCAAATCTCAAACCTCAAATTTCAAATTTTTCCGAAATCAAACTTACAACTTCCACTTCCATCTTTCAGCTTTCAAAAAAATACTATCTTTGTGAAAACTATAAAGAAAAATGCTTGTAATAGGAATTGCGGGAGGTACAGGGTCCGGCAAAACTACAGTTGTGGACAAGATCATCCAGCAACTTGATATTGATGGGATGAATATGTTGTCTCAGGACAATTATTATAATGATAATCATAATCTTACGCTTACTGAAAGAGAAGCTTTAAACTATGATCATCCGAAATCTATAGACTTTGACTTGCTGTTAAAGCACGTAAAAGCTCTGAAAAATAATGAAGCAATCGAACAGCCGATTTACAGCTTCGTAACCCACGGAAGAACTGGTGATCACGTGACTGTAGAACCAAAAAACGTTTTGGTTGTAGAAGGGATTTTGGTTTTAACCAACAAGGAATTACTGAAAGAATTTGATTTAAAAGTATTCGTTCATGCAGATTCTGACGAAAGATTAATCAGAAGAATTAAGAGAGATACACAGGAAAGAGGAAGAGATCTGAATGAGGTTTTACACCGTTATCAGACCACTTTGAAGCCTATGCATCAGGAGTTTATAGAGCCCTCAAAAAATGAAGCGGATTTAATTATTCCAAATATGAGACAGAATTCTGTAGCCATTGATTTCTTAACTACAGTAATTAAAAACTCTCTTAAAAAACATTAAAAAATCTTCTCATGAAAGAAAACAAACTGATTAAGGAAATACAACCACAGTCTGATGCCGTAAAATTCATCAGGAAATATGTGTTGAATAAATACACTCTTACCATCGGTCTTTTCCTTGTCTGGATGATTTTCTTTGATAAAACTTCATTCCTCGTAATTAACGAAATCAACGGGGAAATCGATAAATACGAGGAGCAACTCATCTATTATAAATCGGAGTACGAAAAGAATGACAAATTCTACAAAAAACTGATGAATAATAAAGATGAGAAAGAAAAATATGCCCGCGAAAATTATTTTATGAAAAAACCCAACGAAGAGATCTTTATCCTCGTTGCAGACAGCTCCAATGTGGCTAAAAAATGATTTACTGTGAATTGTGAATAGTCAAATGACTTCGCCGTCAATTTTAAAATAATTCTGCGAAAATTATTACTAATTACCCATTACTCAATACCTATGTCAAATACTGAAACCTTCTCCAATTGGGAAAATCTAGTTAAAAAACAACTTAAAACTGATGATATTGAATCTGTTTTAAGAAAAGAAAATTTAGAAGGAATTGAGGTAAAAGCTTTTTACACAGATGTTCAGAAACCTTTGGTAAATCTTCCAAAAATTGAGGAGAGCACTCACTTGGTGGCTAATTACCATGAAAGTCTGGATGAAGATGTTTTTGCTTTTCTGCTCGATGAGAATGTTGAAAATCTGGTTGAAAAAACCATTTTTATCAATAACAAAGACTTGGCAGAGCACATCAGTCCGGCAGATGAAGATCAGTATTTTTCATTGATTGATGTTTTTGATGAGAAAACAGCCGAAATTAATGATCAGCTCGTAAAAGAACTTTTGGCAAAACAGTTCAAAAGAAATATTGGGGTAGATATTTCTCTTCATCAGAATGCCGGAGCATCAATCTACCAGCAATTAGGGATTGCTTTGGCGAAAACAAAAGAGTTAACCGAAATGTACGGTGCAGAAATTTTAGATAAACTGGTATTTAAAATTGCTGTCGGAGGAAATTACTTCTTCGAAATGGCAAAAATCCGTGCTTTCAAATTGGTTTTCAATCAGTTTTCAAAAGAATTTGATTTAAATTTAATTCCATACATTTTTGCAGAAACTTCGTTGAGAAATAAATCGGTTTCAGACAGTGAAAATAATTTGATTAGATCTACTTTAGAGCTGGCATCTGCGATGATTGGGGGTGCCGATGCCGTTTACAGCAACAATTATCAGATTGGAAACAGTACTGAAAATTCTGAAGAAATTTCATTTAAACAACAGATCGTTTTAGCTTACGAAAGCATTATCAATGTCTTCGAAGATGCATCAAACGGCAGTTATTATGTTGAAGACATTACTCAGCAAATCGCTGAGAAATCCTGGCAGTTTTTCCTTGAAATTGAAGAAGCAGGTGGATATTTGGAATCTTTAAAACAAGGAATTATTCAGAAAAAAATCTATGATCAGGCTGTAGAAGAGCAAAAGTGGGTTGAAGAAGGCAAAATAAAACTCATTGGCGTGAATTTATATCCGAAATTAGACGTAAAAAAATCAATTTCCGACTTATACAATCCAGCTGAAATAAAAGCAGTTCGTTGGGCTGAAATGTTTGAGTGATCAGGTTCTGCCACGAATGCACGAATTTTTTTGGATTCAAATTGATGAAGAGATAAAGTATGGATATTATTTACAAAGAAGAGTCATATAAGATAATTGGGATTTGCATGGAAGTCCATAATTTTTTCGGACATGGATTTTCTGAAATTGTTTATAAAGATGCTTTAGAAATAGAATTCAGAAAAGCTGGAATTTTTTACGAAAGAGAAAAGGAGTACGAGGTAGTATACAAAGGAATTGTTCTTCCTCATCGGTTTTATGCTGATTTTGTAATCGATGATAAAATTGTTTTAGAGGTAAAAGGCAAAAAAGAAATTGCAGACGCAGATATCGCTCAGGCAATCAATTATTTAAAGGTGTCTGAAAATAAATTATGACTAATTGTTGATTTTGGCGAATCAAAATTAAACTACAAAAGAATTATTTTGTAATCCGCAAATATTTAAAAATAGAAAATTCGTGCATTCGTGGCATTCAAATAAAGATATTCAACGATTCATCAATGCAAATCTCAATTCAGATCTGCATTCATTGCTATTAAAAAAATCCACTTTTCCTGAAGTTTCTATGCAGGAAATCGTTCAGCAAATTAAAGGAAAACAGGTCGCACAGAGAAAGTTTCCTTTTTTGTTAAAAGATGGAATAGTTTTCCCACCACAGCTTAATTTGGAGCAGTCTTCTTCTGAAAAAACGGCACTTTACAAATCACAGATTTTAAAAGGCAAGAAGTTCATTGATTTGACGAGCGGTTTTGGGATTGATGCTTATTATTTATCTAAAAATTTTGAGGAAGTTACATTGGTTGAACAAAACACGGAACTTTTAGAAATTGTGAAACACAATTGGACGGTTTTAGATAGAAAAGCAGAATTTGTCAATCAGAAATTAGAAGATTTTCTTACTGAAAATACAGAAAACTTTGACACAATTTATCTTGATCCCGCAAGAAGAGATCAGAATAAGAACAAAGTTTTCCTTCTTGAAGATTTATCACCAAATATTCTTGAAATTCAGGATCAACTGCTTGAAATTTCAGAAGAAGTAATTATAAAACTATCTCCTTTAATTGATTTAAAATATCTGATTTCAGTTTTAAAAAATGTTTCCAAGATTGAAATTATTGCCGTGAGAAATGATGTTAAAGAGATTGTGGTTTTTCTTTCTAAAAATTATTCAGGAGAAGTGATCTGCAATTGCGTAAACCTGGAAAGCGGTGAAAAAGATTTCAGTTTTGAGATAAATGCTGAAAAAAACACTGCCGCAACCTATTCTGAGCCTCAGAGATTTATTTATATTCCCAATAATACAATCCTGAAAGCAGGAATTTTTAATTTAATTTCTGAACATTTTAACTTAAATAAACTTCATCCGAATACCCATTTGTACACATCGGATGTTAAAATAAAAGATTTTCCCGGACGAATTTTAGAAATGGAAGTAATTGATTCAAAGCAAATTAAAAAGAAAGAACAGTTTAATCTGATTTCAAAAAACTATCCCTTAAAACCAGAAGATATTAAGAAAAAATACCAGCTAAAAGACGGCGGAGGTAGGTATCTTATTTTTACACAATCCAAAAAAGGAAAAATAATATTAAAATCAGTATAAAAATGTTGCCGAAAAATGCAAGATTTCTTACTTTTGGGCTGTAAAAAAATTATTGAATGAGCTTTTCATATTTTTTGAATGATGAAGTTCTTCAAAATACATTTTAAAATATAAATCTGTATATGAAAAAATTAATGTTAGGTTTGGCACTTGCAACTGCTGTAGTAAGCTGTAAAAAAATTCAGGCCGGAGGAAATAAAAATACTCTTAAACTTGAAGAAGGTGTTGAAAGATATTCTGATGATCATCAGGGAGGTGCAGAGGGTCACGGTCATGCTGCAGCACCTGCTCATCACGAAGCTGATACTGCAAAACACCACGCTGCTGAAGCCCCGAAAAAAGACAGTGCTACTGCTCCTAAGCCAGCAGAAACTCACGCACCAGCTGCTTCTCACTAATTTTAAGTAAGAAAACATATTTCAATATCCTGCAAAATGCAGGATATTTTTGTTGTATTAAACTGAAAAATTGTGGAATTTTTTTGTTCTTACGTTTCAATTTTCTACTTTTAGCAAAATAAAAATTTACAATGCAAGAGACTTTAAAATACATCAACGAAAACAAACTTCGTTACGTAGATGAGTTATTTGAATTACTTAGAATTCCCTCAATATCAGCAGACCCCGCTTACAAAGATGATGTTTTGAAATGCGCAGAAGTAGTAGCTTCTTTCCTCAAAACTGCAGGAGCAGATCAGGTGGAAATTTGTGAAACTACTGGCTATCCTATTGTTTATGGTGAAAAAATCATCAATGCAGACCTTCCAACGGTACTTGTTTACGGTCATTACGACGTGCAGCCAGCCGATCCGATTGAATTGTGGAGAAGACCTCCTTTCGATCCATATATTGAGAAGACAGACCTTCATCCCGACGGAGCGATTTTCGCAAGAGGTTCAGCCGATGATAAAGGACAGTTTTTTATGCATTTAAAAGCATTTGAAGCAATGATGCAAACAAATTCACTGCCTTGTAATGTGAAATTTATTTTGGAAGGTGAAGAAGAAATTGGTTCTGTAAGTTTAGGAACTTGGGTAAACGAAAACAAAGAAAAACTGTCTTGTGACTGTATTTTGATTTCAGATACACACATTTACAGTAACGAACAACCTACGGTTACCACAGGTTTGAGAGGATTGAGTTATGTAGAAGTAGAAGTGGAAGGTCCAAACAGAGATCTGCACTCCGGACTTTACGGTGGTGCAGTTCCAAACCCGATTCATGTGCTTTCAAGAATGATTGCTAAGTTAATTGATGATGACGGAAGAATTACCATCGATGGTTTTTATGATAACGTAGAAGCAGTTTCTGATGAAGAAAGAGCAGATATGAATAAGTTGAAAGACAATCCTGAGGAATTTAAAAAATCAATTGGTTTAAGCGGTGTTGAAGGTGAAAAAAGCTATACAACGTTAGAGAGAACTTCTATCCGTCCAACTTTAGATTGCAACGGAATTTGGGGCGGCTACACAGGTGAAGGCGCAAAAACTGTGATTCCTTCTAAAGCTTCTGCTAAAATATCTATGCGTCTGGTGCCTTATCAGACTCCGGAAGAGATTACTGAAAAGTTCACAAAATATTTCGAAAAAATTGCTCCTGATAATGTAAAAGTTAAAATAACACCTCACCACGGAGGAATGCCTTACGTCTTACCAACTGATACAAAAGAGTTTTCTGCAGCAAAATCTGCTATGGAAACAGCATTCGGTAAAGAAGTTTTACCATACAGAGGTGGCGGTAGTATCCCTATTACTGCAATGTTTGAGCAGGTTTTGGGTGCTAAATCTGTATTGATGGGCTTCGGTTTAGATTCTGATGCAATACATTCTCCAAACGAACATTACGGATTATTTAATTTCTATAAAGGAATCGAAAGTATACCATTGTTCTTTGAAAATTATGTGAAATAAGCACTGTTTTCTCTTTACAAAATTCAATCCTCGAGAAATTTCTTGAGGATTTTTTAAATTTTAACATAAATAATTTTTCTTTATAAAGTGATATTCATATATTTACGGGAATAAAAAAATTAGGTTTTATGAAAAAAGTTTTACTGACTGGATTTTTATCCACTTTTGCACTGGGTAGTGCGCAAATGAATTACAGTTTTGAGACTGCACAGGGTTTTACAGTAGGTCCTATCGCCGGGCAGGCTGGTTGGGGTGGTACTGCAGCCGCATATAATGGAGCAGTTACAGCTGAGCAAGCAAATCCTGGAACTCAGTCATTGAAGATTACTGGTAATAATGGAACGGTGCATTCTTCAGCAGGAGCTATTAGTCCAACAGTATCAACTACTGGTTCGATTGTGACGGTTTTGTTTAATGCATATTTTACTACATCTGCCACTGCTGGAGATGAGTGTGATTTCTATTTCTCACCCCAGTCTCCCACCCAGCAAACAATTAATGCGAGAATGAATTTTGATTTCCAGGGAAATATTAATGTTATTGATGCAGATCCTCTTGATCCATTGTCTATAGTATATGTAGATACAAATGCTAATTTCACCAGAGGTAACTGGAATACCTATAAAATTGAATTGGATTTTGTTAACAATGAAGCAAAATACTATCAAAATGGCACATTAATTCATACAGGTATTGTGGTTGGAGGTACTATGGTTGGTAATTTAGCTATAACAAATGACAATTATAATAGTGCTGCCTATTTCGATGGTATCCAAGTGTTAAGCGGAGTTTTGGGAACATCAGAAGCTGATGCAAAGAAAATTTCTTATAAATTATACCCAAATCCAACATCTGATTTTGCAATTATTGAATCAACAGATAAGATAAATTCTATTGAAGTTTTTGATTTTTCAGGTAAAAAGTTAGATGTCAAAGTAAATGAAAACAAAGTTGATTTACGTAATTTGGCAGCGGGAGTGTATTTGATTAATGTCACTACTCCAAAAGGAAGAATTTCTGATAGAATTATCAAAAAGTAACTACTGATAAATATTAGTGTCAATAAAACGCTCCATTCGGGGCGTTTTTCTTATTTTAGAGAAATTAAAAATTTTAAATAATGATTCAAAATAAAGTAGCTTACATCACAGGTGGAACCAAAGGAATTGGTTTGGGAATAGCTGAAATATTATTGAAAAATGGAGTTTCCGTAGCATTTTCTGGACGAAAAAAAGAAGATGTGGATAAAGCGGAGGAAGATTTAAAGAAAATATCAGACAACGTTTTGGGAATTGTTTCAAATGTGAGAAGTTTGAATGATGAAAATCAAGCTGTAAATTTAATTGTTGAGAAATTTGGCCAGCTGGATTTTGTAATTGCCAATGCAGGTCTGGGTGTTTTTAAACCCGTTGATGAATTAAGTTCAGAAGAATGGAATGCTATGATTGAAACCAATCTGACCGGAGTTTTTCATACTTTAAAAGCATCAGTTGCTGAATTAAAAAAGACAGAAGGATATTACATCACCATCTCAAGTTTGGCCGGAGCCAATTTCTTTGAAAAAGGAACGGGCTACAACGCTTCGAAGTTCGGGGTTGTTGGATTTACACAAGCTGCCATGATTGATTTAAGGAAATACAATATCAAATCTACAGTCATTATGCCGGGTTCTGTAGCGACAAATTTCAACGGAAACGTTCCTTCAGAGAAAGATGAATGGAAAATTCAACCGGAAGATATGGGCAATTTAGTACTCGATGTTTTAAAAATGAATCCAAGAGTTTTGCCGAGCAAGATAGAGTTTAGGGCATCAAAACCAAAGAGTTAAAAACTTATAATGCGTTGAATAATAATTAAATAAGTATTATGCATGCATAATATATTTTTTATTTATATTTACAACACTTAACAAACAAAATTGCTGATCTGATTTTTATTAGCTAAGCAAAAAGAAAAATATATTATAAATATGAAAATATTAGTTTGTATTAGTAGTGTTCCTGACACTACTTCTAAAATTAACTTTACAGCAGACAAATCTGCATTCGACAAAAACGGAATTCAGTGGGTAATCAACCCGTTGGATGAATTTGCTTTAACAAAAGCAATCAAATTACAGGAATCTCAGGGAGCAACTGTTACAGTGATCAACGTAGGTGATGCAGCAACAGAAGCAGTGATCAGAAAAGCTTTGGCTATTGGTGCAAACGATGGTGTAAGAGTAAATCTTGATCCAAAAGACAGTTATTCTACAGCTAAAGAAATCGCTTCTGTAGCTCAGAATGGTGGTTACGATTTAGTACTTTGCGGTAAAGAATCTATCGACTATAACGGTGGTTCTGTTCCGGGAATGGTAGCTCAGCTATTGAATCAACCTTTCGTAAATGCTTCAGTTGGTTTAGATGTAAACGGAAGCGAAGCAACTGCTGTAAGAGAAATTGAAGGTGGTAAAGAAACTATTTCTGTGAAATTACCTGCAGTAATCGCAGGTCAGAAAGGTTTGGTAGATGAAAAAGATTTGATCATTCCAAACATGAGAGGAATTATGTCAGCAAGAACAAAACCTTTGCAGGTAGTAGAGCCAACTTCTTCTGAGGTAAAAGTTCAGGGCGTTTCTTATGACTCAGTTCCGCCAAGAGCCGCTGTGAAAATCGTTTCTCCGGATAATTTAGATGAATTGGTAAGACTTCTTCACGAAGAAGCGAAAGTGATCTAATAAAGAGCCAAGTAAAAAGTAAAAAACTTCAAGTGAGAAAGAGTAAATATTTCGGTATTAATAAATATCAAATTTCAAACCTCAAATCTCAAATTTGAACACAAAACCTTAAACTTTAAACAAAATTAAAATGTCAGTATTCGTATACGCAGAAAATATAAACGGAGTTTACAAAAAAGCGGCTTTTGAGGCAGTTTCTTACGCAAAAGCAGTGGCTGATCAGGCAGGAACTACCGTGACGGCAATCTCTGTAAACCCAACAGATTCTTCAGATTTATTATATAAATATGGAGCAACAAACGTCATCAACATCAAAGACGAAGGTCTTAAAAATTTCTCAGCAAAAGCTTATGCTCAGGCAGTAAGTGAAGTTGCTGACGGAAATATCCTTGTTTTCCCTCACACAACAGATGCTTCTTCAGTGGCGCCAATGTTGGCTGTAATGAAAGATTATTCTTTAATTACCAACGTTTTGGAAGCTCCTGAAAGTCAGTCTCCGTTCCAGGTGAAGAGAAAAGCATTCTCAGGAAAAGGTTTCATGCATGCAAAAGCTGAAGGAGAAGGAGTTATTTTAACAGTTTCTCAAAACGCTTTTGGTGTTAAAGAAAATGCAGTTTCTGGTTCTGAAGAAGTGAAAAACCTTTCAGTTGTCAATGAAGATACGAAAGTGATTTCTCACGAACAAAGTTCAGGAAAATTAGACTTAAAAGAAGCTGAAATCGTGGTTTCTGCTGGTAGAGGACTAAAAGGGCCAGAAAACTGGGGGATGGTAGAAGATTTAGCTAATGTTTTAGGTGCTGCAACAGCCTGTTCAAAACCGGTTTCAGACATCGGATGGAGAGGTCACAACGAACACGTTGGGCAGACAGGTAAAGCTATTTCTCCGAATTTATACATTGCCATTGGTATTTCAGGAGCAATTCAGCATTTGGCTGGTGTAAACTCTTCTAAAACAATCGTTGTAATCAACAGTGATGCGGAGGCTCCGTTCTTCAAATCAGCTGATTATGGTGTTGTGGGAGATGCTTTCCAGATTATTCCTGCATTAACAGAGAAAATCAAAGCAATCAAAGGATAAGAAAGTGAATTGTGAATGGTTAATTCGCTTTGCTCGTCAATTTTTTAATTTTGATAATTCACTTGCTTAGCTAAATTCACAATTGATCATTCACTATTTTACATAAATACTATAAAAGCTCGGCTTCCGGGCTTTTATTTTTGTCTAAAAAGTAAAACCTACAATAAAAATTTAATTTATATTTGTAGCCATGGATTATAAACAGCTAATCATACGCGGAATATCGTACAGCCAGACTCAATCTGGAGCGTACGCTTTGTTATTGGAACATGAAGAGACAAACGTGAAACTGCCCGTTGTTATTGGGAATTTCGAAGCACAATCCATTTCTTTAGGCTTAGAAAAAGACATTCATCCTCCACGTCCGCTTACCCACGATTTATTCACAAAATTTATTGTTTCTACGAATTATAAACTGGTTTCTGTAATCATTTATCAGATCGTAGACGGTGTATTTTTTTCAAATATAAATTTTAAAAATTCAGAAACTGAAGAGGAATTGATTCTGGATGCAAGAACTTCAGATGCCGTTGCGATGGCTGTAAGATTTGACGCACCCATTTTCACAACGCAACAGGTTCTAAACGAAGCCGGAATTTTGCTTGAACTGGAAGAAGTTGCCAAAGAAGATGAAGTTTTTTCTGAAACCGGAGCTTCCGAAGACAGTTTAACATCAATTTCGATGGAAGAATTGCAGAAGTTGCTCGAAGACGCCGTGAAAGAAGAAGATTTTGATACAGCTCTTGAAATTCAGGAGGAAATAAAAAGAAGAAAAAAGAAAATAGATTAAGAATTTTTACATAAAAGATGAATTTAAAATTACGTTTGACCATCCTCAGCTTTCTACAGTTCGGGGTTTGGGGAGCCTATCTTACTTCCATGGGAAATTATCTTGGTTCGGTAGGGTTGGGTTCAAAAATTGGACTTTTCTACGCAATGCAGGGAATTGTTTCGATTTTCATGCCTGCTATTATGGGGATTATTGCAGACCGTTGGATTCAGGCACAGAAACTTCTTGGGATTTGCCACTTTCTTGCCGCAGCATTCTTAATCTGGGCAGGTTATTACGGGATGTCAGCAGGTGAAAATGTTGAATTTTCCAAGCTTTTCCTTCTGTACAGCTTAAGTGTTGCTTTCTACATGCCAACTATTGCATTATCAAATTCAGTGGCTTACACGGTTTTGGTTAATAATAATTTTGATACCATTAAAGCATTTCCGCCCATTCGTACGTTAGGTACGGTAGGGTTTATTGTTGCAATGCTTTTCGTAAACTTTGCAGGAATTAAGGATGGAAGTTTCCAGTTTAATTTCTCAAATCAATCAGGTTTTCCGAGTTTTCAGAATAATTACAGCCAATTCTTTGTTTCTGGTGTTTTAGGAATTATTCTTTTCATTTATTCATTTACTTTACCGAAATGTGAAATTAATAAAAATGATGAAAAACGAACTTTATCTGATGCATTAGGTTTAAAAGCTTTTGCTTTATTTAAAGAGAAAAAGATGGCGATTTTCTTCATCTTCTCAATGTTTTTGGGCGTTTCACTACAGATTACCAACGGATATGCAAATCCTTTTATTACCAGTTTTAAAGAAATTCCCGAATTTGCCAATACCTGGGGTTCAAACAACGCAAATGCATTGATTTCGTTATCACAGGTTTCAGAAACACTTTGTATTTTATTGATTCCATTCTTTTTAAAACGATACGGAATCAAAAAAGTAATGCTGATGGCGATGTTTGCATGGGTTTTAAGATTCGGATTATTCGCAACAGGAAATCCTGGTGGCGGAGTTTGGATGTTCGTTCTTTCAATGATTGTCTATGGTATTGCATTCGATTTCTTCAATGTTTCAGGTTCATTATTCGTTGATAAAGAAACCGACAAAAGCATTCGTTCAAGCGCACAGGGAGTTTTCATGATGATGACGAATGGTTTCGGAGCAACAATCGGAATGTTGGGAGCTCAGGAAGTGGTAAATCACTACGTTTTCTCGCAAACTGATCCGGCACTGCAACTTGCAGGATGGCAGACTTCATGGTATATTTTTGCCGGCTATGCCTTGTTGGTGACGATTGCTTTCGCTATTGTTTTTAAACATAAACACGATCCAAATCAATTAAAAGAAGTAAAACACTAGATTTATTTCCATGATTAAAGAAATATTACATTGCACTTTTGAATAAAAAGTGCAATTTTTTTTATTTTTAAGGCAACCATTTTCAAAAACCTGTGTCTTTTACATAGAAACTAATTAATGAAGAATTTAGAAGAGAATTTTAAACTCGCCAAAAAGCAGGATCGGAAAGCTCAAAAAGCGCTTTACGATTTGTTTTCAGCTAAAATGCTGGCGGTTGCGAATTCTTACACTAATAATATTCATGATGCGGAAGATGTTTTGATGAATGCTTTTCTGAAATGTTTCAATAAAATTAATGACTGCAAAGAGTGGAAGAGTTTTCCGTTTTGGTTGAGGAAAATTGTAGTAAATGATTCAATAACTTTTATCAGGAAAAATAAAAATATTCTGTATTCAGATATTGAAGTTGCTGATGATTATTTCGAAGAGGATTCAGATGAAAATCTTTATAAAATCAATATCGAAGAGATTTTTTCTCAAATGCCGACGGGTTACCGATTGATCTTTAATCTTTATGTATTTGAAGACAAAAAACATCAGGAAATTGCTGAAATTCTGAATATCTCAGAAGGAACCAGCAAAAGCCAGCTCAGCAAAGCCAAAAAATGGATTGCAGATTATTTAAAAGTAAAAGAAAATGGACAAAAACATACTGAAACAGTTAAAAACTGATTACGAAGACCTCGAAATAAAGCCTTCTGTCAATCTTTGGAATCAGATTGAAGATGAATTAGAAAAAGGTTCTGAAACTGTACAAAAACCACTTTTTCATTGGTGGAAATATTCTGCGATGATTGCTCTTTTGATTTCTGTAGGAGGCTTATTTTATTTTAATTCTGATAAAAGTTCAAGGTTTAGAGAAACAGTTGCTGTAAAAGAACTAACCCACAAAAACACGAAAGGTAGTGAACAATTAAAGATTATTGATGAGGATGAAATTGATTTCATTATTAAAGAAAATCCAAAACCTCTAAAACAGCAATCATTAACGAAATCATCAACCTCAATTAAAACCAAAGAAGCAAAAATTAAAGGTGATATTTCGATTTCTAAACAGAATGAACCTCAGGAAATTTTTGGAGCTTCAAAAGTTATAGCCGGTGTAAATGAAAATCAAAATTTGAAAAAAGAGGTTGCTGAAAAAAAGAAAACATCATACATCAGCGCCGATGATTTGCTTTTAGGAAGAGAATTCGACAGAACCAGACAAGAAGCGAATAACAGTAAACAATTTGGTGTTTTAGATGCTTCAAAAATAAAAATCAGACGTCCGCATTCTCTCAAGATTTTTGGTGTTAAAGTCTTTTCCGACTCTACATCCGCTGAATAATTCCATTAAAATAAACAAAAAACTGAGCTGAAAACTGTTTGAAAAATTGAACAGTATTTTAAAATTATGCTTTAAAATTTCTAAACATGAAAAATAAAATCATCGTATTTTGTGCACTATTTTCTTCATTATTTGCCTTTGGCCAGAATCAAAAAAATATTCATACTGAAATGGATGGATATACCAAAAAAATCGACAGTATTATTATTTCTGAAAAAGCAAAGATGAATATTGAACTTGATAAGCTTGATCAGGAATTCAAAGGAAAAGCTGCGGCAGAAGAAAAGCAAAAAAAGAGAACTGAAATTGCTGAAAAATATCAAAATATTCTCAATGATAAAATCGAAAGCGAAAAAGGTATTCTGGAAGATTCTACAAAAGAAATGGTAAAAAATATTGTACTGAATCCTGATAAAAGATACAGTCTTACCGTAGATCCTCAAAATGGATTATTGGGGTTTCTCAACAAAAGAGTAAAGCTTCCTAAAGATTATTTACACTCAGTAAGGCTTACGGGAAGTTTTGTATTTTCTTCACTTACTTCAGGTGATAAGCCATTTGGATATTTTAATAAAGAGTCTGACGTAAAGCGTTCAAGTAAAAATCTATCAGCATACACAACTTTGAGATATGAAAATCAGCTTGGGAATTTTACAAGCCCACTTTTTTACCGTACAGGTTTAGGCTATCGGATCGACTATTTTACTCCTGAGAATGATAAAGTATTTGCTCAGGATGGTAAAAATCTCTTCTTGCAGGATTTTACAAAAGGATATTTAAAAAGAACTCTCATTTATAATTCATACATCACAATTCCTTTAGAGTTGAGATGGGTTCTAAATCCCAAATTTACAGAATATGAAGGTGTAAAATACATTGACAACACAAAAACACAGTTTTATTTAACAGGTGGTTTCTATGGAGGAGTGAGAGCAGGAAGTACAATTTATAACAAATATTCTACAGACTACACAAAAAAAATAGTGGAAAGAGAACGAGTGATGGTTGGTGTAAATAATTTTACAGCAGGCGCAAAAATTGGTGTTGGATATGGTGGTGTAGCATTATTTATTCAAAAAGATTTTACTCCAACTTTTACCAGTGAAGCACTTATAAACAACAAATATGGACTTCATATCGGTTTAGAGTTTGTTAGTATTAATTTTTAATAATTCATAATAATTAAGTTAATGTTAAATAATAGATAATTTTTGTTTAATAATTTTATTTAAACAATATTATAAATTTCAATTATTTGATTTTAAAACATACTTACAAAAAGTATGTTTTTTTTTGTACTTTGGCATTCTAAGATTAATGATACATCTTACAATTATTAATGAAAAACTTACAGCTTTTAGGATTGATTTTAGTGGTTGTCGGAAGCTTTCTTCCACTCGTTCATGTTCCTATCATCGGAAACTGGAACTATTGGCAACTCGATCATTTTCTGGCAATTTTCTGCTGGATATTCTCTGCCTGTGCACTTTTCGGAATTGTAAACAACAGAGGAAAACTTGTGAATACATTCGCTGTTTTTCTGCTGATTCTTTTTGTATTCACTTTATTTGCCATAAAATATCAGGCTTCGAGCTACTTCAGTTTTCTGCCATTTAAATCATGGACAAAAGCTTTAGCTGGAACTGTGAAATTACAATGGGGCTGGGCAGTTGAGTTTTTAGGAGCTTTGATAATGTTATTTACAAAAAGAGCCAGGTAAAAAGTAAAAAGAGCCAAGGGTAAGAGATCAAAACACTAAGTTTTTAGGAAATTATGATCAATTGTGTAGAAAAATTAAAAATTAAAATTAAAGAAAATATGAAAGAAGTATTCATCGTTTCCGCAGTAAGAACTCCAATGGGAAGTTTTATGGGAAGTTTATCTACAGTTCCGGCAACAAAACTGGGAGCTGCTGCAGTAAAAGGAGCATTAGACAAAATTAATCTTGACCCGAAAAATGTTCAGGAAATCTACATGGGGAATGTTCTTCAGGCAGGTGAAGGTCAGGCTCCGGCAAGACAAGTTGCTTTGGGTGCAGGACTTTCAAACGAAACGCCTTCAACGACCATCAACAAAGTTTGTGCTTCAGGAATGAAGGCTGTGACAATGGCTGCACAAGCCATCAAAGCTGGTGATGCAGACGTTATCGTTGCAGGTGGGATGGAAAATATGTCAATGGTTCCTCATTATTATAATGCAAGAAACGCCACCAAATTAGGCGACGTAAAAATGCAGGACGGAATGGTGCTTGACGGACTTACAGACGTTTACAACAAAGTACACATGGGTGTTTGCGCAGAAAAATGTGCTACAGATTACAGTTTTTCAAGGGAAGATCAGGATAATTTTGCCATTGAATCTTACAAAAGATCAGCAAAAGCATGGAGCGAAGGAAAATTTGCTGAAGAAGTTGTTCCCGTATCGATTCCTCAGAGAAAAGGAGATCCGGTAATTTTCGCTGAAGATGAAGAATACAAAGCGGTAAATTTCGACAGAATGCCAACACTTCCAACCGTTTTTAAAAAAGAAGAAGGAACAGTTACGGCAGCTAACGCATCTACATTAAATGATGGTGCCTCAGCTTTGATCCTTGTTTCAAAAGAGAAAATGGAAGAATTAGGCTTGAAACCTTTAGCTAAAATCATTTCGTATGCAGACGCTGCTCACGAGCCTGAAAACTTCACAACAGCGCCTTCAAAAGCCTTACCGATCGCTCTTAAAAAGGCAGGTTTGGAAGTTTCAGATATTGATTTCTTTGAATTTAACGAAGCATTTTCTGTAGTTTGTTTGGCAAACAATAAAATCTTAGGATTGGATGCTGCCAAAGTTAACGTAAATGGTGGAGCAGTGGCTTTAGGTCATCCACTTGGAAGTTCTGGTTCAAGAATTATCGTTACTTTGATTAATGTTTTAAAGCAAAATAACGGTAAATACGGTGCTGCAGCAATCTGTAACGGAGGTGGCGGAGCTTCTGCAATCGTTATTGAAAATATGTAAGACTTATGAAATTTAAACTAGGTATCATTATTTTTTTGATTGGTTTTTTAGTCACTCTCTTAGGTGCGTGGCTAAAAATCACTCACATTACTTTGGGGCCTCTCAACGGAAATATAGGTCTAACAATCGGTACAATCGTTCAGGTTGGTGGGATTTTAGTGCTGATAGCTCAGATATTGATTAGCAGAAAAAGTTAGAATTTCTTTAAAAAATAGATTTTCAGACATAAATTTTAAAAACCAAAAGCATTCGTGTTTTTGGTTTTTTTATTTTTAAATCCTACTGTAATTTTAACAAATCAATAAAATTCCATCTTATAAAAATAAAAACTGCCGAATGTTCAGCGGTTTTTCTATTTTTGTGCAACTAATTAGTTTGAAAATGTCTGAAACTGAAATTCAACCGACTCAAAATATAAAGAATAACCCGAAAATCATGAAGGCGTGGGCAGTTTACGACTGGGCAAATTCTGTTTATTCTCTGGTCATTACTTCCGCGATTTTCCCGATTTACTATACGATTTTAACGACAGCCTACAACAAAAAAGAGTTTGTAGCCGAAGCTGGTGAAGTGCAGGAAATTCCGGTGCGTCACATGCTTAAAATCTTTGGTGATGGTTATGAGCCGGAAGCGGTTTTAAGTTTTTCTTATGCGATTTCGTTCTTTTTAGTCGTGATTTTATCACCATTTTTATCATCACTGGCAGATACCATTGGAAACAAAAAATCTTTCCTCCAGTTTTTCTGCTATCTGGGAGCAACCTCGTGTATGGGATTGGCGATGTTTACAGGGATGGAAAATGTCTTTTTAGGATTACTTTTCAGCATCACTGCAAGTGTTGGTTTTTGGGGTAGTTTGGTATTTTACAATTCATTTTTGCCGGATATCGCCACGCCCGAAAAGCAGGATTCACTCTCTGCAAAAGGATATATTTACGGTTATATCGGTTCTGTAGTTTTATTGATTATCTGTTTGGTTTTAATTCAGGTGGTTGCAAAAGGTCCGGAGCAGGCTAAAATTTATATCAGAGTGAGTTTTCTCTTGACAGGTGCCTGGTGGTTTGGTTTTTCACAATATACTTTCAAACATTTGCCGCAATTTGGCGATGTGAAAGAGAAACTTCCGAAAGATTTGGTTTTATTAAATTATAAAAATATCTTCAAAAGACACGAAGAGCAAGGTGGATTTTTTGAGGTTTTAAAAGATAATATTAGCTTTTATAAAGATGTTGCGAAAGAGAGTTTCAGAGAATTATTCCGTGTGGGAAATAAGCTTTTTAAAGACAGAGCACTGAAGTTTTTCCTCTCAAGTTTCTTCTTTTACAGCGTAGGAATGCAGACTATTTTCCTCATGGCGGTTCCGTTCGGAAGTACGGTGATTTTTCCGAAGGAAGTTGACAAGTATAAATTAATCATCACAATTCTGGTGATTCAGATTATCGCGATTTTCGGAGCATTTTTATTCTCAAGATTATCCAAAAAAATTGGAAATAAAAACGTCATCACCATTGCAGTGATCATCTGGATTGGATGTTGTCTTTCGGCATACTCTTTAAACAAAGAAAACCCAAATGTGCAGTTGCAGTTTTACGGTTTGGCAGGTCTAATTGGTTTGGTAATGGGTGGTCTTCAGGCAATGTCAAGGTCAACGTATTCTAAACTTTTACCTGAAAATTCAATGGAAAACACAACCTATTTCAGCTTTTATGATGTATTGGAAAAACTGGCAATCATTTGTGGAATGCTAATCTTCAGTGTGTTTATCCAGAAGTTTCACAACATGCAGTACGCATTTATTTCGATGTCGGCATTTTTTGCTACAGGAGCGATTCTGATCAGATTCTTAAAAACCAAGATATAAGTTCTGAAATGGCTTAAAATTTGTTAATATTCAGCAGAATTGTAGTAACTTTGCATAAAGATTTTAACACAGAATGACGAACCCTTTATTTTACGCTAAAATTATCCTTTTCGGAGAGTACGGAATGATAGAAGACTCACAAGGTCTTGTAGTTCCTTACAGCTTTTATAAAGGCACATTGAAGTTTTCAGATTCTGAATCAGAGTTTGAGAAGAAATCTAATTTTCATTTACAGAAATACGCAGATTATCTGCAGAATTTAGCTCTTCCCGAGCAGTTCAGATTGGATATCAGCCGCTTTAAGGAAGATATTTCAAACGGACTTTTCTTTGATTCAAATATTCCTCAAGGTTACGGAGTAGGAAGTTCAGGTGCGTTGGTTGCCGCTATTTTCGAAAAGTATTGCTTTACTAAACACAATCCTGACAGCATTTCTAAAGATGATTTAAAAAATATCAAAGCTATTTTTGGCGAAATGGAAAGCTATTTCCACGGAAAAAGTTCTGGCATGGATCCCTTGATCTGCTACATGAACCTTCCGATTCTTATAGAAAATAAAGAAAATTTAGGCAAAGTTGCCATTCCAAAAGGAGAAGAAGGAAAAGGCGCAATTTTCCTGATTGATTCAGGAATTACTGGCGAAACCGGACCAATGATTCAGATTTTCTTCGAAAAAATGAAAACTGAAGGTTTCCGTAAAACTTTGAAAGAAGAGTTTATCAGATACAACAATGCCTGCATCGATTCTTTTCTTAAAAAAGATATGAATCCTTTCTTCAGAAACCTGAAAAAGCTTTCTCACTGGGCTTATGAACATTTCCGTCCGATGATTCCGGAAAGTATTTTCAACATCTGGAAAAAGGGTCTTGATTCTAATGCTTATTACCTTAAACTTTGCGGAAGCGGAGGTGGAGGTTACATTTTAGGCTTCACAAAAGACTACGAAAAAGCAGAAAAAATGCTTGATGGCTTCGATAAAGAAGTGATTTACAGATTCTAAAATTTTTTCAGGAATGAGTTCTGAAAAAAGTAATCCCATACCATTAAATCCTCCGGTAAAATCTTTGTTTTACAGACTTTCGCAGTTCGTGGGATTTTTATTGGGAGCGCGTTTTTTTGTCGCCATTCTGCTTACTTTTGCACTTTACGTTTCTACATTTTTCCTGTTTAATCAGGACGAAAATTTCAGCAGTTTTGTATTCGATTTTAAAGTACACGGGATTATTTTCTGTACAGTTCTCACGATTTTAGCTGGAGGCATTATCAATCAGTTTTACGATGTGGAAAAAGATCATGTTGTAAAGCCTTTCAGAAGCAGGATTCAGAGCTTTTTGAAGCAAAAATATTTTCTTTACATTTATCTTTTTCTTTCGATTATTTCCTTGGGAATCGCAGCTTTTATCTCTTACCGAGTTTTGCTGTTTTTTATATTTTATCAGTTTGTCATGTGGTATTATAGCCATAAACTGAGCAGAATTTTGATTGTCAACAACCTCACTTTTGTAGCATTGACGCTTTATCCTTTCTTTGGAATGATGGTTTATTACCAAACGTTTTCGAAAAAAGTTTTACTGATGGCCATTTTTCTGTTTTTAATTTTACTCATTATTGATATTGTAAAAGATACACTGACGAGAAAAGTGGATGAAGTTTTCGGTTACATCACAATTCCGAACTTCTTTTCAAAAAAAATAACGTCTGCAATTATTATTTCACTTATCATTATAACAATGCTCGTTTCGGCGAAAATCGTTGATAAAAGCGGACTTACAGGCTTTATGGCATATTATTTTGCCGCAGGTCTGTTTGTTTTTATTACCTGTATTTTTTTGCTGATCAATTCTACGAGACGAAACAAATTCATTACTCTGAATATTCTTAGGTTTTGGGTCTTTATCGGTATTATTTCAATGTTGCTGAATGGAATTTATGGTAAAATCTAAAATATAGTTTTACCAGCATTAATGATTTGTTTACATTTGCAAAAATCTAATCTAACTTAAATAATGTCCATTTTTAACGACACTAAAGTTGCATTTGCTGATAAAAGCGATGCGCAGTTAAGAAAAGCGTACTGGATGTTCAAAATGATTGAGCAGCCTGCCCTTACAAGCCTTGGAACTTCAGTTCTTAATTTCACTGTTCATAATAATTTTCCTTTCGTAAAAAGTGTTGTTAAAAGAACACTTTTCGAGCAGTTTTGCGGTGGCGAAACGCGTGAAGAAAGCATGAAAGCGGTAAAGCAGCTTTTTAAAAGAGGCGTTGGGAGTATTTTCGATTACTCAATTGAGGGTAAGGAAGATGAAGCAACTTTCGATGCTGTATGTCAGGAGATTAAAGATATTATTAAATTTTCTGTAGGAAATCCTGCCATTCCTTTCATCGTTTTTAAACCGACTGCATTCGGACGAATTGATCTGTATGAAGCTGTTGGAAATGGTTCTGAACTTACTTCAAGCCAGAAAGAAGAATGGGCAAGAGTGGTTAAAAGATTCGATGAAGTGTGCAAACTTTGCCATGAACACAGCAAAAAAGTGATGGTAGACGCCGAAGAAACCTGGATGCAGGATGCGGCAGATCAGCTTTGCGAAGAAATGATGGAGAAATACAATCAGGAAAAACCAATTGTCTGGAACACGATCCAAATGTACAGAACAGGTCGTATTGAATATATGGAACAGAATCTTAAGCATGCAAAAGAGCGCAATTATTTCATTGGTTATAAAATCGTTCGTGGTGCTTACATGGAAAAAGAACGTGCGAGAGCTGTAGAAAAAGGTTATGCAGATCCGATTCAGCCAACCAAAGATGCTTCAGATAAAAATTACAATGCAGGAATTGATTTTGTAATGCAGAATTTAGATAAAGTTTCAGCATTTTTCGGAACTCACAATGAGGTTTCTTCAGAATTGGTAATGGATAAAATGAAGGCAGCAGGTCTTCCAAACGACCATCCAAACATCTATTTTGGGCAACTTTACGGGATGAGCGATAACATTAGTTTTTTCCTGTCTGATAAGGGTTATAATGTTGCTAAATATTTGCCATATGGACCTGTGAAAGATGTTGTTCCGTATCTGACAAGAAGAGCGAGAGAAAACACTTCTGTTGCCGGACAAACCGGAAGAGAATTGGGTTTAATTAAAAAAGAACTGGACAGAAGAAATAAATAATTTTTTCTAAAAAATATTAATAGCTCGGTCGCAAAGACTGAGCTTTTTTCGTTTCTATATTTGGAAGGTTAATTTATTATTAAATGCAATTAAGGTTCAAAACTTTCAAATTTTCCGTTTTCGTAGAACAATACGATACGCTTTATCTTATTCGTCTGATTTTCAATAACTTGATTAACAATTTGTTCATTTGATTTTTCTAATCGCTGAGAATCGAATATTTCAGTATTGGCTTTACTCTCGTAAGTTTTAAAAGATTCTGACGGAGCTTCTGCTACGAGAGATTTTTCTGGTTTTGGATCCTCTTCAATTTTTTCTTCTTCTTCTTCCTCATTTATAAGAGTGAAAAGATCGGGGAGAGAAGTTGGCTTAAATTTCTCTTCTACCATTTCTTCTTCAGCCGGAAGTTCAGATTTCAGCATTTCGCCATCACCGTTAACTAACCAATCCCACAAAATCTCCGGAAAACGGGATTTTATTTTAATGATAAATTCCAGAGACGGTTTATTTCGTCCAGATGTCACGTGAGAAATCGATGAGCGCTGCACGTCAACTTCATCAGCAAATTCTGAAGGTGTAAAACCGGAATACTCTATAACCTGCGAAATTCTTTCGTTTAAACTCATACAAAAAGTATAAAATTACTAATTACAAATGTAAACAATTAGTTTACAACATGCAAATACAAATGTAAACGGTTTAAAGTCTAAATCAGATACAAATGTAAACTTGCTAATTCACTACAAATCAATAAATTATAAATATCCAAATAATTTACCTTGATAAATTCAAGTTTTATTCCACAGAAATTTTATTCGACTTTAATGTTAAAGTAACAGATGAAGTAATTTATTTAAGTAAATTTTTTCTGCGTATTAAATAGATCATATTTACATTAAATTTCTCTTAAGCACTTCTATCACTCGTTTTTTGATGCTCTGATGTCACATGGAGTAGGAGACGAGATAAAACTACTTTAAATAGGGTTTCCATAAAATTATATCGAGCCCATAAATCAATTTAAAGCTTGGAGACTACCAATGGAAAGGAGTTTTAACATAAATTAAGTTTTAGTAGATCTAATTATCTTTGTTATTCTTTAATATATATTACCCATTTTATTTAAAGCTATTTATTTACAGTCATTTTAGAGTTTTCAACAATATTCTTTTTAATTTACTTTTGTAATAAGCAGTATAACTATAACGTGTTCCACAATTTAAATGTTTAATATTTTTACACTCAAATCAAGATAATCACCTATTTAAACACTTAAAGTAAATATAAATTAAAGCTTAACTTAGATTTTATAAATATTTGATTTATAGAAAACTAAAACTTTATAATTAAATATAATTTAATTAACAATTTTACCCACAGACAAACTGTCAATTTACATTGTTTAACTAAGTTACAAATGTTAATTTTTTACTTTTCTGAAATTGTAGTATTTTTGAACAATGTAAATTAATGCACAATGAATTTTGAAGAGTTTTACAAACCTAATCCTGACTTTCCAAACCGCTATATTTCTCCTGAAAAATTATTTTTTCACCTACAGAACAATTACAGCGATTTAATTACTGAGATTGGCAGATCATATCTTGACCAACCGATTTACTGCCTGAGTGTAGGAAATGGTTCTGTGAATATTATTGCATGGTCGCAGATGCACGGAAACGAGTCTAATGCGACGCATGCGATGTTGGATTTGCTTTTTAGTCTGGAAAATGAAAGTGAAATAAAGAATACGCTGTTGATTCAGATAAAACTCGATTTTATTTTCATGCTTAATCCGGACGGATCACAGAGATGGACACGGTTAAACGCTCAGGAATTGGATCTTAACAGAGATTTCCATGCAAATCAGAGTTTTGAACTGCAGCATCTGAAAAAAGTTATTGTTGAAGGAAACTATGATTATGCCCTTAATCTTCATGAGCAACGTACAATTTTTACAACAGATTCCATCCACCCAGCAACGCTTTCGTTTTTGGCACCATCCGAAGACGCAGAAAGGAAGATAACTGAAAACAGAAAGAAATGCATGGCGGTCATCTCGGAAGTCAATGATGCGTTGCAACAGCTCATTCCGAACCATGTCGGTCGGTATTCTGACGAGTTTTATCCCACTTCTACCGGAGATAATTTTATTAAAGCAGGCTTGCCCACAATACTTTTCGAAGGCGGACATTTTCAGGATGATTATCTGAGGAAGGAAACAAGAAAATACTATACACTCGCTTTGTATTATGCCCTAAATTCAATGGCAAAATTAAAGGGAGAGACTTTGGATTGGGAAAAGTATTTTAATATTCCTGAGAACATAGAATCGCATTATGATCTTATTTACAGAAACGTAAAGTTGAATACTGACCACGAATGTATTTTGGATATCGCCGTTCAGTATAAAGAGACGTATGAGGAAGGAACTGATGAAATCACTTTTGTTCCGTATGTCGCAGCAGTCGGCGATGTGAAAAAGAGACAGGGCTGGAAAGAGATCGACTGTACAGGAAAGAAATTTATTTCAGAAACAAAATATCCGAAATTAGATGAAGTCGTAAGCTTCAAAATTGAATAAAAAAATTAGGCGAAACCAAAAGTTCCGCCTTAATTTATTGTCTTTTTTTAATATTAGTTCACTACTTTAATTCCTGTAGCTACAAATCTGATTTCTTCTTTCGGCTTTGTAATCGCATCGATCTCAGACTGAGATTTTTTAGCATCGGTTGCATAGTGTTTTTGTTCGTCTACGGAGATTGTTTTTACCTCTGCAGTTCCGTCCATCACTACGTTTTTACCTTTCAAAGCGGTTGGAACGAAGAATGCGTAATCTTTCATTTTTACAAAAAATTCAGAATTGTCTTCAGTTTTGATTGTCAACCAACATCCTTTTTTCTGGCAAACATCAGTTACAGTTCCTTTTACAGCAACTTTTTCAATTTTCTTTTCTTTTTTAAGCTTTTTTCCAAGCTTGTCAACGTTTATTGCTTTAGATTCAGATTGTGAAGCAACAGTTGATCCGTAAGTATCTCCCACAATTGCGTTTCCTGCTGGTGGACCTGCTTTCGGAGATTCCTGTGCAAAGGCAAAAGTAGATGCGCTTACTGCCAGAACTAATATTAATGATTTAATTTTCATAAAAATAATTTTTACAAAAATACTAATATTTATGAATACAATTAAAAAAGAGATTAAAATCATACATTTTATTAATAATTTTTCATCCGGAGGGCTATAATTATAATTTAAGACATGCTCATTTCATGGTTTTTATTAAATTCGTCAAAAAATAAAAAGATGGATGCCAACGAAGTTTTAGAATATTGTTTAGCCAAAAAGGGAGTTACAGAAAGCTTTCCTTTTGATAATGAAACTTTGGTTTTGAAGGTAGGAAGCAAAATGTTTCTGTTGATGTCTCTGGAAAAACAGCCACTTCAGATCTCAGTAAAAACCGATCCCGAGTGGAGTGAAGAACTTCGAGAACAATATCCGCAAATTACAGGAGCTTATCACATGAATAAAACCCACTGGAATTCTGTTTCTTTAGATGGTTTAAAAAAGGATTTGATTTTAAAACTGATTGATCATTCGTATGAACTTGTGTTTAAATCTTTGACTAAAAAAATGAGAGAGGAAATCGAGAATTTAATAGTTTAAATTTTTCACAAAATAAATCTAAATATTTTTAATGAATAGTGATTAATAATTGTTTATAATTTTCAGCAAACAAGGTGGTTAACATAATATATTTGTCAAAAAAAAGTGACAAACCCTATTGTGAATTATTTTTTTTTTTTTTTTCTTTGGAGAGTTGAAACCAAATGCGCAAAAAGTTTAAACACAAAACTAATTTTAACATTAAAAATTTATTAAATGAAAAAAATCATTTTAGGACTGTTCTTAACAGTAGGAGTATCTGGATTTGCTTTGGCAGGTAATTCAGATAATTTAAGTAAAGAGATTTATGTCGAAATAGGAAAAGACCTCGATATGGAATCAAAAAATTTAATTAATAAAATTGAAGTAGAAGAATTTCTTAGAAAATCTTGTTCTACTCAATTTGTAACAAGAAGTTATAATTGCGATGGTAGCAGCACACCTTCAACAACAGCTTATTTGACATATGAATGTGGAGCATCTCAACCTGAAGGAGAACATACAGTTATCATTTCGCACGTGGATGGATGTCCTTTAGGACCTGATCCTCACCCTGAATATCCGTAAATATTGAAGTCTCTTAAAAATTTCTTGTAACCAATATTTAATAATCGATGCAAACAAAAATATTTAATTTCATCATTTTATTAATGGGCGTTAATTTGTTTTCCCAAGCAACTATTGTCGAATATCAATTTAAATCATCGTATGATACTGGGAGAGAATTTCTAATCTTTGATGAAATTAATACTTTTTATTTCGATTACGTTGAGAAAGATAATTTACCAATAAAATCGATTTTAGAAAATTACAACATAAGCAGAGGTGGACAGAAGATGTTTAAAAAATTAGATGATATTAACTCTGTTAAATTGATAAAAGCCTTTCCAAGAACTCGAGAGCAGTTTCTAATAGAAGATATTAAGAATAAAATAAATTGGAAAATTGGTAAAGAAAAAAAAATCATAGTCGGCTATACCTGCTACAAAGCATCAGGCGAGTTCAGAGGAAGAAAATATATTGTTTGGTTTACCAGCGAAATTCCAGTTTCATTAGGTCCTTGGAAACTTGATGGTCTTCCCGGCCTGATTTTAAAAGTTGAAGATATAGATGGGGTTAATGGATATGAAGCCATTGAAGTTATGAGTAAATCTTTATATAAGATTCCACAAAGTGTTTCTGACTTCTTAAATGATTATGATCCAAAAAAAATTGCCAAATATCAAGATTACATTATTAAAGAGGATGCTTATCTAAAATCAATTCAGGAACAAAGTCTTTCAAATTTACCTAAAGGTATTACAAACTATACTATTCCACATATTAGATCTTTAATGAGAGAATTAAATTTTGAATGGAACAATTCTGAACCTGAAAAACATAAATGAAATACTTATGTTTACTTTCTTTCATATTATTCTTAAATATCTCCGCGCAAACAGAGATAAGAGGTGTAGTATTTTCAGAAGATAAGCAGGAGATTTCAAGAGCCAACGTGATTCTACTGGATTCACAGGATAACATTACAACTTTCGTCTTTAGCAATAAAGACGGAAGTTTTTTATTGAACACAGATCAATTTGGTAGCTTTAAGTTACAATTATCTGCAATAGGCTACATCACCAAAAAAATTCCGCTTTCCATAATTAAAAGAGGTGAAAATTTTGATTTCAAAAACATACATTTGGAAAGGCAGAATGTGAAAGAAATTAAAGAAGTTGTAATTTCAAGGTCAACTCCGATAAAGATAAATAAGGATACAATAGAATTCACTGCCAAAAATTTTGCAAATGGAACAGAACAGAATGTTGAAGAGTTACTGAAAAAGCTTCCAGGCATTAAGATTCAAAATGATGGAAAAATAAAATTTGGAGACAAAGAAGTAGAAAGAGTGATGGTGGAAAATGATGACCTTTTTGAAAGAGGATATCAGACGCTCACGCAAAATATGCCATCAAAACCGGTGGAAAAGGTTCAGGTTCTTAAAAATTATTCTAAAAACAAACTTCTGAAAAATATTGAAGATTCAGAAAGAATAGCACTAAATCTTACTTTGAAAGAGGATGCCAAAGGAAAATGGTTTGGCAATGTATTACTGGCTTCTACCAGTTATGTGGAAGATATGAGGCAGGGAAAGTTTAATCTGATGAATTTTACAAAACGTAAGAAAATATATCTGCTCGCCAATGCAAATAATTTGGGATTAAACGAGATGAAAGGAGTAGAGTATCTCATCAACCCAAGTTCTGATAATGATGCAGAGAATGTTGGAACAAATATTAATACGCTTTCAACAGTCAATTTACATCAGAAAAATTTTCAGTTTGATGACAAACGCACTAATTTTAATAATGATAAACTTGTCTCATTTAATTATATTTATAATTTCAAAACCAATTGGAAGTTGAAATTTGTTACGATTTTCAACGAAACTGAAAACAGAAATTATATTAATTCTCTTTACAAATTTAATTTTGACGGATTGGATTTTGTGAATGTTGAGAGTAAAACCTGGAAACAGAACAATAGAAATATTATCGGAAAACTGGAAATTTCAAAAGATTTTAAAAACAATTCCAATATTCAGTTTTATAATAAAGTATCATCATTAAATGAAAACAATAACAACATTTTTTTATTTAATCAACAACTCAACAACCAAATTGGAGAAAACAGACTTTTTGCTAATGAAAATCGCTTAACTTACACCAGAAAGATAGATTCTTCCAAAGCTATAGTTGCAGTAGCAAGATACATTTTTCAAAACCGACCTTATGATTTTACCGACGAAAATGATGTTTTTGCAAAAATTCTTAATAATCCAAATGCTCAGAAAATAAATCAGACAATCGATTCTAAAATGAATTTTGCCGGAGCAAAAATTTCCTATCTGAAAAAGTACGCAGAAGAACACAATTTGGAATTACAGTTAGGGAATGAATTCCGAAAAGATATAATGAATTCTGATTTACAATTATTGACGTTAAATAATGAAGTGATAAATTTTGACCGCAGAGATTTTATAAATCAAACAGATTATCTTCAGAACACCGTTTTTGCACAGGCAAAATATAACAAAAAAAACAAAAGATGGAATTATGGATTTACCATTTTAAACCAGATGATTCACTCTGACTTAAATCAACATAAACAAAACGGTTTTTATATTGCTCCATCTGCAAATATTGGATATCAAAACAGAAAAACAGGAAATTTTAATATGAACGCAGGAAGAAAATTTTCAACCATTTCTATTAATGATGTTTACACTCATTATATCTATCAAGGGAATCGAAACTTTCGTAAAAACAATACTGATTTTACTGTTCTGCCAAGTTACAATCTGGGATTCAGTTATAATTTAGGAAGTCAAATGTCTGAATATTTAAACTTCAATATCAATTTTTTCCGAAATGAAGATTATCTGTCTAGCAATATGATTGTGAATCCTGATTATACTTTTAATCAAACAATTTTAGTTAAAAATAACAGTAATTTATCTTCCGAACTGGAGTTGAGGAAATATCTGAAATTTGTAAAATCCAGATTTAGTATTTTAGCGTCTTACAATCTTTCTGATTATGAGAACAGTATAAATAATCAGCCATTAATCCAAACAAAATTTACAAACTGGAAGTTAGGTGTCGAAATGAAATCCGGATGGACAAAATTTGTTAATTACGAATTTGGATATGATTGGATATTTAATAAAATTACTTCTGAAGTAAATTCAAATAGTTACATGGATCAAAAGGGATTTGCTAATCTGTATTTTACAATTAATCCCCAATTCAGAATAGAATCTTATCTTGAATATTATAAATTTGGAAATACTGATCAAAAAACCACACAGTTTTGGGATATAAAGATTAATTATATTTCGAAAAAGTATGATTTTAATATTTTTGTTCAAGGAAATAATCTGCTAAACTCGAACAGTATTCAAAGATATTCAATCAATAATATTAGTGAAAGTTTGTATACTCAGAGATTGATGCCTCTCCATATTGTTTTTGGAATTAATAAAAATTTTTAAAACCCAAACTCCTTAGTCAACCTCTTATCCTCATTCAATCTCTCAACCAACTTTTCAATCCCTTCAAACTTAATTTCCTCATGAAGAAAATCTCTGAATTTCACAGTGATTTTTTCTTCATAAATATCACCTTCAAAATCAAGAATATACACTTCCACAGTTAATTTTTCACCATTAACGGTAGGGTTTGTACCGACGCTGAGCATTCCTCTGTATTGTTGATCTTTCATAAAAACTTCAACAATGTAAGCGCCTTTTTTAGGTAAAAGTTTCAGAGTTTCTGTTTCAATATTGGCAGTTGGATAACCGATTGTTCTTCCCAGTTTTTTCCCGTGAACTACAGTTCCGGAAACAGAGTAGGAGTAACCGAGCATTTCGTTAGCTTCAGTAATGTTTCCATTTAATAAAGCATTCCGGACTTTGGTAGAGCTGATGTTATTTTCATGAATATTAATCGCTTCCATTTGTTCGACCTGAAAATCGAGTTCTTTTGAAAGTTTTTGAAGCAACTCAAAGTTTCCGCTTTTGTTTTTTCCGAAGACATGATCGTAGCCAACAATTAAATATTTTACATTTAATTTTTCAACTAAAATCTGTCTTACAAATTCTTCTCCGGTAAGATTTCTGAATTCTTCATCAAATTCTTTTAAGAAAAGGTTTGTAATACCGTACTTTTCTATGAGAACTTTTTTTTCGTCTAAAGTATTGAGGAGCTTTAAGTCTTCCTGAGGATTAAAAACAAACCTAGGATGTGGCCAAAAGGTAAGAATTGCAGTATCAAGATCTTTTTCAGAACCAATTGTTGTAAGCTCATCAATGATGCTTTTATGCCCCAAATGAACCCCGTCAAACATTCCCAAAGACAACGCCAACGGCTTCTGAGACTGATAATCGCTAAAATTTTTGAAAACTTTCAACCTGAAAAAAATTTGACTGCAAATATAAAGATAATGTAACAATGTACCAATGTAATAATGTACCAATGTTTTTGGTTTCTAAATGATTGGTAAATTGCTAGACAGGTACATTGGTAAATTAGTAAAAAAGTATGATAAAAATCTTTTTTTTAGCAATTGCGTGTTTATGAAGAATCATTATATTTGCACCAAGAAAAAATTTAGCAATGGCAAACCAAATAAAAGGTAAAATTTCTCAAATTATTGGTCCGGTAATCGACGTTGTGTTTTCAAACGTAGAAGCGGTACCAAGCATTTATGATGCACTGGAAATTATTAAACAAAACGGTGAAAAAGTAGTATTGGAAGTTGAGCAGCACATTGGCGAAGATACAGTAAGATGTATCGCTATGGATGCTACAGACGGTCTTCAGAGAGGTCAGGAAGTAATCGGATATGGTAATCCTATTACAATGCCGATCGGTGATGCTGTAAACGGAAGACTTTTCAACGTTGTAGGTGATGCTATCGACGGACTTCAGAATATTTCTAAGGAAGGTGGTCTTCCAATTCACAGACCAGCTCCGAAATTTGATCAACTTTCAACTTCTGCAGAAGTTTTATTCACAGGTATTAAAGTAATCGACTTGGTTGAGCCTTACGCAAAGGGAGGTAAAATCGGATTGTTCGGTGGTGCAGGTGTAGGTAAGACGGTATTGATTCAGGAGTTGATTAACAATATTGCAAAAGGACACGGTGGTCTTTCTGTTTTTGCCGGTGTAGGTGAAAGAACGAGAGAAGGAAATGACCTTTTGAGAGAGATGCTTGAATCTGGTATTATTAAATACGGTGACGATTTCATGCATTCTATGGAAAACGGTGGATGGGATCTTTCTAAAGTTGACCTTGAGGTTATGAAAGAATCTAAAGCTGCTTTCGTTTTCGGACAGATGAATGAGCCGCCAGGAGCAAGAGCGAGAGTAGCACTTTCCGGTCTTACTTTAGCTGAATATTACAGAGACGGTGGTGAAACAGGACAGGGTAGAGACGTACTTTTCTTCGTTGACAATATCTTCCGTTTTACACAGGCTGGTTCTGAGGTATCTGCACTTTTAGGTCGTATGCCTTCTGCGGTAGGTTACCAACCGACTTTGGCATCTGAAATGGGTGCGATGCAGGAAAGAATTACTTCTACAAAAAACGGTTCAATTACTTCAGTACAGGCAGTTTATGTACCTGCGGATGACTTAACTGACCCTGCTCCTGCTACAACGTTTGCTCACCTGGATGCAACAACTGTATTGGACAGAAAAATTGCTTCATTAGGTATTTACCCGGCTGTAGATCCATTGGCTTCTACGTCAAGAATTTTGGCTCCGGAAATCATTGGTGCAGAACATTATGACTGTGCTCAGAGAGTAAAAGAAATTCTTCAGAGATACAAAGCGCTTCAGGATATTATCGCGATTCTTGGTATGGAAGAACTTTCTGAAGAAGATAAATCTGTAGTTTACCGTGCAAGAAAAGTTCAGAGATTCCTTTCTCAGCCTTTCCACGTTGCAGAACAGTTTACAGGTATCCCAGGATCTTTGGTAGACATCAAAGATACCATCAAAGGTTTCAACATGATTATGGATGGTGAATTGGATCACTTACCGGAAGCTGCTTTCAACCTGAAAGGAACTATCGAGGAGGCAATCGAAGCTGGAGAAAAAATGTTGGCGGACAACGCTTAAATAATAACAATTTGAGATTTGAAATTTGAGATTCGATAAGTAATTTCAAATTTCAAACATCAAATTTCAAATTTGTTTAGATGAATATAAAAATTTTAACACCGGAACACGTAGTTTTTGAAGGAGAAGTAAGTTCAGTTTTGCTTCCCGGGAAAAATGGTGAATTTCATATCATGAAAAATCACGCAGGAATCGTTTCTTCACTCGTTGGTGGTAAAGTAAAACTTTTTACACAGTCTGTGGACGAAGCTTTTGCAAAAAACCTTACCAAGGAAAATGATAAAGATTCTATTTTTTCTTTCCCGATCAAAAGCGGTGTTGTAGAGTTTAATCATAACAAAGGAATCATCCTTTGCGAATAATTAAATTGAAAAGCTAAATATATTTTCAAGGAAAGTGTAACTTTGTTACACTTTTTTTTATTCAACCAAATCATAATCTGTCTTCATGAGAATATTTTTCGCAATTTTATTTTCGGTCTGCAGCGCTGTTTTTAATGCTCAGGTAATTAAAACCAAAAGAGGAATTGTAACGATAGACGGCGTTCACGTTGCCAAAGTGAATTACAAAAGTGGAATCTACACTTTTATGGATCTCAAGGAGACGCCTATGTACACCATAGAATTTGTCGACAAAAGTGTAACCGATTCTGTGCGCGACAGTTACATCAAACTCAACCGGATTTACAATCAGGATAAAACATTGGAGATGGATTATATTTCGCCTTCTGCATTTTCCGGTGAAGAAAAATCTGCGGTTTTCACCTGTATCAAAGAATTAAAAGTAATTGACAACAGAGGAATCAATATTAAAAATCTGGATGCTATTTTTACAAATTCCCCCAAGCGTAAATTTGATAACCGTACGAAAGACGCATACAGCATCAAGTCTAAAGTTGACAAATTAAACATTACAGTCAACAATGTTGGAGAAATATTAAGTAACGGAAAACCAGTAGGTTACTTTACCAATCTGCCCGTGAGTTTTGGTTCTGAAGAGACAATTTCAGATAAAACATTTGTAGATATTGAAATTTACGATGCCAAAAGTAAGTATATCGGAAGGTACATCACGACGACAAAACAACTCAAAAGTGCAGGAGGAAAAACATTCACTTTATACAGGGAAATGTCGGGTCGGGCATCAATTTTGAAATTCCCCACTTACAAAGCCATCGCCGAGAGAATGGCAATCATGGATCCCAATTTTATAAAACCGCAGGAAAAAATTATTGTTGGTGAAGTGACAAAAGATGGAATTGAAAAAGATAAAAAATAAATTTTTAACTATCTTCTCCAAACCACAACACACCAATTTTTGTAGGAGTAATTACGATAAATCCGTAGTCATACCAATAATTTAAACTTATACCTGTCCAACCAGTCATATCAAATTCACTGATGTTTCCGTTTTGATTATCGGATTTTTCCCAATACGAATTAGTGTAAACTTCTTCGAAATCTTTTAGGTCCTCAAGAAAAATATCTAAATATTCTCTACCTCTCTCCCAAGACATAAAATGATCATTATATTTTGTTTCCTTTATTATCGCAGAAATAATTATATCTTTAATATTAGAAAAAGATATTTTTGACAAATAGCTTTTATCAATTTCATTAGTTTGTTTGAAAAAATAGCTATAGTCTCTTGTTGAGAAAATAAAATCTCGTAGAGGATCACTTTGTAAAGTCCGCTCGAAAATATAACAAATGACCTCTCCAACCTCTGCACCGTAAGAGGTTACATAATGGGATTCAATATTTTTTTTAAGCTCTATCATTATTTTATAAATTCAAAATAACTCCATTCTCCTTCAGCTGCTGCATCTGTTTTGAAAACCAGAATAATTCAAAGTCTTCAAAATTTTCTTCGAATTGATTTTTAAGTTGCTGAAGTGTAAATTTTTGCGACTGATCCACATAATTTTTCTTCATCATTTTCATCAACCATTCTGCGTGATCAGGCTCCAGATCGATGCTTACGACATTTGTCTTTAGATGGACTGTAATTTTGGTGTACGGATATTCAGTTTGTTTTTTCTTTTTTAAACGATTCTCAGCGATTACATTTTTCGCCAAAAACAGGATTTTTGAATTGCCTTTAAATTTAAAATCCTCTTCCTCCAGCAAACAATCATGAATATAATCTGGATGAACTGTTGTACGTGGAATTTTAAAATCAAACCAATCCTGCAAAGGAATTTCAAAATTAATTCCGTGCATGTAATTGAAAAGAGATTTTTTCAATCCAAAACTAAATTTGCCATGATCAATTCCGGTTTTGTCTGTAAAATCAATATCGTTGTTGGCAAATAAAATTTCCTGCTTGATAGGTGTTACTCCAAATTCTTCCGGATTAAGTCCAACCGGAGAATGTGCCGTCATCGCAAACTGATGCCAAAAAGCACTCTGCAGAATTCCCATTTCAAAAAGTTGGCGAACCATTTCCAAAGAATCAACAGTTTCCTGAATTGTCTGAGTCGGGTAGCCATACATCAGATAGGCATGAATCATCACTCCTGCTTCCGTGAAATTTCTTGTCACTTTGGCAACTTGTTCTACAGAAATTCCTTTATCTATTAATTTTAGTAATCGGTCACTCGCTACTTCCAATCCACCGGAAACGGCCACGCAACCTGAGAGTTTTAATAAAAAACATAAATCCCGCGTGAAACTTTTTTCAAAACGAATATTGGTCCACCAGGTTACGACCAGATTTCTTCTCAAAATTTCAAGAGCAACTTCACGCATTAAAGCTGGTGGAGCGGCTTCATCTACAAAATGAAATCCCGTTTCTCCTGTTTGGGCAACCAGTTCTTCCATTCTGTCGACCAGAATTTTGGCAGAAATGGGTTCGTAAATTTTGATATAATCAAGAGAAATATCGCAAAAAGTACATTTTCCCCAGTAACAGCCGTGTGCCATTGTGAGCTTATTCCATCGTCCGTCGCTCCACAAACTGTGCATTGGATTGGCAATTTCGATCACAGAAATGTATTGATCTAACTGTAAATCAGTGTAATCGGGAGTTCCGATGTCTGCCTGCTTATAATCGTGACGTTTGGAATTATTTTTATAAACAACCTCTTCATTTTCAAGTAAAAAGGTTCTTTTAAATTCTAAATTTTCTGCTTTATTTAAATTTTCGCAAAGCAATTCCAAAGGAACTTCTCCGTCATCCAAAGTGATGAAATCGAAAAATTCAAAAACTCTTCTGTCTTTTATTTCCCTCAGTTCCGTATTCGGAAAACCGCCACCCATCGCAGTTTTTATGTGAGGATATTTTTCTTTAATTAATTTTGCACACCGAAAAGCAGAATATAAATTTCCAGGAAACGGAATAGAAAAACAGACTAATTTGGGTTCAACAAGTTTCAGTTTTTCATCCAAAAGTTCTAAGGTAATTTCATCTATAAAAGTTTTTTTGCCTAAAATTTTAGCGTACAATTCATCAAAAGAATTGGCAGATTTACCCAATCTTTCGGCATATCTGCTGAAGCCAAAATCAGAATCTACAGCTTCAACTATATAATCAGATAAATCTTCTAAATATAATGTAGACAGATGTTTAGCCTTATCCTGAAGTCCCATATTTCCGAAGGCAAATTCCATGTCATCCAGCTGATTGAAACGGGAAGCTTCGGGTAAAAAATTCATCGAACAAATCTGTCTAGCGAGTGTAGGATTTTTCCCTTGTAAAAATGAAATGACCTGATCTACGGTTTTGATATATTCATCTTTTAAACTGAAAATCCGCTGTGAATTTTCTGAAAGATTTTGAATTGAAATTTCCTCACGAAATATTTTTGTTAAGCCTCTTTTTGAAAACAATTCCAAGATTACCTCAATACCCAAATCTGTCTGGTAGCTCGAAATGTTTTTTGTATTTAAAAAACCTTTGATATAAGCTGTGGCAGGATAGGGCGTATTGAGTTGCGTAAAAGGCGGAGTTATGAGAAGCAGATCTTTCAACAAAAATTTTTTTGCAAATTTACGTTTTATAATCAGAATGATTGATTCCTTTTTATCCGGATTAATATTTTAGGTTGAAAAATTGATTTAAAAGTTTGATTTTTGGATCGTTTGTTTTTAATCTTACTACAAAAATCAGCAGTCATTTTGTCATTCCGTAGGAATCTAAACTGCTTTAATTTGAGTATGTTGAGATTCCTACGGAATGACAAACAAACTCTTAAAAATTAGTTAATTACTAATTGCAGACATTCGTAAATGGTTTTAAAGCATCAAGTATTTTGATGTTAAATTTCATTTTCAAATTTTTTCAGGCATACAAATTTAGAATTATTAAGTAAAATTCTTGAATAATGTCTTTAAAACAATAATGCTAAATTTTATTTTCATATAAAAATTTCTAAATTCACAGTATGAAATTTTCCCATACGATTTTATCAGCAGCATTTTTGGCATTTTCATTCAATGTAAAAGCGCAAAATATTGAAAATGAAACAATTTTAAAACCTTTTTTAGAAAAATTAAATAAAGATCAGGTTACCCAAATTCTTTTTATCGGAGATTCTCACATTCAGGCTGATCATTTGACAGGTTATCTCAGAAAGAAATTTCAGGATCAGTACGGAAATGCAGGTCGCGGTTTGGTTTTTCCGTATCAGGTTGCCAATACCAATGGTGCTGAAGATTTTTCGTCGGTGAGTAATCAGCCTTGGGAAACCTTCCGGTTGGTGCATGAACAAAAGGTTTTTCCACAAATCGGAGCTGCCGGATTTGTGATTGGAAATAAAGAAGATTCTTTTTTAGAAATCATTTTTAAAAATCCTGAAGACAGTTTTGATAAAGTGGTGATTTACAATGATGCTAAAATGAATGGAGGAAATTTTTCTCTTTATTCTGAAAAGCAATCTCTGAAAGATTTTGTTCAGAAAAAAACAGAAAAGCTGAATCACACAGCTTCAGCGAATCAAACTTTTCATGAAATTGTGTCTCAATACAATACAACTACTACAAAATTACGTGCCTTGAACGGCGACAAAATTTTAAATCCGAAAGCAGGCTCAGCTTATAAAGTTGAAAGAAATTTTTTAATTTATAATCCTGATTTTGAACAAAATATAAAAGAAATTGGTTCATATAAATTCGACAGTACCAAAACTGAAATTGATTTTAAAAGTCCTCAGAATGTATTTTTACTAAAAACAAATAATCCTCAGGGCAACACATTTTATGGTTTCCAGTTTCTGAAAAATGTGAAAAAAGGAATTGTTTTCAATACGGTCGGCGTGAACGGAGCCACTTATTCTGACTTTTTAAAATTCCCGCTTCAGCTGGAACAGCTTTCAAAAATGAAGTCTGATGTTCTCATCATCGCTTTGGGGACGAACGAAGCTTTCGGAAAAGTTGAAAAGGAAGAATTTCAAAAAAATGTATCTGATGTGATTTCCAAATTCAGAAATGAAAATCCAAATTTGCCAATTTTACTGATTGGTCCGCCTGATAATTCGCCAAAAGAAAACCGAACGATTGAAGTGATAAGCTGGATTGAAGAGAGCGCAAAACAAAATAATACCGCTTTTTTTGATCTCTTTGAAGCAACAGGTGGAAAAGGATCTTTCAAGAAAGCTCAGGTAAGAAAAGAGGCGAGTGGTGATGGAGTTCATTATCTGAAACCCGGCTACGAAAACCACGCTGAAGCGATTTGGAAAGCGATAAAAAAACCTGCAGAGAATTGATTCTGCAGGTCTTTATGTTTTTAGTATTTGTAAAAATTAAATCATTTATTTTTTAACTTTTAAATTACTGGATTCAAAGCCATTCGCCAAGAGCCAATTGCTATAAACTACTTAAAACTGAAGGTAAATCGGTAAAACCTGTTCGGCAGATTTAAAGTATCCGTAGAGAATTAAAAATCCAAAAAATACTAAAATGTATGCTGCCAGAGGAATTGTTTTTAATTTTAAAACTCCTTTTTCTGCCCAGTCATCAGGAATCAGGTGAATCATCATCGCAAAAACAATCATCCAGATTACTTTTTTGTAATTATCATAGAACGGCAAAAATACTTCTGCATCAAAATTATAGATGATCTGATTGATCATCGTTATAGCCGAATCATAATTTTCCGCTCTGAAAAATATCCACCCAAAACATACAAAATGGAATGTAAAAACTCCCATCACAATTCTGTAAACCAAAGAATTATTGATTCCGGAAAGTGCTTTTCCGGTCAGAAGCATCCATATTTTATGCAAACCAAGTCCAATACCGTGAATGGCTCCCCAGATGATGAAATTCCAGCTTGCTCCGTGCCAGAATCCGCCTAAAAGCATCGTCGTCAGAAGGTTGAAATTAGCAGCAATTCCTTTTGAGTTTTTGGTAATAATCGCAGGAAGGAGAAAAATCAGAAGCAGAACTATCGAAACTAAAGATGCGTATATGTAATTTAATTTAAACAAATTGACCGACATTAAAAATGCGCCGACTAAAAATAAGGTCACAAAAATAATCGAAGCAATAGAAAATTTTCTGTTTCCACCCAAAGGAATATAAAGGTAATCTTTGAGCCATGAAGACAGTGAAATGTGCCATCTCCTCCAGAATTCCGTAATATTTTTACTCTGATAAGGCGAGAAAAAGTTGGCCGGAATTTTAAATCCTAGCCAAAGTGCAATCCCAATCGCAATATCACTGTAACCGCTGAAATCACAATAGATTACCATCGCATAACCATAAACTGCAAACAGATTTTCGAGTCCGGCGTGAAGTGAAGGTGTATCAAAAATATAATTAACTAAATTAAGTGTGATATAATCTGAAATCACCAGTTTTTTTATTAAACCTGAGACGATCAGATAAAATCCCATCGCAAAATCACGTTCAGAGATGATATAGGGTTTATTGATCTGCGGAACGAAATCGTGTGCTCTTACAATCGGTCCCATCATCAGTTTCGGGAAAAATGAGAGGAAAAGTAAATAATCTGTAAACTTTTTTGCAGGTTCAAAATCGCCACGGTAAACGTCGATGGTGTAGCTTAAATTTTCAAACGTGAAAAACGAGATCCCGATTGGCAAAATAATATGCAAAGGATGAAGTTCTGTCGTAAAAATTTCATTGGAAATTGTAATGAAAAAATTGGTGTATTTATAATAAAATAAAATCGCAAGGTTGATCACAATACTTAAAATCAGAAGCGAGGTCTTTCCGGATTTTACCTTTGACCTGTAAATAAGATTGGATAATGCAAAATTAATGAGCGCTGAAACTACCACCAATCCTACAAACCATCCGCTCGCCTTATAAAAAAAGTAGAGTGAAAAAAAAGTGAAGACATACCTTCTTGCGGTATGATGATTTTTTAACAGAAAAAAAAGCAGAATAAAGAGTGTGAAAAAATACACAAAAAACCCATTATTGAAGAGTAAAGGATTTTTTGGATCGTAGAGAAACTGGTTTAGAAAAGCATTCCAGTCAAATGAAGAAAAAAAGTTTTCTAACTGTTTCATTTTGTGTTCGAGCTAGTTGGTTTGTATTTTTTGTAATCTTTAATCAGCGCCTGATATATTTTTTGAGCTAGAACATCTGTTCCTCGGGCATTTGGGTGAATATAATCTTTATTTGCCAAAGGTGGATCCTGTAAGGCCCAGTTGACGATAGAATTTTTTCCACCCATTGTTTCAAATAGATTGAAAAAGGCTAAATTATAATCGAAGGCAAGTTTCGCCTGAGTTTCGAGAACATTGGGCAAGCCGGTGGCCGTTTCGTAAGTTCCGTTATACATAAAGGCTCTGTCGGCGCTGCTTACGAGTAAAATATCAGTTTTAGGAAAAGCTTTGTTGAATTTTTCCAAAACAGGTTTCATATTTTTGGTGTAAAAAGAGAAATCTTTTGTATCGGGCTTCCAGAGAAGGTTTACACCATATTGCATGACAATTAAATCATAATGGTTGGCACTCTGAACGGCTTTTAAAAAGTCTTCATCGATTTTTTTAAATTCAATTCCGGTAATTCCCCTGAAAGAAAAATTGTCAAGGATAATTCCGTTTTCTGATTCAAAACTCATCCCGTACACCTGCAGCCCTGAAGAATTGTTTCTTAAACTGACCGTTTTTAAAGTATCTGAAGAAAGCATCTGAGAATTTACCATTGAATTTCCCTGAATCGAGATATTGGAACCGTTAAAATTAACGTTGGCACCCGAAGCGTTTCCGAAAATCAGATATTTTTGCAGTGAGGGAACGGAGCCAACAGATTTGTCAGTTAACGTAGAATTTCCACCGCCGCTGAAGCTGAAACCGGAAATGTACATATTAGAAGCTCCCTTATCCATAAAGTTTATAGTCTTCCAGCCAGATCCTTTAATAGAAGCTGTTTTTCTAAAACTTCCGACATTGGTTTGCACTGGAAGAAAACCGACACCGTAACCGCCGAATTCTTTTTGAAGCAACTGACGTAAAGTCTGGGTCAGCAAATCTCCTTCAATCATGCTGTCGCCGAAATAAGCAATTCTCAGTTTCCCTTTTCCCGTCGATTTGATCTGATGAAGTTTTTCCGAAAAATAGGGAAGTACATTCACATTTTGATCCTTGTAAAAACGGGTTACAAGATTCGGTTTTTTGTAAAGCTCAAAATCAGTCGCTAAATTTTTATTTGAAGGGTTGTTTTTCTTTATTTTATCGGCATCTGCATCTTTGTTTTCATCTTTTTTAAAAACATCAGTAATAAGATTTACTTTTTCAAAAGGTTCCCATTTCCATCCAAAGGCGAGGCAGATTACTGAAACAGCAAAGTATATAGTGAAGCAAATGGTAATCAGAGATACCACCCGCCAATTTTTATTTTCAAACATAAAATTTTAGGGAAATTTAGAATGCTAATTTAATCAGTTTCAGTATTCCTTACAAGATGAAATAAAAAAAAGCTTCAAATATTTTTGAAGCTTTACTTTTTTCTTTTTCCTTTCCCAATTATTGAGAATTTAGTCCTTGAGCTGATATTTGTGAATGATGGAATTAATTCTTCTCATCCATTCTCCGGGCTGTGTAGAGTAGCCTGCGTTGGCAATTGCTTTTACCCATTTTCCGAAGTCCTCAGTGCCTTTCAGGGCGGTGTAGTATTTCTTTTTTACGATCAGTTTGCAAAATGCCTCGTAACTTTCTTCTTTGGACTCAAATTGCTTGTATTTTGAACCGATACTGTTTTTGCCTACAATCCCGAAATGATTATTTAATGCTTTGGAATTTCTGCTTGTTCCGCCTCCTGTTTCTACAAATGCTATTGCAAGTATTACAGAGCTTGGTATACCGTACTTGGATGATAATTTTTCTGCGAGAGTTTTGTTTTTCTGTATATAGCTTTGTGTCTGTGCATTTACCTGTAAAGAAACGAAGCTGAATACCAAACTCAAAATTACAATTCTTAAGTACGTAAAACTGTGTTTCATAATTGTATGTTTTGAAATCATGGTTGCAAATTTACCCCTACACGATCTAACAGCCTAATTTTTAACAGAATATAACGCCCAATCGGCGTCCTGTGAAGATAATTAGTTAAAAAATGTTAAAAATTAGGATTTATTAAATGTTTAAATTTAATAGCCATTAATGTTTTATTTCTCTGAATATTATTTAATTAATGTTTAAATTTTATCAAATAAATAAATTTTGTAACGAATTTAACTGATTTTGTGATATTTCACTTTTTTCAAAATATTAGAAGTTTAATCTTAATTTAAATAAGAATTTCAACCATTTTGTTCAAAATTTACTGTCAGTAATTCTCTAAAACCATTTGATATTTAATAAATTAGGTTTTGTTATCCGGATTTTTATTTACATAAAAAAACCACCGGAAACTCCGATGGTCAGTTATATTGATGAAAAATCAAGTTTAGTTTTGCTTGTACTCGATGTTCATTTCTTTTTCCATTTCTGCATAAACACCAGTTTCCAGTTTTTCTTTGATGCCTTCAAAAGCTGCCAAAGTTTCATTGATTTCTGAGTCTGTATGCGATGCTGTAGGAATTAATCTTAATAAAATCATTCCCTTTGGAATTACCGGATATACCACCACGGAAGTGAATACACCGTAATTTTCTCTTAAATCTTTGGCTAAAAGCGTAGCCTCAATAGTTGTTCCTTTAATGAAAACCGGCGTTACACAAGTATCCGTATTTCCAAGGTTGAAACCTCTTTCTTTTAATCCGTTCTGAAGTTTAGTTACGTTTTCCCATAACTTGTCTTTAATTTCCGGACGGGTTCTTAATAATTCCAATCTCTTCAAACCTCCGATTACCATTGGCATTGTTAAAGATTTAGCAAAAATCTGCGAACGAAGATTGTACTTCAAAAACTGAATAATTTTATGATCTCCAGATAAAAATGCTCCAAAACCAGCCATTGATTTAGCGAAAGTAGAGAAGTACACATCAATCTGATCCTGACATCCCTGCTCTTCACCAGCTCCCGCTCCGGTTTTACCCAAAGTTCCGAAACCGTGTGCATCGTCAACCAAAAGTCTGAAATTGAATTTAGATTTTAAATCACAGATTTCTTTAAGTTTACCCTGCATTCCTCTCATTCCGAAAACGCCTTCGGTGATTACTAAAATTCCGCCACCGTTTTCTTCAGCTACTTTTGTTGCTCTTGCAAGGTTTTTTTCTAAACTTTCAATATCATTGTGTTTGAAAGTAAAACTTTTTCCCATGTGCAGACGAACACCGTCAACGATACATGCGTGAGAATCTGCATCATAAACGATCACGTCGTGTCTCGTTACCAACGCATCGATACACGAAACCATTCCCTGATAGCCAAAATTCAAAAGATAAGAAGCTTCTTTTTGTGTAAACTCTGCAAGCTCTTTCTCCAGCTGCTGGTGCTGCTGGGTTTCACCTGACATTGCTCTTGCTCCCATCGGATAAAACATTCCGAATTCTGCCGCTGCTTTTGCATCAGCTTCCAAAACTTCAGGATGGTTGCACAATCCCAAATAATCGTTGGCGCTCCAGAAAATTACTTCTTTACCTTGAAATTTCATTCTTGGGCCAATAGGTCCTTCCAGTTTCGGAAAAACAAAATATCCTTCTGCATAATCTGCAAACTGACCCAATGGTCCCGGATTTTGTTTTATTCTTTCAAATATATCTACCATTTTTTTGTAAAGGGTTTAATTGTAAATTTTAACGAACAAATTTAGTTAAATTATATAGAATGAAAAAAGCCTTTTGTTTTTTTTCAAAAGGCTTTTATTTTATTTCTTATTTGATGATTTCTGTTTTGAAAACTTCATCATAATTATGAAAGCAATTGTTGATGAATCCCTGTTCTTCCATCCATTTGTCGCTGTAGACTTTTGTGATGTATCTTGAGCCGTGATCAGGATAGATTAAAACAACAAGATCATTTTCTGCAAACTGATGAGAATTGGCGTATTGAATAAGCCCTTGAGTAACGGCTCCAGTCGTATAGCCTCCCATGATAGCTTCTTTCAAAGCGATCTCGCGGGTTCTGTAGGCAGACATTTCGTCGTTCACTCTCACGAACTCATCAATTTTATCAAACAAAAGGGCAGAAGGGATCAGATTTTTTCCCATTCCTTCAATCTGATAAGGATGTACGTCTTCTTTGTGAATTTCTCCTGTCTCGTGGAAGCTTTTCAAAATAGAACCGTCAGCATCAACACCGATAATTTTGATGTCTGGATTTTTTTCTTTTAAAAACTTTGCAGATCCTGATAAAGTTCCGCCTGTTCCCGTGCAAGCAAAAAGGTGAGTGATTTTACCCTGTGTCTGCTCCCAGATTTCAGGACCTGTGGTCTGATAATGGGCATCAACATTCAGCTCGTTGAAATACTGATTGATGTAAACCGAGTTGGGTGTTTCGGCTGCAATTCTTTTTGCAACTTCGTAGTATGATCTCGGATCATTTGCCGGAACGTTGGCCGGGCATATATAAACCTGCGCGCCCAAAGATTTCAGGTAGGCAATTTTCTCCGCTTTCGTTTTGTCACTCACGGCGAGAATACATTTGTATCCTTTTATAATACAAACCATAGCAATAGAAAATCCGGTATTTCCGGAAGTGGTTTCCACTACTACAGATTCACTGTTCAATAAACCTTTTTTTTCTGCGTTTTCTATAATATGAAGAGCAATTCTATCTTTGGTTGAATGTCCAGGATTACATGATTCTAACTTGGCATATACGGTTGCTGGGATGTCTTTTGTGACAGTGTTAAGCTTCACCATAGGAGTGTTTCCTATAAGGCCAAGAATATTATCGTAAACATTACTCATTATTTTATTAATTTTTTCAATAAAAATCTGACCGCAAAAATACAAAAAAATAAATAATCTCTAAACTTTTGTTTGAAACTACAGCAATGATGTTTAAAAATCTATGTTTAAGTTTTGCAGTTTTCTGATTTCGCAGCCAAAATTTACGCCATTTTTTTTAAATTTTGTTAAAATCAGTATAAAATCATCTAAAAATCTTATTTTCGCATGATTGATTTAATACTATGAAAAACTGGACTTTCAGGCAATGGAATACCGTTCTCGGATGGGTGATATTCGCCATTGCATTTATCACGTATCTCTCAACCATAGAACCTAACTTTAGTTTTTGGGATTGTGGAGAGTATATTTCTTCTGCCGTAAAACTTGAAGTGACCCACGCTCCGGGCGCCGCGCTTTTTCAAATCGTTGGTGCTGTGGCAGGAATTTTTGCTTTCGGTAAAGGTGAAAATTATTCGATTGTGATTAACGGAATGTCTGCGCTTTTCAGTGCTTTCACCATTCTCTTTCTTTTCTGGACGATCACGCATTTTGTGAGAAGACTTCTGAATAAGGATTTTGAAGAAATCAACAGACACCAGGAGATTGCTATTCTTTTTGCAGGCGTAATCGGATCCTTGTGTTTCACATTTTCAGATACATTTTGGTTTTCGGCTGTGGAAGGAGAGGTGTATTCTATGGCCTCAATGTTTATAGCATTATTGGTTTGGTTGATTACCAAGTGGGAAAACGAATATCTTGCAGCAGATGCTGACCGCTGGATAGTATTAATATTCTTCATTGTAGGTCTTTCGGTAGGTGTTCACATGATGTGTATGTTGGCAATTCCTGCTGTTTGTCTTGTTTACTACGCAAGAAACTATGAATTTACTTGGAAGAATTTCCTTGTTGCCAATGGTGTAACGCTTTTAATTTTAATTATTGTATTTAAACTGATTTTCCCGCTTATCATGACAATGTTCGGAAGACTGGAAATATTCATGGTAAACGGATTAAGTCTTCCTTTCCACTCCGGTACAGTTGCAGGATTTATTGTGATGGTTGCAGTTTCTTATTTCATTATTAAATATGCAAGAAGAGCTAAAAAGAAAATTTATCAGACGATTGCACTTTCATCGGTATTTATGGTTATCGGTTTCTCCTGCTGGATGGTTATTCCCATCAGAGCCAACGCAAATCCGCCGATGAACCTTAATGATCCGGATACCGCAATTGGTATGCTTGATTATTACAACAGAGAACAGTACGGTGACTGGCCAACAATTTACGGACAAAACTATACTGCATTTTTGGATGCCAACGGTATCGAAAAAAATGACGACGGAAGTTTTAAAACCAATAAAACCGGGGAAATCTACGAAAAAGACGAGAAAACCGGAACATACAGAAAAACAGGTGACAGATTCAATTACGTTTTCAATAAGGATCATGTGAGCCTTATGCCGAGAATGTATAATGAAGATAAAGCTGTGATGGCAAATTATATGGCAATGTACGGCGCACCAAAGTTTGAGTTTAATTTTGACAATCCGGATATTGCAGACAGCCCTGAAGCCCAGGAAATATTTAACGAACTTCAAGCTAAATATGATAATAAAGATATTTCGGTTTCAGATTATTTAAAAGTAAGACCTTATAATTTAATTAAAGTTCAGAGACCTTCTTTTGTAGATAACATGCATTATTTTATCACGTTCCAAAACGGATATTATTTTGTAAGATACCTTTTCTGGAACTTTGCAGGAAGACAGAACGACCTTGAAGGTAATCAGGAAATTACGAGAGGAAACTGGATTTCCGGAATTCCGTTTATTGATAACGCTTTGTATGGTGACCAAAATGCAATGCCTTCGAAATTCAGAAATGAAAGTACGGTAGCATTTTTCTTCTTACCAATGCTTTTGGGTGTTTTGGGATGCTATTTCCAGCTCAACAGAGATTTTGGAAGATTTTATGCGCTATTATCTTTATTCATTTTAACAAGTATTGGAATTGTTTTCTATACAGGAATGAAGCCTTACGAACCACGAGAAAGAGATTACGCAACAGTAGGTTCTTTCTACGCATTTGCCATTTGGATTGGTTTGGGAGCAGGAGGAATTTTATGGTACTTACAGGCCAAAGTGAAATCTAATTTAGCGAATATCGGTTTTGGTGTTGTTTTACTTGGAATTCCTTTAATGATGGGCTTCCAAAACTATAATGTTCACGACAGAAGCGGTCGTTATACGGCTTACGATTATTCTTATTCTATGCTGAAATCTTTACCTAAAGACGATATTTTATTTGTTTATGGAGATAATGATACGTATCCGGTTTGGGCAATGCAGGAAACCGAAAGATTCAGAGATGATGTAAAAGTGGTTAATTTTACCCTTCTTTCAACACCTTGGAACATCGATCAGGTAAAAAGAAGAACGTATAATGCAATGCCTGTTCCTGGGCAGTTAACGCACGAAGATTACAGAGATGGAGTAAATGATCAGATTTACATCATGAAACCTGGCGACTGGAAAAATGTTTTTGAAACTCTTCAGGCAAAAGGAACAGCAGAAAGCGTTATCAAAGCCTTTCAGGGATATCTTGTGAAAGATTCAATGACGATTAAGGAGGCTGTAGAATTTATTAAAATTCAGTCTCCTGAAAAAGATGAAGTTTTAAAGGAAATATTTGGTGGAGAGAAATACGAAAAATATAATTTCCTTCCGGTAAATAAGTTTGTAATCCCGGTAAACAAAGCTAATGCAGTAAAATCAGGAACAATTTCTGCAGCAGATTTACCAAACGTTGTAGATCACATCACTGTAGATTATAAGGCAAATACTTTGTATAAAGGGAACCTGATTATGTTTGATATTCTGGCTAATTTTGACTGGAAAAGATCACTCAACTTCTCATCAGGTGGTGTTTATGATCCTGAAAATATTTTCTACTTAGATGAATATCTTCAATTCGACGGTTTCAGCTACAGATTGGTTCCAATTCATACACCAAGAAGCAGTGACGGTGAAATGGGAAGAGTAGACGGAAATTCTTTATACAACATTGTGAAAAATTTCAAATGGGGTAATTTCAAAGATCTGAATGTTCACTTCGATGAAACTGCCACTTCCAATATCATCAGCTACAGACAGTCTGCAAACAGAGCGGCAGCAGCCTTAGCGTTACAAGGTGATAAGAAAAGAGCTTTGGAAATTCTTGATTTAGCTTCAAAAGAAATTCCTGCTGAAAAATACAATGATCCAAGATCTCTGAGCTCAATGGTGAATGGTTATATCATGGCAGGACAAGAGAAAAAAGCATTGGCGCTTGCTGAAAATCTGAAGAAAGCAATTTTTGAAGAGTACGATTTCTATCTGACTTTAAATGCTGCTGAACAGAGAAACATCGGCAGACAGATGAGATCAAAACCTGCAGAATATTCTTTGGTGGTGACTGCGGTTACCGATGCTTACAGAAAATTGGGTCAGAATCAGAAAGCTTACGATTATCTTGTAAAATCTATGGAGCCTATTGACAGGAAATTCAATGCTTTCATAAAAAAGGCCCAGTCGATGGGGAAAGAGAAAGCAAAGAATGAAATTGAAGCCAATGCGCAAAAAATTACTTCCTATTATTCTTATTTAATGGATGTCATAGAGCCAATTGATTCTAACCTTGCCAGAAAAAAAGAAGAGCAGATTAACAATTCACTCTTCAAGGCAATACAGTAATATTTAAAACGGAACTTCGGTTCCGTTTTTTTTTGTTTTGACGGTAAAAAATATAAGGTTTATATTTGCAAAAACAACGAACACGATGACCGAATCCGGACAGAAGAAGCTTCCCATTTACGCATTTTTTATTGCCCTCACAGTCAAAATATTTTTCCTTCTTACGCATCACATTCAGGAAGATGCTTTCATTACATGGCGGGTAGCGCAAAACCTGATGGATTACGGCGTGATCGGTTTCAACGGAGCTACGAAAATTTCAGCTTCCACGACACATCTTTATGTTTTTGTTTCTTATTTTTTCAATCTTATTTTCGGTAAGGAAAACTTTATAGAGCCGTTATTAATCTTTAATTCGATACTTTTTACCATCGGAAGTGTACTGCTTTCGCATCTGCTTTTTAAAGATAACAGACACAAGGCTATATTCATTATACTTTTCGGCTTGTTGCCGCCTTCCATTAAAATCTCAATTCTCGGGATGGAATATGGAATCCTCTTCTTTCTGGAAATGGCTTTGCTGTATTACGGTTTCAAAAAAGAGAAGAAATGGGCACTTTTGCTGTTGCCGATGCTCATTATGTTTACCAGAATAGATACTGTAATTTTTCTTGGAATTACATTTATTGTAGATGTAATCTGGACAAAAAAAATCCGATGGAATTATATTTTTGGTGGAATTTTAGCGCTCGCAGTTTCACTTTCTTTCAATTGGTTTTACTTTGGAGAAATTGTTAATAACACGATTGTCGCAAAGAAATTGAGATATGACGGTCAGTTTAATTTAAAACAGAACTGGGAATATTTTAATCTGAATTACGGTAATTTCTGGGGAATGATCAAGCTTCCGAAAGACTTTAATCCGTTCACGATTGTCATTGCGATTTTTGAGTTGCTGTGTTTTATTTTCCTTGTGAGACAGAGAAACAACAGAAACTATTTTCTTTGGATTATCTTTATTTTTGCTTGGATAAAACAAATCGTTTTCCTGTCCCAAAAAAGTCTTTTCGATTGGTATTATTGGGTTCCGCAGATTCTTTTATTCGTTCCGATTATCATTTTCGTTCTTGAAATTAAAGAAAAAAGAAATCTTTGGCTTTCACTCTTCATCTTTATTTACGTTGTACCAATGATTGCATTTCAAACTGTTCATTCTTTGGCAACAGGAAACGGAGAATGGAATTACAGAAGACACATCGGGCTTTATCTGGATATTTACGAAAAAGATAAAAACCAGTGGATTTTGCTCGAACCAGCCGGTTATGTTCCTTATTTTTCACATTTAAAAACAATTGATGAAGTAGGTTTGGTGGATAAAAATATTCAGAATGAAATTGTAAAAGACAAAGAAAATTATTGGATCAATACGGTGAAAAACAGAAATCCGAAGTATTTGCTTTCGTATAAAAACCTTTTCGCAGAGAAAGATTCAGCGTATTATCAGCAAAATTATAAATTAATCAAAGAATTTAGAGTTAAAGACCATTTACAGAGTCAGAATGCAATTTTAGAGAAAATATACCGTTTAAAGCCGTCAGGTACAGATTATAACCTTTACGAGAGATTAAAAAAATAGAATTCTACGCAAATTTTATGAATCTATGTTAATGTTTTAATATTTAAGCGATATGGTATTTAAAATCCTTTGTAATTAAGGCTTTTATTGCTAAATTTGTATCTTGAATTTTTACTAAATGACTCAAAACGCAGAATCGGATGATCAGATAAAAAAGGTAGGATTTTACATAAAATCTCTTAAAGAAATTATTGCCATCAATAATCAATCGCGTCTTTTTGTCAATCACCAGTATTTTGCAATCATTATTTCTGCCGAAGAATTTACTTTAAAAACTGATGTTGGCGAGAGAATTGTAAGCTCAAGCTCAGTAGTCTACGTTGGTCCGGGAAAAACTTTTGAACTGTTGGGCGATGTATCAGACAAAACTTCATGCATTGTTTTCAGATCTTGTTTTTACGAAAAAACACCTCAGGACAGTTTCTTTATCAATTCAAAAATATTCTTCAATTCTACATCTAATTTTTTTGTAGTTCCTCTTTGTCAAAATTGCTTCAGTGAGAAAAAAGCATTGTCGAAAAGAGTAGAGGCTTTTAAATTGCGTGATGAAAGTCTGTATGTTTCTGCTGCACATAATTTTATAGAGTCTCTTTTGTTGCATGCCTTTCAGTCTGAAGAGGTTGAAGTGATTATTGATGACGAAAAATTTGAATTTGTTTCTTACGTCAACCGTTTCAGAGTCTTGTTGCAGAGAGATTTTAAAGTACAGAAAAAAGTTTCTTATTACGCTTCAGAATTGCAGGTTTCATCACGGAAATTGACAGAAATGTCTGAATACGTGAGCGGAAAAAAAGCGAAACAGTTGATTATTGAAAAAGTAATAAAAGAATCTGAAAATGCTTTAAAATTTTCGTCAAATACCATCTCAGAAATTTCTTATAATTTAGGTTTTAACGACGAAGGAAACTTTACTAATTTTCTGAAAAAACACACCGGCAAAATACCAAGTGAAATGCGCGAAGTAGGGTAGTGAAAGATTCTGCGGCTTGCTTTTTGAAGTTTTAATTTTGTTTTAAAATCAAATTATGCAAATCGATTGGAATGAACTTATTTTAGGCTCCGAAAGCTGGGATTTTCTGCTACAGATTATTTTCCGTACTGCAGTGATGTTTCTTGTAATTATCTTCGGAATCAGGCTCTTAGGAAAAAGAGGTGTAAAGCAACTCTCTGTTTTTGAACTCGTTGTTATTATCGGATTGGGCTCAGCGGCCGGTGATCCGATGTTTTATCGGGAAGTCGGTCTGTTATCATCAATATTCGTTTTTGCAGTCATTATTTTATTTTATTCTTTGGTCGTTTATCTTATCGGAAGATCCAAAAAAATTGAGATTCTTCTCGAAGGCAAACCTGTTTTACTCATTGAAAATGGAGTTTTTGCCATTAAAAATTTTAAAAAAGAAAAATTAGGCAGCGATGAATTTTTTGCCGAGTTAAGAATGAAAAGCATTTCACATTTAGGACAGGTGGAGTCTGCGATAGAAGAAACTTCTGGCGAGATCAGCGTATTTTTTTATGAGGATGAAGACTTAAAATATGGTTTGCCTGTACTTCTGCATTCTCTGGAAAAATCTACAACTGTTTTCTCAGAAGAAAAGCATTATTCATGTACTTTTTGTGGATTTACTGAAGTAAAAAATCCAAACGACGATAACACCTGTAAAAACTGCGGAAAACACCATTGGATACCTTCAATTAATAAAAGACGAATTACATAAATAAAAAAAGTTCTGAAAATAATCAGAACTTTTTTTATTTTGGAAGCATTTGCAGTTTATACGATTGCTGTATTTTCCTTTTTCAAACTGTTAAAAATTGGTTTTCCAATAAGGCTCGAAAAAATATTCTGAACTTCGTGAATATATTTGCATCTCACAGAGTTACCATAAATCTTTAAGCCTTCCAAAAGCTTTTTCGCTGTCAAATCAAAGTCATATTTGATAAACTGTTCGGGTCTTTCATATCTAATTCTTTGCTCTGAACTGTAAGTCTTTAAAAAACCAAGCTTCTGCAACCAATCTTCATCAATTAGAATCGGTTTTATAGATTCTGCCGGAACTTTAAAGCTTTCCAAATCATTATCAATTTTTACGAAATACTGACCTTCTTTCGGCTGCAAAATTTCCTTTACTGAATAAATCTGGTTATTATACTGTACCAGATTTGTGATTTTTAGATCTGTAATATTCATAGTAATCTTTGTATTTATGGTGTACAGACGATATTACAAATTATATGCCCCAAATAATATTTTGTGGTAGCTTTACAGATTTTAATCACCTTTTAATGCATTTCTAACCTTAATTTTCGTTTACCGCCTTTTTGTAAACTTCGAGTGCACGTTCACGGGCTTTTTTGTGGTCAACCATTGGCTCAATGCTGTAATCTTTTGGTAGAAATTCAGAACGGTATTTTCCGTCTTTATCAAATTTTTTCTGCTGTTCTTCAGGATTAAAAATTCTGAAATAGGGTGCTGCATCACAACCGCAACCAGCTGCCCATTGCCAATTTCCGTTGTTGGAAGAAAGTTCATAGTCTAACAATTTTTCTGCAAAATAAGCTTCGCCCCATCGCCAGTCAATCAAGAGATGTTTGGTAAGAAAACTCGCAGTTACCATTCGTACTCTGTTGTGCATAAAACCTGTTTCGTTCAGTTGTCTCATTCCCGCATCAACCATCGGATAACCAGTTTTGCCTTCGCACCAAAGCTTAAATTCTTTTTCATTATTCCGCCACGGGATATTTTCGTATTTTTCTTTAAAACTTTTGGTAACGACCTTCGGGAAATGATATAAAATCTGCATAAAAAATTCTCTCCAAATGAGTTCACTGAGCCATGTTTCATTATGTTGAGAGGCAAACTCAACGCATTTTCTGACAGAGATAGTTCCGAAACGCAAAGCAACTCCAAGACGGGTTGTAGCATTCAGTCCGGGAAAATCTCTTGTTTTATTGTATTCTTCAATGAGTTTTTTGGATAGAGTAGGTTCAGAAAATTTTAAGTCTGTTTTTTCAAATCCGATTTCTTTTAAACTTAATATTTTAAAAGATTTATTCTGATAGAAATTTGAAAAATTGGTTTTTTCATTCTGAAATTTAATTTGTTTAAAAGCTTCTTTCCATTTTCTTGAGTACGGTGTATAAACGGTGTAAGGCAAGCCGTCACTTTTTACGACTTCATCTTTTTCAAAAATAATCTGATCTTTAAAATCAAACATTTTTATATCATTTTTCTCCAGAAATTTCCTGATTTCGTCATCTCTTTTTATTGCCTGCGGTTCATAATCTCTGTTAACAAAAACAGCTTCCAAATCAAATTCCTCAGTTATTTTTTTAAATGCATCAAGTGGCTTATCAAAATAAGTTTTAATACTGCTTCCATGCTCTTTCAATTCATCATTCATTTTTTCCAGAGCCTGATGAAAATAATCAACTCTTTTGTCAGATTTATTTTCAAGATGCGAGAGAATTTCCTTATCAAAAATAAATACAGGTAAAACTTTATTTTCCTGATTTAAAGCTTCCAAAAGTGCTGTATTATCGTCTAAACGCAAATCCCGTCTAAACCAGAATATATTTATTTTGCTCATATTTTTTAAATTTTAAAAAGAAAAAAAGATTCCAGAGAATCATTTCAAGTCCGTAGAAAAAGTCTTCGACAGGAATCGTCAGAATTCTGAATCCCATAAACTCATCAGGATTATAATTTACAACCGGCGAGGGCAATCCCGTTCCGGTAAGCAGACCGTTCACAACCAAAAATCCCGGACTTAAAATAATATAGATTATGACAGCTTTTCCCAGCCAGTCGGCTTTCAGAATATATTTTAAAACTAAAATACTCAATGCACAGGTTACAAATGCCGTGAAAGTATAGAGTTGCTCATAAAAGTAAGTGGCAAGTGCGAGAAGTACGAACGTTATTATATGAAGAAGTACATTTTCAATCTTTTTCACCCAAAGAAAACTGAAAAATTTGTCTAAACAGAAATAAGTGAATACACACGAAAACGGAATGCAGATAAAAAAGAGAATTTCTTCAATAGGAAGATTATAAATACGCAGACCAATTGTATATTCATGACTGAACCACCAGACTTTTTGTGCCGTAAAAATCATATCCCAGACAATAAAAAACATCGCAACAAAAAGCGATGACAGTATAAATGCCCTGAAATATCTGCTGAACTTAATTTTAGAATGAAATGAAAAAATAAAACAGATAATTACTGCAAAAAAATTAATCAGTAAATAAGTAAACTGCATCATTTTTTATCTTTTTTAAAAAACATTTTAAAGTATTTTACAGGAACCCACAAAAAACCAAAACATTCGCCATGCTCCTTTCCTGTGTGTTTATGATGTTGTTTGTGAGCTCTTCTGATTGCAAGCAGATATGGATTCTGCGTATTTCTTAAAATCTTAAAACGCTGATGAATAAAGATATCGTGCACAAAAAAATACGACATTCCGTAGAGCGTTATTCCCAACGCAACGTAGAAATATTCATTAAATCCGTTAATGGTTCCGAAATACATCAGGACAATCGTCGGAATTGCAAAAATTAAAAAGAAATAATCATTACATTCAATATGCCCTTCGTTGGAATGATCATGATGATCCCTGTGAAGAAACCACATAAAACCGTGCATCACATATTTATGAATGCACCACGTGAGTCCTTCCATTGTGAAAAATGTGATGATGACAATTAAAAAATTCATCTTTGATTAAATTTTGTTTCAAGAATTTTGTAGCGGTAGTTGAAGATGTTTTCAAGCTTGCTTTTCACCATAATTTTGTGGGCAATTTCGCCTAAAAAACCTAAAGGAAGTTCGTACGTAACAATATCAGTCATTAAAACGCCTTGCTCATTAGAAACAAATTCGTGATGATGATTCCAAAGTTTGAAAGGTCCTTTTTTCTGAAAATCAGTAAAACTTTTTTCTTTATCAACCTGAGTGATTTCAGTTTGCCATTTCAGTTTAATACCGAATAGAGGAGAAACATAATAGTCAATCAGCATTCCTTCATAAATTTCTTCATCATTCAATTCTGTCATAACAATAAAACTCATATCGTCAGGAGTAATATCTGACAGATTTTTTGCAGCAGAGAAAAATTTCCAAGCAGTAGAAATATTACATTGAAGCTGTTGCGTGCGTTTGAGTGTGTGAACCATAGTTTAGTTTAAATAAAAGCAATTTTATACTGAAGATAACTGCTCATCATTACAGAAATTTTTCTTCCGTTGGAAATTCTAATTCTCTTTTTTAAAATTGCGGTGGCGGGAGTTCTTCTTATTTTGTTAAACAATGAAATGTAATATCTGTAAGCAAGATACACTCCGAATTTTGAAGTTTTCGGAAGCATTTTGATGCCTTCTAATGCAAGCCTGAATTCTTCTTCAATATCTTTTTCGATCTGCCTTTTTTCTTCTATGTTGAAATTGAGGATATTAACACCCGGAAAATAGGTTCGTCCCAAAATTTCAAAATCGTCATTCATATCTCTCAGGAAATTCACTTTCTGAAATGCAGATCCAAGCTTCATGGCAAAAGGTTTTAACTTTTCAAAAGCTACCTTATCACCATTTACAAAAACATGAAGACACATCAGACCAACTACTTCGGCAGAGCCCAGAATATACTCGTCGTAAAGTTCGGAATTATAATCGATTTTCTGAAGATCCATCTCCATACTTCTCAGAAACTGGTAGATTAAATGGTGTTCAATCTTATACTGTAAAACTGTCTCCTGAAATGCCTGCATGATAGGATTTAATGAAATTCCTTCAGCAAGAGCTTCTTCCGTCTGTGTTTTAAATCTATTGAGAAGTATATTTTTGTCGTAACCATGAAAACTGTCTACAATTTCATCGGCAAGCCTTACGTAGCCATAGATTGCGTAAATTGCGTTTCTGATTTTCGGTGAAAGTGCAAGAATCCCAAGTGAAAAACTTGTGCTGTATTGCTGGGTGGTCTGTTTACTGATCTTAAAAGAAAGGTCATCAAATTTTTGTTTCATAATATTATATTAAAGGGTGGCTTGGTGTGCGGCTATTTTACCTGAAATAATCGATGGCGGAACTCCCGGACCAGGCACAGTGAGCTGACCGGTGTAGTACAGATTCTTTATTTTTTTATTTTTGAGCGACGGTTTTAAAACGGCGGTCTGGTTTAAAGTATTCGCCAAACCATAAGCATTTCCTTCGTAGGCATTATAATCTTCTTTAAAGTCGTTTAAGCAAAAACTTTTTTGATAAATTATTTTTTGAGTTAAATTTTCTGTACCAGTATGTTTTTCAATCCTTTCTATCATTTGAGCAAAATATTTTTGTCTCATTTCTTCAGAATCTTCAATTCCGGTAGCAATAGGCATAAGTAAAAATAAATTTTCACAGCCTTCAGGCGCAACTGAAGCATCGGTCTGTGACGGACTGCAAACATAGAACAATGGTTTTGAAGGCCATTTTTTGTCAGTGTAAATTTCGCTGGTGTGTAGATCTAAATCATTTTCAAAAAATAAAGTGTGATGTTTTATTTTAATTTTTTCATTAATTCCCAAATAAAAAATAAGGCAGGAAGGGGCGAAGGTCTTTGATTTCCAATAATTTTCCGTATAATTTTTTTCCTGATCCGTAAGAAGGTTCGTTTCCGTATGATTATAATCGCAGGAAGCAATGACAGAATCAAATTCAAGTGTTTGTCCGTTGACCAGAATTGATTTCACCTTTCCGTTTTCACTTATTATTTTATCTACCGCAGCATTGTTATGAAACTGTACACCCAAATCGTTACAGATACTCATCATTCCTTCAATGATTTTGTAAAAGCCGCCCATCGGATAAAAAGTTCCGAGCCTGTAACCACCGTAATTCATCAAACTGTAAAGTGCAGGAATATTTTCTGGTGATGCTCCCAAAAAAATCACAGGAAACTCCATCAAAGTTCGGAGTTTATGATTTTTAAAATATTTCCCAACAAACGTTCTAAAGTCGGAGAGAAGATCAAGTTTTACTGCACTTTTTAAAATTTTTAAAGAGAAAAATTCTGTCCACGAAAAGCAGGGCTTTGTAACGAAGTCTTTCATCCCTACTTCATACTTATATTTTGCATCCTGCATAAATTTTTCAAGACTATCTGCTGCTCCTTTTTCAATGACTTCAAATAAATCTTTCATTTCATCAAAATTCTGAGGTAAGTTTAAATTTTCATCAGTGAAAATCATCTCAAACTGAGGATTTAAAGTAACAAGCTCATAGAAATCTGAAGTTTTTTTACCAAAATCCTCAAAGTATGAATCAAAAATATCCGGCATCCAGTACCAACTTGGTCCCATGTCAAAAACAAAACCGTTTTCTGTGGTAAATTGCCTTGCACGACCGCCAAAACTGTTGTTTTTTTCGAAAATGTGAACCTCATGGCCATTTTTTGCAGCGTACGATGCCGCGGAAAGTCCTGAAAAACCTGATCCAATGATGGCAATTTTATGTTTCATAATTAATTTTTGAGATTTTTGGTATATTTTACAACTTCAATATTTCTGCCAAAATCATTTATTAATGGGCAGTTTGAAAGAAAAATGTGGTATACGGTTAAAATTTTCTCAAAAAAGTCATCACACATTTAAGAATTTTATATCTTTACAACAGATTATTCGGTGTTTCACATGATAACTTGGAACAGATTTTGGATAGAACACTAAACCAAACCTCACAAAATTTAATTAGTTTTTTTAACAAAAAAAATAATTTAATTACAGTACTTATCGAAGGAGGATTATTTTAATTGGTAATTTCAAATTTCTTTAACGGAACAGAAAGCAATTATAATGAGGAAAATACTAAACTAATGTTTAAAATTTAATTCAAACAGGTTTGATTTTTAACAGTTTTTAATTTTCAAAATGAGATATGAGTGCAAAAAGTTAAATCTTTAAAACACAGGTACAGAATTTAAAATTATTATGCTAACAATGTAGCAGACTGAATGATATGGTAAATCATATCTTTTATCTACGAAAAAAATGCAGATTGCATAAATAATAAACAAAAATGCCAAGAAAAGTAGTACAAGGTCCTATCCGTGATAAGGAAAAGACCAAACAAAAGCTCCTGGGAGCTGTAGGGAAAATTCTAAAGACCAAAGGATATTCAGGTTTGATGGTAAGTAAGATCGCTGCTGTAGCAGGATACGACAAGAAACTTATCTATGAATATTTTGGAAGCACAGATAAACTGATTGATGAGTACATTAAATCTCAAGATTACTGGAGTAACTTCAGCGGAGAAAATAATGTAGATCTTACAGACGGAGGTCAGGCATTGTCTAAAATGGCGATGTTAAACCAGTTTGAAAATCTTAAAAAGAATAAGGAACTTCAGAAAATCCTAGTTTGGGAGCTGTCTGAAAGCAGACCTGTTCTTAAAAAGATTCTTGACGAAAGAGAAATAATTGGCGAAGAGCTATTCAAAAATATTACAGATCCACACTTTGGAGACGATGCTACGAGATATCGTGCCATGACTGCTTTAATGATTGCAGGGATCTATCACTTAAATCTTTACACGGCCTACAACGGAACAACTTTCTGCGGGATTGATCTAAAATCAGAAAGCGGAAGAAAGGAAATTGAAGGTGCTATTGAAGAAATAGTAGATTATGCCTATTCTAAAAAAGCGGGAAAAAAGTAAATCTTCGTCACTGAAGATTTACTTTTTTGTTTAAAAATCTGAGGTATTAAATTTTCAGATTTAAACAATTATTCTTACTTTTGGGCAATGGAAAATTTTATAGTATCTGCAAGAAAATACCGCCCGCAGCAGTTTGACACTGTAGTAGGGCAGTCTCATATTACAGATACTTTAGAACATGCTATTGAAGAAAATCAGCTTGCTCAGGCTTTGTTGTTTTGTGGGCCAAGAGGTGTAGGTAAAACGACCTGTGCCAGAATTCTTGCCCGCAAAATCAATGAAAAAGATGGTTCAGTTTCTGAAGATGGTTTTGCTTATAATATTTATGAGTTAGATGCTGCTTCAAACAACTCTGTAGACGATATCCGTGAACTGATTGATCAGGTAAGATACGCGCCACAGGTTGGTAAATACAAGGTCTACATTATTGATGAGGTGCACATGTTGTCGTCAGCAGCATTCAATGCCTTTCTGAAAACTTTGGAAGAACCCCCTGCTCACGCTATTTTCATTTTGGCAACTACAGAAAAGCATAAAATTATTCCTACCATTTTATCAAGATGTCAGATTTATGATTTTAAAAGAATCACAATTCTTGATATTCAGGAACATTTAAGGCAAATTGCTGAAAAGGAATCTATTCAGTATGAAGATGATGCACTTTATCTAATTGCTCAGAAAGCTGACGGTGCTTTGAGAGACGCCCTTTCTATTTTTGACAGACTTTCTACATTTTCACATAAAAATATTACTTTGGCAAAAGCTGCTGAAGTGCTTAATATTTTAGATTACGATCAATATCTGAATATTGTAGATTTAGCCAGGGAAAATAATATTCCGGCAGTACTTTCTTCTTTTAATGAGATTGTAAAACGGGGATTTGATTCTCACACATTCATCGCAGGTCTCGGAAATCATTTCAGAGATTTGATGATGGCGCAGAATGCTTCTACAATAGATTTGATTGAAGTGGGTGAACAGACCAAAGCTAAATTTGCTGAGCAGGCAAAAAGTTGGAGTCCGCAATTGCTGATACACGGAATTGAAATTTGCAATCATGCAGATATCAATTACAAAAATTCTAAAAATCCGAGGCTTACCGTAGAAATAGCTTTGATGCAACTGTCTTCACTTACTGGTGGAGCAGATGTTCTTAAAAAAAAAAAATCTTAATACTGGCTCCGTTTCTTGACGAAAAGCAAGAAATAAAAAAGCCGGTTCCGGAAAAAAAACTTGAAGCAGTAAAACCTGAAATCTCTGAAGTGAAAACTTCTTCAGAGGAAATTCATGTGGCTAAAAAGGTAGCAAAACCTTTATCAAGACCTGCTTCAAAAGGTGGTTTGAGTATTTCTTCATTTATGAATCAAACTGAAACAGTTGAGAAAGAAGAAATTGTAATTACTAAAACCGAAAATCTTCCCAAAAATCATTTTACAGAAACTGATCTTCAGGCTGAATGGAATTTGCTTTTAAAACAGCTTCAGAATAAAAATGTTTTTGTTTTCAACGCAGTAAAAGGTTTTAAGCTTAAAAAAAAGGACGAAAATGTAATCGAAGTTCTTTATCCGTCAGATTCTGCGAAGACTGAGTTTGATAAAATCAGCGGTGAATTTTTCAATCATTTTAAAACAAAGGTTCATAATTTTTCAATCGAAATCGAGTACAAAAGAGACTTTGAAAATTTGAAAGTGGAAGTTTTGACTAAAAGGAAAATCTACGAGAAATTTATCGAAAAAAATCCTCTTTTGAAAGATCTTGATGATCTGATGAGATTTGATTTAACTTAAATTTTATATATTTGTTGAATAATTTTCCTCTACGGAAATAATTTAATTTAAAAAATAAATCATAATTAACTGATTTACAGATGTTATTAGAATTTTAAATGAAAAATTTTTCGAATACAACTCTGTTTTCTCACTCATCTTTTGGGTATCAGGCTGCTGAATTTATCAGTGGTTATTTTGGTTTGTTAGCTAATTATTATAGAAATTTTACTGGTTATTACCGATTTTATTGGTATTGCTAAATAAATTTCTTTTCCTAAAAACATAACTTGTTCTACCGGGTTTTTGTTTCCTTAAATTTTTTTTAACGGCAATTTCGAAAAGAATTATAACTCATTTATAATTTGAATTTTCATGTATTTAAAACAATAAAATAATTAATATGACACTTAAAGATTTGAACAGCAACTGGATTAATGATTTATCTCAACCGCTGATGATAGCTGGACCCTGCAGTGCTGAAAGTGAGGCACAAATGCTGGAAACAGCCAGACGTTTAAAAGAAACCAATGCTAATGTTTCCGTTTTCCGGGCGGGAATCTGGAAGCCCCGAACTAAGCCAAACGGTTTTGAAGGGGTAGGAGTTATTGGCCTGAATTGGTTAAAAAAAGTAAAAGAAGAATACGGTTTTAAGACGGCTACAGAAGTTGCGAACGCTCATCACGTTGCTGCAGCTTTAGAGGCAGATGTTGATATTCTCTGGATTGGCGCACGTTCTACGGTAAATCCTTTTACCGTGCAGGAAATTGCGGAAGCTCTAAAAGGAACTGAAAAAACAGTACTGGTAAAAAATCCGGTAAATCCAGATTTGGCATTGTGGATTGGAGGTTTGGAGAGGCTTTTGGGGCAGGATATTAAAAATCTTGGCGTTATTCACAGAGGTTTTTCAACGTACCAAAAGACGAAATACAGAAATAATCCCAATTGGCAGATTGCTTTGGATTTTAAAAGTCAATTTCCGAATATTCCGATGTTAATTGACCCTTCACACATCTGTGGAAACAGAACAGGTTTGGCGGATGTAACTCAAGAAGCTTTGAATGTAGGCTACCAAGGTGCAATTATAGAATCACACAGCAATCCTGATGAGGCATGGAGTGATGCTTCACAACAGATTACCCCAGAGGTTTTGGCAGATTTAATTACAAATCTAAAAGTGAGAAACTCTGATTTTGCAGGATTTGAAGGTGAAATGGGAAGACACAGGACTTTAATTTCAGATTTAGATTTCCAAATTATAGAAATGCTTTCTCAAAGAATGAAAATTTCCGAAAAAATAGGAAAGCTTAAAAAGGAAAACGATATCGCTATTTTTCAGCCGGCCAGATGGAAAGAAATCACAGAATATGCAAGTCAGAAAGCTGTAGAAACAGGGATGTCACATGATTTTATAGAGAAAATTTTTAAATCGATTCATGAGGAATCTATTGAAGTGCAAAATAAGGTGATGATTAACAAATAAATTTTGATCAGATAAAAAGTACAATTAAAGGTCTGAAGAGCTCGCTAAACAAAATGTTTTCTGCTTTTCAGACCTTAATTATTTATATTTGCATTAATATATAAAAGTGAAAGGAAAAATCATAAAATCCACGGGAAGCTGGTATCAGGTTTTAGAATTGGAGACCAATAAAATCTTCGAGGCAAGAATACGCGGAAAATTCAAGCTCATCAAAACAAGGCTTACGAATCCACTTGCTGTCGGCGATTTTGTAGAATTTCAGCTGGAGCAGGACGATGTGGCTTGGATTACCAAAATAGAACCCCGAACGAATTATCTGATTAGAAAATCGGTCAATCTGTCCAAAGAAGCGCACATCATCGCTTCAAATATTGATATTGCCTGTTTTATTTTCACTTTAAAACATCCTGAAACGTCTCTTGGTTTTTTAGATCGATTTTTAGCATGTTGTGAAGCTTACAATATTACACCGCTGATTTTATTCAACAAAATGGATGTTTTGAGTGAAGAAGAGATAGAGGATGTAAAAGATATTGAATTTCTTTACAACGAAATTGGTTATAACAGTTTGGAAATTTCGTCATATTCAAAATTGAATTTAGATGATTTACAAAACTTATTAAAAGATAAAACTTCTGTATTCTTTGGTCATTCCGGATGTGGTAAGTCAACTTTAGTTAATGCATTGCAACCTGATTTGAATTTAAAAACCTCGGAAATTTCAGATACGCATCTTAAAGGAAAACATACCACAACTTTTGCGCAGATGCATTTCTGGCATTTTGGCGGAAATGTAATTGACACTCCCGGTGTGCGTGAGTTTGCAATGATTGATGTTCAGAAAGAAGAAATACAACATTACTTTCCGGAAATATTCAAAAAGCGTGAAGAATGTAAATTTCACAACTGTCTTCATATTAATGAACCAAAATGTGCTGTTCTTGGTGCTCTGGAGACCGGCGAAATACAACATTCTCGATATGCCAACTATATCAAGTTGATGGATGAGGCGGAAGAAGAAGCCCAAAACAATTTTTAATTTCTCATAATATTATTGGTTTTTCAATGTTTCATAATGAAATGTTGAGATTTTATTTGCTTAAATATTTATAATTGCTAAATTGATAATAAAATAGCGATATTTATGCAAATAAAAAACCCAGCCGAAGCTGGGTAAAAACTAATAACCATGAAAACTCAAATTAAACATGAGAATCGGAATGTAATAAACAATTACTGTGCCAAAGGAATGTGACGTATTTCTTAATAAAAGTTATTTTAATGTTAAATAAAACTTAAAAACAGAATTTTCAAAAATTTTTGTATTTTTGTGCAAATAATTAAAAAAATATTATGTCTAACATTACGTTCACTATGATTAAGCCTGATGCGGTTGCTGACGGTCATATCGGTGCAATTTTAGGAAAGATTTCTGAAGGAGGTTTCAAAATTAAAGCTTTAAAATTGACTCAGCTTACAGTTGCTGATGCAAAAAAATTCTATGAAGTACATTCAGAAAGACCTTTCTACGGAGAATTGGTTGAATTTATGAGTTCAGGGCCAATTGTTGCAGCTGTTTTAGAAAAAGATAATGCTGTGGAAGATTTCAGAACTTTAATTGGTTCCACAAATCCTGCTGAAGCTGCTGAAGGAACAATCAGAAAAATGTTTGCAAGAAGCATTGGCGAAAATGCAGTGCATGGTTCAGATTCTAATGAGAATGCTCTTATTGAAGCACAATTCCATTTTTCTGGAAGAGAAATTTTCTAAGAAAAATTTGAATAAAATATACAAATCCGGCTTAGTCCGGATTTTTTTTGTTTCAATATCTGCCAAAATGTACATAACTGATTTAGTGATAAAATACCGTGTTTTTACGGATTGACTTGCATTTAAAAGTTTGCAGATATTTGTAATGAAGTAAATGAGAATTTATTTTCACCAACTAAAAACTAAAGTAAACTGTAACCACAAGAATTCTCCAAACCCGAGATGACAAAGGCTGCCAATTGGCAGCCTTTTTAGGATTTTATTGTAGACTAAATTTAAACTTTAAGAAGTTCAATCATTCTTTCCGGACTTTCTGCTGAAAAAACAGCATTTCCTGCTACTAAAACATCGGCTCCTGCATCAAAAAGTTTGGAAGCATTATCGATATTTACGCCACCGTCAATCTGGATCAATGCTGTTGAGTTATTACTTAAAATGAGATCTTTTGTTTCTGCAATCTTTTTGTAAGTGTTTTCAATGAATTTTTGTCCGCCAAATCCAGGATTCACACTCATTAGTAAAACCAAATCTACATCACCGATAATATCTTCAAGCATTAAAACCGGTGTTGAAGGATTTAAAACAACCCCAGCCTTAGCTCCTAAACTTTGAATATGATGAATAGTTCTGTGCAAATGTGTACACGCTTCATAATGAACCGAAACCAAATCAGCTCCGTGATTGATGAATTCTTCAACATACTTTTCGGGTTCAACGATCATTAAATGCACATCAACAAATTTTTTGGCATGTTGCTGAATCGTTTTCATTACAGGAAACCCGAACGAAATATTTGGGACAAATCTCCCGTCCATTACATCCACATGTAACCAGTCTGCCTGGGAATTATTGAGCATTTCGATGTCCCGTTGTAAATTTCCAAAGTCCGCAGACAATAGGGAAGGCGCTATAAGCTTAGTTTTCATTTTACTTTCTATTTACTTTTATCTTTTTACATGAGTCTTTTACCTTTTAATGATACTTCAGTTTCATCTCAGGTTTAATTTCTAAAAGAGTTTCGTAGATTAATTTAATTACATTTCCAACGTCTTCTTTAGATACCATTTCCACTGTTGTGTGCATGTAGCGTAAAGGCAGAGAAATTAATGCACTCGGGACGCCACCATTTGAGTGGGCAAAAGCGTCGGTGTCAGTTCCTGTTGCACGGCTTGCTGCAGCTCTTTGGTACGGGATTTTTTTCGATTTGGCAGTATCGATAATCAATTCTCTTATTTTATGATGTACGCTTGGAGCAAAAAATACCACCGGGCCGTCACCACATTTCTGATCGCCTTCTTTCTTTTTCTCAATCATCGGAGTTGTGGTGTCGTGCGTAACATCTGTTACGATGGCGATATTTGGTTTGATGGTATCTGCAATCATGTCTGCCCCGTAAAGACCCACTTCTTCCTGAACGGAATTGGTAATATACAAACCAAAAGGAAGTGTTTTTTTGTTTTCCTTTAAAAGTTTTGCAACTTCAGCAATCATGAAACCGCCAATTCTGTTGTCTAAAGCACGGCAGACAAAATAACGGTCGTTCATTTGAAAAAACTCGTCAGGATAAGTAATCATGCAACCTACATGAATTCCCATTTCTTCAACCTCTTCCTTTGAGATTGCGCCGCAGTCTATGAAGATGTTTTCAATTTTTGGAGTAGGTTCGTTTTGATTAGCACTTCTTGTGTGAATTGCCGGCCATCCGAAAACACCTTTTACAATTCCTTTTTCACCATGAATACTTACTACTTTTGAAGGAGCAATTGTCTGGTCTGAACCACCGTTTCGGATAACATAAATCAAACCGTCATCTGTGATATAATTTACATACCATGAGATTTCATCGGCGTGAGCTTCAATTACTACTTTGAATTCTGCTTCAGGATTTATAATTCCGTAGCAGGTTCCGTAATGATCAACTTCAATTTTGTCGACGTAAGGTTTGATGTAATTCATCCAAACTTCCTGACCTTTATGTTCATAGCCGGTAGGTGATGATGTGTTTAAGTATTGTTCTAAAAACTTTAGAGACTTCTTTTCGAATTTCATATAGAAAGGAATGATTTTTGCGTTGATTTTTTTTGATACGAAGTGTAAAAATAATGATTTTAAATAAAATTTTCTTCCCTTTTCTTATTTTTTTTGCAATCTCCACCCACGCTCAAGTAGTTGATACTCTGGGAATCATGCCTTTAAGTAAATATCCGCAAGATCAGCTTAAAACTGATGAGTTTGGCCAGAAATATTTCTATGACGAAAGGCAAAAAGCAAAAATTTATGACATTAATGGGGAAACAGTAGTGATAATGGATGAGCTGAGACTGGTCAATAGGCCAAAATTCAACAATCAGCTTGATAAGAATTTTTATCACTTTTTAAATAAAAAACTGTACAGGGTTTATCCGCTTTTTCTTACAGCTCTTCAGCAATACCGGGATATTCAGGCTGATATGCAGGATATGGATTCTGCAGCTAAGCGCAAATTTGTAAAAGACCGTCAGAATATGTTGGCTGACCAATATGAGAAGCAGCTGAGGGATTTAACTACAACTGAAGGCCAGGTTTTCGCAAAACTGATGAGCCGTGCTACCGGGAAAAATGTTTTTGAAGTAATTAAAGAATTGCGAGGTGGATGGAGTGCTTTTTGGTGGAATGTAAAAGGTAAAGTGGCAGATATTGATTTGAAAGAAAAATACAATCCACATAAAAACAGAACAGATGAGTTTTTAGAATCTCTGTTACAATCCAACTGGAACTCGGGCTATTTGCAACCATATCCTGGTGCTAAAGATTTTAAATCTCCACGATAAAAATAATTCCTGTAAAATTTTACAGGAATTTTTCTTTTAATTTATCAAAAACAATTTTATCTACGGGAAGTGGGAAAGGATTGTCTGCTCTGTCAATGTCGATCCATTCTGTTTTTTCGATGCAGGGATCCATGATCAGGAAATCTTCCTCATTTATAATTTTTACTAAATAATATACTGTTAAAAGCTGTTCGTTTTCCCGAAATCTTGAAGTCAGAAAATGTTCCTGAGTGTAAAAGTGATCAATAATTTCAATTTTTACATTGAGCTCTTCATCAAATTCTCTGTGGAGGCAGTCGGTGAGTCCTTCGCCTAATTCAAGTCCACCCCCGGGAAGTTTCATCAACGGCTCGCCCGCATATTCTTCAAATAAAGTAAGCACTTTTTTATCTTTCACAGCACAGGCGTAAACCCTGACATTGATTTTATCTACCATATATTAATATTTGTAATGCTAATTTAAAGATTTTGTTTTGTATAAAACCTCAAAAAACCAATTATTCATCGGATCAATCTGAAATTAATAATCTGAAATCTTGAATTTTAAATATTGAATCTAAGCCTTCCATGCATTAATCATTTCTCTCTTTCCTGGAGGTCCAGGCACTTTTTCAACACTAAAGTTAAGTTCCTTTAAAGTCCTTCTCACGCTACCTTTTGATGAGTAAGTTGTTAACAATCCGTTCATGTTCATTTTCTCGGAAACCATTTCAAATAAAGGCTTTTCCCAAAGATCGGGCTGTACTCGTGCTCCAAAACAATCAAAATAAACAAGGTTTATTTTTGGTAAGTCTATGTCTTTCAGGTCAAAAAAGTCGCATTGAATCTTTTTTAAATTAAATCCCGGAACAATTTCATTTAAATTTTCCCAATCAGTCTGATGAATTTTTTGATAAATATTTTTTAATTCTGTGTTATCGAAAAGTTCAAAATACGCCAAATCATTAATTTCTGATTCATTAATTGGATATTTTTCGAGGGTAAAATAATTGATCTTATGATTTTTGTCAGTTTTTAAATATTCATTAATAGTAACTAAAACGTTCAAACCTGTGCCAAAACCGAGTTCTAAAATATTAATTTCATAATCATTTACTAAATTTAATCCATTTTTGATAAACACGTGTTCTGCTTCCTGTAGTGCACCATGGTGTGAATGGTAGTTTTCATTTAAATCATTAATAAACAGTGTTTTGCTTCCGTCGTTTGTTGTCTTGACTTCTCTTTTCATGCTTTTTTTGTCAAATTTAACCTAAAATTTTTATATTTAAAAAATTATATTAAATTTGTAGAACATCATAAAAAATTTAAGAAATGATAATTCAAAAGACAGAAAACTCCAGAATTTCAACATTCGACCCTAATAACTTTTCATTCGGAAATGTTTTCGCTGATCACATGGTGATTTGTGAGTACGAGAATGGAAAATGGGGTGATGTGAAAGTGGTTCCTTACGGTCCGATTCCTTTTACTCCGGCAATGATGGGAGTAAATTACGGACAGGCTTGTTTTGAGGGTATGAAAGCCTATAAAGACAAAGACGGACAGGTTTTCCTTTTCAGGCCCGAAAAGAATTTTGAGCGTATCAATAAATCTGCAAAGCGTCTTGCAATGCCTGAAGTTACTGAAGAAATGTTCCTTGACGGATTGAAAGCTTTAGTAAACATAGATAGAGAATGGATTCCACAAGGTGAAGGTAATTCGTTATATATAAGACCTTTAATTTTTGCTACAGAGGAAGCTCTGAAAGCAAGAGTTGCCAATAAATATATGTTTGCAATCGTGGCTACACCGGCAAAAATGTATTACACAGAACCGGTTTCGGTTAAAATTTCAGATCACTATTCAAGAGCGGCAAGCGGTGGTGTAGGTTCTGCAAAAGCAGCAGGAAATTATGCAGCTTCTTTCTATCCAACTCAGTTGGCGATCGAGGAAGGTTATGACCAAATCATCTGGACAGATGACGCTACCCACGAATATTTCGAGGAAAGTGGAACAATGAATGTTTTCGTTAGAATTAATGATACAATTTACACACCACCGACTTCAGAGAAAATTTTGGATGGTGTAACGAGAGATAGTTTCATTCAACTAGCTAAGAAAAGAGGTTTCGATGTGAAAGTTGAGCCAATCAAAGTAAAAGATGTAGTTGCTGCTCAAAAAGACGGATCTTTAAAAGAAGTTTGGGGTGTAGGAACTGCTGTAGTAACCACTGTTTTCCAGGCATTGGGATATCAGGGTGAGAAATTGGAGTTGCCAAGACTTGCAGACGAAGAAAGCTTCGCTGTAACACTTAAAAATGATTTGGTAAATCTACAAAACAACCTTTCTGAAGATCCTTTCGGATGGAGAGTTTTGGTAGAGAAGAATATTCTTGAAACAGTTTAATCAACTAAAAAATAAATTTAAAGCCAAGGTTTTCTTGGCTTTTTTTGTTTTTATATGTTCGTAGAATTGCGTATTTTCGCATCGGTTTATGAAATAATAAATAAACAGACTGCATTTGAAAAAAATACTTCTTCTTTCAATTCTGGCTTTCGTTGGCTGCAAGAGAAATACCACAGTTTATCCTCCGGTTGGCGGGGTTCTGAGCCAATCTGACCTTAAAACATCTAAAGAAAGAACAAAAAATCTCAATATTTTAGAAAGACAGCAAATCCAGGAATGGATATCTACGCAGAAAACAAAATTTTATCCTACAAAATTAAATTATTGGGTAGATGTTAATGGTTTTGATGACAGACAGAAGCAGGTGGATGATGTCGCAGTTTCCTATTCTTATGAACTTTACGATTTTGACATGACTAAAATTTATGAGAAGTCTTTTACAAGAGAAAACGCCAGGTTTGGTCATTTTGATGAACTGAAAGCCGTGGAAAACGCCTTGAGATACATGAAAGCAGGAGAGGAGATTACCCTTTTGGTGCCTTCTTCACTTGCTTACGGCACTTTTGGAGACGAAAATAAAATTGATAACGATGTTCCTTTAATCATAAAACTCAAATTATTATAAATGAAATTTTTAAATAAAAATATAATTCTTGCAGCGGCAAGCGTTTCGCTGATGAGCTGCACTCCAATCTATAAAAAAATGAACGTAGAAAAAGAAACTTACGAAAGTCTTGATAACGGACTTTATGCTAATCTTCAGACAACGAAAGGTAACATGATCGTGAAGTTGGAAGATAAAAAAGCACCTGTAACTGTTGCCAACTTTGTTGGTCTTGCAGAAGGGAAAATTGATAACAAAGCGAAGGTGAAAGGTGTTCCTTATTATGACGGAACTATTTTCCACAGAGTGATCAAAGATTTTATGATTCAGGGAGGTGATCCTCAGGGAACTGGAATGGGAGATCCTGGTTACAAGTTTGAAGACGAGAAAAACGACCTAAAACATACTGGAAAAGGAATTCTTTCTATGGCTAATTCTGGACCGAATACCAACGGTTCTCAGTTTTTCATCACTGAAGTGGCAACACCTTGGTTAGACGGAAAACACACTATTTTCGGTAAAGTTGTAAAAGGTCTTGAAACAGTAGACACTATTGCAAATGTAGAAAAAGGAGCTCAGGATAAGCCAAAAACTGATATTGTACTTGAAAAAGTAGGTATTTTCAGCAAGGGTGATGAGTACAAAAACTACGATGCCGCAAAAACTTTCACTGAAGGTAAATCAAAAATTGCTGCCAACAACAAAGCAATGGCTGAAAAAGCGGAAGCAGAAGCTAACAAAAATTTAGAAGGTCTAAAGGCCGGAATGCAGAAAACAGAATCTGGTCTTTACTACAAAATTACCAAAACGACTTCTGGGGCAAATCCAAAAGTAGGAGATAATGTTTCTGTACATTATGCAGGTAAACTTGTAAACGGAACCGAATTCGATTCTTCATTCAAAAGAAATGAGCCAATTGAAATTCCTATCGGGATGGGTAGAGTAATCAAAGGTTGGGACGAAGGAATTCTTTTACTGAAAGAAGGTGAAACCGCTACATTATTGATTCCGCCAGCGATGGGTTATGGTGCGAACGGTGCAGGTGGAGTTATTCCTCCAAATGCATGGTTAATATTTGATGTTGAGCTAGTAAAAGTAAAATAATCATTCAAAATAAAGTGAAAAAAGTCGTTCGGAAGAATGACTTTTTTTATTTTTACCAAAAAATAAATAGTAAATGAAATCGAAAATAGTTCTTGGTTTATTCATTCTTTTCAGTGTAATGTTTTCTGCTCAGAATGCAGACCAGCAATATATTACAAAGTCTTTTTCCGGATTTTTAAGTCAACTGAAGAACAAGGATATTGATAACGTGGTTGAAAGTATTTATCCTAAATTTTTCACGGTTTTGCCCAAAGACCAGATGAAAATGCTCTTAAATATGACCTACAACAACCCATTCATGAAAGTTGAAATCATCAGTTCCAAAGTTTCGCAGGTTGGGAATTCAGAATTGGTGAACGGAGAATATTTTTCTGTTGTGAATTATTCTACCAGAATCCGTTGCAATGCTGAAGGGATGCAGGAGGAAATGAGGAATAGCATTAAAAATATGCTGATCCAGAAATATGGAAATGGCAGCGTAGTATATTATCCAAAAGAAATGGCTTATTATATCAATGCAAAAACAAAAGCTGTTGCTGTCTCAAAAGACCGTAAAAACTGGAAATATATTCTGGTTGAAAAGGAGATGAAGTCTCAATTAAACAAGGTTTTGCCTAAGAAGATTTTAGAAAAGATTTAAATCAATTATTTTAATTTTAGAAATCAAAAACTAGTTTAGAGGATAATTTAAATGAATTTAAAAAGCCGGTTTTTAGTCGAAACCAAAATGTTGAGTTTTCTCACCCTCGGAATTATCATTTTGGTCATTCTTTGTGTCTGGATTTCTGGTATTCATTCTCACAGAACTTTGTTTCAGAATTCAATAATTTCCACTTCTATTCTGGCTGGAGCATTCTTTCTCTTTGTGAGTTTAGGATTGTATTTTGGTTTAAAATTGAAAGAGAATGTTGGTGCTATCGTCAGTAGAGAAAAACTGAAAAATATTGCCGACAAGAGGCCAAAGTTTGAAGGTTTCGATGGAGATTTACCCGATATTGGAGATGGAGACGGCTGTGCAGGAGTTATCTTATCTATAATCCTGTGGTTTTTTCTGGGTTTGGTTGCTGTATTTCTTCTCTATTTTCTGGGGATTTTCATTTGGGCTACAGTTCTTATCTTTATTGCAATGCTCTACTGGATTTTCTTCCGTGCTTTACGTTTGGTCTTTAAAAATTCAAAACATTGCAAAGATGATTTACTAAAAAGCTTCGGATTTGGAATTTTTTATTCATTCTTATATGTATCATGGATTTATGGAATCATTTTCCTGCTTCATTTCTTACAGCATTCTGAAAAAGTAACTTTTTAAATTAATCATTCCACCTGCAGACAAATTCTGTCGTTTGCAGCGTCATCTCAAAAACTTTTGCGACTTTTGTGTCTGAATTTTAAAGAAGATTTATGAAAATTATTGCAGTCATTCCCGCTCGCTACGAGGCAAGCCGTTTTCCGGCAAAACTGATGCAGATTTTAGGAGAAAAAACCGTGATTACTACTACCTACCAGAATGTTGTGGAAACAGGCTTGTTTGATGAAGTCTTTGTGGCAACAGATTCTGAATTGATCTTTAATGAAATCGAAAAAAACGGCGGAAAAGCAGTAATGACGGGACAGCACGAAACCGGAAGCGACCGTATTGCCGAGGCTGTACAGAATATCGACTGCGACATCGTCATCAATGTTCAGGGGGACGAACCTTTTTTAAAACTTGAACCTTTACAGCAATTAATCGAAGTGTTTAAAGAAGATGAAAATCAGGAAATCTCTTTAGCTTCATTAAAAATAAAACTTCACGAAAAAGAAGAAATCGAAAATCCCAATAACGTAAAGGTGATTACTGATAACAATGGTTTTGCTTTGTATTTCAGCCGTTCTGTAATTCCTTTTCATCGGGAAACTTCATACGATGTAGATTATTTCAAGCACATCGGAGTCTATGCTTTCAGAAAACATGCATTAATTCAGTTCTCAAAACTCGAAATGAAACCTCTGGAAATCTCCGAAAAAATAGAATGCATCCGCTATCTCGAATACGGAATGAAAATTAAATTAATCGAAACCAATTTCGTTGGAGTAGGCATAGATACACCTGAAGATCTGGAGAAAGCAAGAAAGTTAATTTAAAGAGCCAGGGAAAAAGTAAAAAGAGTCATTTTGAAAGAACCAAGGCAAAAGTAAAAAGAGCCAGGTGTGGCTTTCTTATTACAAATTCTAAATAGTTTGTTACACTGTTAGATTGATACATTGCTACATTATCCAAGAAAGACTTATATTTGACTTGATAAAAATGATTTAATGAAGAAAATTCTTTTAATATTCGTCCTGATATTTTCACAAAACATTTTCGCTCAGACTGCTAAGGAGATTATCGATAAAAATATCGAACTGTCGGGCGGCTTAACGCAGTGGAAACTTCTGAATTCTGTTTTGCTTCAGGGAAAAGTGATTTTGGGTGTGAAAGATGAATATCCGATTAAAATCTATCAGTCACGTCCCAATTTAACTAAAACTGCCATCACCATTGGCGGCAAGGAAACGGCGATTGAAGGCTACGACGGCAACAAAGGCTACGCAATGAATTACGCTGCCAACAAGCTTCAGGAGTACAAAGAATATGTGGCTGAGAGTTTCGACAACGATTTTATCGATTGGGAAAATAAAGGTTTTGAGGCGCAGTATTTAGGCAAAGAAAAAATCGGGAATATCTACTGTCATAAAGTGGAACTGACCAAAAATGTGAACAAAAACATCTATTATTTCGACACCAAAAACTTCATGCTTTTGAAAGAAATAAAAAAAGATGACACTTTAATGTACTCAGATTACAAAAAGGTAGGAAATTTGATGATGCCTTTCAGAATTGAATCGTCCAGCGCCAAAAAAGACGGCGATTATGTGATGATTCTCAACAAGGTGGAAATCAACAAAGTTTTTCCTGCCAATACTTTTAAATTTTAAAATACCTGAATCAATATGAAAAAGATGTTTATTGTGCTGCTTTCATTTGTGGCATTCATCAACAGCTGCGCTCAGAAAAAGTCTGAGACTTCAAAAACCAAAACCAAAGAACTTATGGGAAAATCAATTTACGATTACAAAGTAGATGCCCTTGAAGAAGGCAAATCCATTAATTTCGCTGACTTTAAAGGAAAGAAAATCCTGATTGTCAACACGGCCTCAGAATGTGGATTTACGCCTCAATACAAAGATCTGGAGCAGATTTCAAAAGAATATGGCGATAAATTGGTCGTAGTAGGATTTCCTGCCAACAATTTCGGGGGACAGGAACCTGGAACCAACGTAGAGATCGGCGCCTTCTGTGAGAAAAACTATGGTGTAACTTTCCCTTTGGCTGCGAAGGTTTCAGTGAAGGGCGACGATATGGCTCCCATCTTTAAGTTTCTTACAGAAAAAGATTTAAACGGTGTAAAAGACAGTGATATACTCTGGAACTTCACCAAGTTTCTTGTAGACGAAAACGGTAAGCTTATCGGCTCTTTTAAAAGTGATGTGAAGCCAACGGATGAGGTAATCGTGAAGTATTTGAAATAAAATATTTTTGGATTATAAATGAAAGCAACCTGTTTTGGGTTGCTTTTTTTTGTTCACAACAGATACCAATTAGTTTTTATCCTTTACTGAAAGACCTTGACTTCGCTCAGCCTGATAGTGAAGAAATATTCAGATTTAATTATCATCAGACATTGTAAATAAAGATAAACAATTTTTGTGGTAATTATTAGCGATGTCACCCTGAGCGTAGTCGAAGGACTTGTTGTTAGCAGAAATTATTAGAATTTCTACAATGATAATGTTGAAAGTAAATCTCAATTATTTTCAATACAATAAACAGATCCTTCCTTCCCATCAAAATCAAAATCCCTTTCATAATGAAGTCCAATCTTTTCTAAAACTTTTATTGAAGCGGTATTTTCCTTCATGGCTCTACCAACAATCTTTTTTAAATTCAAATGATTAAAGCCATAATCAATACAGGCTTTCGCACTCTCGGTAGCAAAACCTTTGTTCCAAAAATGCTCAAAAAACCGGAAACCAATGTCTGTCTCATCCAGCTTTTCATCATACTTTAAGCCACACCAACCGAGAAATTCCCCACTTGATTTTTCAATAACCGCCCATCTGCCAAAACCGTTTTTGTGATAATCTGAATAGTTTTCAAGAAAAGACCGAGCCTCTTCAACATTTTTAAAAGCTGAATTTCCAGTGTATCGAATGACATTAGGATTTAAATTTAAATGATAAAAATGTTCGGCATCATTGATATTAAATTCCCGAAGAATAAGACGTTTTGTTTCGAGTATGGTTTTCATCTAGGAAGCGTATTGTTGTTCGGAAAAATACTATTCAGAAATAGGGTATTTCATAAAAACTAGATTAATTCTCCATTTTTCAAGAACTTTAATAATTTCAGTAAGATCTTTATTTTTATTTAACATAAGAATTCCATTATAGATTGGAAAGTCATTCGCATTTAAATTAAATTTAATTAGGGCGTCTGAATCTCTGTCTTCCGCAGAAGTTATATGTTTTGCGAGCGTAATGATTAAATCAATATCTTTTTCAAGTTCATAAAATTTTGAGTAATCTTCATTCTCTTCTTCAAAATAAATTCTGATTGCGGAGTGAATATAATTTTCAAAAGCTAAAATTCCCAAACGATAAATCGATTCGCATTCTTTTTTTTCATCTAAAGTTCCCCACCAGTCTATTGAAAGTTCGTTTTGATAAAGGTTTTTTACAGCTTTTTTAACTCCGTCAATAATAATTTTTAATCTTGAAATGTTTTGATCCCATTTCAAGGCGCTTCTTCTCAGATCATCTATGGTTAAGTCCATTATCTATTTTAAATATAAATATAAAAAAAGCGATCCGAAGACCGCTTTCATTTTATAATTTATTTTGCTTAATCCGCTTTGCAGATAAATTGAGAAAACGCTTGACGAGCATCGCTGCTGAAATTGTTAAACCCAATCCGAGCGCAATCCACATTCCGAAGGCACCCATTTTCATTGTCACACATAAAACATATCCCAGAGGAATTGTGATCAGCCAGTAAGCGATAAATGTGTAGATAGAAGGCACTTTCACATCCTGCAAACCCCTCAGCATTCCCAAAGCCGTCACCTGAATTCCGTCTGAAAGCTGGAAAAGGGCAGCGATAATCAGGAGTTTTGAAGCGAGTAAAATCACTTCCACTTCTTCAGGTTTTGTGAAAAACGTAGGCAGAATATCTCTTCCGACAATAAAAAACAATCCACAAAGACACATGAAAAGAAAGGAAATTTTCAGATTGTTGATTCCGATTTTTCTTAATTCTATGAAGTTCTGTTCGCCAAGTTTTCTCCCTATCATTACAGTTGACGCCACACTGAAACCAATACATAAATTAAAAGTAAATGATGCCATGCTCAGCGCAATCTGGTGCGAGGCAATGTCGTGAGCAGAAATCAATCCACAGATGAAAGCTGCCGCTGCGAAAGCTGTTACTTCAAAGAACATCTGCAGGGCAGTGGGAAAGCCCAATCTTACCATTTTTTCAAACATATTCTTTGAAAAGACCTGCATTTTCAGGGAAAAATCTTTGATATACTGTCGGGTTTTCGGTTCTTTAATTAAAACAAAATACAGAAAAACAACCATGAAAATTCTGGCAATCAAACTCGCCAACGCCGAGCCTTTCACACCCATTTCAGGGAAAATCCAAAGTCCTTTAATGAAAACGTAATTTAAAACAATGTTGATCACATTGGCAATAATCGTTGCTTTAGTCACACCAATGGTATAAGATAAACCTTCAGAAACTTCTCTTAAAGTCTGAAATGCCATAAAAGGTACAATACTGATGGCCATAATCCAAAGGAAATCTTCCGTATCGGGAATAATTTTTGCGGGCTGCCCCGAATGATAGAGCAGTGGTAAGCCCGCAAATAAAACAAGCATCAAAATAATCCCAACGGTCATGTTAATTACAAAACCATGACTGAAAACTGAATTGATTGTTTTATGATCATGCTGAGAATGCGCCTCCGAAACCAATGGCGGAATAGCAAACGAAAAACCCAATGCCAGAACAAACATCGAAAAAAATACGGCATTACCCAGTGAAACTGAAGCCAGCGCGTCGGCTCCCAAAAGTCTTCCTACTATAATATTGTCAAAAAGGTTTACAGAAACCTGTCCAACCTGTGTAAGCATTACCGGAAGAGCCAGTGTGAGGGCTTCTTTCGTGTAATTTTTATTTAAAAAGTTCATAATAATAACAAAAAAAAATCTGCAGCATAAATACTGCAAATTTTTATAATTAAAGAGAATTAAGTATTAATTTATTTTCTCACAAAACTTGCAACGTCTTCCTGCGAAACTGTGGTTCCACCAAGAATGATTAATCTTTCCACCACGTTTCTCAACTCACGGATATTTCCTGTCCACGAAAGTGCTTCCAGAGCCTTGATCGCCGAATCATCGAATTTTTTCAAAGCAGTTCCGTGCTCATCAGAAATTAATCCCGAGAAATGGTCTACCAAAAGCTTGATATCTTCTTTTCTCTCATCCAAAGGCGGAACGTAGATTTCAATTACAGAAAGTCTGTGGTACAAATCTTCTCTGAATCTTCCGGCTTCGATTTCTTTCGCCATATTTTTATTGGTCGCTGCAAGAACCCTTACATCCACCTTGATTTCTTTGTCGCTTCCAACAGGAGAAACCTTACTTTCCTGCAAAGCTCTTAAAACTTTTGCCTGAGCAATTAGGCTCATATCTCCAATTTCGTCCAGGAAAATTGTTCCGTTGTTGGCCTGTTCAAATTTACCTTGTTTGTCTTTAATAGCTCCTGTAAATGAGCCTTTTACGTGACCAAAAAGTTCAGATTCAATCAGTTCAGAAGGAATTGCAGCACAGTTTACTTCTACCATCGGACCTCTTGATCTTTCGCTCAAATTGTGAATAGCGTGAGCTACCAGTTCTTTACCGGCTCCGTTGGGACCCGTGATCAAAACTCTTGCATCAGAAACAGCTACCTTTTCGATCATTTCCTGAATCTTTTTTAAAGGTTCAGACTCACCGATCATCTGGTATTTTTTGTTAACTTTCTTTTTAAGCGTTTTGTTTTCGTTCTGAAGATTTTTATTTTCTTTTTTAAGTGTTTCTTTAACTAAAGCATTTTTCACACTTGTAATCAGTCTGTTGATATCGATTGGCTTTGAAATAAAATCGTAAGCTCCATCTTTCAGACAGGAAACGGCAGAATCGATATCGGCGTGACCGGAAATCATAATAAAAGTGCTCTCAGGTTTCAGCGCCATGCTTTGTTTCAGAAGTTCGGTACCTGATAATTTTGGCATTTTGATGTCAGAAATTACCAGTGCAAAATCTTCTTTTTCAATATGTTTAATTCCTTCGAGACCGTCTTCGGCAATCACAAATTCATATTCGGTCAGTTCATCAGAAAGAATACTGTGAAGTACTCCGGAAATAGCTTTTTCGTCTTCTACGATAAGGATTTTTTGCATAGTCGCAATTTAATTAAATTTTCGCTGATAATTAGCAAATATTATTCCTAAATGGTTATTAGGCCTAAAACATTAGTAAACACTTGTAGGAACATAAAGATTTACTGTGCATAATCCCTTCTTCCAAAAATAGCAGAACCTACACGCACAGAATTGGCACCGCAGTTAATTGCAATCGGAAAATCATCACTCATTCCCATAGACAGGGTTTTTAACGGATGTTTCCCGTTAAATGTATCAAAGAGATTTTTTAAAACTGAAAATTCATTTTTAATTTGATTTTGATTGTCCGTAAAAGTTGCCATTCCCATCAAACCGGTGATTTCCACATTTGGAAAATCTCCGTTGATAAACCTTTCAAATAAGTTTTCAGCTTCAGAAGCTTCAAGGCCAAATTTTGAGTCCTCCTCAGCAATTTTTACCTGTAACAAAACCTTGATTGTACGGTTATTTTTCGCAGCTTCTTTGTTGATTTCATTTAAAAGTTTCTCAGAATCCACACTTTGGATGGTGTCGATAAATTCAGCGATGTATTTTACCTTGTTGGTCTGCAGATGTCCGATCAGATGCCACTGAATATCTTTTGGAAGTAGAGGATATTTTTCTGTCAGTTCCTGAACTTTATTTTCGCCAAAAACCTTTTGACCCAAATCATAAACCTCCTGAATTGCCGAAACGGGATGCGTTTTAGAAACAGCCACCAATTCCACATTTTCGGGAAGCTGATTTTTTATATTGTTGTAATTTTCCTGTAAGCTCATAAATGCAAATTTCTCATTTTTTATTGAAACTAAATTTAATTTCCTCAGTTATTCCTCCAAAATTTTCTTTAAAAATAACGAATTTTGAATCGCGGCAGTTCCCCACGTATTGTTGAAAAAGATAAAAGATTTCAGATGATTTTGCCTTATTTTGTCTGCCAGATCTTCAAGGTATTTATCTGAATATTCAGATTTATAAAGTATTGGTTTTCCGTGAAGTCTGTAGTACAGAACGTCGGAATTATTAATGATAAAATCTTCAGGAAGGTTTGATGGAAAACTGACCCCTGAAAAAATGATATTCATTTCCTTTAGAGCCTGAAAAATTTCATCTCTCCACCATGATTCGTGGCGAAACTCAATCACATTCAAAAAATTTAAATCTAAATTTTCACAAATCAAATCCAGATTTTCCTGTGTATTTTTGAAGGAAGGCGGAAATTGGTATAAAAATCCTGCCAGTTTTTCTTTCAGATTGATCTGAATATGATTACAGAATTCTGCAATTTTTTCTTTACATTCATTCAGCCTTTTTTCGTGAGAAATTATTTTCGGAATTTTAATGAAAAATTTAAAATCATCCGGCGTTTCATCAAACCATTTGAGCAGAGTTCTCGCAGTTGGTTTCCGGTAAAAAGTAGAATTGATTTCTACACAGTTAAATTCTTTTGCGTAAAGTGTGAGAAAGTCTTTGCTTTTCGCATCTTCAGGAAACAAAGATCCTTTCCAATCGTTGTTGTAAAAACCTGAGCATCCGATGAAAATCTTTTCTTTTTCCATTTTTTTAATTCCAATTACCAGTGATTTTGATTTTTTTCTTATTAAACTAATAACATCTTATTAATCTGTAAAATCTTATGTAAGGTTAATTACTTAACTTTCAAGTCAACAGAATTAAGCCTCAAAGAATTTAAAATTACAGATAAAGAACTTATGCTCATTGCTGCCGCCGCAATCATTGGCGAAAGTAAAATTCCAAAAAACGGGTACAACAATCCTGCCGCAATTGGAATTCCCAAAACATTGTAAACAAAGGCGAAGAAAAGATTTTCTTTAATGTTTTTAAGCAACTTTTCACTCAACAATTTTGCCTGAGCAACACCCAAAAGATCACCTTTCAGCAAAGTGATTTCAGCACTTTCGATCGCAACATCAGTTCCGGTTCCCATCGCAATTCCGATATTGGCTTGGGCAAGGGCGGGAGAGTCGTTGATACCGTCGCCGGTCATGGCTACAATCTTTCCCTGAGACTGAAGTGTTTTAACTTCATTCAATTTATCTTCGGGAAGACAGTTGGCTTTGAAATTTTTAATTCCCAATTCATCCGCAACTGCTTTTGCAGTATTTTCATTATCTCCGGTCATCATAATCACTTCAATGCCTTCATTCTGCAACTGTTGAACAGCTTTTTTAGACGAAACTTTAATTATATCCGTAAAGCTTAGAAAACCTAAAACCTCGTTGTCCTGAGCCAAATAAGATATTGTATGTGCTTTCGACTGAACTTCAGCTACCTTTGATTTTAAGTGTTCAGGAATAAAAATTTGGTTTGAACTCAAAAGTTTTTCGTTGCCGAGGTAAACCGTTTGTCCACTGATAATCCCTTTCACGCCCTTGCCTGAAATATTTTCGAAACTGCTGACTTTTTCTGCTGAGATATTTTCGTTTTTAGCTTTTTTAATAACAGCATTTGACAGAGGATGTTCTGAATTTTGATTTAATGAATAGGCTAATTTTAATATCAAATTTTTATCATTTTCATGAGATTCTATGTGTTCCAAAGACGGTTTCCCTTCAGTTAAAGTTCCTGTTTTGTCGGTAATTAAAACGTTTACTTTATTCATCTGTTCAAGGGCTTCGGCATTTTTAATTAAAATTCCATTTTTTGCCCCCTTTCCAATTCCTACCATCAAAGACATCGGCGTAGCCAACCCTAAAGCACACGGACAGGCAACAATCAAAACCGCAACTGCATTTACAAAAGCAAAAAGGGTTTTCTGATTTTCAGGACCGAAAATCTGCCATAAAATAAATGTTAAAACTGAAACTAAAATTACAACAGGAACAAAAACTCTCGCCAATTTGTCCGTCAGTTTCTGAATCGGAGCGCGGCTTCGGCTGGCGTCGTTGACCATTTTGATGATTTTTGCAAGCAGTGTTTCATCACCCACTTTTTCAGCTTTCATCAGAAAAACCTGATTTCCGTTAATGGTTCCTGCACTCACTTTTGAGTCAACATTCTTCTCTACAGGAATGGGTTCGCCAGTGATCATACTTTCGTCGATAACAGAATTTCCCTCAACAATTTTTCCGTCTACAGGAATTTTTTCTCCAGGTTTTACTTTCAGAATATCACCAATTTTTATTTCGGAGAGAGGAACTTTGTTTTCTTCATTATTAACAATCAAATTAGCTACATCAGGCGATAAACTCATCAGTTCTTTGATGGCATTTCCTGTTTTTTTATGAGCCAAAGCTTCCATCAACTGTCCTAAAATAACCAAGGTTAAAATCACACAAACCGCCTCAAAATAAAGAGGAATTTCATGGTTGTGACCACGGATTTCGTGTGGAATTAAATTCGGAAAGATCAAAGCAGCGATGCTGAAAATAAATGCGGCAGAAACGCCCAAGGCAATCAGGCTGAACATATTAAGATTCCAAGTTTTAAAGGAAATCCATCCTCTTTTCATCAGAAACCATCCTGAGTAAAATAATACCGGAAGTGTAAGAATCAATTCAAACCATCCCTGAAGTTCGTGTGAGAAAGGAAATTCCATCAGCATTCCACCCATAGAAAGAATGAAAACAGGAATGGTAAATGCTAAAGAAATAAATAATTTCCGTTTCAAAACAGTATAAGTCTCATCGGAATCATCACCGTTTTTATCAGGATATTTTACGAGATCCATTCCGCAAACCGGACAGCCAACGTTGGAATCATATACTTTATTGCCTTCACAAAACATTGGGCAGTAGTATTTTCCCGAGGTGTCAGTTTCGTGTTTCGTGTTTCGTGTTTCGTGTGATGAATAATGACTTCCAGCTTCTGACATCCCGCTTCCAACCAAATCATCAGTAATCTCTTCCAGATGCATGTGGCAAACAGAACAACCTACGTTGGAATCATAGACTTTATCACCCTCACAGAACATCGGACAATAATATTTTCCGATATTGTCTTTGAAATTTTCAGGAAGATTTGTTGATGAAAATTTAGACTTATAATTTGGATCTTTTTCCAGTTTTTCCTCAATCGGAACGAGAAACATGTTGCAGGTCGGGCATCTTTTGCCCTGTTGAAAATAGACTTTATCGCCTTCACATTCCATCGGGCAGTAGTAGACCGAACTTGGGGAGATTCTTTCGCTGGGATGCGGTTTTTTATGTTGATGAGATTCGTTTTCCATAGTTTGAATTTACGATACAAATTTCAGGAAAGCAAACGGGAATCTGTTATAGATTTAAGGATATTGTTTATAGAATTATGATTTTAAATTTAAATCAAATCCAAGGCTTTACGATTATTGGTTTTAAGTTTTTTAAATTCGGTAGGAGAGAAGCCTGTAGTGTTTCTGAATTGAGCTGATAAATGCTGAACACTTTTGTAGCCGAGTTTCGCAGATATTTCAGTGAGCGTAAATTCGTTATACAAAAGTAATTCTTTTACTTTTTCAATTTTCTGAAGAATAAAAAACTGCTCCAAAGTAACGTTTCCGTTTTGAGAAAAAGCTTTGGAAATCAAACTGTAATCTTTGTGCAGATTTGCAGACAGAAATTCAGACAAAACAAAATTTTCAGCAATATCGAGGCTGCCGATTTTTGCTATAATCAGATTTTTAATTTTTTCAATAAGTTGCTGCGAAGAATCTTTTATCCTTTCAAATCCAATATTAATCAGGCTTTCTTCGATTTTTTTTAAAACTTCTTCTGATATTTCAGATTTCAGTTCCACTTCACCTAAACTGATTTGAGCGACGTCAATTCCGGCATCCTCAAAAATTTTTGAAATTGCCGAAATACAACGGTTGCACACCATGTTTTTAATGAAAATCTTCATCACTATCCTTTGGTTTAAGCCTGTCTTTTACAAACTCCACTTTTGTTTTGCCATGAGGTTTAGGATTCCCGTCTTCATCAAGGTTTACCATTACAATTCTATCGACTGTAATGATGGTTTGGTGTGTCATTTTATTTCTTACCTGACAGGCCAAAGTCACAGATGTGGAGCCAAATTTTGTAACTTCAATACCAATTTCAATAATATCTCCCTGTTTGGCAGAGCTCACAAAATTAATTTCTGATATAAATTTGGTTACGATTTTCTTGTTTTCTAGCTGAATAACAGCGTAGAGCGCAGCTTCTTCATCAATCCACTGCAACAATCTTCCTCCGAAAAGCGATTGGTTGGGATTAAGGTCTTCTGGTTTTACCCATTTTCTGGTGTGATAATTCATTGAGTGTAAATCTAATTTAGTAGGTTAGTAGGTTAGTAATTTAGTGGTTAATTGATGGATGAGTCGATAGATTGGTCATTTAGGTTGTATACTAATTGGTATCGCTTTGATTTCTTCTGGAACGCATGGCTTTTACTTTTTTGACAGAATCATCTGCAAGAAATTGTCTGTATTCTTCAGATTCTACAGGAAAAAGTGCGATTTTAGAATCTTCATCATAATGTATTCCAAATCCGTATCTTTTTGAAAGAGCCGATGACCGAAGACAAGGCTGGCCTTTTGAGAAAAACTTAATGCGTTCGTCAGGCTTTTCAGAATCAGTTAAATTGTTTTTTACAGCGTAGGTTTCAAATACGAGATCATCAGACGTGAAGAGATAAGGATTGTTCCTGATCAGTCTAAACTGTATCCCGGCAGCCGTTTCAGTTTTTTTTGAAGGCGGAACTTCAGAAACCGAAACCGGACAGTCTTCAGCAACTTCGATAAAAGTATTTTGATAATTTGTAGTGTGAATTTTCATCCTCAGGCTCATTTACGACCTCTAATTTACGAAAAAACTTTAAAATACGTTATCTAAAGCATTTACAAAGTCTCTAGGCATAAGCACTTACGGGCAACTTTAACAATTATTCAAATGGATAAAAAAAAACTTGGTTTTGAAATTTTTAATTGTATCTTGCAGACGTTTATATTTGGAATCAATATTTGTTCATTACTGTATGTTGTTTTTCTTTTATATACCAAATCTTTACTAATTTAATTTTTTTTACAATGAACATTTTTGTTTCAAACATCAATTACGCAACTAAAGAACATGAGTTGCAGGATCTATTTTCAGAGTTTGGAGAAGTTTCTTCAGCTAAAATCATCACAGACAGAGAGACTGGTCGCTCAAGAGGTTTCGGATTTATCGAAATGGGTGACGCAGAAGGACAACAGGCTATCGAAGCTTTGCACGAGAAAGAATTTAACGGAAAAGCGTTAAACGTTTCTGAAGCTAAGCCAAGAGAAGATAAACCAAGAAGAAGTTTTGATAACAACAGAAGCGGTGGCGGAGGCTACGGTGGAGGTAACAGAAGCGGCGGAGGCGGCGGTTACGGTAACAATAGAGGTAACGGTGGTGGAAGTTACGGTGGTGGAAACGACCGTGGCGGAAATCGTTGGTAAAAATAGAGGCGGCTTTAAAGCCGCTTTTTTTATCTTATTTCTCAAGATAAGTAACAAAAAAATTGACAAACCTTTTACAGTTTGTCTTTTTTTGTCATCATTCAATTCAAATTGAAATGTAAGACTTTTCAAAGAAAGTTTTCTAAACGAGTATTTACATCATATTTTTAATCACTCTTTTTTCTTCTTCTTTTTTTTGTCTTTTGCTTTTTTATCTTTCTTAGGGTTGAGAATTTCTTCTGCAATTTCTAATTTTGGTTCTTTAATTTTCGGAGGTTTAATTTCTAAATCTTCTCCCAGATATTCTTTAAAATCATCATTAGCAATCAAATTTTCCATGAACAGAAACGCAATAATTTCTTTTCCTGAATTATCAAAAAAGTGCTCTGCAATTTCTTTCAACAAAAAGTTTCTGTAATCTTCAATGGGAACCAATACACTGTATTTGAAGATTCTGCCTTCTTTCTCTGTTTTCAGATAACCCTTTTCAACTAATATTTTAAGGTAGGTAGAAACTGTATTTTGGTGTGGCTTCGGTTCCGGATGCTGTTCCATTACCTCTTTCAGATAAAAGGAATTGAGCTTCCAAAAAAGCTTCATCAGATTTTCTTCCGCGGGTGTAAGATGATTAATTTTCATAAAAAATATTTAGTTTCTGAATTGAATATCGCAATAAAGATAGAGAAAAGAAACCAAAAATGCGATAAAAGCCCCTAAAATAACCTCTTTTGGAGAGTGTCTCTTTAAAATTATTCTTGTGAGTCCTACCAAAGCAGCAATAAAAAGCCAGGCAATTCCCATAGAAGTTTCAATGTTAAAAAATAATGCTGCCACAAAAATATTAAATGCTGTGTGCATCGAGCTTTTGATGAAGTAATTACTGATCTGTAATGCCAGTAAAAGAATTAATATAAACAACATCACAAAATCAAATCTTCCATATCTTATATAGGTGTAGATAAGATAAAGAACAACACAGGTACCTATAAATATATAAAGCGTTTTTCTCTGTACACGGTTTGATACATCCATATTGGTATATCTTCCGGTTTTTACATTGTAAATAATCCACGCTACCACGGGGATTATCACCATTAATAAAATTTGTAAAAAGTGAGATAGAGCTTGTTTTAAATTATATTCATGAACGCTCATGTAGACGAAAAATATAATTAAAGAGATGAGCGGATTAAAGAAATCAGAAATGATTCGGGAGACTTTATGAAGAGATGATGTCGGTTTTTCTTCCATTTTTTATTTTAATAATGTAAATATAATATTATAAGCAAAAAAACAATTGCTCTACATATAATAAAAACAAAGTTTTTTTTATATTTTTGCTCAACTATTTCATAATAAATAAGCAAGAAGCTAGCACATGAAAGAATTTTCTAAAGAGGTGTACCTAAAGTGGTATGAAGATATGACTATGTGGAGAAGGTTTGAAGACAAATGCCGTTCTCTCTATCTAAAACAAAAAATCAGAGGTTTTTTACATTTGTACAACGGTCAGGAAGCTATTCCGGCAGGTTTTACGCATGCAATGGATTTAACAAAAGACAGTATGATCACTGCATACAGATGTCACATCCATCCAATGGCAATGGGAGTAGATCCTAAAAGAATCATGGCAGAACTTTGTGGTAAAGCTACAGGTACTTCCGGAGGAATGGGTGGTTCTATGCACATTTTCAGCAAAGAACACAGATTTTATGGTGGTCACGGTATTGTAGGAGGTCAGATTCCTTTGGGAGCTGGTATTGCTTTCGCTGACCAATATTTTGACAGAAAAGCTGTGAATATCTGTTTCTTCGGAGACGGTGCTGCAAGACAGGGATCTCTTCACGAAACGTTCAACATGGCGATGAACTGGAAACTTCCTGTAATTTTCGTTGTTGAAAACAACCAGTACGCGATGGGTACTTCTGTAAAAAGAACTGCCAACCACGAAGATATTTATAAATTAGGTTTAGGGTACGAAATGCCATGTCTTGCTGTAGACGCAATGGATCCAGAAAAAGTGGCTGAAGCTGCTTACGAGGCTATTGAAAGAGCAAGAAGAGGTGACGGACCAACATTTATCGAAGCAAGAACTTACCGTTTCAGAGGACACTCAATGTCTGATGCTGAGCCGTACAGATCTAAAGAAGAAGTTGCCATTGCTAAAGGTGATGACCCTATTGAATTGATCAAATCAAGAATCCTTTCAAACAACTGGGCTACAGAGGAAGAATTGGATACTTTGGATAATAAATCAAGAGATTTTGTAGAAGAGTGTATTGAGTTTATGGAAAACTCCCCATATCCGGACACAGAAAAAATCTACGAGTACGTGTACGCTCAGGAAAATTATCCGTTCTTAGATAAATTTGAAAATCAATAAAATTAAATTAATTTGAAATCTGAAATTTGAGTTCCCCTAATCTCAAATCTCGAATCTCAAATCTCAAATCAATATTAAATTATGGCAGAAGTAATTACAATGCCACGTCTTTCCGATACAATGACGGAAGGTAAGGTGGCAAAATGGCATAAAAAAGTCGGAGACAAGGTAAAAGAAGGAGATATCTTAGCCGAAATCGAAACCGATAAAGCAGTACAGGATTTTGAATCTGAAGTTGAAGGAACTTTACTTTTTGTAGGTGTTGAAGAAGGTTCAGCAGCTGCAGTAGATTTAGTTTTGGCAATTATTGGAAATGAAGGTGAAGATATTTCAGGATTAACGGGTGGCGCAGCAGCTCCTTCCGCTAATGCTACTGAAGAGAAAAAAGAAGAAGCTCAGCCTGAAACTAAAAACGAAACTCAGGAAGCTTCTGCCGAAGTTCCTAAAGGAGTAGAAGTAATCACAATGCCGAGACTTTCTGATACTATGACAGAAGGTAAAGTAGCAAAATGGCACAAAAACGTTGGCGATACAGTAAAAGAAGGAGATCTTCTTGCTGAAATCGAAACTGATAAAGCTGTTCAGGATTTTGAATCAGAATTCAACGGTGTTTTATTAAAGCAAGGTGTTGAAGAAGGTGGTGCAGCTCCGGTTGATACCGTTTTGGCGATCATCGGGCCTGAAGGTACTGATGTTTCTGCTGTAGGATCATCAAAACCAGCTGAAAAGTCTGCCGAAAAATCTTCTGCTCAACCAGAAGAGCAAAAATCTGAGTCAAAAACTGAAGAGAAATCGGTTGCACAAGCTTCCACTTCTGCGGACAGAGTTGCTATTTCTCCTTTAGCTAAAAAAATGGCTCAGGATAAAGGAGTAGACATTCATTCAGTACAGGGTTCTGGTGAAAACGGAAGAATCGTTAAGAAAGATATTGAAAATTACAAGCCTGCTGAAAAAGCTGCTGTCATTGCGAGTGAAACGAAGCAATCTCAGGTTGCTGTGAATTTTGTTCAGGGTGAAGATACTGAAACTCCAAACTCTCAGGTAAGAAATATTATTGCAAAACGTCTTTCTGAAAGTAAATTTACTGCTCCTCACTATTATTTAATGGTGGAGATCAATATGGATAAAGCGATTGAGGCTAGAAAAGAAATCAACGCACTTCCGGATACAAAAATTTCTTTCAACGATATGATTATTAAGGCGACTGCAATTGCTTTAAGAAAACATCCGCAGGTAAATTCAAGCTGGGCAGGTGACAAAGTTATTCACAGAGGAAATATCAACATCGGTGTAGCAGTAGCGATTCCTGATGGATTGGTTGTTCCTGTATTGAAGAATACAGACCAGATGTCTTACACTCAGATTTCTGCTGGTGTGAAAGATATGGCTGGAAGAGCGAAGAGCAAAGGTCTTAAGGCAAACGAAATGGAAGGTTCTACTTTCTCAATTTCAAACCTTGGAATGTTTGGTATCGAGACTTTCACAAGTATCATCAACCAACCGAACTCAGCAATTCTTTCTGTAGGTGCTATTATTGAAAAACCTATCGTAAAAGACGGTCAGATTGTGGTAGGAAACACCATGAAGCTTTCATTGGCATGTGACCACAGAGTAGTGGACGGTGCTACCGGAGCTCAATTCTTACAGACTTTAAGAACATATTTAGAAAGTCCGTTATCATTATTAGTATAACAGTTTTTTAAATTTATGAATACAAACCTCTCAATTTTTGGGAGGTTTTTTCATTATTTATCTAAATTTAGCCTTTGCTGGCTCAAATTTTGTTGCTTCGTTGAGGTATTTTACCAACACACAAAATTTTAATTATGACTTTAAGAACCAATTACCTCTGGGTAGCAGCCTTATTTTTTACTTTTAGCTGTACTGAAGAGATGGAAGAAAATTTACCATCACCTGTAGACGAGGTACTGCTGTCGCCCGTAGAGACGCTTCCTGCAAATACGAGTTATACACCTGCCTTTGCAGGGCAGACAAGAGCGGGTGGTGTAAAAACCGTTACGCCAATCAAAACAGAAGTTATCACGTCTGCATTAGCTTCGCCTTGGGGAATTACTTCAATGCCGGACGGCCGACTGCTGATTACTCAAAAAACAGGTTCGATGAGAATTGTAACCACTGCTTCAGGGACAGTAGGAGCGCCGATTACAGGAATACCTTCAGTCAATTCAAACGGGCAGGGTGGTCTTTTAGGATTGTGTTTAGACCCTCAGTTCGGAACCAATAAAATGATTTACTGGGTGTTTTCTGAGAATGTAACGGGCGGAACTGTAACCGCTGTTGCTAAAGGAAAACTCTCAACCAATGAAACAGCAATTGAAAACGCAACAGTAATTTACAGAGCAAGTCCATCAGCTTCTACCGGAAATTTACATTATGGGGGAAGAATATTATTTGATTCCACCGGAAATCTTTTGGTGAGTACGGGTGAGCGTTCAGATATGACGACGAGACCTTTGGCACAATCTGTAAGTGCAGCATTAGGTAAAATTGTAAGAATTACAAAAGACGGTCAGCCAGCTCCTGGAAATCCCACGTTTGCCGGCAGCGGATCTTTACCTGAATTGTACAGCATTGGTCACAGAAATCCTCAGGGAATGGCTATTCATCCTACAACTGGAGAGTTGTGGCAGAGCGAGCACGGCCCGAGAGGTGGTGATGAAATCAATAAAGTGACTGCAGGAACCAATTACGGATGGCCAACCATCACTTATGGAATTGAATACGACGGAGCAACGATTGGTTCGGGAATTCAGCAGCAGGCAGGGATGCAACAACCGGTTTATTACTGGGATCCTGTAATTTCACCAAGCGGAATGACGTTTTACAGAGGAAACAATGTTCCTGAGTGGCAAAATAATCTTTTTGTGGGAGCCTTATCAGGCAAACACATTGTACGATTGGTGATTAAAGACAATAAAGTGTATGGTGAAGAAAGACTTCTGGCAACCGAAGATCAGCGTTTCAGAGATATTACCCAAGGGATTGACGGTGCATTATATGCCATCACAGACGGAGGAAGACTCTACAAAATATCAAAACAGTAAACAAAAAAATCTCCTTCATGGAGATTTTTTTTATCTTCTTTCGTGTGAAACAAGGCAATTACTTTCTTTATTTTTTTCAGGAGCCGGGAACCTGCTTTCCGCTCATACTCCTCACGCCACCGCTTTTGCCCTCGCTTGTTGCGGGGTAACCGCTGCAATCAGGGCTAGTTACGATTCGTCTACAAAACAAAAATGATTATAAAAATCCATAAGTTTCACTCCCGAATCCCAAATCTCAAATCCCCAAATGTCGGTCTAAGCGAAGTCGAACACCCGAACCTCAAATCTCAAATCATAAATAGCTGTCAGCCCGAGCGAAGTCGAAAACCCGAACCCCACATCCCGAACCCAAAATCACCCCAAAATCGTAACGCCTTTCTGAAGCAACTCGTAGATTGCGTCTTTCCCATTATCAGGTTTTACGTTCACCGCACGGGTTCCGTTAAAATGAACGCAGGTAACATATCCATTAGCAACTGCATCCATTGCGGTAAATTTCACACAGTAATCTAAAGCAAGACCAACAATTTCAACCAATTGTATATCGTGGTATTTCAGGAAATCGTCGAGACCGGTTTTCATAAAATGATTATTATCCTGAAAACCGCTGTAGCTGTCAATCTCAGTATTCGTTCCTTTCTGAACGGTATGCGTGGCTTTTTCAATATTTAAATCTGGATGAAATTCTGCACCTTTCGTTCCCTGCACACAGTGATCCGGCCACATAAACTGAGGAACACTGTTTAGGATAATGCTTTCACCCACTTTTCTGTTGTTGTTGGATGCAAAACTTTTGTGGTTTGCCGGATGAAAATCCTGAGTAAAAACAATCTGGTCATACTGATTTTCCTCCATTAATAAATTGATGTAAGGGATTATTTCCTTAGCATTAGGAACCGCAAGAGAGCCACCTTCGCAGAAATCATTCTGTACATCTACAACGATCAAAGCTTTTTTCATATATAATAATTTTTTACTGAGAGGTTTAAAATTTAACCATAAAAATACAGCAAAATTCACTTTAAAACTCGTCTTATTTTTGATAAATTTACAGCCAACTAAACTCAAAAATTTGTCCAAAACTTAATTATCGGACAAATAGGCACTGTATGGAAAACTTACAAAATCTCAACAACAAACAATATCCAATCGGTCAGTTTGAAGAACCGCAGAATATCACAGATATTCAGGTAGATGAATTTATTAAAGTCATTAAAGAATTTCCGTCAAAACTGAAAGATCTGATAGAAAATTTCTCAGACGAACAGCTTGATACTCCGTATCGTGAAAAGGGATGGACAGTGAGACAACTCGTTAATCATCTTGCAGACAGCCATGCCAACAGTTTTATCCGATTTAAGCTGGCTCTTACCGAAGATAATCCTACCATCAAACCTTATCAGGAAGCCAAATGGGCAGAACTGCAGGACAGCGCATCCATCAGCATCAAACCTGCAATGAGAATGCTGAAAGGAATTCATCAAAGATGGTATCATCTTTTGAAATCTCTTACCAACAGACAGTTTGACCGCACTTTTCATCATCCGGAACAGGGTAGAAATTATGATTTAAGAATTTGTCTGGCGCTTTATGTCTGGCATTGCAACCATCATTTTGCTCACATCGAAAACCTCAAGAACGAGCAGGGTTGGTAAGAAAAAGTCTGCATAATCCCGTTGATTTTCTTGAAATAAAAGAAAGAATATCGAATTTAAATCCAGATTCTCAGCGAAAATGGGGGAGAATGAATGCTGCACAAATGCTGACTCATTGCAGCCAAGTGCTGAAAGTTCCGATGAAAAGAACAGTGCTTCTCAAGCCTTTTTTCTTATTCCGTTGGATAGGAATTCTTACCAAATACGAAATGAATATCTTCAACAACGGAATTCCACCGAATATGCCTACTTTTAAAAAACTAATCATTACTTTTGATTGTGATTTTGATGCTTCGAAAAAAGAGCTTCTGAAAACCCTTGATGATTATTTAGAATTTAGGAATAACTATAAATTTTTGTCTGAGCACCAGTTATTTGGGAAAATGACAGACGAAAACTGGGGATTTATGGAGTACAAACATCTTAATCATCACTTAAAACAATTTAGCGTATGAGTTTATTCGGTAAAATATTTGGCGACAAAAAAGAGGAAAACGACAGCAGTTTATCTCTATGGAAGTCAATTGAGAACCAAAGTGACCTGGAAAAAGCAATTGAAACTTCAGAAAGTAAAAAAGTAGGCATTTTTAAGCATTCTACAAGATGTTTTATCAGCAAAACGGTCTTGAAAAATTTTGAGACAGAACTTAGAGATAACCCAAATACCACAGCAGAATTCTACTTTTTAGACCTGATTGCCCACCGTGATATTTCAAATAAAATTGCCGACGATTTCGGAGTAAGACATGAGAGCCCACAGCTTCTGGTATTGGAGAATGGGAAAGTAATAAATTCAGCCTCACATCAAGACATTTCTTTAAGCCAGATTACAGAATGAGCAATATTCAGAATTATTTAGCCAATGTATTTGAAGTTCCTGCAGATAAATTAAATCTTTGCAGCATTCAGTACGAATCGAGGAAAATCAGTAAACATGAGTTTCTTCTGCAGCAAGGCGAGATTTGCCGCAACACTTTTTTCGTTGAAAAAGGTCTGCTGAGAATGTATTCCATCGACAAAAACGGAAAAGAACACATCATACAGTTTGCCCCTGAAAACTGGCTGATGGGCGACAGAAGCAGTCTTTATTTTAATGAGAAATCCAAATATTTTATTGAAGCTGTTGAAGATTCTGAAATATTATTTCTAAATCCCGATTTCTTCAGCAAACTGTTGGAAGAATTCCCCAACAGCATCGAAAAGAATGATTTGATTATACAGAAACATGTAAAAAGTCTTCAGGACAGAATCAATTCTTTGCTAGGCGAGACAGCAGAGGAACGCTACATGAAATTCACCAAAATGTATCCCGATCTGATGATGAGAGTTCCTCAGTGGATGATTGCTTCTTACTTGGGAATCACTCCCGAAAGCCTCAGCCGTGTGAGAAAAGAACTGGCGAGAAAGAATTTTATTACAGATTAAAATTAAAGCCCTCCAAACTGTAATAATCTTTGTAAAATTTAAAAATCTCTTTTAAATAATGATTTAAAAGAGATTTTTTTTGTTTAAAAGAAATATTGACAAAGTTGTGCGATCAATTATATTGTTATTCTTTAAAATTGCTAATCATTAATTTTCTTAAACCTAAAATATTTATCTCTGTTTAATTTTTTAGCGGTCTAAAACCATGTTAAACCATCGACGAAGCGATGACGAACCGACGACGAAGGAACGGTATATCAAAAAGTTACCAAAAAATCAGAGAGTAGCTTCACTGTTTAATTTTTTTTCTCCATTAAACTTTTAATCTCTTAATGTAAATATTTATGAACTCGACCTTTAATTCGGCTACAAAATCCATTGAATCGGTTCATTTTTCTTTTGCCCATAATCGCAACTTTGTCCTGTAAATATTTAACAACAAAAACAAATTATTATGAGCACAAAAAAAGTATGGTTCGTTACAGGAGCTTCAAAAGGATTAGGTTTAGCCTTGGTTCAGAAACTTTTAGCTGAAGGTTACAGCGTTGCAGCAACTTCAAGATCACTGAAGAGTTTTGAAAACAGTATTGAATCTTCAGAAAATTTTCTTCCTTTGGAAATGGATCTTCTGGATGAAAGCAATGTGAAAAAAGCAATCACGGCAACAGTAGAAAAATTTGGAAGGGTAGATGTCATCGTCAACAACGCAGGATACGGGCAATTGGGAACTTTGGAAGAATTATCAGACAAAGAAAGCCGCAAAAATTTTGATACCAACGTCTTCGGTTCACTGAATGTAATCCGTCAGGCAATGCCTTTCCTGAGAAATCAAAAGTCGGGATATATTATGAATGTCGCTTCGATTGGCGGAATTACAGGAGCTTTTCCGGGATGGGGCGTGTATTGTGCGACGAAATTTGCGGTGGCTGGTTTTACAGAATCGCTTGCGTATGAAGTTGCAGAATTTGGGATTAATGCAACGGTTGTTTATCCGGGATATTTCAGAACCAACTTCCTTGATTCAGGCTCGATGACCCTTCCTGAAAATGCAATTGCAGAATATACAGCGGCAAGAACTGTGGAAGCAAAACACAAGGAAGAAATCAACGGAAACCAGCCGGGAGATCCTGATAAAGCAGCGTCTGCTTTTATTCAATTGGCAGAAATGCAGAAACCTCCGATTCATTTTGTGATGGGAACTGATGCTGTAGGTTTAGCCAGAGAAAAAATGAAAATGCTGGATGCAGATATTAATTCTACTTTGGAATTGAGCACTTCAACTGATTTTTAAAGCATTAATTTTAAACCAAAAGATAGAGCAGTCTGAGAAGATTTGCTCTATCTTTGATATTATTTTATTATGAAAAATAAGAAAATACTTACCCTCAATACCATCACAGATTTTCACGAGATTGGTGGACTTTCAAAGCCTGAACATCCTTTAATCAGTGTGTTTGATTACCATGATGTGACCTATCAGACCGAAGAAAAAAGCATCACGTGGTTGCAGCATTTCTACTGCATTGGTCTCAAGAGAGATCTCAGCGGAAAATTTCGGTATGGACAGCAGCAATACGATTTTGATTCAGGGATTGCTTCGATGGTTTCTCCGGGGCAGATTGTAGAGATCAAAGTTCCTGCAAAAAATGAGGAAAAACCAACAGGGATTATCATGTGCCTTCACCCCGATTTTCTTTGGAACACTTCTTTGGCAAAGAAAATAAAAGAGTACGACTTCTTCGGATATGCCGTAAATGAAGCACTTTTCGTGTCTGAAAAAGAGGAAGAAATTATTTTAAATATTTTTAAAAATATCCAGCGGGAATATCATAACAATATAGACGATTTTACCCAAAACATCATCGTTTCGCAGATTGAGGTGATGCTTAATTACTTTGAAAGGTTTTACCAAAGACAGTTCATTACGCGCAAAAAAGGAAATCACCAGATATTGGAACGTTTTGAAAATGAAATTGAAAACTATTTCAGCAATGGAAAATTGCTTGAAAATGGACTTCCGTCTGCTCAGGAAATTGCAGAATCACTGAATATGTCACCAAACTATTTGGGAAGTCTCTTAAAATCTCTCACTGGACAAAGCACTCAACAGCATATTCATCAAAAGCTGATTGATAAGGCTAAGGAAAGGCTTTCTACTACTCAACTTTCGGTAAGCGAGATTGCTTATGAACTGGGATTTGAGCATCCTCAGTCTTTCAGTAAACTGTTTAAAAATAAAACAAGTCAAACACCTTTAGAATTCAGAACTTCTTTTAATTAAATTTATAATTATGCTTACACAAATTCACCCAAAACTTCCGATGCGCAACAAAGCCAAAACCAAAGAATATTATATTGAAAAACTCGGTTTTGAGCAGTTAGGTTCTGATAATTTTCCGGATTATTTAATGCTGAAGAAAGATCAGATTGAAATTCACTTTTTTCTATTTGTAGATTTAAAGCAGGGGGATAATTACGGAATGGTTTACATCAGAGTTTCAAATATTGGCGCGTTTTATCAGTCTCTTTTAGATGATAATGTAGAAATTCATCCTAATGGAAGTCTGCAGACAAAACCTTGGGGGCAAAAAGAATTTTCGCTGTTGGATCCTGATTCTAATTTGTTGACTTTTGGGGAAAGTATTTAGCAAGAAATTATTTTTAGATGCAAAAGTGTTGTTTTCATAAGCAACACTTTTTTTTGTGTTGTAAAAGTTGTAAAGTTTTTTGTTTTTGAAACAAATTTTGAAATTAGAAGGTATATCAAGACGAGAAATAATGAAAGGTTTAGGTTAGTTTGCTATAATATATTGTATAAATTTGTGAAATATATATTTATTAAAAACGAAGTAGTGCCCATTACAGCAACCAAGTCATTATTAAATGACTTTTTTAATTTTATCAAAAAACCTGTTGACCGGCAGGTTAATCTTTCTTTAAAAAGTAGATTGATTATTATTTTTAAACTATTGGTTTTAGAATTAATATTTACCCTTGCAATTGTACTTCCTGTAGATTATCTGGTTGATAAATATTTAGATGTAAGAATTCCATCTTTAGACTATTCTTTAAAAACTATCTATTCTATAGTTTTTTTGATGATTATTATTGTTCCGTTTCTTGAAGAATTGATATTCAGGTTTTTGTTGAGATACAATAATGTGACAGCAAGATTAATTAAGAGGGTACATTGGGATAAATTTTTTCCAGTTTTAATTTATACATCAAGCATTATTTTCGGACTTGTGCATGCAAGTACTTACTATAGCAATTCTGCATTATTTTATATTTTTCTGCCATTGATTGTTCTCAGTCAATTATCCGGAGGTTTTGTTCTTAGCTACATTCGTGTGAGAATAAACTTCATTTACGGATTTCTTTATCATGTTTTATGGAACTTCCTTGCAGCCTTAGTATTTCCATTTTTTATGATGATGTTTTGGGGTTCTTTTAATGATCAATCTTCCAAATATAAACTTCATGTGGAACAAAAACTCTTGCTTCAGACCAGCAGTCCACAATCTATTGAGCTGGATGTAAGAGAAGAACTGATATATAAAATTGAGGTTCGCCAGCTTTATTTACAGGATGTACTTAATAGCGTTTACGGTAAAAATAAATATTACGTGGATGAATATTTGGTAAACCTGGATTTTTATTCTAAAACTGGCATTACGAAAGAACAATTCAAGAAGATTTTAGAAAAAGAATATGATATCAAAAAATAATTTTTAATCAAATTCTAAAGACTTTACACAGTCGGAAATCCAACATAACAAAAATAATTTGGAGAAGTCGTAAGAATTTCCGGCAGGGCAAACCTATATCTTTTGAGATTTTCGGATATATTTTATTTTAAAAAAGAAATTAAAACAAAGGTGTTTCTCCTCTGGAGCTGCACTTTTTTCGCGTTTGATTGCTACAAATTTTAGTTGCGATGGAGCAATTTTTAATTATTTAAGAAAACTCTTAAACTTAATCCTTCAAAAACTTTTCATAGAAAACTCCATCCTTCGTCTGAATTTTCAGATAGTATGTACCTTTAGCAAAATCAGAAACTTTAAAAGATTTTTTATTCTTTTCAGTTGAAATGATTCTGCCTAAATTATCGTAAATCTGTACAGAGATAATTTCTTTTTCTGTGGCAATATTCAAAATATCTTTTACAGGATTTGGGAAAACAGCCAATCTGTTTTTCTTTACAAGTTCAGAACTGCTGAGAGTAGAATTAAGAAGACTTCCAAAATTCAAAATTCCGTATCCCATCTGATCGGTTGAATTAGGATACAGAGAAGCAGTCTGTCTCAGTTGGTTTCTCATTGTTTCTCTGCTCATCGAAGGAAAGGCCTGAATTAAACAAGCGACTCCGCCAGCTGCAACCGGTGTAGCGATTGATGTTCCTGTTACGGTTGTTGTACTATTTCCGTTTACGGTGACGGTTTCTGTTCCTCTTGCTGCTGCGTCTGGTTTTATTACACCTAAAGAATTTGGGCCGTAAGAAGAAAATCCAGAAGAAATACCAGCAGAATCTACACTTCCAATGGAGAACACTTTTGAATTATCTGCAGGTGTTGTAATGTAATGCCAAGCTTGACCACCAGAGTTTCCGGAAGCAATCAAAACAAAAATACCTTTATTGACGGCAATTTCTGCTCCGCGTGCAATGAAAGATTTGCTTCCGTTCATGTCAGCGTAAGTGTAGCTGTATTTCGGATCATCAAAAACATTATATCCTAAAGAGGTTGTGATGATTTCCACGCCCTGTCTGTCGGCTTCTTCTGCCGCTTCAATCCAGTATATTTCCTCTTCAGGGATTTCTACGGTGGCATTTTCACTTCGGTAAAGATAAAAATCTGCGTCTGGTGCCGATCCTACAAAGACATCCTGTACATAACCGCCAATAGCTCCTAAAACCAAGGTTCCGTGGGCATTGAGCGACGGCTCGTAGATATTTGATGATTTCGCAACAAAATCATAACCTGCTTTTATTTGATTATTTGTCCAAAGTCTTGAAAAAGTAGTTCCATTATCTACGCTGGGAAAACCGGAATCGATAACTGCTACAGAAATTCCTGCTCCAGTGTAACCTGCAAGATGAAGCGGTTTTAAATTAATCTGATCAATCTGATCCAATCCGGAACCGTAATTAAAAACAGTATTGATGTTTTGAAATTCCTGAAATTTATTTTGACTCTGAACCTTTAAAGTAAGCGAAGAATTTTTAGCAAAACTTTCCACAGACTGTACAAAAGGCAATGCTTTAATCTGATTTACCTGCGCCTGATTTACATTTACCGCAACACCGTTCAGCCATTTAGATTTATCAGTCACCGTAAGTCCGAGATTCTGGATGGCCTGCACGTAAGTGTTTTCTAAAGGTGCGTCCTGATCATTGAGTGCAACGCCCAAAGCTGTTCTTCTGTTGAGTGATTTTTGGGTGAGTTCAGAAAGCGGATTGGCATAAAAAGCAGCCTTATTCGGTTTGCCGTTAAAATACACAAAAACAAGCTCCGTCTGTGCCGAAACTGAAACTGAAATTCCTAAAACTAAAGCGAATAGAGATTTTTTCACGTATTTATTTTTAGTAAAGATAAAACAAAATGAATAAAATTTTTGGCAGGATATTAAAATCCGTATTTTTACGAAAATATTTTATTTAAAGTCGCCGGTTTTGGAATTAATCATCAATAAGGTTTCGGCGATTTAAATAACTCATAAACAAAAAAATCTACATATGAAAAAGATTCAGATGGTTGATCTGCAAAGTCAATATTATAAAATAAAGAACGAAGTAGACAACGCTGTACTTAATGTAATGGATTCTGCGGCCTTCATCAACGGCCCGGAAGTAAAATCTTTCCAGACTGAACTGGAATCTTATCTTGACGTAAAACACGTAATCCCTTGTGCCAATGGAACCGATGCTCTTCAGATTGCATTGATGGCTTTAGACCTACAGGAAGGCGACGAAATCATCACAGCAGATTTTACTTTCGCTGCAACGGTTGAAGTTATTCATCTTTTAAAACTGAAATCTGTTTTGGTAGATGTGAATTATGATACTTTTAATATTTCTCCTGAAGCTGTAAGAAAAGCGATTACTCCAAAAACTAAAGCAATAATTCCGGTTCACATTTTCGGTCAGGCTGCGAATATGGAGGAAATTCTGAAGATTGCTGAAGAAAATAATCTTTTTGTAATTGAAGATAATGCTCAGGCGATTGGAGCAGATTTTACCTTTGCTGATGGCTCTACAAAGAAAACAGGAACGATGTCAACTGTGGGAACAACTTCATTTTTCCCATCTAAAAATTTAGGTTGCTACGGCGATGGTGGTGCAATTTTCACCAATAATGATGAGCTTGCACACCGTTTGAGAGGTATTGTAAACCATGGAATGTATGAAAGATACTATCATGATGAGGTAGGAGTAAACTCCAGATTAGACAGTGTACAGGCTGCGATTTTGAGGAAAAAACTTCCGAATCTTGATAATTACAACGATGCAAGAAGAAAAGCAGCAGATTATTATGATGAAGCTTTTGCAGGAAATGCAAATATTCTGACTCCGAAAAGGGCAGATCATTCTACTCATGTATTCCACCAGTATACTTTGAGAATTCTGAACGGAAAAAGAAACGAATTACAGAAATTTTTAACTGAAAAAGAAATTCCTGCGATGATCTATTATCCTGTAGCTTTAAGAAAACAAAAAGCGTATTATCAGGAATCCAATGATGCGGATTTTGTGAATACAGACAAGCTTTTAGATCAGGTAATTTCTCTTCCGATGCACACAGAATTGGATGATGAGCAGTTGAAGTATATTACGGATGCTGTTTTGGAGTTTATGGGTTAAATGAAAAAGAGGGTTTTTAAATATCGGGTAGTTGGGATTATACTTTTTCTAATCGAGCTTTTTGTTGCAATTTTATTTGGTTATGGAACAACAGTGAGTTTTGAAGATTTTGAAAATGTAGAAAATTTAACATTAGATCATATTGTATTTCCTTTTGCCCTATTAATTTTTTTAACATCTTTACTTTGTTTAATTTCACTTGTTTTAAAAGGAAAAAAGACTGTAATGTTTCTTAACATACACTATATAACTATAGCCATTCTCTTTGCATTTGGATTTATGAAGCAGTTATTTGAAGGTGCAGAAATATCTGAAGATTTAACTATGTTTATAGTGGTATTTTCTGTTATTGCAATTTTACTTTTTATAATAAATTTTTTCAAATACAAAAGAATTGACTTTTTGGAAATAGATGAAATTGGAACACAAAATTTAAATTAAAAACAGAATAACCAGAAAAAATGGCAATACTTGTAACAGGCGGACTTGGATACATCGGTTCTCACACAGTTGTAGAACTTATTAACAATAATTTTGAAGTCATTATCGTAGATGACCTCTCTCATTCTGAAAAATTTATTCTTCATAACATTGAAGAGATTACGGGCAAAAGACCTATTTTTTATCCTTTCGATTTAAAAAGAAAAGAACTCCTAAATCAGGTTTTTGATGCACACAATATTGAAGGTTGTATCAATTTTGCTGCATTTAAAGCGGTAGGAGAGAGTCAGGTAAAACCGATTGATTATTATGAAAATAATCTTTTTTCTTTAATCAATATTCTTCAGGAATTTAAAGAAAGAAATATTTCTAACTTTATTTTCAGCTCATCTTGTACTGTTTATGGGCAGGCAGACGAAATGCCAATCAACGAAGATACTCCGCTAAAAATGCCTGAAAGTGTTTACGGAAAAACCAAGCAGATGGGTGAGGAAATTCTTGCTGATTTTGCGAAAGCTTACAATAAAAAAATCTCGCTTCTGAGATATTTCAATCCAATTGGTGCCCATGACAGCGCTTTATTAGGAGAATTACCAATAGGAATTCCAAATAATCTTGTACCTTACGTGATGCAGACCGCAGCCGGAGTAAGAGAAAAGCTGAGCGTTTGGGGTAATGATTATCCTACTTCAGATGGAACTGCAGTGCGGGATTATATTCACATTACCGATTTGGCGAAAGCGCATGTTGCAGCCTTGAAAAAACTTTTAAATGATAATTCTGAGAGCTCAGTTATTGATGTTTTCAATCTCGGAACAGGTAAAGGATCTTCTGTTTTAGAGGTAGTAAAGGCATTTGAAACTGCCAACAATGTTGAAGTTCCTTATCAGATTTGCGACAGAAGAGAAGGTGATATTACGATTGCTTATGCCAACGCAGATAAAGCAGAAAAAGAACTCAACTGGAAAGCAGAAACTTCTCTGGAAGAATCTCTGAAAACAGTTTGGGAATGGCAAAAATATTTACAATCAAGATCAAATTAATATAAACTAAAATATTTATTAAATACTTATGAAAACCGAAAGAATAGGCATTACATTTTCCTCATTTGACTTGCTTCATGCGGGACATATCAAGATGCTTGAAGAAGCAAAAACTGTATGCGACTACCTTATTGTTGGGCTTCAGATTGACCCGTCACACGACAGACCGAATAAGAACAAACCTACCCAAACCATTGTTGAGAGATACATTCAGCTTAAAGGGGTGAGTGCTGTTGATGAGATTATTCCTTATTACACAGAAGAAGATTTGGAAGATATTTTGAAGTCTTTCGTTATCGATGTAAGAATCATTGGCGACGACTATGCCGACAGAGATTTTACAGGAAAACAATATTGCAACGATAACGGAATCGAAATTTTCTACAACAAAAGAGATCACAGATTTTCTACAAGCGATTTGAGAAAAAGAATCTATGAAGCTGAAAAAGCAAAAGCTGTGCGAGCTGAAGCTACAGAAAAGTAATCTTTACATTTTTACATAAAAAAAAGAGTTCGGTAAAAAATTACCGAACTCTTTTCATTTTATCAAAACCCAATTTTTACATTGGTCCTTGTTGTTCATCTCCCTGTGCATTAGAGTTGATGTCTTTTTTGCGTTTAGGTTGATCTACTTTTTCATTACCCTGTTTGAATCTGTAAGTAAGCGAAACAGCAAATTGTCTAGGCTGCCACTGCATGTAAGAATCTCTTGAGAAACCTGGTCCGTATGAGGTAGACTGCATTGCTCTGGTATTAAAGATATCCTGGATATTAAACGAAAGTGTTCCATCTCCTTTCCAAATCGTTTTTGAAGCACCAAAATTTAATGCATACATATCTTTTCTGTCAGCACTTTGGTTTTTTTGGCCACCTCTGTAGAAGCCTTGTAACTGAAAACTGAATGTTTTATCAATTTTAAATGTTGAGGTAAGTCTCGCTCTCATAGCAAAACCACTTCCTTCAAAAGACATAGGTTTGCTTATTATTGAAGGGTCAAAGAAAGTCCCTTTGGTATTGTAACCAAATAAATCTACGTTTCCTAAGAATTTTAACCATTTTGTAGCATCCCAATTGAAGTTCAAATCAAGACCAAATCTGTCATCAGTTCCTACGTTTACAGGTCTGGTATGGAAAATAGTCGTCTGTACACCGTTAATAGGTTTTTCTTCATTGTAAGTTACCATTTTCACATCATCAGTTTGATGTCTGAAATAAAGGGTAGGATTAATCGTGAATTTAGACTTCGAAATACTGTAACCCAATTCGTAAGAATCTACGTAAGAAGGGTTTAAGTCAATATTTCCGTCAAAAATATTTTGGTTATCACTGTAGCTTGGGTTAGGAATCAAAAAGAATGATCTTGGTCTGTCAATTCTTTTTGAGTAATTTAATAAAAACTGATTGTCTTTAGAAATTTCATAGCTCAAAAAGACGCTTGGGAAAAGATTATTGTAATTTTTCACCTTATTTTCAACATCATTTACTAAATTTAAATAGTTAATATCAATTCTCGAATGTTCATTTCTTAAACCCAACTGATATCCCAATTTCCCAATTTTACTTTTAAACTGAACATATCCTGCATTAAACATCTCTTCATATTTTGCCTGATAAGAATATTCACCAAGATAAAGCATGAATGGTAAAGAGGAAGTGCTTTGTGTCACAAGATTCTGATAATTATTTCTGTTAACATCAATTCTGTATCCTGCTTCCAGCTTAGAATTTTCGCCGATTGGCAATTCATAATCAGCTTTACCGATTATGGTATTATTTCTAGTTTTTTGGTCGATAAGATTTTGAAGATCAAAAAGATTGTTTTGTGTTTGGTAAATGTCACTATAATTATTTGATCGATTTTTTTGCAAACTTAGGGAAACGGATAAATTTTGTCCCTTGTCGTTAAATTTGTGATCTAAACCGAAGTCTCCCTGAAATGCCAAATTATTGTTGGTTCCTGTACTGCTTCTGTTTCTTGTTGTAATAGCGTTATCAAAACCATAATTCACATAATCAATGTTTCCTATGTTTGTTCCGTCGAAAGTTCTTACAGTTCCGGAAGCATTAATGGAAGTTTTTTCTGTAAGATCTACCAATAAACCTGCTGTAGCATTGTAATTATCATTTTTGCTATCGCTAATAGATTCATTGTGTGTTTCTCTGAAATTTCCCGTTGACAAAAAGGCATTATTTCTTTGGGTATTTTTAGACTCTCTATAACCACCGCCACCATTTAGGAACCAAGTAAAATTACCTTTTCTCCAGCTTAAATTGGTGTTTAGATTTGTCTGAGGCAAATACCCCAAAGTTCCAATCACACTACCGTTGAAACCGGTTTTTTTAGATTTCTTTAAGATAATATTTAAAATACCTGCTGTTCCGCTGGCTTCAAATTTTGAAGAAGGGTTGGTAATGACTTCAATTCTTTCAATCTGATCTGCAGGAATACTTTGTAAAGCATTGGCACCATCATCAATACCCAAAAGGGCAGAAGGTTTACCATTAATTAAAAAACGAACGTTTGAACTTCCTCTCATTGAAACCGTTCCGTCCGTATCAACAGAAACTGAAGGAACATTGGATAAAACATCCTGTAAACTTCCTCCTTTGCTCACGATATCCTGAGAAGGGTCGTAAGTTCTTTTATCTAATTCAACTTTGTAAGGTTTGGTAGTTGCTGTAATCACAACACCTTGGATGTCCTGAGTTTTTGCATTTGTCGTACTTGCTTCCGGCTCGATAGAAAGAGCTCCGATATTTCCGGCTGTAGCAATCTGCTTGTTGAAACTCCCTTTTTTATAATCAATTGCTTCAATGGTAACGTCGTAATTTCCCGGAACAATATCCATTACATATTTCCCATTTTCATCGGTTAAAGCTCCTTCGCTAAGCATTTTGTTGGTCTTATGCACAAAAGTGACTGAGGCATAAGGAACTGGCTGATTATCTTTACTTACAACAGACCCGGTTACATTTACTTTATCCTGAGCAAAAGCAAGTGCCGCAGCAGATAAAACAAAAGTCAATCCCAACGTCTTTTTTGTAAATAGACTGATGATTTCAGTTTGATTCATAAAATTTAATTGTATAAAGAATGCAAAAATTTAAAACAAAATAAAAATAATTGTTAAGACAAAAATTTCTTGCAGACTTCTTAGTTAGTTTATTATTGTAGTCAATTAGACGTTTTTTAACCTTAAATGTTAAATTAAAATATTGTTAAAAAAAGGTTAAAAATTTTTATTATTTGATATTGCGGGAGTTAAGCCATTCCTGATACACTTTTGCATTTTTTGCATGCTCCTCTGCATTATCAGTAAACTTGTGTAATCCCGGTCTGGCAGGATCTGCACACATAAAAATAAAATTGTTTTTCTCTGCATTCAAAACAGCATCTACAGAATTTTTATCTGTAATACAAATTGGCCCAGGCGGAATTCCTTTGTTGGCATACGTATTAAAAGGAGATGGGGTAGAAAGGTGCTTGTAAAGTACTCTTTTGATAGATTCTTTGAAATTGGTTTGCTTATTTATTGCATAAATTACCGTTGGATCACTCTGCAGTTTCATGTCTTTTTTATAACGGTTTAAGTATAGCCCCGCGATAGTTTTCATTTCATCAGGCTTACCTCCGGATTCTTTATAAACGATTGAAGCCAAAGCGTAAATCTGATCTCTGCTTAAGCCTGATTGAGCTTCTTTTGATTTTCTGTCTGCATTCCAGAAATCTTTGTACTGATCATCAAATTTCTTGAAAAACTCGTTTGGAGTTACCGTCCAGTAAAAGTTATATGTATCGATGAAGAAATATTTCTTTAAATCTTCGGCAGAAGAATAGCCTTTATCAACAGCAATCTTATTAAGTTCGTTTACAAATTTCAAAGAATCAAGCTCTGTTTTTTTTGTCACTTTTCCGACCATCTGATAGATATCACCGAAATCTCCGATTCTGAATGAGTTTTCACTTTGGTTTCCGGCTTTAATCATATTCACCAAATCTGAATTTCCCATCCCTTTCTGAAAATGATAACGACCTGGCTTGAAATTTTTTGGAAGATTTTTTTCCATTGCCACAGATTCAAAAGCTGCTTTGTCATCAACATATTTTGCTGCTGAATCTATAATTTGCTTGAATTCTGCACCATGAGGAATCAAAACATATCCATCTTTTTGGATATTGTTTCCGTAATTTTTTTTGTAAAACTTAAAACCGAAAAATCCACCAATTACAATCAGTAGAAGTACAATAATGAGAACTGCTTTTTTCATAATAAATAAAAACCGATGTTTGTGTTTTTGTTATTTTTAAAATTTAAATCTGTCCCTTGAAAACCTGTTTTGCAGGACCTTCCAACCAAATATTAATGAAAGAATCTCCGTTTTTCTCTGCATAAACTTTCAAGTCGCCACCCAAAGTTTTTACGGCAATTTCCTTAGCTGAATTTTTATCAAGATAAGTTAAAGCTGCTGCAGTAACGCCTGTTCCGCAACTGTAGGTTTCGTCTTCAACACCTCTTTCGTAAGTACGTACAAAAATCTGCTTCTCTGAAATTTCTTCCACAAAATTGACGTTGATTCCTTCCTTATTATAATTTTCAGAATATCTGATTGCTTTTCCGTCTTCAAAAACGTTCATATCAGCAATATCATTCACATATTTAATGTAGTGAGGTGAACCGGTATTTAAAACCGAATCATCTCCATCTCTTGAAATTGTTTTTACATCGCTCATTTTTAATTTAACAATATCTTCAGCAATTTCAGCTTCATGAAGACCGTCAATGGCAGTAAAAACAGTTTTAGAATCTTTAAAAATTCCAAGAAAATGGGCAAAAGCCACTGAACAACGGGCTCCGTTTCCGCAAAAACTTTTAGATCCGTCAGAATTGTAATAATCAACTTCAAAATCTACATTTTCTGCAGAATTTATTTTAATTAAACCATCTGCACCAATTCCAAAACGTCGGTCGCAAAGTTGTGTAATCTCTTTTGTAGAAAGGTTATTCCATTCTCCTGAACGGTTGTCAAGCATGATAAAGTCGTTTCCTGTACCCTGATATTTATAAAAATTCATCGTGATTATTTTAATCTCAAATAGCCTGCAAAATTACGCATAATAAAGCAAAAAGCGAACGACCAAAAGCCGTTCGCTACTTATTTAGAATTATTATCGTCTGAAACCGTTTCCGTTTGTACTTCCGTTATTTGGAGTGGTTGTCTGGCGGTTGCTTTCTGTCCCATTTCTGAATCCTCCGGAATTTTGGTTCGTATTGGTATTCGGTGCTGGAGTGGTTGTGTTATTATTTCTAAAACCTCCATTATTTCTTGGCTGAGACTGTTGGTTTTGCTGATTGTTTCTAAAACCACTGTTATTTCTTGGCTGACTTTGCTGATTTTTTTGGGTGTTTCTGAAACCTCCCGTATTCTGTCTCGGATTTGTTGTAGTGCCGGTATTCGAGTTAGGATTTGTAAAACCGTAATTTCCAGATCTCGTACCAGAATTCGGATTGGCATTTCTTTCTACATACACTTTCTGTCTGTTGTTTCCATAAAAATAATAAGGTCTTCCCTGATCGTAGTAATAATGTATATCGTTTCTGTAGTAATATCCGTCATTACCCCAGTAACCACCGTCTCCGTAATAGTTTCCTGGCGCATAATACGCACCGTTACTCATATAAGGATCTCCGTATCCTCCACCTTGATCACTATAAACTGTACATGAACTCAAACTTATAAAAGCGAAAACGCTTAGCGAAATTTTAATTAAATTTTTCATCGTATTTAAATTTTACTGTTTTAAACTTTTTTTCCAGGCAATATATCCATTAATTGCCATGAAAGTAAATACCAAATATTGCACCGAAGTTATTCCCAGCTCTTTGTAGAGCATCATTGGTATGCAAATGAGATCTCCTAGTATCCAGAAATACCAGCTTTCAAGCTTTCTTCTGGCCATCAGCCACATTCCGATTAAAAATACAGACGTTGTAATGACGTCCAGCCAGTTTCCCCAGTCGAGATGATAGAGACCAAAACTGACTCCGGTCGCAGAGAAGTTATTATCTATAAAAGGCTTGTAATAATAAATTACAGTCACCAAAACCATGCTCACCACAAAAAGAATGATACTGTACACCCAATCTTTTTTAGTTGCTTTCTGAATTTCTACATGTATATTGTCTTCAGAATTTTTAGACCATAAAATCCAACCATAGATACTCATCACTGTGTAATAAACATTGATAAGACAATCTCCCAACAACCCGAAATTGAAAAGAATGTAAACATAAAGCACAGTAGAAATAATTCCCGTAGGGTAGAGCCAGATATTCTTTTTAATTGAAAAATAGACACTTATAATTCCTAAAATGCAGGCTACAGCTTCCAACGCAATCTGCCCGTAAGTGTAGGCCTCATAGGGTTTTATAAAAAGATCATAGAAATTCATTGCTTCAAAAATACACAAAAAATTCGTCCGTGAAAATATTTTTAAAAAGCGTGAAAATCAAATTTTTATGGTCGATACTTAAAGTTTATGTTCTAAAAGTTAGCAATAAACGTTAATTTCTCTAAAATTTTTATATTTTCGTAAATCTTTAATTAAATTAAATTATATGTCTAAAATTTGGGCTAAAAAGCCAATGAGTGCTTACGAAGCCGATATTCAGAAGAGCGAGCTCAAGCGTGTCTTGGGGAAATGGAGCCTTACTGCAATCGGAATCGGAGCTATTATCGGAGGGGGTATTTTCGTACTTACTGGTACAGGTGCTTACTACAATGCCGGACCAGCCTTGGCACTTTCATTCGTTATTGCAGGTATTGCCTGCGTTTTTGCAGCTTTGTGCTACGCTGAATTCGCATCTATTCTTCCTGTTGAAGGTTCTGCTTATGCCTATGCTTACGGAACTGTAGGAGAAATTTTTGCATGGATCATCGGTTGGGGTTTGATTCTCGAATATGCAATGGGATCAATGACCGTCGCCGTTTCATGGTCCGGATATTTCGGGAAACTTCTGAAAATGTTTGGTCTTCATTTACCTTATTGGATGACTACAGATCCGGGTACTGCTCATAAAGCCTTTGGCGAAGCTACCAAGCAGATTGCTGATGCAAAATTGCCAGCGGATAAATTATTAGGATTTCAGGAAACTATAGCTAATTTCAATGCTGCTCCTGAAATTGCCAATTTTAAATTATTTTTAAATCTTCCTGCTTTATTGATCGTATTATTTGTAATCTGGATTTTATTAAGAGGAACAAAAGGAGCTGCAAAAGCAAACAACTTCATTGTAATCTTAAAGGTTTCTGCTATTATATTTGTAATTATAGCCGGATTATTTTTCATCAATGTTGATAACTGGTCGCCTTTTATCCCTGATGCTACAACAATCACTGAAAACGGTGTTTCCCATAAAGCATACGGTCTTGCCGGGGTTGTTGCCGGAGCATCTGCAATTTTCTTTGCTTACGTAGGGTTTGATGCAGTTTCCACGCAGGCTGGTGAAGCGATTAATCCTAAAAAAGATGTACCTTTTGCCATCATCACTTCATTAATTATCTGTACTGTTTTATATATTTTAGTATCACTTGTTCTTACGGGAATGATGCATTACACCGACTTTAATCCTTTAGGAAAATATCCGGATGCGATTAAAGCACCTGTAGCTTATGCATTTGATATTGCAGGACAGGCTTGGGCTGGTTATATTATCACCATTGCTGCTACCGTAGGTTTGATTTCTGTATTGATGGTAATGATTATGGGGCAGTCAAGAATTTTCCTCGGAATGTCTAAAGACGGTCTTATTCCTTCAACTTTTTCTAAAGTGAATCCTACATCTGGTGTTCCAAGAAAAAATCTTATGATTTTAGGTACGGTAATTGCGGTTGTCGCTTCACTTACGCCAATCAATGATTTGGCTCACATGACAAGTTTCGGAACTTTATTCGCCTTTACAATGGTTTGTGTAGCGGTTTGGGTGTTGAGAGTGAAGGAACCGAATATGGTAAGAAGTTTCAAAGTTCCTGCATTACCTTTAGTTGCATGCCTGGGAATTGCAATCAATGTTTATCTTATTTTTAACCTGAGTGTAGAAGCACAAAAGTACTCTTTCGGATGGTTGATTATCGGTTTTATTATTTACTTCCTTTACAGTAAAAGAAATTCAAAACTGCAGAATGGCGGTTATGGAGAAACGTTCAAAGCAGAACAAAAGCCTTTGGAAGATGTTGATATTAATATAGACAACAAAGAATAAATTTTAAATTCCGCCTCGTGCGGAATTTTTTTTGATTAAATTTGAGTATTATGAAAAAACTAATCACAACTTTTTGCCTCACAGTTTCTCTATTTTCTTTTGCTCAGAAAATCGAAAGTTTTGAAACTCTGTTATCTGATAAAATAAGCATTCGTGCTTTAGAGATTTCCGACAACAAAGTCTGGTACAGCGGAACAGATTCTAAATTTGGATATGTTGATTTGAAAAATCCTGAGAACAAAAAACAGATTTCACTTTCCGACAAGAAACTTCAGTTTCGAACTTTGGCTCAGGACGCAAATTCATTTTTTGCCATTAATATTGAAAGCCCGGCTCAGTTTTTTAAAATTGATAAGAAAACACTTAAACATTCTGTAGTTTATCAAGACACCGCCAAAACTTCGTTTTATGACGCTTTACATTTTCATAAAAATAAATTTTATGCATTTTCAGATCCAACCAATAATCTGAATCTGAAATTTCTTCAGTTTAATCTGAATAAAGGTAAATTTCTCTCCAAGAATTACTCCCATCTAAAATTAAATAAAGGTGAAGCCGCTTTTGCAGCGAGTAATACCAATATTTCAGCATCAGAAAACTTTATCTGGATTGCAACAGGCGGCAATTCTTCAAGAATTTTCAGGTTAAATTTAAAAAATGAAAAACTCGAAGCTTTCGAAACACCTTTTATACAGGGGATTTCTTCACAAGGGATCTACTCAATTGATTTTTCGGGAGATAAATTCGGGATTGCAGTTGGTGGAGATTATTTAAAACAAGATGGAAATATTAATAATATCGCTACTTCTGTAGATGCCGGAAAAACCTGGCAAATTCAGGCATCGGGAAATAATGCAGGTTACACAACCTGTGTTAAAATAAAGCCGGGTTCAAAAGGAAAAGAAATAATTTCTGTCGGAGATCAGCATATTTCTTACTCTTCAGATTTCGGGAAAACCTGGAAGAAAATTTCTGACGAAACAGGCTTCTTTGTCTGTAAATGGATTGATCAGAATACCGTAGTTTTTGCAGGAAAAGATAAAATAGTAAAAACTAAAATTATTTTTTAAGCAGAAGTAAGCTAGCCCTGAAAGGGCGAAATCCTATCTAAAATTAATAATGAAAAAAATAATAATAATCACTCTAAGTCTTTTGCCATTTCTCTTTTCCGCTCAGAAAATAAGAGTTTTTGTTTTAGCCGGACAATCGAATATGAACGGTTTCGGCTACACAAAAGATTTACCAAAAGATTTAAAAGAATTCAAAGACGTTTACATTTTTCAGGGAAATACAGCTGATGATGGCGACAAAAATGGTGGCGTCGGAAAATGGGATATTCTGAAACCAGGACATGGAACAGGTTTTAAAACTGATGGTAAAAATAATACGCTTTCCGATAGATTTGGTCTTGAACTTTCTTTGGCGAAAAGACTGAAAGAACTTTTTCCAAAAGATAAAATTGCATTAATCAAATATGCAAAAGAGGGAACATCAATCGACAGTTTAGCAAAAGCCAATTTCGGTTGTTGGGAGCCAGATTATAGAGGTTCAAACGGAATAAATCAGTATGATCATTTTCTGAAAACACTGAGTTTGGCTTTAGAAGATGCTGATATCGATAAAGATGGTCAAAAGGATGTAGTAATTCCTTCGGGAATTCTATGGATGCAGGGAGAAAGTGATGGAGGTTCTACAAAAGAGGTCGCAGAAAAATATTACGGTCACCTTAACAACCTTATGAATTTGATGCGCGCTTCTCTGCGAAAAGATGACATTCCTGTAGTGATTGGAAAAATTTCAGATTCCGGGAAAAATGAAAAAGGTAAAATCTGGGCTTTTGGTGAAATTATACAGGAAGCCGAAGAAAAATTCGCAAAAACCAATAAAAAAGCAGCGGTTGTTCGTTCTACAAAAAACTACAAATACAGCGATACTTGGCATTATGATAGCGCAGGTTACATTGATTTAGGTAAAAACTTTGCCGAAGAAGTATTTAGACTCATTACAAAATAAAGATTTTATGAAAGCCTAACATTTCTCATAATTTATATTTCAGCATTAATGAGTAATTTTGCATATCTGTTTTTATGACGGTTTACAAATTTTTTTACATGAATTCTTTAGTAGATAAATATAATATTCCAGGACCTCGTTACACTTCTTATCCTACCGTTCCTTATTGGGATGAAAGCTCTTTTTCGTCGGAAAAATACAAGGAAACAGTAATCAGATCTTTCAACGAATCCAATCCTGAAGAAGGAATTTCAATTTACATACATCTTCCGTTTTGTGAGGCTTTATGTACATTTTGTGCCTGTCACAAAAGAATTACCAAGCAACACAGCGTAGAAATTCCTTATCTGGAGTCTGTTTTAAAAGAATGGAATTTATATTTAAAACTTTTTTCAGAAAAACCAAAGCTGAAAGAACTTCATTTGGGTGGCGGAACTCCAACATTTTTTTCACCCGAAAATCTTAAAACTTTGTTGGAAGGCATTTTTGAAACGGTTGAAATTGCTGAACATCCGGAGTTTTCTTTTGAGGGGCATCCTAACAATACAACCAGAAATCACCTGCAGACTTTGTACGATTTAGGTTTCAGAAGAGTAAGTTTCGGCGTTCAGGATTATGATCCAAAGGTTCAAAAAGCAATCAATAGAATTCAGTCTTACGAAAAAGTAAAAGAAGTTACTGAATTTGCCCGTGAAATTGGTTACAGAGGTATCAGCCATGATTTGGTTTTCGGTCTTCCTCATCAAAATTGGGAGGCGATGGAATCTACCATCCGCAAAACAATGGAACTGAAGCCAGACAGATTGGCTTTTTATTCTTACGCTCACGTTCCGTGGGTAAAAGGTGTCGGACAAAGAGGTTTTGATGAAAACGACCTTCCGAGTGGTGATGAGAAAAGACGTTTGTACGAAGATGGAAAAAAATTACTTGAAGAGTTGGGCTACATCGAAGTAGGAATGGATCATTTTTCTCTTGAGCATGATGATCTGTATCAGTCTATGAAAGAACGCAAACTTCACAGAAACTTTATGGGGTACACTTCAAGTAAAACACAGCTGATGGTTGGTTTGGGTATGTCTGCAATTTCAGATTCATGGTATGCATTTGCTCAAAATGTGAAAACCGTTGAAGAGTATCAGAAAATAGTTGAAGAAGGTGAAATTCCTGTGGTAAAAGGTCATATTTTAAGTGATGAGGATCTTTCTGTGAGAAGACATATTTTAAATTTAATGTGTCAGCTTGAAACCGAATTTACAGATCAAAACTCTTTCCCTGAGCTCGAAAATTCTCTTGAAATGCTTTCTGAAATGGAAAATGATGGTTTGGTTGAAATTTATGATTCCAGAGTGAAAATTACCGAAAAAGGTAGAGCTTTCACAAGAAATGTTGCGATGGTTTTTGACTTGAGAATGATGAGAAACAAGCCGGAAACAAGAATTTTCTCAATGACGATATAATCGATATAAATAAAAAAGCGATTCCCTCGGGAACCGCTTTCGTTGCGATTTTATTTTATTACAATTCTCTGACTGTAAGATTTCAAATCGCCATTTTTAAGGATTAAATAGTAAACTCCTGCCGGAATTCCTGTAATATTAATCCCGTTTTCATGGTCTATAACTCTTTGTTCTAAAACTTTAAGTCCTTCGCTGCTCATGATTTCTGCACTCATATTTTGTAAATCTTTAGCGTTAACAAAGATTCTTTCAGATGCAGGATTAGGATAAACTTTGATCTGTTCTGATAAAATGTTTTCTTCTGTCGCCAATGTTCCTGAAACAATTTTAAAAATCTTTCCGCTGCTTACGGCAGCCACGTAAAGTTCTTTCTGTACATCCTGCCCAAATGTGGAAAAGTTATTTCCGGTAGAAGCTGGTGTCCAGGTGATTGAATTATCAGAATTGAGCATCCCAATTTGTGTGGAGCAATAATCTGCAAAAAAGTATTTCCCCTGCAAAGCGGGATAGGCTGTTCCTCTGTAAACATATCCACCGGTAATAGAGCATTTTCCACCCGAATGATCATAGACAGCAACCGGGAAAGTCATTGAGCTCATCGGATCGCATCCACCGGTATTGTAAGTACTGTTACCTTCATAACATCTCCAACCGTAATTGATTCCTGCCTGAGTAATCGGCATTGAATTGATTTCTTCAATCTGACCTTGCCCCACATCTGCAATCATCGCATTTCCTGTGGTTAAATCGAATGAGAATTTCCATGCATTTCGCAAGCCGTAAGACCATATTTCCTGTGCTCCATTAGTTCCGTTGAATGGATTTCCCGCAGGAATGTTGTAAGGTCCCGTAGAATTGATGTCTAATCTCAACATTTTTCCCAAAAGAGAATTTTTGTTCTGGGCATTGTTGTTCGGATCGCCGCCACTTCCACCATCGCCTGTAATTACCCAAAGGTTGCCATCCGGAGCAAAATGAATGCTTCCGCCGTTATGATTATCAAAAGGTTTCGGAATACTGATGATGATTTTTTCTGTAGTAGCATCTGCAACATCTGCATTGGAACTTATCGTGTATCGGGCAACCGTAAGATTCCCTGCAGTATTATTGTAAAAAACAAAAAAGTAGCCGTTAGTTGCGTATTGAGGATGAAAAGCAAGTCCTAAAAGACCACGCTCTCCGCCGTATGTAATTTTTGAGCTTATATTTATAAAATTGGTTGAATTGGTAGTTCCGTTGGGCTGAAGAATTTTTATTATTCCGTTTTGCTGAACGACGAAAAGCCGGCTGTCGTTGGCATTTACAATCTCAACAGGTGCAGTAAAACCTGTGGCAAACTCCTGCAAACTAATACTTTGTGCAGATAATAGTGACGAACAGACAATGCCCGCCGCAAAAAGTAGATTTTTCATAATAATTTGGATTTTAGTGTGTTAAATCATTGATGAAAAATCTGTACCAATTGAATTATTTAAAGCAAAGATTATAGAAAGTAATTTAAAAATGCTCATTTGACCTTGAATTTATCTGAAAATAAACGATTTCTGTTGCTGAAAAGTCAAAAAAAATACAATTAAATTGTTATATTTGCCGACTTAATTTAACGTAGTTATAACAAAATGCAAGGAAAAGGACTTATTACAATTATTGCTATTGTCCTCGGGTTGATTTGCTTAAATGAGCTTATACCAACCTGGTACGCCAGTAAAATTGAATCGCAGATCGAAGCTGCGAATGGGAACGAAAAAGAGATCAAGAGGATAAAAGAGCAGACTCTTAATCTTGGTTACACAGAGCTTACGTACGCTAAAGCCAAAGACAAGGAAATGAAATTGGGTCTCGACCTTAAGGGTGGGATCAATGTTCTTTTGGAAATCAACCAGAGAGATCTGGTAAATGATTTAACCAATTATTCCACAAATCCTGTGCTTATCGAAGCTTTAAACAAGACGGATGAAGTACAGAAAAACTCTACAAAATCTTACATCGACAATTTTTTTGATCAGTTTGATGCTGTAAACAAAGCAAAAGGAGCAAATCTTAAATTGGCAGATTCTGAAATTTTCGGAAATACCAACCTTCAGGAAATTAAGTATAACACTCCGGATGAGCAGGTAAAAAGCATCGTAAAAAAGAGAATCGATCTTTCTGTAGATGCCGCTTTTGAAGTAATCAGAACCAGAATTGACAAAGTAGGAGCTGTACAGCCAAACGTACAGAGAGTACCGGGTACAGCGAGAATTTCTGTTGAAATGCCGGGTATGAAAGACAGAGATAAAGTGAAGAAAATGCTTCAGACTTCTGCTAAACTTCAGTTTTGGGAAGTACAGAAGGCTGAGGAAGTTGTACCTTATTTCCAGTCATTAAGCACTATGATTTCTGCTAAAGGAGATTCAATCGGAATTTCTAAAAAGACAGATTTGATGAAACTTTTACAGTTCGAAAAACTTCAGTCTAACGGAGTTGGAAATATCAAAATTTCTGATACTGCTACTGTAAACAAAATTTTAAGAAGTAAAGTTGCGCAGTCTTTAAGACCTGCCAACCTGAAATATACTCAGTTCCTTTGGGGTTACAAGCCTGAAGCTACATCTCCGGATGATTTAGTGCTTTACGCGATCAGAGGAAATATTAGCCAGAAAGCACCGGTAGACGGGGCGGTAGAAACAGCAAAAATCAGCTACGATGATCTTGGGAGAATAGTAGTAGATATGCAGATGGATTCTAAAGGTGCCAAAGAATGGAAAACTTTAACGGAGAAAAACGTTGGAAGACCGGTAGCGGTTACTCTTGACGGAAATGTTTATACAGCACCAAATGTTGTAGGCGCAATTCCTAACGGTAGAACTCAGATTTCAGGAAACTTCTCTCAGGAAGAAGCCAAAGAATTGGTAGACGTTTTGGGAGCAGGTAAACTTCCTGCAGGTGCCAAAGTGGTACAGGATACCGTTGTTGGACCTTCATTAGGTCAGGAATCTATTGATGCGGGAATGATGTCTTTTGCAATTGCATTCCTTATCATTATCATTTATATTATTTTCTATTACGGTGGAGCGGGTGTTTATGCAGTAATCGCAATGATTATCAACTTGTTCTACATCTTCGGGATTATGGATTCAGGGGATTTCACTCTTACACTTCCTGGTATCGCAGGTTTGGTATTGACGATGGCAATGGCTGTGGATACCAACGTAATTATTTATGAAAGAACAAAAGAAGAACTTTTCGCCGGAAAAGGTATTCTTCAGGCCTATAAAGACGGATTTAAACATGCTTTAAATGCAATTATCGATGGTCACCTTACCACTTTATTGACTGCAGCTGTTCTATTCTTCTTCGGAACGGGTCCTATTAAAGGATTTGCAATTACTTTAGGTATTGGTATCATCATGACTTTATTCACGTCGGTAGCATTATCAAGAGTAATGATCTTCTCAAGACTTGAAAAAGGAAAAGGACTTTCAGTTTGGACGGCTCCTACGAAAAATCTATTCAGAAATACCTGGATTGACTTTATCGGAAAAAGAAAAATCGCTTACGGTATCTCGGTTGTTTTAACGATTATCAGTTTAGTTTCAATCTTTACTAATGGTTTCAAATATGGAATCGATTTTACAGGAGGTAGAAACTATGTAGTAAGATTTGATAAAAATGTAAGTGCCGAAGATGCTGAAGAAAGTCTTGCGAAGCTTTTCAGAACTGCAGACGGGAAAAATTCTTCTGTTGAAGCTAAAACTTTTGGTAACGACAGACAGTTGAAAATCTCTACAGATTATCTTTTCGAAGATGCTTCATTGAAAGCTGACCAGACTGTAGAAAATAAATTGTATGAAGGGTTAAAAGCCAATCTTCCCGCAAAACTTAGTTTAGAAGAATTCAAATCTGCAGATAAAGATCATGTAGGTATTGTTTCATCAGAAAAAGTAGGTCCTACGGTAGCAGATGATATCAAAACACATGGTATTTTGGCTGTAGTTGCAGCTTTGGCTGGTATCTTCATCTATATTTTGATCAGATTTAGAAAATGGCAGTTCTCTTTAGGAGCGGTTGTAGCGTTATTCCACGATGCGGTAATTATTTTGGGAGCTTATTCATTGCTTCACAATATTATGCCTTTCAACATGGAGATTAACCAGGATTTTGTTGCAGCAATTCTTACAGTATTGGGTTACTCAATCAACGATACAGTAATTATCTTCGACAGAATTAGAGAATATTTAAGAGAGAAAAAATCGGTTACATTGGCAGGTTTATTTGATGACTCTATCTCAAGTACTTTGGGTAGAACATTCAACACTACTTTCACTGTATTATTGGTAATTCTTGCCATCTTCATCTTCGGTGGAGATAACCTTAAAGGATTCATGTTTGCCTTGTTAATCGGTATCGGTTTTGGTGCTTACTCATCAGTATTCATCGCATCCGCAATCGCTTACGACTTCCTGAAAACAGGTAAGGAAGAAGAAGTAAAAGGTAAATCAACTTCAGATAAAGAAGTTTTGGCTTCAAAATAAATTTAACTACAATTAAGTTATACGGACTGTCTTTTTTAAAGGCAGTCCTTTTTTTTAATATAATATCATAAAAAACTCGGTGGGCTTAGTTAAGTGTTAACGTCTTTGTGAACCTTAGAAACGAAAGCAAAACAGTTAGTTGTTTTTAAATCTTTGTTCCCTTTGTTTTAAAATTCCACAGTATGATAATGAGTGTGTAATCAGTTTTTATTTAAATTAAATCTAAATGAAAAATAAAAGTTCACACCTTTTCAGTTTTCATTAATTTTGCACCTATGGAAAAATCAAAGAAAAGTGCCGCCATCGGCTTTATCTTTATCACGCTTTTAATCGATGTGATCGGGCTTGGAATTATCATTCCTGTGATACCGAAACTGATTGAAGAACTTATCCACGGAAGTGTAAATGAAGCTGCAAAATATGGTGGTTGGCTGGGCTTTGCGTATGCATTTACACAATTCATCTTTTCGCCTGTTATTGGAAATTTAAGTGATAAATACGGACGGAGACCAATAATTCTGATTTCTTTGTTTGGTTTTGCCGTTGATTATGTTTTCCTTGCTTTGGCACCTACCATCTGGCTTTTGTTTGTCGGAAGGGTGATTGCCGGAATTACGGGAGCAAGTTTTACCACGGCGAGTGCTTACATTGCCGATATTTCTACAGACACAGACCGTGCAAAAAACTTTGGGATGATCGGGGCTGCTTTTGGATTAGGCTTTATCATCGGACCTCTTTTTGGCGGAGTTTTAGGGTATTTCGGACCGAGAGTTCCCTTTTATGCAGCAGCAGTTTTATGTTTGGTTAATTTTCTTTACGGATATTTTATTCTTCCTGAAAGTTTAGATAAAGACAAAAGACGTGAGTTTGATTGGAAGCGTGCAAACCCCATTGGCTCGTTAAAATTTTTATTAAAACACCGTGAACTTTCCTGTTTAGTGATCAGTCTTTTCTTAATTTACATTGCAGGTCACGCGGTACAGACCAACTGGACCTACTTCACACAAAGCGAATTCAAATGGAGTACAGCGATGGTTGGCTTTTCACTGGCAGTGGTCGGGGTTCTAGTAGCTTTGGTACAAGGAGTTTTGATAAGATATACAACTCCCAAATTGGGTGAATACAAAAGTATTTATCTCGGACTTGCTTTTTATGCAGTAGGAATGCTTTTCTTTTCATTCGCTACAGAAGGATGGATGATGTTTGTGATTTTGATTCCTTACTGTTTAGGAGGGATTTGTGGCCCGGCTTTACAGTCTGTCATTTCCAAAAATGTTGATGCAAAAGAGCAAGGCGAATTGCAAGGTGCTTTGACGGGTTTAATGAGTATCACAGCGGCAATAGGACCACCTTTAATGACTTATCTGTTCTATAAATTCAGTGAGAGAAATGCAGAATTCAGATTTCCAGGTGCTCCGTTTTTCTTAGCTTTTATCATGATGGCTGTGAGTGTGGTGATTACCTACTACGCTTTTGAGAAAAAGAAATCTTAAAATATTTTTAAATTTAAACCTAAACTAAAGATTTATATTGAATCTTTTGTATTTTTACAAAATGGAATTAAGTTTTGGAGAAATGGCTCTCATCGTTTTGGCGATTGTGGTTTTGTTCGGTCCGGATAAACTTCCGTCTATTGCCCGTGATTTGGGCGCAGGCGTGAGAAAGATGCGTGGTGCTGTAGAAGACATCAAAACAGAAATTATGAAAGAAGCCGATAATCCGGTTTCAGATATCAAAAAAGAAATTGATAAAATAAAAGATGCTGCCAAAGAATACAATCCTTTAAATAATTTGGATGATGAGCTTAAAAATGCAGTACCAAACGAGTTCACAGATAATAAACCTTTAATAAAGCCTTCTGAAGACGAGACTTACGAAGGGCCTGTAAGCAGATAATGGAAGAAATAGTTTTAGAAGACAAAGAGATATTTCTGTACCTGAATACTCTTGGAAGCCAGCCGTTTGACCAGTTTTGGATTTTAATATCAAAAACATTCATCTGGATTCCGCTTTATGCTATTTTCTGTTATTTTCTTTACAAAAATTTCAAGCTTAAATCTTTTATATTCATTTTAATTTTTGTGGCAATTGGAACAACTGTTTCAGATCAAATGGCGGGTGTTTTTAAACATGGAATTCAGAGGTTACGACCTTGCCATGACCCATCATTACAGGGTTTAATGAGAATTGTAAAATGTGGCGGAGAGCACGGTTTTTATTCTGCACATGCGTCCAATACTTTCTTTTTAGCATCTTATCTGACAGTTTTATTAGGAAAAAAAATCAAATGGCTGCCTTATTTTGTTTTCTTTTGGGCGGCTGTCGTATCATACAGCAGAATTTATTTGGGCGTACATTTCCCGGGAGATATTTTGGTTGGGGCGTTTGCAGGATCTTTGGTGGGAGTAGTATTTGCTTTACTCGCTAAAAAAGTGATCAACAAACAAACCATATCTCAATGACAGCAAAACTATTTTTTTTAGGTACAGCATTACTTTCAATGACCTGTATTAGTGCGCAGGACAAAAAACTTGCAGAAGACTGTATGCGCAAAAACGATTACGTATGTGCAGAAAAACAGTATCAGATTTTGGCAGATAAAGAACTGATTCAGAAATTCAAATCAGATTATTACATTCAGCTGGGAACAGCACAGCGAAGACTTGGTAAAACCTCTGCAGCGTTCAAGTCTTTTGAATCTGCTTTAATTACAAACCCTTTGTCTGTATCTGTTTATGAAAATCTTGCAGCACTGCACAACACAAAGGGCAGCCGCCCAAAAGCGCTGGAATATATCAATTCCGGACTTAAAGTTGATGAACAGAATACCAATCTTTATCTTTTGAGATCTAAAGTTTACGAAAATATGGGTAAAAAAGATCTTGCCTTAAAAGATTTGAACTACATTCTTACATTCGCTCCAGACAATTTATTTGCAAAAACAGGTTTGGCAACGCTGAAAAGACGTTCGGGAGATCTTGAAGGTTCACTTGCCGACTACAATAAACTTCTTGCTGAACGACCGGAATCTCTTTTGTACAACGGAAGAGCAGAGGTTTATGCTCAGATGAAAAAGTACAAAGAAGCTTTAAAAGACGTCAATAAATCAATTTCTATTGATTCTAAATTTTCTCAATCTTACGTTACAAAAGCTGCAATTTTATTTGAAACGGCAAAACCTAAAGAAGCCTGCGAAAATTTAGATAAAGCCATAGCTTTAGGTCACGAAAAATTTCTTTTACCGGATTATGCATTAAAATGTACAAAAAAAACTCAGTAAAGATCTGATTTACTTTTCTTCAAAATTATTTTTTATTCATGTTAAATATCGTTCTTGTAGAACCTGAAATCCCCAACAACACAGGAAATATTGGTAGACTTTGTGTTGGAACCGAAAGCCGTTTACATCTTATTCATCCTTTGGGATTTCTGATTGATGATAAAAACCTGAAACGTTCGGGGTTAGATTATTGGGTTCATCTGGATGTTACAGAATACCAAAATGTAGATGAATGGATGAAAAATATTCTGGATTTGTCACGTGTTTTTCTGATGAGTTCGCATGCCGAAAAATCATATTTGGAAATAGAATTTCAGGATGGCGACTGGTTGGTTTTCGGGAAAGAAAGTAAAGGTTTGAGCAAAGAGGTTTTAGACCGTTTTGAAAATCACCTGACGATTCCAATGTCTAAACTGATTAGGAGTTTTAATATTGCGAATTCTGTTGCTTTTGTTGTAGGTGAAGCAAAAAGACAGCTTTGTATGAAAGGTTAATTCGTAAATATGGGAATTAATGAATGCTAAAAACTGTTAAATAAAATTAATGTTTTAAATTTATTGTAAGTCTTTCGTATATTTGAAAAATATCACTAATTAAAGATATATTTTAAATTATGAAAACACTATCAAGACTTATTTTATCATCCACTTTTGTGATGACTTTAGCAACTTCAAATACTGCTTTCGCTCAGGAAACTAAAAACGAATTGGCAATAAACACCAATTCATTATTGGGAAATACGGTAAAAAGACACGAAGCCTCTCCAGAGCTTAAAGCCACTACATTGATTTTAATTGATAAAAATGAAAGCTCATTAAGTGACCTTAAAGAACTAAAAGGAGTAGATGTGAAAAACGTAAAAGTTCTCTTGGATGATTCTGTAAAAAAGAAGTACAAAGAAAAAGGAATCAAAGAAGTAATTGCAGTAACTACAAAATAATTAATCGTTATGATAAGGTTTTCCCTGTAAAATCTGATCTGCGCGATACAGCTGTTCAACGATAAATAACCGGATCATCTGGTGTGTAAATGTCATTTTCGATAATGACATTTTTTCGTTGGCTCTGCTGTATATTTCTTCGGAAAAACCATAAGCTCCACCAATTAAAATATGTACTTTTTTCACTGAAGAGTTCATCCAGACATCAATCTTCTGGGAAAACTCACGACTGGTGAACTGTTTTCCTTTTTCATCCAAAAGAATAACCAAATCGGTTTTGTCGATATGATTTAAAAATAATTTTGCTTCTTCCTTTTTTAAAAGTTCCGGCGTTAGATTTTTGGCATTTCTGATATCGGGAATTTCAGTGATTTCAAAATTCCAGTGTCTCGGCAGACGGGTAAGATAATACTGAATAAGAGAATTGATTTCTTTATCGTCTGTTTTACCGATGCAAAGGAGTGAAATACGCATTGTAGAATTTTTATACTGCAAAGATATTTATTTTGATAGAGTTTATAATCCATTCAATAATCAAAGTCATTTTAAATGTTTATTTTTACTTTGAAAACACTTCTCTTTTGAAACTGAAATATATTTTTTTCTGGCTGTTTATTTCTGCGTTTTTCAAATCTCAGGAAACTGATTCTCTGACTCAGAATTTCAGTACTGCAAAAAATACAGTATCTATCGTTGCCGGAACCAATTTTATTGATAATACTTTTGGACTTACCTACAAAAACAATCTCTACGAACTGAAAGCTAATGATGCTTTTTACGCAGAATTTTTCCTGAGATACCGTTTCATCGATGCCACATTTTCGTTTGCACCGAAGTTTTTATCCATAAACAATGATGATCAGCTGAAAGGAAAAACGAAATATTTTAATCTTGGATTTGCATTTTTTCCAACATCAAAATTTCGGCAGTTTGTAGGTTTGAGCATGATGAAAGGTCTGTATCTTGCTGACAGCAAAAGGTTTTTTAATGATATTTCAGCATCAGACGCTCCTCCAATTGATTTTACTGATAATTTTATCTTCCCCAGCGCCGAATATCTTTCATTTCAGGGCGAAACCAGTTATTTATGGAAAGGAAATAAGGAAAATTACCGCTCGTTTACCAACATGACGTATCAGCCTGCAAAAAATGAATGGATTGTTATGAGCGGTCTTGCTTATCAGTACAACATCATGAGAAACACTAATACCGTCCGGTTTCAGGATGTTGAAATCACAGATCCACAAGAGGATTCGCCTTCCAGAGATTTAAAAATTGCAATCAAATCCGGTGTGGGAATGCAGCGTGTTTTCGGTAAAAACTGGTATGTCATTGCTGAAATTTATCCGCAGATTTATTACGCAAGGATTATTTCTGAACGTTTTCATGATTTTAATTTTGGTCTGAATTCAGCCGGAAGATTTGGCTATGACAATGGCAGATTTTTCGCAGGAGTTTCGGGGATGATGAACTGGACGAACAATACCAATGAAAACTTTTACTCATTCACACACTGGCAGGCGAGAATAGGTTTTGGTATTCGGTTTAATAATCCGAAATTTGTAGAGAAAACATTTAACAAAGCCGAAGAAAAATTTAATAATTTTAAAAAGAAACATGGCAATTAAAACTCCTGCGATATTTTTGAAGATTCAGAACTTCTTTGATGACATTCATATTCCGGTGCTGGGAATTTCTCTTTGGGAAATGTTTCAGATTTATTTTGCCGGAGTTTTTAAAGACAGAATCGGAAGAAAAGCAGCCGGAATTTCTTGGAACTTTACATTAAGTCTTTTCCCTTTTGTACTGTTCCTGCTTTCGGTTTTACCCTACATGCCTCATTACGACAAACTCCAGTTTTATATTTTTGAAATTTTACTGCACAATATTTTCCCGAGCAATATTGAAGGAGATGTGAGATCGTATATTGAAGACAGTATTATTCCTAATATGAAGGGAATCAGTAATTTGACAATTCTTATCGCCTTGATCTTTGCCACCAACGGAACTTTTGCACTGATCAGTGGCTTCAACGAGAAGTCTGAAGAAAAACTGAGCGATGTAAAGGAATTTATTCTATCTTTTTTTATAACAATCGGTTTTGTAACCATAGTTTTTCTTGCACTTTTCGGAGTTTATTATGTAGAAGTTGTGATGAAGCTTTTTACACCGATTGACAATATTACGTGGCTGACGAAAAACCTTTCTGCAATAATTGGTTTTATATCATTTCCGGTATTTTTCTTTTTGCTTTTAACGTTATTTTATTGGTTGGGAACTGTGAAAATTGTAAGATTCAGACAGGCAGTTCCGGGAGCTATTCTTACGACAGTTTTATTTATTCTTACGACTTATTTTTTTACGCTTTATGTGAAGAATATTGCCAGATATAACGTTTTGTACGGTTCCATCGGAAGTATGATTTTATTAATGGTCTGGATTAACGTGAATGTTTATCTGCTTCTTTTCGGGAATGAATTGAATATGGCATTAAGAAAACTGAGGGTTGAAAAACTGCTTGCCGATGAATTGAAAAATGAAGCCGATCAATATATTTCTACTACATTTGAGCCCAATTTTGATAGCGACGAAGAACACATTCGCAAAATTGAATTAAAGCATAAAAAAGATAATGATGAAAAAACTGACAATTAAATTATTTCTGATTTGCACCTTAACAAGTTTACAGTCTTGTCAGCACATTCTCGATCAGGCCGAAGAAAAAAGAGCGCAGGAAAATTTTACCTCAGAATTTATGGGTAAATATACGGGAACTTACTCCGGCGACATCAGCGGAAGTCTTACAGTAAATGTTGCAAAAGATGCTTCTGTGGGAGTGACAAGAAGTGCAAATAGTAGCACAGATTCTTACTGGACCAGTCTTATAGGATCATCTTTCAATACAACAGTCAAATCACCTCAGGGCTTTATCATTTACGGAAATTTGCAGAACAAAAGCGGAACCTGGGAAATGGGAAGTTCAAAAGGAACGTGGAGTGTTACCAAAAATTAATCATTGGAATTTTTCTGAATTTTTGAAGATTTCATTTTTAAAACTAAAACTCCGGAAATTGCAGCAATGAAAGAAGCAATTAACACAGCAAATTTAGCTTCATTCTGAATCTGTATTTCATTTTTAAACGAAAGCAAAGCTATAAAAATCGACATTGTAAAACCAATTCCCGCAAGTAAACCAACACCAGCCATCTGTCTCCAACTGCTATGCTCGGGAAGGCTGCTCAATTTTAACTTTACGGCTAAAAATGAGAATAGATTGATGCCTAAGAGCTTTCCGACTACTAAACCAAAGATAATTCCGAGGCTTAAACTATTCGTTAAACCTTCAATCATACCGTTTTCAAAATGAATATTGGTGTTTGCCAAAGCAAATATGGGCATAATTAAAAAGTTAACGGGAATATGAAGCTGGTGTTCAAGTTTTTCAAGAGGAGAGGGAATTACAGATGATTTATTTGTTGGAATGGTAAATGCTAAAAGAACTCCCGCAATCGTTGCATGAATACCTGACTGATGCAAAAAGTACCATAAAAAAGTTCCTAAAATCAGATAGAAAACTATCTTTTTAACTTTCAGATAATTAAGTAAAGCCAGCAATCCCACGATTCCGAAAGAGATCAAAAGGCTTAAAAAATGGATTGATTCTGTATAAAAAAATGCAATCACTAAAATCGCCCCGAGATCATCCACAATCGCCAAAGCTGCCAAAAAGATCTTTAAAGAAGCAGGAACTTTGTTACCGAGAAGCGAAATAATTGCAAGCGAAAATGCAATATCTGTCGCCATCGGAATTCCCCAGCCATTGCTGAAATCTGTTTTAAAATTAAATGCCAGAAAAATCAAAGCAGGAACCAGCATTCCGCCAACCGCAGCGAAAATAGGAAGTGAAGCTTTTTTAAATGAGGCAAGTTCGCCTTCCAGAATTTCTCTCTTAATTTCCAAGCCTACCAAAAGAAAGAAGATGGCCATTAAACCATCATTAATCCATGTGCTGACAGAGAATTTTAAATGTAAATTATCAGCTCCGAGTTTATAATCCAGAATATTATTGAAACTGTCGTTCATTGATGAATTGGCAATCAATAAAGCTGTTGCAACACAAAATATCAATAGAATTCCTGACGAACGGCTGCTTTTCAGGAATTTAATAAAGTAAACGCTAAGGTTCATATTTTACATTCTTCTCACTCTTGAAACTCCGTTGATGTCTTTCAGTTTTTTAAAGGTTTCTTCCAGCTGTCCCGTATGTTTTACCTCGAGGTTGATGTTTCCTGTAAAAATCCCATCGTTGGATTCAATAGACATACTTTTCATATCCATGCCCATCGCACCGCTGATTACGGTGGTAATGTCATTGATCATTCCCATTCTGTCAAGACCTTCAATCTCGATTTTCACTCTGTTTTTAAAGCTTTCTTCATTGACCCATTTTGCAGGAATTACACGGTAATCGTATTGTGCTCTTAGATTAATTGCATTCGGACAAGTGTCCAGATGAACTTTTATTCCTTCTGAAATGGTAATAAATCCAAAAATTTTGTCTCCCGGTATTACGGTACAGCATTTAGCATAAGAATAATTCAGTTTTTCTTCATCTTTTCCAAAAACAATCATATCGAGATTCTGCTCTTTCGGCTCTTCGTAATGAACGTTTTTGGTTGGCGATTTTCTGAATCTTGAAAGTAAATTATTAAATACATTTTTACTTTCAATGTATTTTCTTAAACTACTGACATCTAACTCGTTGCTTTGGAATTTTAAAAATAACTCTTGGGAAGTTTTAAGATTGAAGAACTTCTGAAGTTTGTTGATTTCTTCATCATTAAAATTGATTTTCGCGTGACGAAGTTTTCTTTGAAGAATTTCTTTTCCTTCATCAACCAAAGTGTTTTTCTGTGAATTCAGAAAACCTTTGATTTTAGATTTAGCTTTTGAAGTAACTACAAACTCCAGCCAGTCAGATTTTGGCTTTTGATTTTGAGAAGATAATATATCAATCTGATCTCCGTTTTGAAGTTTGTAGGAAATCGGAACGAGCTTACCGTTAATTTTTGCTCCCAAACATTTCATTCCTAAATCTGAATGCACAGAAAACGCAAAATCCAAAGCAGAAGCGTTGGTTGGAAGGATTTTAATTTCGCCTTTGGGAGTGAAAACAAAAACTTCTTTTGAGTAAAGATTGAGTTTAATATTATCTAAAAGCTCTGATGTACTAAGGTTTTGCTGCTGTTCAAGAACATCTCTGATTTCCGTAACCCATTTTTCAAAATTACGGTCTTCGGTGCTTTGTTTGTAGCCTTCTTTGTATTTATAATGGGCTGCGACGCCTTTCTCAGCAATATCATCCATTCTTTCAGAACGGATCTGAACTTCAATCCACTTTCTGTCTGGTCCCAAAACGGTTAAGTGCAGACTTTCGTATCCTGTAGAACGGGGTTGGGTAATCCAGTCCCTCATTCTGGATGGGTTTGAATGGTAAACATCCGTTACAATAGAATAGATTTTCCAGGCGAGAAATTTCTCGTTTTTAGCATCAGATTTATAGGTAATTCTAATGGCATAATTATCATAAACTTCTTCAAAAGAAACGCCCTGTTTCAGCATTTTTCTATAAATCGAAGAGATGGCTTTTGCCCTGCCTTTGATGCTGAAATTCAAGCCCTCGTCTTTTAACCTTGCGGTAACTTCATTTTTAAATTCTTCGATATATTTTTCACGAGATTCTTTGGCAAGTTCAAGTTTTGAAGTAATCTCATTGTAAATCTCCGGATTATTATATTTAAGCGAGAGGTCTTCAAGCTCAGATTTAATGTTATATAAACCTAAACGGTGCGCCATCGGAGCGTAGATGTAGACGGTTTCGGAAGCAATCTTTTTCTGTTTGTCGGGCGCCATACTTTCCAGCGTACGCATGTTGTGAAGACGGTCTGCAATTTTAATAAGAATCACCCTGAAATCTTCGGAAAGCGTGAGAAGAAGTTTTCTGTAATTTTCAGACTGAACCGAAATATTCTGATGGTTCATGATCGAAATTTTGGTAAGACCATTCACAATCTCCGCAATTTTTGACCCGAATATTTTCTGTAAATCTTCAAACGTATAATCAGAATCTTCAATTACATCATGCAGCAATGCACAGGCAATCGATGTAGCTCCCAGACCGATTTCTGTAGCCACAATTTTTGCTACAGCGATGGGATGATAAATGTAGGGTTCTCCGGATTTTCTTCTTTGGTCTTTGTGAGCATCCAAAGCAATATCAAAAGCCTTTCTTATCAGTTTGTTGTGTTCTTCATCTAAAGTACGGTAGGTATTAGAAATCAGATCTTTATATCTCGCGAGAATTTCTTTATTCTCCTGTTCCAAATCATAACTCATTTTTCAAGGCTTTGTATAGACGAAAATACGAAAAATAAACACAGTTATCAATTTAAAACCAACAAAAAATCCGCAGTTTTTTGGCTGCGGATTATGGTTATTAGTTTATGAATTAGTTTTTTCAAAATTTCACTTCAGAGTCCATGCCTTCGGTGGCACCTTTGAATCTAAAATCCGGACTTGCGTGAATTTCGGTTTTGTTTTTAGCATCTATGTACTTTTTTACGGTAGCATATGATGCCTGACTGATGCTCATGTTTTCAATGTGGTAAGTCTTTAGCACAGAATTCTCCGCAAAAACCTTCTTTACCTCTGTTGCCTGTTCAGGATTTGTAATCTGAACGCTTGTCATGTAAGGCGAATCGTGATGACTTTCTGTGATATATACAATGTAGTCTGCATTATCGAAACCAGCCATTTCAAGCTCGATTTCGAGTCTCTTATAGTCGCTGTGTCTTTGGAAAACACCGGTAATAATTGTAGACATAATATTTTGTTTTATATTGGTTGTTTAAAGATAAGAATAATTTGGATATAATTATTTAAAATTTAAATAAAATTGATATTTATTATTTTATCTATAAAAATTTATTATTATTTAAGATAATGTCTATTATTTTTCTTTCTTCCAATTTTCGGTTTCAACTATTCTTTTAACCATCTCATAAAAATTCATTAACCCTAAATTTCCCTTCCCGTTGTAGTCATGAATTTTTTTTGATTTTCCATTGTCGAAAAAGATTTCGGTTTCTGCTGAAGATTCATTACAGCATGGAAATAGAGATCTTTCCCTTAGTTTTAAAAAATTAATTTCATTTAAATGGTTTGCTAACTTTTGAAAACTCGAATGATTATTTCCGAAAAAATCTCCGTGCAAATTTTGATAGCTGTCAGAATTGAGAGTTACAGAATCTTTCGTTAATGTTAATTGATAAACTCTTAAAGGAGAATAACCTTCGCTTTGTGTGAAAATTATTTTGTGAATTTTGTGTTTTTGATTGTTAGAATTGTATTCAGTCAATATATTATTTTTAATCATCAAAGTATCGATATCAAATATATGATAAGAATCATCGAAGCCTTGATTATAAGAAATCAGTTTAATTAAGGGTTGGTTTTTTAATTTGATTGTTTTTGATGCAACAATTTCATAAACTTTACCTTTTCCCGGATTTAAAACTTTGTAACCATCATTATCACTTATTAGTAATGCAGAATTATAATTATGTTCGCTTGTGTGAGGCTTAACAACATTATTAATATCTGAAACTATTGGATAAGCAAGATTTACCAAATAGTCTTTTTTACCGTCATTGTTAAAATCAGCTTCATAGATTGGTTTAAAATTTTCTTCATTAAGGATTCTTCTAAAATCTTTTAATGAATCTACGAATTCGTTACCTGTTAAAAAAACCTTCTTGAGATTCATATTTTCATAACCTTCATTTGAATGTATAATTTCTAAAATTTCATCTTCATTAAGTTCTTTTTTCTCACATGATTGCAGTGACAGTAGTACAATTAAAAGGTATATCAGTTTCATTATTAAAGTTTTAAATTAAAAAAGCCTATCTAAAAAATTAAACAGGCTCTAAATTATTTAAATAAAATTAAATTCTCTCATTTTTAATCTCCTCCACAATTTCAGGATTTAATAGAGTAGAAGTGTCTCCAAAATTAGAGAAATCTCCTTCGGCAATTTTTCGTAAAATTCTGCGCATAATCTTTCCAGAACGGGTTTTCGGAAGCCCTGAAACGAACTGAATTTTATCCAGTTTAGCAATCGGCCCAATCTGATCTGAAATCAACTGATTAATTTCTTTAACCAAATTTTCCTGCTTTCTATCTGATCCTGAATCCTTTAAAATCACAAAACCGTACAAAGCACTTCCTTTGATATCGTGTGGGAAACCAACAATCGCAGATTCTGCCACCGCCGGATGTTCGTTGATGCTGTCTTCAATTGGTGCAGTTCCCAAATTGTGTCCGGAAACAATCACAACATCATCCACACGACCTGTAATTCTGTAATAACCGACTTCATCTCTCAGAGCACCATCACCAGTAAAATATTTCCCCGGAAATGCTGAGAAATACGTTTCTTTATATCTTTGATGATCACCCCAAATTGTTCTTGCAATTCCCGGCCACGGAAAACGGATGCAGAGATTTCCTGTCACCTGATTCCCTGTGATTTCATTACGTTTATCATCCATCAAAACTGGCTGAATTCCTGGCAAAGGAAGCGTTGCGTACGTAGGTTTTGTCGGTGTCACAAATGGGATAGGAGAAATCATAATTCCACCGGTTTCTGTTTGCCACCACGTATCAACAATTGGGCATTTTTTTCTTCCCACGTGATCGTTAAACCAATGCCATGCTTCATCGTTAATAGGTTCTCCAACAGATCCGATGACTCTCAATGAACTTAAATCGTGTTTGTCAACCCATTCAGCACTTTCTTTTGCTAAAGACCGAATTGCAGTTGGTGCAGTATAGAATTGAGTAACTTTATGTTTTTCAATAACTTCCCAAAACCTGTCCGGTTCAGGATAAGTGGGAACTCCTTCGAAAATAACGGTGGTTGCACCATTCAATAAAGGCCCGTAAAGAATGTAAGAGTGTCCGGTAATCCAGCCGATATCTGCGGTACACCAATAAATATCATTTTCCTGATAGTTGAACACATTTTTAAATGTGTAAGCCGAATACACCATATAACCGGCGGAAGTGTGAAGCATTCCCTTTGGTTTTCCTGTAGAACCTGAAGTGTACAGAATAAACAGTGGATCTTCAGCATCCATGATGATCGTCACAAAATCTGCAGAAGCTTTTTCATACAGATCAGCCATCCAGAAATCTCTGCCTTCTTTCATTTTCACCTCGTTGTTGGTTCTTTTGACCACCAGAGTTTTTTCAACAGTCGGACATTTTTCTAAAGCTTCGTCAATGATTGATTTTAAATCTAAAACCTTATTGCCTCTGTAACTTCCGTCTGAAGTAATCAGCATTTTTGCACCGCAGTCATTTACTCTCGAAACTACCGCAGAAGCCGAAAATCCTGCAAAAATAACAGAGTGAACTGCTCCGATTTTCGCACATGCCAACATCGTAACTGCCAGTTCAGGAATCATCGGAAGATAGATGCAGACTCTATCGCCTTTTTCGATGCCCATATCTTTCAGAACATTCGCAGTTTTGTTGACTCTTTCGTACAATTCGTTGTAGGAAATATGTTGAGCATCTTCTTTCGGGTCGTTGGGTTCCCAGATGATGGCAGTTTTTTCGCCACGCACCGAAAGATGTCGGTCGAGGCAGTTTTTGGTGATATTTAATTTAGCATCTTTAAACCAAGTGATTTTTGCCTCATTCATATCATATTTTACCACCTTGCTCCATCTTTGGTACCAGACAAAATTTTGGTCAGCCACTTTATCCCAGAATTTTTTCGGATTTTTTATAGATTTTTTGTACTCTTCAAAGTAGTGCGGTAAATCTTCTATCACGTAATTTCTCATACTTTTTCTTTTTAGAATTATTTATTATTTAAATTATTTTGTTGTGTTTTACTTTGAACAAGAAGGTCACAAAGCTTTTTAAAATTAATGCTGCTTTAAGTCTCACAGAGCCGTTTCACTTATATAATACAAACTTTTTAATTAAATTAATTATCAACAATTGTATTTATTTGAAGTTCCATGATTGGTAGAAATCTGTCTTTTATGGATGTTTCAACTTGTCCAATTTTTGTAAACCCGAAGCTTTCATAAAATTTTTCGGCATTTGGGTCGGCATCCAGAAGTATTCTTTTGGTTTTGCTTTGTTTTATTTTTGAAATGAAATCATTCATTAATAATTTACCATAACCTTTTCCAATTTCATCAGGTAAAACAAATAAATTATCAAGCTTTACGGTATTTTCATTGATACTGAAGTAAGAATAATAAGCAACCGTTGAGTTGTTGATCAATAATTTATAAACCTCATTATTTTTAATGTATTCCTCTTTTATGGTAAGCAAATCAGACCATTCTTCCATTTGCTCATTCGAATACCCCCAATATGCCTTTGACTTTTATGTAATCTCAGTCAAAATTTTATGGTCATGGATATTTGCTTTAATAATTTCCATTACTTACTTCTGTACTGTTGAATCTTTTCCTTCAATTCATCAATAATCTTCTCATCATCAATCGTCGATGGAATCTGAAATTCTTTACTATCAATAATCGTTCTGATCAATTTTCTTAAAATCTTTCCCGAACGTGTCTTTGGAAGTCTTTTTACCACCATCACAGATTTCAGGAAGGCAACTGCACCAATTTTTTCTCTGACTTTAAGAATGATTTCTTTTTCTACAGCTTCTTCTGAAATTTCAGCACCATTTTTTAAAACTACTGTTGCAAAAGGAACCTGTCCACGAAGATCATCATCAACTCCTACAACGGCACATTCGGCAACATCGTGGTGAGAGGAGACAATTTCTTCCATTTCTGAGGTGGAAAGACGGTGACCGGCAACATTGATGACATCATCAACCCGTCCTGTGATGAAAATATAACCATCTTCATCTTTTATGGCACCGTCTCCTGAAAAATAATAGCCTTTGTATTGTGATAAATAGCTTTTCTCAAAACGTTCGTAATCATTCCATATTCCCAGCATTGCGCCGGGCGGAAGGGGAAGCTTGATGACAAGATAGCCTTCTTTATGCTCATCGAGTTCAAAGCCATTTTCGTCAAAAATTTTAATATCGTAACCTGAAATGGGTTTTCCAGCGGAAGCTCTTTTTATTTTATAATCTTCATTAAAAGTCAGTAACCCCAGCATCGGCGAGCCCGATTCTGTCTGCCACCAATGATCGATTGCGGGAACTCCAATATGTTTTTCAAACCAATCCAAAGTTGCAACATCACAACGTTCACCTGCCAGAAACTGTTTTTTGAAATGGCTTAAATCGTATTTTTTAACCAGTTCTCCGTTCGGATCTTCTTTTTTAATAGCTCTGATTGCTGTTGGAGCTGTAAACATTGCCGAAACTTTGTATTCAGAGATAATTCTCCAAAACGTTCCTGCATCTGGAGTCATAATCGGTTTACCTTCGAAAATAATTGTTGTGTTTCGGTTAATTAATGGGCCATAAACGCTGTAACTGTGACCGACCGCCCAGCCAAAATCGGAAGCCGCCCAAAAAGTTTCGCCCTGCTCAATTCCATAAATATATTTCATGGAAAATTTCAAAGCCGTAGCATAACCACCTGTATCTCTTGTGATTCCTTTCGGTTTGCCCGTCGTACCTGAAGTGTATAAAAGATAGAGTGGATGATTGGATTCTACCGAAACACAATCTGCAGGCTCGGATTTTTCGACCAATTCTTCATAATCAATGATGCCTTCAAACATTTCATGTTGATTGTCGACTAATTTTCTATTAAAAACAATAATGTTATCGACTTTATCCTGAGCTAATTCGATCGCTTTCTCAACTAAAGGCAGATAAGGAATTCTTTTTGCAATTTCAATTCCTGCGGTGGCTGTAATTAAAGCTTTAGGTTTGCAATCATCGATTCTTACTACCAATTCGTGCGGCGCAAAACCTCCGAAAACAACATTGTGAATCACACCAATTCTCGCACAAGCTAGCATTGCAAAAAGAGTCTGCGGAATCATCGGCATGTAAATCACGACAGTGTCGCCTTTTTTTAAACCTAAAGAAACCAGTCCGCCTGCTAATTTTGAAATTTCTTCTTTAGCCTGATTGAAAGTGTATTTTATTTTCTGATTCGTAACGGGAGAATCGTAAACAATCGCAGTTTCTTCCCCGAAACCATCTTCAATATGCTTGTCGATGCAGAGATAAGACATATTCAGTTTTCCGTCTGCAAACCATTGGGTGTAGTTGTTTTCGTCTTTTGAAATAATGGTTTCGGGAAATTCAAACCACGAAATTTCCTTCGCCTGCTCTTTCCAGAACTGCTCTTTGTTTTCTATGCTTTGTTTAAATAGATTATCTGCGTTCATAATTATTTTGTGTTTCTGTCATTGCGAGGAATGAAGCAATCTCATCTTCAACAGATTGCTTCGTTCCTCGCAATGACACGGCGTTTAATTAGTCAGCAAATCCTCAATCTGCTGAATCAGTTTTTTGATCGAATACGGTTTTGTAACGTATGCATCTGCTCCCATTTCAAGACCTTTTTCAATGTCTTTAGGGTTGTTTTTGGCACTGAGAAACAAAACTTTTGTACTGTTTAAATTTTCATTCTTTTTTATTTCTTCCAACGTGCTGTAGCCATCGAGATTTGGCATCATAATGTCGAGCAAAATCACGTCAGGAACGATTGTTTTTAGAAATTCCAAAACCTCTGTTCCGTCTCTGGCGATGAAAACTTCGTAACCGATTTTCCTGAAACTGTATTCCAATGACATTAATATTTTGTGTTCGTCGTCGGCGATTAAGATCTTTTTCATTGTGTTTCTTCGTTAATGTTCAACTTCATTAATTTTAATATTTTTCATCGGCAGGGTGATGGTAAACGTCACACCCAATCCGCTGTTTTCTGCTTTAATATTTCCGTTGTGGGCTTCGACGATTCTTTTTGAAATTGCCAATCCAAGGCCACTTCCGATAGGTTTAATGATATTTTGGTTTTTAGACTGATAAAATTTATCGAAGATCATTTCCAAATCTTCTTCCGGAATATTTTTTCCGGTGTTAAAAATTTTAATAACTAAATCGTCATCTTTTTCTGAAAGCTTGGTCTGAATAATTCCCTGTTCATCGGTAAATTTAAGGGCATTTCCTAAGATATTCTGAAATAACTGAATAAATCTTGCTTCATCATATTCAAACAGATAATGATTCAATAAATCAACCTCGCTCACATGAATGAATTTCTGCTGAATTAAATGCAGAATTGGATTTAAAGCCTTTTTATAGGTTTCAATAATATTATTTTCCTGAATATTTAAAGCAATTTCGCCGTGTTGAAGTTTATCCAGATATAAAATGTCGTTGATGATTTCGCTTAATCGATCAGACTCTGTGATGATGTTATTTAAAAATTCTCTTTTAATATCTAAAGGAATATCGTCGTCATCCGCCAAAATTTCTCCTGCAGAACGAATTGCCGTAATCGGCGTTCTCAATTCATGCGCAACAGAATCCAGAAAATCATCTTTCTGACGGTCTTTTACAATCAGATTTTCATTAGCTGCACTCAGGTCGTTGGAAAGTTGTTTTAATTCTTCCGATTTTTCAGTTAATTTCTTATTTAAAGTGATATTTTCTTTTGATTCCTCCAAAATATTTAAGACTTCTTTTAATGAAATTTTATCTTCCTTGGTCACCCCCTCAATCAGAATTTTTGCCGAAGCCGTCCCGATTCTTCCTGCTAAAAGGTTTTCAGAAAACTTAATAAATCTTGAATCTGCAGTTTCAGTTTGCGAATCGATATTGTATTTAATATTGAAAATCCGCATTGCCTGTTCGGTTTTCTTTTTACCTAAAAAACGTTCCAGAATGTTTTGAATATCAGAAATATAAGCGGTTCCTCTCCAAATGAAAGCATTTTCGTGGTTTTGAATATATTTGTCGATATCAACATACAATTCGGCGAAATTTCTTTCACGGTAATTTCCTTTCATGCTTACGGAAAGTATGGTGAACAGGGCAGTATTTGTCAAAATAGACCAAAAGAAAATCTGAGGAATGTGTCCCAGAAAAGATATTTTGAAAAAGTCAAAAGCATCATACATTTCTCTTAAAACTCCTTTCAGCTCAGAATTGTATGAGAAATAATATTGCGGAATAATTAAACCGAAATAACAGATGATCAAACCTGCAATCAAGCCCGTTACAGCACCTTTGTAACTTCCGCGACGCCAGAAAATGGCTCCGAAAAATGATGGTGCAAGCTGTGCAATCATCACAAATGAAATCAATCCTACAGAATCGAGTGACGTTTTCAGAATAAAATATTTGTAAAAGGCAAAAGCTAAAATAACCAGTCCGAAAATCGAGAATTTACGGATGTTGGTAATGTTTCGGTTGTTTTGAACTTCATTTTCAGCTTTAAATTTTCCGAGTAATCCGTAAGGAATAATTAAATTGTTTGAAAGCATGATCGACAAAGTAATCGCCGAAATAATAATCATCGAAATGCACGAACTTAGACCTCCCAAAAAAACTAAAACTGTAATTAAAGTATTATCAAAATATTGAGGAATGAGGATAGAGTAGAACTCGGGATTGACATTTTGTCCGTCAAAAATTAATCTTCCGCCCCAAGCGATCGGAAAAATGAAAATGGTAAAAATTAAAAGATACAAAGGGAAAAACCAGATTGCTGTTTTGATGTGTTTTTCCTGTCTGTTTTCTACAATCGCAGTGTGAAACTGTCTTGGTAAAATACAGATTGCTGTTCCGGAAATCATGCAAAGCACCATCCAGTTCATGGCTCCTTCAATTCCGTTGAAAGTATTTTTAGCTTTAAAATCAGAAAATTTTGAAGCTTTCTGATAAATATCTCCGAAGCCGTCAAAAACATAGTAAATCACAAAAACTCCGAGAATAATAATGAAAAATAATTTAAGAAAACTCTCCAAAGCAATGGCTGAAATAATTCCTAAACGTTTTTCGGAGGCATCGACATATCTTGTTCCGTAATACGAGGCAAAAACTGCAATGAGAACAACCACGAAAGTCGCACTGTCCGTAAGAAGGTTTTTTGAAACCGCAGTTTCTGTTACCAAGTGAAAAGTTTCTGAAATTGCTTTGATCTGAAGACCGATGTAGGGAATAATTGCAAAAAGACACACCAAAGTAATAATTGCGCTGAAACTCCTGCTGTTCCCATATCTCAAAGAAATAAAATCTGCAATACTGCTTATTTTATTCACTCTTGAAATTCGGACAATCCTTGTGTTAATATAAATCCACGCCGGAATGACCATGATCGGACCGATGTAGATTGTCAGATAGTCGAGTCCGCTTTTGGCTGCAACACCAATGCTGCCATAATACGTCCATGCTGTACAATATACGGCAAGTGAGAGCGCATAAATGTAGGGGTTGTTGATCCACATTTTACTCTTCTTCTTCTCTGCGAGGTGCGCAGCTAAGAACAAAAGGGCGAGATAAATCAAAACAACAATAAATAATGCTACACTACTCATCGTATTTTTTTATGATTACGAAAGAAATAATAATAGAAATCATCCAGACTGTAAAAAGATAAACAAGAATCATTGGATAACCAAAAACTTCTCTTTCACTGTTGAAAAGCAACGAAATGGGAATACTGAAAGCGATAAGTAAACCTACGCTCAGAATAATCAGCTTTTGTTCGTGACGCTTTTTCATGATTGATGAATGATGATTGATAATTGATTGATTCGAATGTTTTAATATTATTTGATTTCAAATCAGTTTTCATTAAAAGTTTCTTTTCCCAACCCTAAAGGGAGGAAAACTTTTATTTAAAATTGACTAAAACTATTCCCATGTCATCCTGAGTTTGTCAAAGGATGTTTGGAAGAAATAATTTTATTCAATTTTTTGATAAAAGATAATTGATGAACGCAAATCATTCATCAATTATCAATCATCGTTTATAAATTACTGCTTGTTATCAGAATATTCTCCAGTTAGAGAATAATATCCGAAAATTGCCATTCCTCCTGAAACAATCGGTACCAATACAAAAAGTATGATGATTCCGAACACAAGATCTTCCTGTTTTCCTGAGGTTATTTTTGGGATTCCCATTACAGTGATGCCGAAGTATGCAACCACCAAGGCAACTAAAATCCAAACTATGCCTAATATTTTTTTTAATCCGTCCATTTTGTTAGATTTAAAATTAATAAATTTTTAAGTGATTTCGCTTATTAATCGTGGATATTATTGTTCTTGTTTTTAAGATAGAATAACCCGATGACCAAACAGACTGCTGCGACGCCGATTGGATACCAAAGTCCTTCCAGATACCATGTTGCATGCCCCGCATCTTTTCCCTGAGTTACGAGATAGGTTGCCACAGCCGGCAGTAATCCTCCAAAAACCCCATTACCAATATGATACGGCAACGACATCGAAGTATAACGGATTCTCACTGGGAACATTTCCACTAAAAATGCGGCAATCGGACCGTAAACCATCGTCACAAAAATCACCTGAATAAATACAAGGAAAACCAAATACCATCTCGTGTCATCATTCAGCGTAATTGAGGTTGATACTTTTGGCTCCTCCGCTTTTCCGTCTTTCATAACCGGACCGGCTGCTGACCAATGAACGATACTGTCTTTTTTAATTAAAGTTCCGTCTGTAAATGAAGTTTCTTTATGAAATGTAACCAAGCTGTCTGATGCAATAGTTTTGTGAATGGTTGCGACTCTCGTTTCTTTAATTCCGTTGTCTGCCACGGTTTTCGCTTCAATGTTCACGCTTTTGTACATAGCATCGTAAATGGGTCTGTAAGCTAAGATTGCGACCAGCATTCCCGTCATCATAATCGCTTTGCGACCAATTTTATCTGAAAGCCAACCGAAAAATACGAAGAAAGGTGTTCCCATCAATAAAGCCGTTGCCATCAGATAATCGACCTGCATCGAATTGATGTTCATTACTTTTTGTAAGAAACTCATGGCGTAAAACTGTCCTGTGTACCAGATGACCCCTTGTCCCATCGCAGCTCCGAATAATGCCAGTAAGACAAATTTGAAGTTGAATTTATTTCCAAAACTTTCTTTTAAAGGATTGGTTGATGTTTTTCCTTCTGCTTTCGCTTTTGCAAAAAGCGGAGATTCTTTCATGTTTTTTCTGATGAAATAAGAAACCCCAACCATCAAAATTGAAATCCAGAAAGGAACTCTCCATCCCCAGGAATCAAAATCTTCTGCAGAAAGTGTGTTTTTAGTAATCAAAATCACGATTAATGAAATGAAAAGTCCTGCGGTAGCGGTAGTTTGAATCCATGAAGTCCAGTAACCTCTTCTGTGTGGCTGTGAGTATTCTGCAACATAAGTTGCTGCCCCGCCGTATTCACCTCCTAAAGCCAATCCTTGTAAAAGTCTTAAGATTAAAACTAAAACCGGCGCCATAAATCCGATGGTTTCATATCCCGGAATACATCCAATCAGGAAAGTGGAGAATCCCATGATCAGTAAGGTAACTAAGAAAGTATATTTTCTTCCGATGATATCTCCCAATCTTCCGAAAAACAAAGCTCCGAAAGGTCTTACCACAAATCCTGCTGCAAAAGTGGCTAATGTAGATAAAAATGCTGCGGTAGGATTGTCTGCCGGAAAGAATTTGGTCGCCAAAACGACTGCGAGACTTCCGAAAATGTAGAAATCATACCATTCTATCAAAGTTCCGAGGGACGATGCGGTGATCACGCTCCAAATGGTGCGGTTTTTCTGCTTATCCGTCATATTCTCGTAAGCATCATGATGTTGTTCGCTCATATCAATAGATTTTTTTGTTAATTAAATTAAATGGAATTAGTTTTATAGGTAAATCTGAAGCTGTACAATAAATTCTCCTTTAGACTTAGGATTTTCTGTCGGACTTGTATAAACAGGTCTTGTAGAATATTGAGTCGTAATTTTTGCGTGATGACCGTCTAAAAACCAGTTGGCTCCCACATCAAACTGTGAAGAAGGCTTATCAAATGCTTCAAAATCTTTGTATGTGTAAGCCGCAAAAGGCTGAATTCTGATTTTCGGTTTTTCTGCCTGACTTGGTAGTAATAATCCTGCCTGAGCATAAACCACATTTCCAGTTCCAATCATCGGTTGAAGATTTCCGGGACCTGCTAAAGCTCTTTGTCCGACAAAATTCGGGTCATTCGCTGCGACATTCATGGTTCCTAAATTTCTAATGTAATTTGGACCAAAATTGTAGTTGAAATATCCTGCATAAGCCGATACAGCCATTTTATTTTTCGCTTCGCCCAAAGGAATATCGGCAAAAGCATCTACAGAAAGTAGGGTAATGTCGTGTTTTTCGATGTTGGAATTGAGAGAAGTTCGTGTTCCTTCGGCCTGATGGTAAAAACCTGCACCGACGTTGAAAACTCTTTTGGTTCCCAAATAGGAACCCACTTTGAAAGGAAGAAGATTAGATTCTGTATCGAGGAATTGGTACTCAAAATATCCCGCTTTAGACCAGTTCGGATTTCCATTATTGTCAACAGCGACTTCGTTTCCGGGAATTAAAGTATTGGCTGGAGTCAAATCTGTTGCGAATGGTTTATTTAAACTCATTCGGTATTCAAATTTTCCGTATTTACCTTTTGCGAAAACACCCATTTGTCTTGCGAATTGGTCTGAATTATCGATTAGAGGCCAACTGAAAACCGGAGAATCCAAAGTCAGAAAGTTCAGTGTGGAGGCCATTGTCATACGGGAAAGTCCCATGTAATAATGAAGTCCACCTCCTAAGGTCAAACTAAATTTACCTGCTTCACCCGGCATTATTACTGCATATTCGTTCCAGGCATCGTGAAAGAAAAGCTGTGGTTTTTTACCGTTTCCGTAACCTCCTGTTCCGGTTGTTCCTGTTGCGCCACCATTGATGAAAGTCTGATTATTGATCCCGAAATGCGTAAGAATCATGTAACGCTTCGTGATTTGCGCGTAGGCTAAAATACGTGCTCTACGATTTCCCAAGTTCCACGTATTGTCTGTTGGTTCGCCTCCAACCATACTTCCGGGGTTCATTTCGGTGTTCCTGATCCAGAACTGATCCCATAAAATAAATCTTACATACTTATCTCCCTCAGGATTTAAATTTATTTTTAAACCACCTCCGTAATCCGGAGATCCCTGGCCGTATACAGAACTGCTGATTAAAGCTAATCCAATAAAACTTAATATTTTCTTCATAAATTATTAATTTTTTGGCTGTTATTTTGTGAAAGCCAAATTGTAATTAATAATTTAGTTATGAAAATTTAATATATATTTATGATAAGAATATAGTTATTAGATTTAAGTTATGAATTATTAGTTTTAAAGTGGTTAAATTTTTAGACTGATTTATATATAATCTTTTATTAAACAGTTAATTATGTATTTTATTTATATAAAATAAAGTTATAACTCATAATTAATAACTCATAACTTCTAAAATCTATTTTTTAAACCGTTCCCATTTAATCAACATATATTTATCAGCAAACTGAGTGATAATTAAACCAGAATCTTTAATATTTTCTTCTTTCGATATGTATTCAATTAACTCATTCTGCTTTAAAACTTTATAAACAGGATGGAAATCGGAATGGGGTGGTCTTACGATATTGTATTTCTTAATCCACGAACTGATAGTCACATGTGAAACGCCAATAATCCTTTCTATTTCACGGAAACTTAAACCTTCAAGATATAATTGGAGTGCTTTGGTTACATAATAATCATCAATTTTTTTACCTAATTTTTTTACGGTAAAGTAATAATTACAATCCTTACAATGGAATCTTTGCTTCTCGTTAATGATTCCGCTTTTTACAATTTTTTCACTTTTGCATTTTGGACAAATATTTTCCATATATAGTATTTTAGCAAATATATAATAATTTAGCAACATTAAATTTTAATAATAAGATAATTATACCTGCTAATATTAATTAAACAATAAAATTATCTTTTTTATTTGGTTTTTAAAGATAATATGCTTTAAATTTGCCAAAAAATTCAGATAAATAAATGGAAATAAAAATTTCCTCATGCGAACATTTAATGTATGTGAGTGAAATACAGCAGGAAATGTATGATTCTGCACAGCGACGCGGAACGGGAATCGCTAAACGTTCTATAGAATATTTAAGTAAAAAGATTTTAGAAGGCAATGCTGTTGTTGCTACTGAAAACGGCGAATGGGTAGGTTTCTGTTATATTGAAACATGGTCGCATGGTCAGTTTGTAGCCAACTCAGGGTTAATCGTTTCTCCAAAATTCAGGGAGCGAGGAGCTGCAACTTTAATTAAGGATAAAGTTTTCCAACTATCCAGAGATAAATATCCGAGTGCAAAAATTTTCGGATTGACGACAGGTTTGGCGGTCATGAAGATCAACAGCGATTTAGGGTACAAACCAGTTATTTATTCTGAATTAACACAGGATGAAGAATTCTGGAGCGGTTGTAAAAGCTGTGTGAATTATGATATTTTAATAAAAAAAGAACGTAAAAACTGTCTTTGCACGGCAATGCTTTTCGTTCCTGATAATAAAGTAGATGGAGTTGAGAATAATCAACCCGAAAATCAATATAAAAATGAGCAAGAAAGTAATCTTAGCGTTTAGTGGAGGTTTAGATACCTCTTACTGTGCCAAATATTTGAGTGAAATACTTGGATATGAGGTGTATGCAGTCACTGTAAATACAGGAGGTTTTTCTAAAGAAGAGGAAAAAGAACTGGAGAAAAAAGCCCTGAATCTTGGGGTAAAAGAATACAGGTGTGTTGATGCTCAGGAGGATTATTATAATTCTTGCGTAAAGTATTTAATCTTTGGGAATGTCTTGAAAAACAATACGTATCCATTATCTGTAAGTGCTGAACGTACGATTCAGGCGCAGGAGATTGCAAAATATGCCATTGAAATCGGCGCTGATGCCATTGCTCACGGAAGTACGGGGGCTGGAAATGATCAGGTTCGTTTTGATTTGATTTTCCAAGTAATGTGTCCGAATGTAGAAATTATTACGCCAATTCGCGATTTGTCTTTATCACGTGATGAAGAAATCGAATTTTTGAAAAGTCACGGTTATGAAATGGAATTCCAGAAAGCACAATATTCTGTCAATAAAGGACTTTGGGGAACTTCAGTCGGCGGAAAAGAAACTTTGACATCAAGAAATTACCTGCCTGAAGAAGCTTTCCCTTCGCAAATTAAAGAAACTCAGCCTTCAGAACTGGAAATTGAGTTTAAAAATGGGGAAATTGTAGCGGTGAATGGAGAGAATTTTGAACACTCGGTCGATGCGATTCAAAAGATTGAAGAATTAGCTTCTGCTTACGGAATTGGTCGTGACATCCACGTTGGAGATACCATTGTCGGAATTAAAGGAAGAGTCGGTTTTGAAGCTGCAGCAGCGTCTGTGATCATCAAAGCGCATCATTTATTGGAAAAACATACGCTTTCAAAATATCAACAAATGATGAAATCTCAACTGTCAGATTGGTACGGAAACTGGCTTCACGAAGCACTTTTTTTAGATCCTGTGATGAGAAATATCGAGTCTTTCTTAAACGATTCTCAAAAAACAGTGAGTGGAAAAGTGTTTGTAACGCTTCATCCATACCGGTTTATTTTAAATGGAATTGAATCTGAACACGACTTAATGTCTGATAAATTCGGAAGTTATGGTGAAGCAAACAAAGCATGGACAGGCGAAGATGTGAAAGGCTACACGAAAATTGTAAGCAATTCCTTAAATATATATCATCAGATTAATCAAAATATAAATTGATTTAAAGAAATGGATTGAGGTTGTCATTCTGAACGAAACGAAGTGGAGTGAAGAATCTCTAAAGATAAAACTGAGATTCTTCCTTCGTCAGAATGACAAAGCATCAATTTTTAGAAATAATGAAAATGATTAATCAAAAAGAAATAAAAACAGCAGGAATCATCGGCGCCAACGGTTACACAGGAAGCGAATTGGTTCGTTTGTTGGCTTTTCATCCCAATGTGTCTTTGAGTTTTTTATATAGCCGATCAAATTCGGGGACAAGAATTTCAGATTTGTACCCGGATCTGGCGACGGTTTGTGAAATGGTTTTAACAGATCAGCCTGAAGAAGTAGATATTTTATTTTTATGTCTTCCACACAAAGAAAGTCAGCATTGGCTGGCTCAAAATGGGGTAAAAGATGAAACGTTAGTAATCGATTTAGGAAATGATTTTCGTTTAGATGGAAATTTCGCAAACAGAAATTTTATCTACGGTCTGCCTGAAATCAACAAAAAACAACTTTTAGGAGCGAAAAGTATTGCAAATCCGGGATGTTTTGCAACGGCGATTCAACTGGCTTTGCTTCCACTGGCTCAAAAAGGATTGTTGAATGAAGTGTACACAACGGGAATTACAGGTTCTACAGGAGCGGGTCAGTCTATGCAGGCAACGACTCATTTTACCTGGAGAAATGATAATATTTCAGCCTATAAAACTTTGACACATCAGCATGTGGATGAGATTTTACAGCAGTTAGTTTCTTTTAATACAAATGAAATCAGTCTGAATTTTGTTCCATGGAGAGGAGATTTTGCGAGAGGAATTTTTACGAGTTCCACGGTGAAAACAGATTTAGAACTTTCAGATATTCATCAATTGTTTAAGGATTTTTATGCAGATGAACCTTTTGTAAAGGTAAGCGAAAAAGCAATTGATTTAAAGCAGGTTGTCAATACCAATCGCTGTGTGATTCATATAGAAAAGAGTGGAAATGTTGCGGTCATTCACTCAGCGATTGACAATTTGTTAAAAGGAGCTTCCGGGCAGGCTGTTCAAAACATGAATCTTGCAATGGGTTGGGAAGAAAATTCAGGACTGAATTTAAAACCAATTGCGTTTTAGATATGAATTAAAATGTGAATTGTCAATAAGTCAATAGTGAATTTTAAAAGCTTGCATCAAAACCGACCTAGGAAAATGGAGCGTTAAGAAAATTAAAAATTAAGCCGTTAAGAAATTTCCACTGTTTGAAGCGCGAGACAAATGCTGAAAGTAAAACAAATATTGAATTCGCGCAAGTTTTGGAAATTTTAGGATTAAATTTTAATTTTTAGGGGAAGTTTCCAAGTCTTGTACCGAAGCTTCGGGATTGTTTCTTTTGTTTGACTACGTCGAATCTTCGATTTCAAGACAAAAGAAAAATATAAGAAAGATGAAATCATTCATCAAACATCAATTATCATTTATAAAAAGACATGAATTTATTCAACGTATATCCATTATTCAATATAAATCCTGTAAAAGCTCAGGGATCATTTCTTTGGGATGATAAAGGAGAAAAATACCTTGATTTTTACGGAGGTCACGCGGTAATTTCTATCGGGCACAACCATCCGCATTATCAAACTCAATTAAAAAACCAGTTAGATAAAATATCTTTCTATTCAAATTCGGTTCAGAATGAATTGCAAACTGAATTGGCTGAAAAATTAGGAAAACTTTCAGGTTTGGAAGATTACAATTTATTTTTGTGCAATTCAGGAGCTGAAGCGAACGAAAATGCTTTAAAACTGGCTTCTTTCCATAACGGAAAAAGTAAAGTGCTGTATTTTTCTGGCTCGTTTCATGGAAGAACTTCAGCCGCGGTTTCTGTCACTGATAATCCTAAAATCGTAGCTCCGGTAAACTATGACGAAAGATTTATTAAATCTGAATGGAATAATATAGAACAGCTTGAAACCATTTTTAAAAATCAGGGAAGTGAAATTTCATCTGTAATTATTGAAGGAATTCAGGGAGTTGGAGGAATTATGATTCCAACGGTTGAATTTTTAACGAAAATCAAAGAACTGTGCGAAAAATATGATGCGGTTTTGATTTTAGATGAAGTTCAGTCCGGTTATGGAAGAAGCGGATATTTCTTTGCTCATCAGGAATTTGGAGTTGAAGCAGATATTATTACAACGGCAAAAGGAATGGGGAATGGTTTCCCGATTGGTGGCGTTTTGATTCATCCGAAATTTCAGGCAAGCAATGGTTTATTGGGCACAACTTTTGGCGGGAATCACTTGGCTTGTGTTGCTGCAATTGCGGTTTTAGATGTGATGAAAGATGAAAATCTCATCGAGAATGCTCAGGAAATGGGCAAATATATTGAAAACGAAATTAAAGATTTTCCACATATTAAAACGATCCGAAGGAAAGGCTTGATGATTGGAATTGAACTCGACAGGGATTGCTCGGAAGTGAGGAACAGCCTATTGTACAATCATCATATTTTCACCGGAAACTCTAATGATAAAGCTGTGTTGAGGATTCTTCCTGCACTTAACATTCAAAAAGAAGAAACAGATCTGTTTATCGGTGCTTTGAAAGAAGTATTGGAGCAAATCTAATCTGTGAAAGTTACACGGTCTGTCATTCTGACGAAGGAAGAATCTATTAATATTATGAACAAGGGATTCTTCACTACACTTTGTTTCGTTCAGAATGACAAACATGACTTTCAATTGCTGAGTGAAACGTCCTTGCGAACGAAAAATATTTTCAAGTTTAATTAAAAAAACTTCGCGACCCTAGCGTTAATAACTCAGATAATATGTAAGATAAAAAATCTTTAAAATCAATTCAAAATGAAAAAATTCACCTCTGTAAGTGATGTTAAAAACTTACAGGAAATCATACAAAAAGCTTTACAAATTAAAGAAAACCCTCTTTCGGAAACCGAAAAGGGAAAAGGAAAAACAATAGGACTTGTATTTTTAAATTCAAGTTTGAGAACCCGTTTAAGCAGTCAGATTGCGGCACAAAATTTAGGCTTAAATGTATTAACGTTAAACGCAGCTCAGGAAGCATGGAATTTAGAATTTGCAGATAGAGCGGTAATGAACGGCGATACGGTAGAACATATCAAAGATGCCATCGAAGTATTAAATCAATATTGCGATATCATCGCAGTTCGTTGTTTTGCAGGAATGAAAAGCAAGGAAGACGATGTTAATGAAAGCATTCAAAGTCAATTCGAGCAACATGCGAAAGTCCCTGTTATTTCTCTGGAATCTGCAACGCGTCACCCTTTGCAGAGTTTGGCGGATTGCATCACAATTATCGAAAACTGGAAAGAAGAACGCAAACCAAAAGTAGTGTTGACTTGGGCTCCTCACATCAAACCTATTGCTCATGCGGTAGGAAATTCATTTGCAGAATGGATGCAGGAAATGGATGTCGAGTTGGTAATTGCGAATCCAGAAGGCTATGATTTGGATAAAAAATTTACAAAAGATGTGAAAGTAATCCATAATCAGGATGAAGCGTTGAAGGATGCAGATTTTATTTATGTTAAAAACTGGTCATCTTTTGATGATTACGCAGCAATGCCTGAAGTGAAAGAAAATTGGATGTTAACAAACGAAAAATTGGAAAACACCAATCAGGCAAAAGTAATGCACTGTCTTCCGGTTCGCCGTAATGTGGAATTGAGTGATGAGGTAATGGATGGTGAAAATTCTATTATTTATCAACAGGCAAAAAACCGAATTTTCTCGGCTCAGGCGGTTTTTTCTGAAATTTTAGATGAATTGAATTCTTAATAATAACTAAACCTCATAGGTTTTTAAAACCTATGAGGTTTACATGAGTTTAATTTACAATAAAATCAAACCTAACGGGTTTTTAAAACCCGTTAGGTTTAAATTCATCTCAGTGAATTGAGATCAATCGGAGTCCCGAAGGGACGACTTAATCCAGAATAGGATGCAATCCTATGTAAATGAATTAAATAATGAAAGAAAAACTATACATTATAAAAATCGGCGGTGCTTTAATTGATGATGAGGAATTATTGAACGAATTTCTGGAGCAGTTTTCTGAAATTAAAGAGCATAAAATTTTGGTTCATGGAGGTGGAAAATTAGCAACCACGTTGGCGTATAAACTGGGCGTTGAACAAAAAATGATTAACGGACGAAGAATCACAGATAAAGATACCTTGGATATTGTGGCGATGGTGTATGCAGGAGGAATCAACAAAAATATCGTGGCAAAACTTCAGCAGAAAAAATGCAAAGCAATGGGTTTTTCTGGTGCTGATGCCAATTTAATTAAAGCCAAAAAAAGAGAACATGCAGAAATAGATTTTGGATTTGTGGGAGATATTGAGAAGAAAAGCGTGAACAGGAAATTAATCTCAAAATTAATTAAACTTAAACTTGTTCCCGTATTTTCAGCAATTACACATGATAAGAAAGGAAATCTTTTTAATACCAATGCAGACACGATTGCTTCGGTGATTGCTCAAGCGTTATCAGCAAAATATGATGTTGAATTATTGTATTGTTTTGATAAAAAAGGGGTTTTGGGAGATATTGAGAATCCGGAATCTGTTATAAAAAATATTTCTGAAGTAGAATTTTCTAATTTAAAAAATGAAGGAAAACTGCATAAAGGAATTTTACCCAAGTTGGAAAACGCTCTTGGAGCCGTAAAAAATAAAGTCAATAAGGTATTTTTAATTAAAGAAACCGAACTGAAAAACCATATAGAAAACCATCATGCAGGAACTGAAATCTGTTTATAGTAAGGAAGAATTACTGAATAACGCAGTTGAATTGTTGAAAAAACTGATTGAAATTCCATCATTCAGTAAAGATGAATTTAATACGTCTGTGGAGATTGAAAATTTTTTCAAAAACCATCAGATTCCTACAAAACGCTTTAAAAATAACATCTGGTCGGTGAATAAAAATTTTGATGTTTTCAAACCATCAATTTTACTGAATACGCATCACGACACGGTAAAACCAAATAAAGCATACACGTTAGATCCTTTTTTAGCGATTGAAAAAGACGGGAAATTATTCGGATTGGGAAGTAACGATGCAGGAGCTTCTCTGGTTTCGATGGCGCAGGTTTTTTTACATTTTTTCGATAAAGAAGATTTAAAATATAATTTAGTTATTGCTTTGACGGCAGAGGAGGAGATTTCAGGTTTTGACGGGATCGAAACTTTATTTCCGCAGCTTCCGAATGTGGAGCTCGCTATTGTAGGTGAACCAACGCAGATGAATCTGGCGATTGCGGAAAAAGGACTTTTGGTTATTGACGGGGAAATGAAAGGTACTCCTTCTCACGCCGCTCATCCGAATGATGATAACTCGATTGTGAAATGTATGGAAGATGTACAGCAAATTTTAAATTTCAAGTTTCCAAAAGTTTCGGATTATTTGGGTGAAGTTAAAGTGACGTTGTCTGGAATTCATGCCGGAGTTCAGCATAATGTTGTTCCTGAATCATGTCAATTTACCTTAGATGTAAGAGTTACGGATGAATATTCAAACAAAGAAGCATTGGAAATCATTCAATCAAAAATGAAATCAACTTTGACAGCAAGATCTTTCAGGTTAAATTCTTCAAAAATCGAAATAGATCATCCGTTTGTACAGGCAGGTCTGAAAATCGGGAGGACAACTTATGGTTCGCCCACTTCATCCGATCAGGCGATTATTCCGTGTACATCAGTTAAAATAGGTCCTGGCGACAGCAGGCGCTCGCATACGGCAGATGAATTTATTTATATCAATGAAATAAAAGAAGGAATTGAGATTTATATCGAAATTCTAGAGAAAGTTTTATAGGCTGGAAGCGGGATGATGGAAGTCAATAAAGTCTGTAAAAAACGACTTAGGAAACGGAGTCGTTAAGAAAATTGAAATTTAATCCGTTAAAAAATTCCCACTGTTTGAAGCGCGACATTAATTTTGAATTGAAGAACAAATGTTGAATTCGCGCAAGTTTTGGGGGTTTTAGAATTCAATTTTAATTTTTAGCCGGAATTTCCAGTCTTGTCCCGAAGCTTCGGGATTGTTTCTTTTGTTTGACTTCGTCGAATCTTCGATTTCAAGACAAAAGAAAATTTAAAATAAAAAAAGAAATTTTATGAAAAAAATATGGCAAAAAGACGATACTGCCACCAATATATTAGTCAACAAATTCACTGTAGGGAAAGATCTTGACTTTGATGAGCGTTTAGCAAAATACGATGTTAAAGGTTCCGTGGCGCACTGTAAAATGTTGGCCGAAGTTGGAATTATTTCCAATGAAGAATCAGAGCAGATGTTATCTGTTTTGGAAGAAATTTTGAAAGATATCGAAAACGGAACTTTTGAAATTGATAAAACTGCGGAAGATATTCACTCGCAGGTAGAATCTATTTTAATTGAAAAATTAGGCGATACAGGAAAGAAAATTCATACAGCTCGTTCTAGAAATGATCAGGTTTTATTGGATATCAAACTATATTTAGTTGATGAAATTCGTGAAATTACGGCACTGACAGATGAATTCTTTCAAATATTAATCAAACTGGCAGATCAGCACAAAAATGTTCTGCTTCCTGGGTATACGCATTTACAGATTGCAATGCCTTCGTCTTTTGGATTGTGGTTTGGAGCGTATGCTGAAGCATTGTTAGATGATGTTGAAATGTTGTTCTCGGTTAAAAATATCATTAATAAAAATCCATTGGGTTCTGCTGCGGGCTATGGTTCATCTTTTCCGATTGACCGCGAAAGTACAACCTATAATTTAGGTTTTCAATCGATGAATTATAACTCAGTTTATGCTCAAATGACGCGAGGAAAATCAGAGAAAATATTGTCGATGGCAATGGCCACTTTAGCAGGAACGTTGGGTAAATTTGCTTATGATGTCTGCTTATATTTAAGTCAAAACTTTGATTTTATAAGCTTTCCAAAGGAGTTTACGACAGGAAGCAGTATTATGCCTCACAAGAAAAATCCGGATATTTTTGAATTGGTTCGTGCACGTTGTAACAGAATTCAATCGTTGCCGAATGAGTTTATTTTGCTGACGAATAATCTTCCTTCAGGCTATCATCGAGATATGCAACTGACGAAGGAAATTCTTTTCCCGGCTATTGATTCTTTGAAAGAATGTCTGGAAATTTTAAATTATACCTTACCGAATATTCAGGTAAAAGATAGAATTCTGGAAGACGAAAAGTATAAATATCTTTTCAGCGTAGAGAAAATTAATGAAGAGGTGAAAAACGGAAGTTCATTCCGTGATGCGTATGTAAAAGTAGGGCAGGAGATTGAAAATAATGAGTTTGATTTTGAAGTAGGAAACCTAAACCATACCCATCAGGGAAGTATAGGGAATCTTTGTTTAGATAAAATAGAATATCAGTTTAATAAATTGAAAAATAAATTATTGGGTTGATAGTTTGAGTTAAACCATTAAGGTAATTTAAGGGATTAAGAATAGTTAAGATTCGCAAGCGAATAATGAAGCAATGCTTAAAAAATTGTTAGATTTTCTTAATTAAACTTAACTCCTTAAATAAAATCTTAATGGTTCAATTTTAAATATTTAGCCTAAATCAATTTTAAACTTAGTAGACTTTTTCACCTCATGAAGCACAATAGAACTGTGATATTGCCCAATACTCGGAATATTTGAAATGACATTCACGGTAAAATCATTATAAGAATTGATGTCTTTAGCGATAATTTTCAGCATATAATCGTATTCTCCGGAAAGACTGATGATCTCCTGAACTTCATCGTGCTGCATGATGTTTTTCTCGAAAGTTTCCAAAACTTTTTTGGATTGCTCCTTCAGACGGACGTTGCAATAAACAACAATATTTAAACCCAGCTTCTCACGGTTGAGAAGTCCAACATATTTCTCTATAATTCCCTGTTTTTCCAGCTGTTTGATGCGTTCATACGTTGGGGTAAAGGTCAAGCCAATTTTCTCTGAAATTTCTTTCACTGAGAAAGTAGAGTCTTCCTGAATTATGCTGAGAATCATCCTGTCTTTTGCGTCCATAAACTGTATTTGAATTCTAACAAAAATATTAAGAATAAATGAGAATAACCAGTGATTGAAGTTTTTTAATTTTTATACAGTTTCACTTTGTCATGTTGCCCAAATGTTATATCTTTGCACCTAATGAATAACACAGTATTTATATCATTAGAATTACCGGGCGTAGACGCCCTTTACGATATTTATTTATTTTAAGCGAAGATATTTTCTTCGCTTTTTTTATGTTCAAAATTAAGATATTATGTTTACGATTACCGAACTAAGTACAGAGAAAATCAATAAGATACTGACAGAAGCTTTAGCTTTTGCCAACGGAAAAACTGCTAAAATTGAAGGCGAAGTGTTCTGTTCAAATCTGTTTTTTGAAGACAGCACAAGAACTAAAACAAGCTTCGATGTTGCCGAAAGAAAACTGGGTTTGCAGGTCGTTCCGTTTGATGCATCCAACAGTTCTGTGAATAAAGGTGAAAGTTTATATGATACCGTAAAGACGATTGAGAGCATCGGTGTAAATCTTGTCGTGATCAGAGATAAAAAAGACCGTTATTTTGATGATTTGAAAAACATCAACATTCCGGTTATCAACGGAGGCGACGGAACAGGAAATCATCCTTCACAATGTATGCTCGATTTGCTGACGATCTATCAGGAATTCGGAACATTTGAAGGTTTAAAAATAGGAATCGTGGGAGATGTAAAACACAGCCGCGTTGCGAACTCCAATGCTGAAGCTCTAAGAAGACTAGGTGCGAAAGTTTACTTTTCAGGACCTGAACAGTGGTTCGATGAAGGAGCTTTAATTAACGGTACGTATCTTTCTGTAGATGAGATGATTCACGATGTCGATGTTTTGATGTTATTGAGAATCCAACATGAAAGACATGATTCAAAAACGAGTTTCTCTGCTTCGGAATATCACAGAAAATATGGTTTGACGAAAGCAAGGGAAATGACCATGAAAAAAGTAGCCATCATCATGCACCCGGCACCGATCAACAGAGGCGTGGAAATCGATACCGACCTGGTGGAATGTGAACGCTCAAGAATTTTCAAGCAAATGCAGAACGGAGTTTTCGCAAGAATGGCAATTCTGAAAAATGCTTTGGAAGAGAAAGGGTTTTCATTTAAGTAAAAAGGTAAAAGTAGAAAGAGCCATGTTGAGAGTTATTCATATTTCAATTAACAGGGCTTAAGTTATATAAAGCACGCACAAAATTCCCCTCCTTTGGAGGGGTGGCAAAAATTCAAAGAATTTTTGACGGGGTGGTTTAAAAAAGGTCATCAGAAGAAGATGATTTAAAAAAAAGTAAAATAGAAATAAAGATAAAAGTTAAAATGAAGAAAAAATTAATACTGGAGTCCGGTGAAGTATTTCATGGAGAAGGTTTCGGAGCAGATTTGGAAACAGCAGGAGAGGTGGTTTTCAATACCGGAATGACGGGATATCAGGAATTGATTTCTGACCCATCGTACTGCGGTCAGATTGTTTGCATGACGTATCCGCTGATCGGAAATTACGGAATCAACCGTGATGACTACGAAAGCATCGAACCTGCAATCAAAGGTCTTATTGTAAAAGAAATTTGCGATTTACCTTCCAATTTCAGAACACAGATTACTTTACAGGAACTGTTTAAAAAGAAAAATCTTTCAGGAATTTCAGGAATTGATACCAGAAGACTTACAAGAATTCTTCGTAATTCTGGTGTGGTAAAAGGAAAAATCGTGAATGCTGATGCAGAAGAAAATACAACAGTTGAAGAATTAAAATCTACAACGTTCCCAACCAATCAGGTGGAGCAGGTTTCTACAAAAACTTCTTACGCCAATCCAGGAAGAGGACTTAAAGTAGTACTTGTTGATTTTGGGTCTAAACTAGGAATAATCAGAGAATTATCTCAAAGAAATTGTGACATCATTGTCGTTTCACATGATACTACAGCTGAAGAAATTTTGCTGATGGATCCGGATGGAATTATGTTATCCAACGGCCCTGGAGATCCAGAAGACAACCAAAACGCTTTAAACATGATCCGCGGATTGTTAGGAAAAGTTCCAATCTTCGGGATTTGCCTTGGGCATCAGTTGATTGGCTTGGCTTGCGGAGCAAAAACCTTCAAATTAAAATTCGGTCACAGAGGAGGTAATCACCCTGTTTTGGATTTGGAAAAGAACAAAGTTGCGATTACTTCTCAAAATCATGGTTACGCAGTTGATCAGGAGAGTCTTAAAGGAACAGATTTAATAGAAACCCATATCGCATTGAATGACAGAACAAATGAAGGTTTGAAACACAAGATTCATCCTTGCTTCTCAGTTCAGTATCACCCTGAAGCGAGCCCGGGACCTGAAGATGCGAATTATTTGTTTGATGATTTCATCACGTTGATGGAGGATTTTAAGAAATAGATATAATTAATTTAAGCATTTCTATGAAATTTCCAATTGATACGAAGTCTCAAAATTTAAAAATAATCGGAATACAGAAATTATTTCTAAATAACCAAAATGCTACTGGAGATTATTGGGAATACGGAGGTTACCAAACCCTTATTAGTAATTTATCATTATTTAATAGTGATGATTTAGAAGAATTAAAGAAGGATTTTTATTATTGGAATTCTTACAATCTTTGGCTAATTGCTGAAATGTTTGCTTTTATTGAAGAATACGATATTTCAAAAAAATTGAAAAATATTGATGCACCTGAATGGTATTGTGAAATATTTGTATTAATAAATGAATCCGAGGCAAACGATTTATTGGTTAATTTACCATATGTCTTGAGTAAATCAGACCATATGAAAAATAATCTTCTAATTGATATTGAATTTAAATTGATAAATCTTAAAAATTCCAAAACAAGAAATCAGCCAATTAGTTCTTTTGATGAAGCTGTAAAATTAATACACGATATAAAAAACATAATCTAAAAATAATGCTAAAAGTCTAAAATCCAACTTCTAGCATCTCAATTTAAAAAAAAATGGCAAAACGTACAGATATAAAAACAATTTTAGTAATCGGTTCCGGCCCAATTATCATCGGTCAGGCGGCGGAATTTGATTACGCAGGAACGCAGGCTTGTCTTTCCCTGAGAGAAGAAGGCTACAAGGTGATTTTGATCAATTCAAACCCTGCAACGATTATGACGGATGTTGAAATCGCTGATAAAGTTTACATAGAGCCGATTTCACTTCAGTTTGTAAGTCACATCATCAGAAAAGAGCGTCCGGATGCACTTTTACCAACACTTGGTGGACAAACAGGTTTGAACATGGCTGTTGAACTTGAGAAATCAGGGATTCTTGAAGAGTGCAAGGTGGAAGTTTTGGGAACTACACTTTCAGCGATCAACAGAGCGGAAGACAGAGATCTGTTCCGTGAACTGATGAGAGAATTGAACGAACCTGTTCCTGAATCAGATATCGTAACAACGGTTGAAGGAGCGCTTCGTTTTGCTGAAGAAATCGGTTATCCGGTAATTGTTCGTCCTGCTTTTACAATGGGAGGAACAGGTGGCGGAATCGCTGCCAACGAAGCTGAACTAAAGGAAATCGCAGAATTAGGTCTGAAATACAGCCCGGTAACACAATGCTTGATCGAGAGATCAATTGCAGGTTTCAAGGAAATTGAATACGAAGTAATGCGTGATGCAAACGACAACGCGATTGTGGTTTGTAACATGGAAAATATAGATCCGGTGGGAGTTCACACAGGTGACTCAATCGTTGTGGCGCCTTCTCAGACGCTTTCAGACAGAGAGTATCAGTTGCTGAGAAACGCTTCACTGAAAATCATCAGAGCCTTAGGAATCGAAGGTGGATGTAACGTGCAGTTGGCTTTAGACCCGCATTCATTCGATTATTATATCATTGAGGTAAATCCAAGAGTTTCCCGTTCATCGGCTTTGGCATCAAAAGCAACAGGTTATCCTATTGCTAAAATCGCTGCTAAAATCGCTGTTGGATTGACTTTAGATGAAATCATGAATCCGGTTACAGGAAAAACTTACGCTTGCTTCGAGCCGGCTTTGGACTATGTGGTAACCAAATTCCCAAGATTTCCTTTCGACAAATTCGAAACGGCAGACAGAAGATTATCAACTCAAATGAAAGCGACCGGAGAAGTAATGGCGATCGGAAGAAATTTTGAAGAGTCTTTACAGAAAGCAGTTCGTTCTCTGGAAACTGGTTTGAGACATTTAGGTTTAAAAACAAAACAGGCTGCAGCTTTAACGGACGAAGATATCGAAAGAAGAATCAGAGTTTGTGATGACGAGAGACTGTTTATCATTTGCGACGCTTTAAGAAGAGGTTACGACTGGGAACAGATTGTAGAATGGAGTAAAATAGACAAGTTCTTCATCTGGAAATTAAAGAAATTAGTTGATTTCGAAAAGACAATTGCAGCTAGCAGATTCGACAAAGAAATTTTAATTCAGTCTAAAAAATTAGGTTTCTCAGATCAGAATATCGCTCATTTATGGGAATCTACCCAGAGAGAGGTTTACAATTTCAGAAAAGAAAACGGAATTGTGCCGGTTTACAAAATGGTAGACACCTGTGCTGCTGAATTTGAATCTGAAACCCCATATTTCTACGGAACTTACGAAGAGGAAAACGAATCTGTAGTTACAGACAAAGAAAAAATCATCGTTTTAGGTTCAGGTCCGATTAGAATCGGGCAGGGAGTTGAGTTCGATTACGCAACGGTTCATTCGGTTTGGGCAATCAAAGAAATGGGTTACGAAGCGATTATCATCAACAATAATCCTGAAACGGTTTCTACAGACTTCTCGATTTCAGATAAATTATACTTCGAGCCTTTAACGGAAGAAGATGTGATGAGCATCATCGACCTGGAGAAACCAAAAGGAGTTGTTGTACAGTTTGGTGGACAGACAGCCATCAATTTAGCAGATAAATTAGCAGCTTACGGCGTTCAGATCTTAGGAACTTCACTGGAAGATTTGGATAGAGCTGAAAACAGAGATAAATTCGAAAAAGCCCTTCAGGAACTGGGAATTCCACAGCCTTTAGGAAAAACTTCAACTTCAAAAGAAGAAGCGATTGTGATTGCAAACGAGATCGGATATCCTGTTTTGGTTCGTCCGAGCTACGTGTTGGGAGGTAGAGCGATGGAAATTGTGTACACTGAAGCAGAATTGGCGCACTACATGGAATTTGCGGTAGATGCAAGTCCGGATCAGCCGGTTTTAGTTGACCGTTACATTACGGGAAGAGAAGTTGAAGTCGATGCAATCTGCGACGGCGAAACGGTAATCATTCCTGGAATTATGGAGCACATCGAGAGAGCAGGAGTTCACTCCGGTGACTCGATTGCAGTTTATCCGCCACAAAATGTTTCTCAGGCAGAAATCGATACTTTGGTAGATTATACTCAAAGATTGGCTAAAGGATTGAATGTGATTGGTTTAATGAACATCCAATACGTTCTTTTTGAAGGAAATGTGTATGTGATTGAAGTGAATCCGCGTTCATCGCGAACAGTTCCTTTCTTATCTAAAATTACCGATGTTCCGATGGCAAATCTTGCTACGAAAGCGATTTTAGGTCAGAAACTGAAAGATTTAGGCTACAAAAACGGATTGGTTCCGAATAAAGAAGGTGTTTTCGTAAAAGTTCCTGTGTTCTCATTCTCAAAATTGACGAAAGTTGATATCTCTTTAGGCCCAGAAATGAAGTCTACAGGAGAAGTGATGGGGAAAGACACGACTTTGGAAAAAGCGCTTTACAAAGGATTGGTTGCAGCCGGAAGAAAAGTTCCGATGCACGGTTCAATCCTGTTCACTGTAGCTGATAAACACAAACAGGAAGCTGCTGATTTGGCATCAAGATTCCATGAAGTTGGTTTCAGAATCTGGGCAACGGAAGGAACTGCAAAATTCTTCGAAGAAAAAGGTATTCCGTGCAAAATCGGATACAAAATCGGCGAAGAAGATGTCAACCTGATCGATTTAATTCAAAAAGGAAAAGTTCAGTACGTAGTCAATACGATGACCAAAGGAAAACAGTCTGAAAGAGATGGTTTCCAGATCAGAAGAATGAGTGTTGAAAACGGCGTTCCTTGTTTAACATCGATGGATACAGTTGAAGCGATCCTGAAAGTGATTGAGAGTATGAGTTTTAAGATGGAGACGATGTAGTTTTAGCACGTTTCTACTTTCATAAATTAAACCTAACAGCTTTTTAAACTGTTAGGTTTTTTTATTAAATTTGTAATGTAAATCTTTCAATATGACAACAATAACGATTAAAATTAACGAACGTACCAAAGCAGGTAAGACTTTGAGAAATTTGATTGACATTTTTTCTAAAGAAAAGAATGGAGTTGAAATAATTTCTGAGAAAGATAATTATAGCGAAGAGTTTGTTGAAAAGATTTTAAATTCTCATAAAAATGATAAGCGTGTAATCATTGAAACTGATAAGCTGTGGGAAAGTATCTGATAAAATATACTGAAACAGCAATTAAAGATTTACAGAAACACAAAAAATCAGGAGATAAAGCTACACTGAACAGAATTTCAAAAATTATATCGGAATTGGAAGAGCATCCGTACATTGGAATTGGCCAACCTGAACAATTGAAATATAAGCTTTCAGGTTTTTGGTCCCGAAGAATTAATCAAAAAGACAGAATGATCTACACTGTCGAGGAAAATACTGTAATAGTTGAAATTATTTCTGCAATGGGACATTACGAAGATAAATGATTTTAATTCATTGATGGAAAATAGAACCATACTTATAGTTATTGGAGCAGTAGCTTTATGTTAATGACGATGTAGTTCTAGAATAAAATAAAAGAAAGCAGGAGAAAAATATTCCGCTTTTTTTATCAATATTTTTCAGGATTTTGTGAGGTATGAAAATTTCTGAAAATTTTAGCCCAAACTCCTATCCAAATGCACATACCCGCCATCTACATGAATCAGCTGCCCTGTCGTATGCGAAGACTTTTCCGATAAAAGAAACGCCGCCATATTCGCAATTTCTTCAGAAGTAGTCATGCGTTTTTCCAAAGGAATTTTTGAAGTGATGCTTTTCAGCTTTTCATCCGGATTTTCAAAAGTAGAAATCCACGATTCGTAAAGTGGAGTCCACGCTTCTGCAACAATGATCGCATTCACACGGATGCTGTAAGGCAAAAGTTCAACCGCCCATTCTCTCGTCAAAGCATTTCTCGCCCCGTTTGCTGCGGCATATCCGGAAGTTCCGCCCTGTCCGGTTTCTGCGGTTTTGCTCCCAATATTTAAAATCGAACCTTTACTTTCCTTCAGATAGGGAAGTGCGTGATGCACCAAAAGATAATAATGCACCACATTTTTATGATACGAGGAAATGAAACCTTCATACGAACCGTTTTCCAGTCCAACACCATCGTTGACACCGGCATTATTCACAATTCCATCGATTTTGCCATACTTTTTGACAACTTCATCAATCGCTTTTCTGCATTCTTCAGGCTGCGAAAGTTCAGCAGTCACAAAATCAGATTTGCCACCATTTTCTAGGATTTCCTGAACGGCATTTCTGTTATCGTTTTCATTTCTTCCGATAATTATTGGCAACGCATTTTCTTCAGCTAAAACTTTAGCAATCGCATTTCCAATTCCCTTTGCACCGCCACTTACGATGATTATTTTTTGGTCTAAATTTAAATTCATGTTGTTTTTTTAACGCAATGAGCGCAAAGATTTTTTTGATATTTTTATCTTTATTTTTCGTTCACAAAACGAAGTTTCGCTGATTCAAATAAAATTAATTATATAATTGAGGCAAAGGCGTTTGACTACGTCGAATTTTCGATTTCACTTAGCCAAAAATAAATCTTTAATTTGTCACATTCCCGAACAAAAATCTTTGATTTTTAAGCTTATGTGCTCTAAATACTCTCAAACCATCAAACTTAAATCTAATGTGACTCATGTGTCAAAATCTTTTGTAACTTTTGACTTCGTCAAAATAATATTCATCGACTGAAAGGAGATAATCTTCGATTTGTGGTTAGAAAAATCACAGTTTGTAAAATTCGACGGCATTTCCAGAGAAAAATAATTGCTGCTCAGTTTCAGTGAACTGACTCAAATATTTTGAAATCAATTCCATCCACAAAGCATAACTTCCTCCCAAAAGCATCACAGGCCAGTCGCTTCCAAAAACCAATCGTTGCATTCCAAATTTTGCAAAAACAAAATCTAAGACTTCAAAAATTGATTTCTCATCAATCATATTCCAGTTTCCCTGCGTCAAAAGTCCCGAAATTTTACAGTAAACATTTGGGTTTTGAGCCAGTTCTGTAATATTTTGTTTCCAGTCTTTTAAATCATTCGTTTGTAAATCCGGTTTTCCACAATGATCCAGAATAAAAGGTTGATTGGGTAATTTTTCAGAAAGTTTAACAGCATCAGCAAGCTGATTCTGTCTCAACAAAATATCAAATGTATAATCAAACTGATGAAGCTTAGAAATTCCATTGAGAACATTTTCTCTTAATAAAAAACCAAAATTTTCTCCTTCTGCAACGTGCCTGAATCCTTTAATCAATCTTTCAGACTGATAATTTTCAAGCAATTCCTCAATACTATCAGAAGTCAAATCAATCCAGCCAACAACACCTTTAATAAAAGGATTTTCCTTCGCTAAATTCACCATAAAAGCGGTCTCCTCATCACTTTGACTCGCCTGAACAGCAATGCAGCCAGCAACCTGATTTTCATTTAAATAAAACGAAAAATCTTCCGGCAAAAAATCTTTTTGGATAGCACTCATTTCATCCGTAATCCAAGCATCCCGAACAGGATCAAACTTCCAAAAATGAACGTGAGAATCAATAATCATATCTAATTATTTTTTTCTAAAATGTAATTTATAAAGAAAATATTTTATCCATCAACCGCCACTTTTCTCCAGCTTTCGAATTGGGCAACTGTTGCTGAAATTTCCACATCAATTCTTCCCATTCCTGAACTTTCGGATTGTTTTTATCGGCTTCATTTTTAGCTTCAAAACTAAAGTATTCGTCAGCCTCAACAATCATCATCAATCTGTTTTGAACCCGATAAATTTCCATATTTACAATCCCCGAATCCAAAATACTTTGCCTGACTTCAGGCCAGATATTTTGATGATAATTTTCGTATTCCGCAATCAATTCAGGATCATCAATTAAGTCAAGAGCGAGACAGATTTTTTTCATTCGTCGTACGCTTTTACTTTTTGGATGCTGCTTCCCAGACCATCAATTCCCAGCTCCACAACATCGCCTGATTTCAGATACCAGGGCTCCGGTTTTTGTCCCAAACCAACTCCGGCAGGCGTTCCTGTGCTGATAATATCACCCGGAAGCAAAGTCATAAACTGACTGATGTAGCTCACAATAAATGGCACATTAAAAATAAGATTTGAAGTATTTCCATCCTGCAGAATTTCGCCGTTTACCTTCAGCCACAAACGCAGATTTTGAACATCTTCAATCTCGTCAGGCGTCGCAATAAACGGTCCGATCGGCGCAAAAGTATCACAGCTTTTTCCCTTGACCCACTGTCCGTTTCTTTCCAGCTGAAAGGCTCTTTCGCTGTAATCGTTGTGCAAAACATACCCTGCAATATGCTCAAGAGCATTTTCCTCAGAAACATAGCTCGCTTTTTTTCCAATCACAATGGCCAACTCAACTTCCCAATCGGTTTTGGTGCTCGTTTTTGGAATGATTAAATCATCATTCGGACCCACAATCGCAGAAGTTGCCTTGAAAAACAAAATCGGCTCCTGCGGAATCGGCGCATTGGTTTCAGCGGCATGGTCTTTATAATTCAGTCCCACGCAGATAATTTTTGACGGTCTTGCCAAAGGTGCTCCCAGTCTTTCTTCAGCAGAAATTTCAGGTAAATTATGGGTGTGTATTTCAGATTTTAAATTTTCAATCGCCTCACCAGAAAAGAAATTTTCATCATAATCTCTCACCAGATGAGAAACATCATATCTTTTGTCACTAATGATGACGCCCGGTTTTTCCTGCCCCGGCTGTCCGAATTTTATTAATTTCATATTTGATTATTGTTAAATATTTGATTGTAGAATTTAGTCCACTTGATCTTTTTTAGGAGCTGTTTCCCGCTATCCACTATATCTTTTTTGTCATTGCGATCAACATGATCAAATGTTGTACTTTTTCGCAGCCGCAATGACAAAAAAGGATGCCGTTCCTATCGGGGCTAGGGTAGTTTTGCTCTTTTTCAACTCTTTAGTTAATTTACAAATTTTAATTGTTCAAAGTCGTAAAACCGCCGTCAATAGGATAGTCCACACCGGTAATAAATGAAGCTTCATCACTGCACAGATAAAGCGCTAGCGAGGCCACTTCTTCAGGCTGAGCCATCCTTCCGATAGGCTGTGTTTTCGATAATTTGGCAAACATTTCTTCAATATTATCAGGATAATTATTCTTTAAAAATCCATCCACAAAAGGCGTATGCACCCGCGCCGGAGAAATAGAATTACAACGGATATTTTCACTGATATAATCCTTCGCAACACTCATCGTCATTGCCTTCACCGCACCTTTTGCCGTACTGTAAGCAAACCGATCTGGAATTCCCACCAAAGCAGCAATTGAAGCCATATTAATGATCACACCGCCACCAGATTTTCTAATCTGGGGAATCGCTGCAAACAAACAATTATAAACACCCTTGATGTTGACATTATAAATTCTGTCAAAATCCTCTTCCGAAGTTGTATCTGCTTTTCCGATGTGTGCAATTCCTGCATTATTAACCAAAATATTGATCGCTCCAATCTGCCCGTAAACTTCCACAACATCCTTCTGCTTGGAAACATCACAGGCATAAACTTTCGCAGTTCCACCTGCAGATTGTATTTTTTCAAGTGTTCCCCGTCCGTTCTGCTCTGTTACTTCAAGAATATGAACTTCCGCGCCATTAGCTGCCAACTGAACCGCAATAGCCTGCCCAATCCCGCTTCCTCCGCCTGTCACAACGGCTTTTTTATTTTTTAATGAAAACATTTTTATATTTTTATGTACAATTTTACTAATAACATTTAGCTTTGATGATATTGTTTGTATAAACCACCCCGTCAAAAAATCGAAGATTTTTCGTCACCCCTCCAAAGGAGGGGAATTTTTAAATTGGTTCTTTTTACTTTTAACCTGGCTCTTCCTATAAACTTACCCCTCTTTTCCAGGGAATAAAATCATCCTGATTCAAAGCCACCGCCTTGGGAATAATATTTCCGCTTGCCACTTCAATGCAGAAATCCAAAATATCTTCGCCCATCTGCTGAATCGTTTTTTCGCCACGAACAATTGCTCCTGTATCAATATCAATAATATCCGACATTCTTTCAGCCAAAACAGTATTCGTCGCTACTTTGATCACCGGACAAACCGGATTTCCAGTCGGCGTTCCAAGTCCTGTGGTAAACAAGATCAGGGTAGCTCCAGATGCTGCTTTTCCTGTGGTTGCTTCTACATCATTTCCCGGTGTACAAACCAGACTTAATCCTGGTTTTGTTGCAGGTTCGGTATAATCTAAAACATCTACTACAGGAGAGGATCCACCTTTTTTTGCTGCTCCTGCCGATTTGATAGCATCAGTAATTAATCCATCCTTGATATTTCCTGGTGATGGATTCATGTAAAATCCTGAACCGACTGCATGTGCCAGTTCATCATATTCCGTCATCAGTCGAATGAATTTTTCTGCAGTTTCCTGATTTACGGCTCGGTCAATTAATTCCTGTTCTGCTCCACATAATTCAGGGAATTCTGCCAATAAAACTTTAGCTCCCAAAACCGAAAGAATATCGGCCAAATGTCCCACAGCAGGATTCGCCGAAATACCGCTGAAGCCATCGCTTCCGCCACATTTCACGCCAACACAAAGTTTGCTGAGCGGCGCATCTTCACGTTCAATTTTATTGATTTCCTGAATACCTTTCAATGTTTCAAAAATAGAATTTTTAATCATTGTTTCTTCACTGACCGCTTTCTGCTGTTCAAAAACGAGTAAAGGTTTATCAAAATCAGGATTTCGATTGTATAAATCCTTTTTAAAATTATCGATTTGAAGATGCTGGCAGCCCAGACTCAACAAAGTAACTCCAGCCACGTTGGGATGGTCGGCATAAGCAGCCAAAAGTTTACTCAAAGAATCCGAATCCTGTCGTGTGCCACCACAACCGCCGGTGTGATTAAGAAATTTGATGCCGTCAACATTTTTGAAAACTCTGTCTTTCGTGGGAATATTTGATGGTGAAAAATCAATTTCATCCAAATTTTCTCCCTTAGAAATGGCTTCCACTAATTGATGCGTGTAATCTTTATATTTCGCATCGACCGCATATCCCAAACTGTCGTAGAGGGATTCTTTAATAATATCCAAATTTCGGTTTTCACAAAAAACGGTAGGGATAAAAAGCCAGTAATTGGCCGTTCCCACATCGCCGTTTGAACGATGATAACCTTTAAAAGTTTTATGCAGAAATTTAGAAACATCAGGTTTTGTCCATCGATACTCAACATAACGATAATAGTAAGGATCGGCGGCATGTTTGGTATTATCTGTAGTCATTCTCGTTCCAGCAGGCAAATCGTATTGAACTTTTCCAACCAAAACTCCGTACATGAAAATTTCTTCTCCCTGTTTCATGTCATTCATAAAGAATTTATGTTTTGCAGGAATGGTTTCTAAAGTTGTGTAGGTAACTCCTTCGAAAATAATTTCGGTTTCTGCCGGAATATCCTGCAAAGCGACCAAAACATTATCTTTTTGATTTATTTTTAAAATTAAATTGCTCATTTTAATATCATTTAAACGCAAAGAGCGCAAAGATTTTCTTTAATATTGTTCTGCATATTTTTCGTTTGCAAAGGCGCTCTGCTCAGCAAAGACCATTCTTTTACTCAATTATTGTAGGGAACTTTTATTTCTGAACCTCAATGAAAATAAAAAAACGATGATAAAACAAAGTACAGGCACAATGTAAGATAAGTGAATATTCCCCGAAATATCTGTGATTTTACTTGCTATCGGCGGAATGATTGCACCGCCAACAATAGACATAATTAATAAACTTGAGGCTGGTTTGGTTTCTGAACCTGCGCCTTCAATTCCCAAAGCAAAAATCGTTGGAAACATGATGGACATAAAAAATGTCAATCCAACAAGTGCGTATAAAGTTGAAATTCCTGTTCCTGCAACCACATAAATGCTGAGAATTATGCTGATGACACTGTAAATTCTCAATAATTTTTGAGGCGAGACATATCTCATGAAAAATGTTCCGGCAAAACGTCCAATCATAAATAAAAATCCTGCAACTCCTGCATAATATTTTGCTTCCTGTCCAGCCATATCAAGAGCATCTTCTGCAAAAACCAAAAGAAAGCTAAAGACATAAATCTGTGCTCCGATGTAAAAAAACTGAGCTAAAACACCCCAACCGACATTTTTTACGCCTAAAACCTGCAGATAATTTTTAGTTGATTTTTCTTCATTTTCTGTCACTTCAGGCAATTTAATAAAGAAAAATAGGATAAGAACCAATAAAAGAATTAATCCTAAAATCATATAAGGTCCTTTTACCAATGCTGTTTCAGCTTGAATGTATGCTAATTTTACAGCTTCAGAAAGTGTAGAAAGTTCTTCCTGAGATTTTGGTTCTTCACCCAAAATAAAAATTCCACCAACGATGGGAGCAACGGAGGCCGCTAAACCATTGAAGGACTGAGCGAAATTCAATCTGTGTGCTGCTTTTTTGGGTTCGCCCAAAATGGTTATGTAAGGATTTGCTGCGGTTTCCAAGATTGCCAAACCGCATGATAAGATGAAGAGCGCTCCCAAGAAAAATGGATAGCTTATTGTGTTGGCAGCCGGAATAAATAGAAAACATCCTGCTGCAAAGAAGAATAATCCCACCAAAATTCCTGTTTTATAGCCGTATTTCTGAATAATGATTCCTGCGGGAATAGCGAGTAAAAAGTAAGCCGCAAAAACAGCAGAATCTACCAAGGATGCCTGGAAATGACTCAGCTGAAAGGCACTTCGTAAATGCTTAATCAAAATAGGATCAAGGTTGTGAATAAATCCCCAAAAGAAAAACAAACTCGTAATGAGAATGAGTGGCAGACCGTATTTTTTCTTCTTAGAAGTTTCAGAAACCGGTTTTCCGGACGAAATAGTATTCATTGATCAGATAGATTAAAATTTTAGCAAATCAGAAATAAATATCAATTCCAGATTCAGATTTTATTAAAAAATCAGGTTTTAAGGTTTCAATATCTCAGCTTTTTCTTCTTTTTTAAAAGTATAAAATTAATTTCAAAACGAAATTTTTAATATTAAATAGGGCAGGATAGTACAAGATGGTTTGAAACCATCGCTTTTTTTGATGAGTAGTTTTTATGATAAGTATCTGCCTGATTTGAAAATTTAAAAATGTTTCTATGACAATGTTCAATTTAAAGAAATTGTGGATAATTCAAACATTATTTTTAAGATCATGCTTGAAAATTAGATAAAAAAATTCTAATAATTTATAAATGAAAGAAGGTTAGGATATGAAAAGTTGTGATGTATTCATATTCAAAAAGAAATTTATAATCGTTTTTAGATAAAGGCAATGATTCAAACATTATTAATGTTTACCAATGCACAATTAAACTGCGTAAAAAGATTGTTCAGATTATAGAGATGGACAGGTTTGGCAAAATCTCTCTGAAGATATAAATAATCTAACAAAAGTGTGAATTATAGTGAAATGAAGGTGTAGGAATACTGAAATAATTTTGATTATTTCTAAGTAATGTTAGCTGAATCTGAATTAAGCAAAGTACCGTTAGCGAAAAAAAACTAATTTAATTTAATTTCCACACTCTATTTTCAGTTATCTAATTTATAATTGATAATAGAGTGAGAAAAAGCAATTATTTATAAGTTTTTTGCTGTAAAATTACTCTTAAAGTAATTAATTAATCTGGTAATTGTCGATGTAGATACGTATTACAAAATGTACATAATCTTCATCTGCTTCTTTCTGTCGGATCAATTTATTTTTGTATTTGTAGGAATTAAGAATTTCCATAAGATTCTTGTACTTTTCCAGATCTTCGCCTTTTAGTTTTACCCGGCTGTTTCCCTCGCGAGTTTTTATTAGCTGATCATCTAAGGTACGCACTTTTAAAATAGAATCACATAAAATGGGATTTCTGCTCATAATTCCTTTATATCTATCAATAATATTTATTTTGAATGTATCAAAAGTGATTGTATTATAATAAATATTTGACGTTTCAGACTTTGTATTGAGTACTAATTTATAATTCATGGCAATAATACTAAAATTCCCTCCTAATATGAAACTAAGGGGATTTTTTTGAATAATATATTTTTAATAATGGTGTATATTTTAAATACTTTGATTTTGAATAACAATTTTTGTGCCTAACATTTTAATTTTATCGAAAGCTTATTTTATTTCTTTCATTTATAAGTGGAAAGAATTTCTTAATTTGAGTGTTTTCATTCATGATTACTAATTTTTAATGATGCTCGGTTATTTATTTTGTAAAAGTAGTTAATTCAACTGATATATTCGATATAATCTTGATGCTGACTGACGCTAATTTTAACTTTTGCAGAACTGTGATTTTCAAAAAATTTGATAATTATCCAGGTTTGAAATCTGGTAAGATGCTAATTATCATTCAAGTAAATATAAACTCCGGAGTATATGAACTCCGGAGTGTTTTTAGGTAAAGCCTAAGCTTTTGTTTTTAGTTGTTCAAAAATAAAAATTGCGACAAACTTATAACTATGACTCTAATCACAAAAAAATAAATTTTTATAAAATTTCAGATTTAAATTTACCTTGGATAAACTTCCGAGATGACACCATTGCCAATTATCCCAGAATTATCAGAAATTTCGAAATCCATACCGGTGTATAATTTATTTAGAAATAATTCAGCATTTACTAAAGTAACATCCACAATCACAGAATCCCCCGGAAAAATGAGCTCAGGCTCTTCAAAGTTTTGACTTCCAAAGTAAGTTTGCAGTTCAAATGGAAATAAAAAAGAGGCTCGGAATCCCGTAGATAAAGGGTTTACAATGCCTCCGTTTTCGGTAGAATTATAATTGATGAGTGCTGTGAAGTGTGACTTTTTTTTCATGTTTACAGATTAAAACTGCTTTCTCTACACAAAACTAAGAAAAGAATTTAGGATAAAGATAATTTGCCAAATGAATAATATTATTCAATTCCAGTCTAAAATTGAAATATTTAAATCACATATTTTTTTAAACCCTCCATAATTCCCTGCCACAGCATACTGAAGAAACTGCGCTCCGGTTCACGCTTTTTTTCGATAACAACATGATCTGGTTCGCCCGATGACTCATTTTTTACAAACCAGTTGGCAACGGTGGTTAAAAGCTTTCGCTCTTTACCTTTTTTGTTGAGCAAGTTTACGTACATGTCGCTGTATTTAAAATAGAACCTGCCCGCAATTCCTTTAGAATCCCCATAGTAATCAAACTTGAGGTAATCAATATTTCCATCAAGGGTTACATTGAGGTAAGGACGTACAAATAGATTTACATTTTCAGCTGACAGCTTTTGAATATTCCCTTTGATGGTAAATTTATCGGCTTTATCCAAAACATCAAATTTCCAGTTGACATTGGTGTGGGCATTATCATAAAAATCAAATTCAGCGTCTGTGTTGATTACTGTTGGTCGGCCTTTAATTTTACCATTGTTTACGTTCGCAATATTTGCATTGAACTTGCTGAAAATAATTTTCCCGGGAATATTGCTGTTGTCTGCATCTTCTTCGTAAACCAATTCCGAATTTTTCAGAGCCACATTTTTTACAAAAAGCGGCATCTTCATATCCCTCAGTTTTTTACTGAAAAGATATCTAACAGCAATATCGTCCGGCGGGGCAAGGTCGTGGTAAATGTTGCAGTATAAACCATCAATAGAAACTTTATCAATATCTATCACGCCATTTTTACCGAACGAAGTATTATGATCTAAAACCGAGATTTTCTTTGCTTTAAGTGTATAAAGATCCGTTTCTATTGCAATCACTTTACTGAATGCCTGTCTTGAATACTTTGGTAAATATTGAATCTCAGTAATATCTGTCTTTTTTCCGGAATTTACAATTTCAGCAACTTTCAAATTGTAATATTTTCCAGCATCCAGGTTGATTTTTTCAGCTTTTACATAATGCGTTGCGGAAGTAAAAGGCAAAGAACCTTTCAAAGTGTTGGGATCTGCTTTGACTGTGTTTAATTTTATATCAAATTTCCCCACAGACAATTTCTCTTTTGACTGTGAAGACTGTTTAATTTTACCATTAATTATATTGATGTATCCAATTTGAGCCAAAAATTCAGGAATGGTATTTTTATTAGTTTTTGAATTGACTTTTTTCGCAGCTGAAATAATCTCAATCTCTGGTTGAGTAATTTCAATTCCTGCAAAATTTAAGTTGAGCTTCTGACCGTGGAATTTGCTTGTGTTTTTTAAAATTTTAAGCTGTTTTGTAGATACAGAAAATACATCTTTCACAGCACTTTTTCCCAGTGCAATCATTTTGAAATCATCAACAATAATGTCAGAATTTTTTGAAGTGATTTTTGAAACTTTTACGGCCTGCAGAGGATCTGTCTTAAAATAAATATTCTCAGCCTCAAAGTCGTGATTGGTAAAGCGGAACGGAATTTTTTCTTTTACCGTATTTTTATCAAAAACAATATCACTGATGGTAAAATTAAAATTATCTATAGAAGCAGTTTTCTCTTTATTGGCTTGGGTAACTGCAATTTTTCCATTTTTAAAGTTGATGTTTTTCATTCCGATTTTCATTTCAATTTCTTTCGGATTTTTATTTTCATCAACAATATTTTTGCCTGTAGACATCACTTTTAAGTCTGGTTTTATGAAAGAAACCTGCGAAACAATCAAAGAATCCTGACTTACATTAAAATCTTTTGCCACAAGCTGTTCCGCCGCAAAATCGAACACATTTTTTGCATTGTATTTTGAAGGATCCTGCAATGGTTTTAGGCGGAAAGCATTTAAAGTTAAAACTTTATTATCTGTACTGATTTGCTCGGCATCAATTTCGTAAAACTCATTTACTCCAATCTTCACATCAGATGCATCGATATGGATTTTCGAAAAAGCAATCGGAATTTTCGATGAACTCTCACTCTGCTTAATATCCTGAATATCTATCTGAATATTTTTTCCAGTAAAAACAGGTTTGCCTTGAGAATCCGTAACATTTGCTGTTACATTCTTTATTTCTAGAGCATTGATGTTTAAATCTAAAGGTTTTCTCTCTTTTGGTTTTTCTTTCTTAGGAGATGCAATCTGCATTGTAATATTTGAGTTGGTAAGAAGAATTTTATCTGCTTTATAAGACTTTTTAAATGCAGCAGCAAAAATGCCAAGGTTAGTAATTTCTATTTTTTCAGCATTGCCTTTAATTTGAGTAATGGCTTTGTCTGATGGATTTTTTGTAGAAATATCAACTTTCAGTATCGAGATATTGCCTTTAAACAAATTCAGTTTAAAATCTGCCAACTTTACGGTGTAAGGAGTTTTACTGCTGATGAGAGAAGGTAGTTTTTTTTCCAGATAATATTCTAAAGCGAACGGGAAAAGTAGAGCAAGAGCCAAAATTATAGTGACAATAGAAAAAAGCCACTTGCGTCGGCGACTTAAAGAGGGTAGGGTTTTGTTTTTCATCGGTGAGAATCTAATTATCACCTAAACAAAACGTATTCCAATTATAGACAAAGTACGTTTCGCCTGAAAATTAAGAGATATTTTAGAGAAAAATATTTCTACGAAAGTAAATTAAACCCGTTGTGGATTTTAATCTTTATAACTCGAAAATAAGTAAAACACCTTTGTATCATTATATTTTCTAATCCATATTACTGAGCGTAATTATAGGCTAATAATGATTTAAAATTGTCTTTAAATGATGAAGAATCATAAAAGTAAAAAACGATTACAGATTTTACCTCTGAATTTTATTAAAAAAAAGCCTGATGAATTAATGATTTTCTTTTGCACCAATAATCTCCTGAATTTGCACTAAAAGATGATCAATATCGAAAGGTTTTGAGATGAATCCATCTGGCTGACAATCGTCTGCGAAATGTTTGAGCTGCGCATGAGCACTCATGATAAGAACAGGGATTTCTGCGTTTTCGCTGCTCTTTTTTATCTCACTGCAAAGGTCTATACCCGATCCGTCTGGTAGCATCACATCAAAAAGATAAAGGTCTGGCTTTTCTTCTTTGTTGCGCCCGTCAAATTCTTTCACATTTTCAAACGATTGCACAGCATAATCTTCCGAAGTCAGAAATATCTCTAAGATTTCTCTTATTGAATCATCATCTTCAACAATGTAAATTTTTCTCATATTTTGATATTGCAATTATAGCACCAACCAAGTAAATCAGTTTCAGTTTTTGAATGTGAATAGCATATAATTGCTTTTCGAAAAGTATTTTTTTCCTCTAAACATCAGCTTTACAAGGAATGTCTTATGTTTAGAATAAAATTACTTTATAAATATTCTATTCCAATTTTAAAGCTTAGATGATTTCTTCATTCATACCACTTTTTGCACTGTTAAAAATGCGTTCAGCTTCATCAAAAAATATATTGATGGAAATCTCAAAACCATTCGCCATAAAAAACGTGACCCTACCTTCATTATTATAGCTTAAAAAACCGATATGATTAACATTAATAATCACCGGTTTTCCCAATGCTTTGGCTCCTTCGAGGGCATTGGGTCTTTTTAGATTTTCTATTGATGAAGATTTAATGTAGATTAAACCGTCTGAGGTAGATCGTATTCTTGGCATAGTTTGCAAAACTAAAAAAAATTATCAGAATTCAATATGATTTCACTTCTATTGCAGTAATATCAAAATGCTTTACATAAAATTAGCTTGATAATTGAGACTTATATCTATCAAGCTCATTCAGAGTATTTATCCTGTCGGTTTGAAAATAATTGGTATTATGAAATAAGTTTTTGTAATACTCAATTCCGTTAAGAAGATTTTGTCTGAAAATTTTCCACTTTTTTTGTGCGGAATCATTTAATGAGTAAGGTTCTGAACTGTATTTTTTCAAATATTCAACATACATTTTAAGTTCATTAACGAATAAATTTGAACGGTAAGATTCTGACAAAATATTTTCGTTTCCATAAATGTGCTTTACCATTTGAGATAGGCTGACCTCCTTGTCAAAATAAGCAAGATTGGGTCCCGGGCAAATCACAACACCCTGTCTTTCACCTTTAACTTCTAAGCCATGTTCAAGATAAGCTGCATTCACCAAACCTACACAAAGACAGGCTTTTTCGGTGATTTCATTCTTTCTTTTTTCAAAAAGTTGTGGTGTAATAATCTCTTTTTCAGAATTCAATTCTTCCAGTTTCAAATCCTGATATTTCTTTGATGCCGTACAAATTCCTTCCGGTAAATATTCTTTGCTCAAAGCCAGCAATTTTTTCGGACACGAGCTGCCATGGCGATTTCTGTTCAAATTTGCTCTTCTGATGTTTTCATTTGAACTTCCTTTCACAGTGTTGAAAAGCACACCCAATGGGGATAAATTGCTCAGATAGAAATCATCTTCTCTAGCGTTTGCAAGCAGGTTTCTTGTTTCAGAATCTACTGCTGTAGCTTCGGGAACAAGCAGGAATGGCGAGCCCCAACCCACGCTGTCGATATTATAATTTTCAAGCATAAACTGATGTTCTTCCGAAGTTCCAACACCGCCCTGAACGGTTATTTTCATTTCTAAAGGCTCTGTAGGTACAAATCTCTGTTTAATTTCCAGTGCTGTTGACATCAAAGCATGAGCAGATTCACATAATTCATGTTTTCTGGTTTTAAATTCGTCCAAAATAGGTCCAAGAAGCAAACCGTCTGTTGCAAATGCATGTCCACCACAGTTTAAACCGGATTCAATCCTGTATTCGGAAACCCACAATCCTTTTTTTGCAAGGAAATTCCCCTGAATCATAGCAGAACGGAAATCGCTCACCTTCAGAATGATTTTCTTTGTCAACTGATTATTTTTATCTGGATAAAAATCTTCAAAATGTTCAATGTAGCTGTACAATCTCGGATTCATACCTGCAGAAAGTACCATCGATGCATTGAGCTTGCTGTTGGCAAATCCGCGAAGTGAGGCGTGGGCATCGTTGTAAATCACGGGAAGTTGCTCTTTATTTACAAAATTGTCTTTATCAACTTTTGTCATAATATTGACATCGATGTTTCCAGCTGACAGATGCTCATCAATAAAACTTTTAAAAGCGGAAGTCAAAACATTTTTTTGAAACACAAAATTTTGCAACTCTTCCTTAATTTTTGAAGTATTCGGAAGAATATCAATGAAATTTTTGAGTGTGTTTTTTTTGTGAATCAGATCTTCTTTGAATGATTTAAACTGAGCATTCACCAAATCATCAACCATATTCAGATAAGCGGTAATTCTTTCGGAACGGTAATCGTCCATTTTTTTTGAAATAGGAGAGAAGTCTAAACTAAATTTTTTACTGTAAAAATTTCTCATTCTCTCTGTGATTTCGTCATCAATAATAGAAATCACAGATGAAATCCCGAGGTGCGCCACACGAATGGGAGTGTCAATGGTGTAAGCAAGTCCCATTACGGGAATGTGAAAATTATGTAAAGAAGTTTTGGTCATTTTTTAGTGCTTAAATTCTTTGTGAAAGTGAATTTCACGAACAATAAAATTTTTAAAATATGAATCATTCAGACCTTGAAATGATCTGAAAATGATGATATTATTTTAAAATTCTCTTGATGTGAAGATGGGCAAAGATATCTGTAACCGCCCGTCAATACTAATAGATTTGCTACTAAATTATACTGAAAACTTCTAAAAGCTTTTTAAATTAAGCCACAAAAAATCCAAAACCACAATTTAGGCTTTGGATTTTTTTAATTTTAAATTGATTCTGATTTAATCAATTCTTATTCCTCTCTCAAAAGAGATTTTAAAATTATTTCTTAGGTTTTAAAGAGAAATTATCTACGTAAACCGCCTGATGAATACCATTTAGCATCACTTTCAGACCTACATTGGCATCTTTTGTCAAAGCAATATCAAACGTTTTTTTATTACCGTCAATTTTTACTGCTTTGGCAACGGAGACATAAGAACCATTGTTTACAGAGTAGATTTCAAGTGTAGTTTCGCCACCGTTGTCTGAAACATCCAGAGTAAGTGTGTATTTTCCCGCCTTGATTTTAGGAGTTATCAAAAACATTTTTTCTCTGGGATTTGTCATTGAGTAAAACACCACTTTTTTGTCTTTGGTGTAAACCATTGCCTTTCCCTGCTGAGCTGTCCAGCATTTATCGATATCTTTCCAGCCGTCAAAATTTTCTGAAATTGTGGCTACCGTTTTGCATTGCGCATTAGACATTACAAGTCCTCCAAAAGCGGCTATTCCTGCAAATACAATTTTTCTCATAGTTTACTAAATATAATGAGGTAAAATTACTCAAAATAGGTGGTATTCAAAAGTAATTTAGAATTAAAATAAATTAATTCTGCTTCACCAATTAAAGAGTAATATTTGTTTAAATGTAAACTGAACCAATATCGCATGACTATAAAACTTTTATCTAATTGAAATCAAAGTTTTACTAAAAATTATAGGTTTAAAATTTAAACTAAATCTCACGCATCAATCTGAATGTCAGGTTAATTCTTTCTTTCATCGGTTGTGTTGATTTGGCAATTCTGTGCTGCCAGTTTTCCTGCAAATCTCCTTTCATAATCAGCAATGAGCCATGTGGTAGAGGTAAACTGTATCTCCTGCTGTAATCATCTATCTTTCTGAAGTCGAACTTTCGGGTTTCTCCCAAACTGATAGACGCAATCACAGGACGCTCGCCATATCTTTTCTCTTTGTCGCGGTGCCACGCTACAGAATCGTTATTATCACGATATAAATTAAGCAAAACAGAATTAAATTCATATCCAAATTTTCCTTCTATTTTCTCTTTGAGAGATAGAAGTTCGGGAGTCCAGCTGTTGACTTCAAACTCACTTCCTCCCAATTTATACGCTTTTTCGCTGTCACCATACCATGCCGTGAGGCGCGGAGTAAGAACAGTTTTTTCATACATTTTTTGAGTCCTCTGTTTCCAGGGACTGTTTGTAAGAAGCATAGCCTGCAAAAGATTGGCTTCCTCCGGTGTAAGAAAATTTTCCCTGAATTCCAGAAGATCAAGCGGAAAGTTGTAGAATTCTCCTGTATCAAATAAACTGAGCTGTCTCATTATTTTTTAACCTTTTTAGTTCAAACAGTTTTTATAATTTTTTATTTGTGTGCAGACTGAAATCAATATTCTTTAAGCTAAGTTGTTTTTTTCAATGTTTTTATTTCAGATCTCAACTCTTCAAACATGCTTCTTATTTCTTTATATTCCAGATTTTCAATTCTCAATTCCTGAGTATTGATACTGCACGCAAACTCCCAAACTTCGTAAACCTCATCCCATTTGATTTCGTAGGATTCATAGAACGCATTATCCGAGCTTACAAAACTTCCTGAATTATCCTGATGAGAATATCTTTTGTAAACAATCCCATCTTTTGTAATAAAAACGTAGGTTTTACCTTTTTTTAAATCTTTTCTGTCTTCCACATATTTTCCAACGATAAAAGTTCCGTCGTTGTAAGGTGGCATAGAATCACCATTTGCAGGAAAAGCTCTGAATTTCCCATTCCTTAAAAACGGAAGCGAGAGATGTTGGAGGCTGTCAACAAATTCCGGATCGTTGTAACCGCTCAGATATCCCATGCTTGCTTTTTGGGGTACAATTTCAATTTTATTTTCTCCCGTTTCATCTACTTTAATCGGTAACAAAGTTCGGTTGTTCGGTAAATTAACAAGATCTTCTACAGCATATTTTTTTAAATCAACAGTAATCAAAAGATCAATATTGACTTTAAAATATTTAGAAAGTTTAATTAAAAGCTCAATTGGCGGTTCCGATCTTCCTTCCTCATACGTAGAATATCTGCCACGGGTAATGGAAATTTCACCAGCAACCTTTTGTTGTGAGGCTTTTATTTTGTCTCTTAAAAATCTTATATTCTCTGATAAAACCGACATTGCTATAAATTATAGCAACAAATATATTAATTATTGCAATAAAAAATATCAATTTTTTGAAATTATTTTAAACAAAAAAATTCCTCCAGTTGTCTGAAGGAAATTTTTAATCTGTTTTTATTTGTTAAGACTTTCTATATTTAAGAAAACGCTGTATTTTTTATAAGTGAACTGATTTAAATAAAACATAAATGTCATTTAAGTATAATTTTATAGTATCCATTCTCATCTTTTACATCAATGGCAATTCCGGTGAAGGTTAATTTATTGATTTGAAAACCATCGCAACCTCCTTTGAATTCAGATGATTCGATAGAAAAATTGAATGTTCTGACGGGAGAATTAAAAGTATAATTTTTGGTTCCGTTATAAAGTCCTACATTCTCAAGAACAATTCTGTCATCATCGGTTTTGGTGACCTGCACTCCGGTTTGATTTTTATCCTGAATCGAGAAGGGGTTGAGTTTGCCGTTTGTAATGAGATTTTCACCATTATCATCTACAAATTCAAAAACAATTGGCAAAGGAGCATTATAGCACTCTTCACCACAGGCAGTCAACATGAATGTGACCAAAAGAAAAAATATTATTTTTTTCATATTGTAAAATTTAATTCGGTTAAGTAAAATTAAACATAATTTTCAAATTTAATTTTATTAAAAATCAACTTGTTTTTTTCAAGCTAAACATAGAGTCTTAATTGTTTTACCATAAAGTTCTTTTTCAACCAGAGTAGTTTATAAATTTAAATACAATTAATATCCAACTGATTTTTTCAATAAAATCAGAATTCGAGTATGATATTTTAAGGAAGCCTTCACTGTTTCCGACTCCATCAGATGGTGTTCAAGTGTTGGAAGCGTTTTGCTTGTAAATCCTTTCAGAGAAGTATCCATACCGGATGATCCTTGCTTTTTAAACTCTGCAATATCCTTTTTGTGATTCATTACCATTGCATCAGCATACATTTTGTCAAAATCAGCTCCTTTTTTTAGCCTTCAGGTCATCGATCATTTTCTGTTTTTCAGCATCTAAACCAGTGGGCAATGTGTAGCCTGCGGTCGATGCCCATGATTTCAGTTCAACTTACATCCAATAACTGCATAAGTGTGGTACATCTTATGACCCGATAAAATACTTTGAGTTTAAAATGTAGACGAAACTAGAGTTTAGATTGAATTTAAATCACACCAGGGATTCTCTGACAATACAGAATTTTATCTTTTTTAATCAAATCAAATCGAAATGGTATTTAATCACAGTGATCATTCATATTTTAAAATCAAAAAAGCTAAAAGCTCATTTTCAGAAAGAAATTAAATCTCAAATTTGCAGTATAATTTCGTACCTTTCTCACATATTCAAATGATAATAAACATTGCTATCATCGACAACAATTTATAAATGAAAGACGCTCAAGCAGACATCGAATTTCAAAAAGATATTCAGCATATCAATCAGATTCCGGCTGTTGCGAAAATACTGGAAGTTATCTGTACCACAACAGGTATGGGCTTTGCAACGGTGGCAAGAGTAACGAAAGACCGTTGGATCGCATGTGCTGTTGATGACAGAATAAATTTCGGACTGGGTGTGGGTGGCGAACTGAAAGTTGAAACCACATTATGCCATCAGGTAATGAATTTTCGGGAAACTGTAGCCATTGATCATGTTGATAAAGACGCCAAATATTTCGATCATCATACGCCAAAGACTTATGGTCTGCAGAGCTACATTTCTATTCCTCTGATGCTTACAAACGGTGATTTTTTTGGTACGCTCTGCGCTATTGATCCTAATCCGGCATCGGTGAACAATGAAAAGACGATCAATATGTTTAAGCTTTTTGCTGAACTTATTGCTTTCCATTTAGAAACGTTACAAAACCTCAGCGATACTGAAGAAAAATTGGTGGAGGAGAAAAATATTGGCGAAACCAGAGAACAGTTTATTGCGATCTTGGGTCATGATCTGCGAAATCCTGTGGGAGCCATCTCAACTGCATCACAACTCCTGAACCGTTTTTCAACAGAAGACCGCCATATTAAACTGGTAAAAATTATTCAGGATTCTACAATCAGGGTCAGAGGTTTGATCGACAATATGCTGGATTTTGCCAGCGGACGTTTGGGTGGAGGTATCGTGCTTGATCACGAAAATTCTGATACTATTTTGAATACTTTGCAGCAGGTTATTTCTGAACTTCAGACGAGTCATCCTAATCGTGAAATTGTGGCAGATTTAAATTTGAAAAATGAGGTTAAAGGTGATTACAAACGTATTGCACAACTTTTTTCAAATCTTTTAGGCAATGCAATTTCCCATGGAGATAAAAATGCTCCTATCATACTGAAAGCACAAAGTGATAATGACAGATTTGAAATATGCGTGATCAACAAAGGAAAAGAAATCCCTTTGGAAACACAGAAACAGTTATTTAAACCATTTTCAAGAGGCAAAGTGAATCAGGTGGAAAAAGGTCTGGGACTTGGACTTTACATTGCACAGGAAATTGCATTGGCACATCAGGGAAAAATTACGGTAACCTCAACAGACGAGGAAACCTGTTTTACATTTTCTTTCCCACTGAGCTAATTTAAAGCTATGAGTTTGTATGATGCAGGATTAGGTATTCCCAAGGCTGCATATCCAAAATCAAAGTTCCGGTGATACTCTGCAGTTTACCTGTAAAAAGATTGGTGTAAACACTGATGTCAAAAGAAGTATCGAACTGTACGAGTACATGCTCTTTACTTAGATTGATAAAAACCAAAACTTTATCACCGTTTTTCTCCCGAACAAAAGAAATTACCTGCTCCATCCGGTCGTTCATAATCCTTACCATTTCACCACCGTGATCACCATTCCAAAGTGCCTGATTTTGATGTTTCAGGGTAAATAAAGTAGTGTACAAATCTTCGTTTTCATGGGATTTCCATTCGATCGGATCTTTCTCAAAGAATTCCAAAGACCTATTGAGTCCGGCTTCCTGCCCACTGTAAACTAAAGGAATACCATCCATCATCACCGAAAAAACAGTCGCTGCATTCAAAGCATCTCCAAAATTGCTGTACTGATTTCCTTCCCATGAATTTTTATCATGATTATCAATAAAATTCATGCGAATCCCCTCTTTCGGAAAGATTGAAACATGTTCTGCGAGATAGGCCTCCGCTAAAGTTTTCACATTGGTCTCCTCAAGAGCAATCTGGTGTAAAATATTCCATAGAGTCCAGTTGTACGTAGAATCGAATGCACGTTTATGAAGATCTTTGTCTTCTGCTTCGGCAAGCATAAAAACAGGTTTGATTTCATCAAGCTCAGCTCTTACATTTTCCCAGAAATCAATCGGGACAAAGCTCGCAATGTCACAACGGTAACCATCGATATCAAATTCTTTAACCCAATATTTCAGGGCATCAGTCATGTATTTTCGAAGCGCTTCATTTCGGTAATCAAACTCGATAATATCGTCGTAGTCTCTCCATCTTGTGGACTGAAAAGTGTTTTTGCGGGATTTTCTGTACCAATCAGGATGCTGATCAACCAGTTGATTATCCCAACTTGTATGGTTGGCAACCCAATCCAGTATCACGTACATTCCTTGACCGTGAATGGCTGTAATTAAGCTTTTAAAATCTTCTTCAGTTCCAAATTCAGGATTGATTCCGTAGTAATCTTTCACCGAGTAATAACTGCCCAAACTGCCTTTTCTGTTGACTACACCGATTGGATGAACGGGCATCAGCCAAATGATATCAATACCCATTTTTTTGAGGCGTCCCAATTGTTTTTCAATTTCCTTAAAAGTTCCCTGCACAGAAAACTGACGGATATTGAGTTCGTAAAGTGTAGCATTTTTCACCCAATCCGGTGTGGTAATTTCTACATAATTTTTTGGTTTGTAGGATGGGTGATTTGGCTTTGTCATAGGATTTGGCGAAAATTTATATAAATCAATTCAGAAAAAATTTTGATCTGTTTTTTCAACAGAAATAACCGTACCATTTAATTTTCAACTTCGTTTATGAATCTGATTTTCAATCCTTTTAAATTTAATTCATTTCTCAATCTACTTCAAAGCTGTTTTAAAATAAGTTTCATATTAAAAAAGTGGTACTTTATTTAATTGAAAATTCCAGTAAAGGTTTATTTTTTGCAGGCTTTACCAAAAGGGCAGGGTCGCTGCTCACTGATCAATCACATCAAATATCAAATTATGATTCCAAAAAAAATACATTACTGCTGGTTTGGAGGCGGAAAAAAAGATGAACTTGCCGAGCATTGTCTCGAAACATGGAGAAAAATTCATCCCGATTTTGAAATTATCGAATGGAATGAAGCCAACGCTCCGCTTGAAGACAATAAGTATGTAAAAGAAGCCTTTGCGCAGAAAAAATGGGCTTTTGTATCTGATTACGTACGGTCTAAAGTGATGTATGATAACGGTGGAATTTACATGGACACCGACATGGAACTTAAACTTTCTCTGGACGAATTTTTAAATGAAAAAGCCGTCTGCGGATTTGAAGTGAAAGGAGTTCCGTACTCAGCATTCTGGATGGCAGAACCTCATCATCAGTTGGCAAAAGATTTCACAGAATATTACAATAGACAGGAAGGTTTTGTGGAAAGAATCAATACCGATATTTTTTCAGAAATGCTTGAAAAAGAATATGGCGCAGACCGTTACAGTGATACCATTCAACACCTGAAACATGATGTTACGCTATATCCATCCGTTTATTTTTCACAGGATCTACCGAAAAATTACGTAAGTCATCACTTCAACGGTTCATGGTTTGGAGGTGACGAAGAAAACACGCACAAAAAAATGGTCAATGTTTATGGGCTTTTGGAAAGACTAGTTAACGAGCCAGCTGCCGCTAAAGCTGTAAAAAGCATCATTACAGAACATAAAATTATTGATATCAACAAGATTTTAGATCTTATTCCGAGAGAAAATATTGAGAAATATCTTCATAAGAAGTAGATGATTTTTAAAACTTAATAAGTAAAATGACTATTTCCCGGAATGGTCATTTTTTTTAATAAAATTTAAAGGTAATTAAGCTGTTCAGCAAATCAGAATGATTATGAAACCGAGGAAGGAAAATTAATTTCCTTTTTAATTTAATTCAAATAAACCTCAGCCTCATGGTTTCTTACAAATTAAATAATTTAAAAAAAAATGATTCAATCCATAAAAAAATCCGCTTCCTGTATGGGAAGCGGATTTGATTTTTAATTTTTCAGATCCTCAAGATTTTCAAATTTATCATGTGAAGCTTTCAGATGATGAAGCTGGTCGAGTACCACTCTTGAACTTTCAGGGCAAAGGTCTCCGCTGTCTAGTGCACTTTGATACGCATCGATAGCTGCCTGCTCGCCATAAACAACATTTCCAAGGCTTGCCTCTGCATTGTCTCCGGCAAAAGCATTTTTTACGTCAATCCACGCTCTGTGAATAGATCCAGCTGCAGAACCAGTCTGATCCGGCTCTCCTCCACGCTCTGTAATAAGACTTGAAAGTTCGCTTTTCATTGTAGCAGACTGAGCAACCATGTCGTCATAGTCGGCACGCAAATGAGGGTAACCTTCCCACACTTTGTCTTCTACTTTAGAAAATCCCTGAATCCTGTCGTTGGTAATCGTCAGTAAATCGTTTAATACTGAAACTGTTTTGGTGTTGTCCATACTATTATATTTTATTTGGTACTCATCAGTTTACAATAATGGTGCCCCAAAAACCCTTTGTTAGAAGGTGTGGTATCTAAAGTTTTTATTCTTTAAGAGAAAGGCAGACTAATTGTATCTGTGACTGTACACACACTAAAATTAAATTTTATGAGAAGTATTCTTTGGCTGGTAGCCGCAATCTGCATCGTCGTTTGGATATTAGGAATGTTGGGAATTGTACCGGGATTAGATACAGGAAGCCTTGTTCACATATTATTGGTAATTGCCATCATTGTTGTAATCATTAATCTTTTTACAGGCAGAAGATCTTTGGATTAATCTTAAACAACCACCACAAAATTTATATTATGGAAACAAATGAAACTCAGGCTATCCTGAAAGACCTCGTTCAGATTACCAACGACAGGATTTCTGCCTTCTCAAAAGTGGAAGGACAGATTTGGGAAAGCTATCCCGATATTAAATCTGAATACGATAAAATGATCTCACACACCAATGTCATGAAGAACGAACTCATTAATATCCTTCGGGAAAATGATTCTGAAACAAATGATGATTCTTCTTCGGTCCGCGGTAATATCCACAGCACGTGGATTGATATTAAAAGTGCCTTCAATATTGATTCTGTAAATTCTACATTAAACAGCATTATTTCCGAAGAGGAGGCAGCCTGTACTGCATACGAAAAAGCTTTGGAAGAAGACGCTTTTTCCGCAGAAACCAGATCCGTATTGGAAGATCATCTGTATCATCTGAAACAATCGCACAAACAGTTTACCGAAATTCTGGAATACAGAAAAAACAAAGATTAAAATAAACAGTATGACATTTGATGAGGCTTTAAAACAAAAAAAAGTGTCGGTGAAAAATGCAGATGAGTCTGTGTTGAATTTATATCATGTCCTGATTTCGCCCGAAGACACCAAAGAAAGCGTAGATTACATTGATCATTATCTGAAAAACCCGGATAGCTGCAACGACGAATCCTGCAAAGAATTTTCATCATCAGACAATTATCAGATAGTAAGCATCAGAAAAGACGACCAGGAAAAATAAATTTACATAAACACCAAAATCAGTTGCTGCGCACTGCTCAAAAAAAAAATCGGGAGACTTTCGATTTTCTGTATGCAGAATTTAACAGACAGTTTTATGGCATTGCTTTACAGTGTCTCGGCGACAAAATTCTTGCAGATGAAATGATGATTCTCACTTTTACGAATATCTGGAAAAATTTAGAAAAATTCGATGGAGATAATTCTCAGCTAAAATCATGGTGTACATCAATTCTCATGCGTTCATTGCGGAATTTTAATATCTCAGAAAACCCCGAAACAAAATTGAAAGTATTTCAATTTAAGACAAAATCTAATTAAACTTTTCTCAAATTTTATTCAGGAAATTTTATTCAAAATAAAATTTAATATGTTCAATACCACTATAAAAAAAATGATTTCCTTCGTTTCTTTATAGGAAATGCCAACGGCAAGCGCCGAACTCATCTCCGTCTCAGAAAGGAAGTTCTAAGAGCTTAAAATACTCAAACGAATTCAGAAGATTACTGCAAACACTTAATTCCTTTCCCATTCTTCCTATTTTGTATAAAACGGAATGACTTTTGAAAACTACAACTAAAATAAACTCTTATGAACGTTAAAAGAACATTTGGAACTATTCTGACAGTGCTCGGAATTGCAGGATTATTGTATACCGGCTATCTGCTGATGCAAAAAAGCGAAGCTTACACTAATATGAGCGTAATCGGCGTGATTGGACTGATTTTCTTCTTTGCCGGAATCGGTTTAGTAAAAAACACTAAAGACGAAAGTTAAAATTCAATTTTTATAAATTTAAACAAAATGAAAAAGGCATCATCTTAATCAGATGATGCCTTTCTTATTGACTTTATTTGTCTTTGATCTGATCATAAATCAGTTTGGTAACAATTGCTCCGAAAAGATAATATCCCACGGTCATTATTTTCTTTTGATTGCTGCTTGCTACAGGATCCGGATCGAGTCCTAATTTCTGTGGCAGAGCAATCGCTCCAACTCCCGCTAACAGACCGCTTGAGAGATTATGTGTAGTTGCTGTCGTGGCATAATAAACAGCATTACTTATAACATCTCCTGCTAGCGTTGCTGCGTAAAGCTGGTTAGGCTTATTGATTTCCAGCACAGTTCCGTCAGTTATTTTACTGAGCGCCTCTTCGCCCAATTCATTGATGTGTGGGACATCTTTACAGTTTTTTCTCACGATTTCGTGAAGCAGGTTAAGGGCAATAGCTCCTCCAAGTCCTGCGATCATTTTTTTGAACATAATATTTTTTTTGGATTTTAATTCAGATTAAAACTTAATCATTGTCTACTCTAAAGAAGTCAAGAATAGTACCAAATAAAGACTTTTTCAACCTCAAATAATTTATAATCAGGTTTAAAATTTTCTCTTATAAATGTGCTACGCCAATCTCAAAAAAAAAAATAATATTTCGTGGAATAAAGCTTTATAAAACAAAAATGTGTGACAGGAATCATATGTTTACCCCACATTTTAAGACTATCTTTGAAAAAGACTTCAACAAACTTTTCTTTATCATTAGACAGTATTATTTCTGAAAAGATGAAGTGTTCATTCAACCACAAAAAATTACAAATGAAACCTAAGAATATTCCCGGAGTTCCGAAACAGTTGAAAGGTGGCTTTCACGATTCTGAAAGTATCCTGAATTTAGAAAATAATGATGAAATCGAAATTCAGTTTCATCTCTTAAAAGAACGATTTTTAGGAGTAAGCGAATGGCAAAAATATTGTCCTGAAACTTCAGCAGATTTCAAACTCTGCAACTTTAACGGAAATGTTGTTGACCGCCTGCCACAATTGGGCGATTACATCAGGATCGATATTCCCGGTCCGGGTGGAACAGAAGGCCGTTCTTTTGACTGGACTGTGATTGACAAAATAGATTTTGATTCACCGAACAGGCTTTTAATTCAATGCAGACCCGCTCCCGATCCTAAAAAAATCAACAGCAAAAAGATTGCACATTTCTATTGCGATGAAGCAACTTCCACTTTCGTTATAGAACGTAGGGAAAAATCTTTGATGGCGGCTGTTTATGGCAGAAATGAATCTCCGAATCTAAAATCCGGCTTTGTTAATTCTGTAAGAAATATTATGATTGCCATTGGCGGAATGTTCGGACTTTCCAAGATACAGTGGGAATGTCTGGCTGAAGGAATTCTCAAACCTAAAAAATAGGAATTCGCACAATAAATTGATGTTACTTGAGAAAGAAATTTAAAAATACTGTACAAGAAAAAGGAGCTGTTAAAAAAACTGCTCCTTTTTTAGATAAAATTTAAAACTGAAGTTTGAAAGGTCCTTCAAAATAAGTATCATACGAATCTACCAGATTTCCTTTTAAATCAAATACTCCGATCGTTATATTCTGTTTGGAAAGATCCATCTCTTTCTCGGGGAATGTAATGTTGATGGTTCCTTTTGATATTTTGTCTTTTGGCATTGTGATTTTATCAGATCCGCTGAAAATAATTTCGCCATGTGCAGGCTCAAGCACTTTTACGGTTACTATTTTTTTGTCATTGGATTTGTTGAGAAACGTGTAATTGTAAGTGTTGGTAATCAAACCGTCTCTCACAAAATACGTGCTCCCTGCAGGTTTTATAAATTTAGCTTCCATATCTCCGCGGCTGTACAATAAGAATCCAAGAAAAAGTTGTAAAGCAATAAGCACGATCATAAATACCTTCATTCTACCGGTGAATTTGGTTGGTTTTTCTGTTTCAATTTCTGTTTCAGACGCATATCTAATCAATCCTTTAGGAAGTCCTACTTTTACCATTACTTCATCACAGGCATCAATACAGGCAGTGCAGTTTACACATTCCAGCTGCTGCCCGTCACGAATATCAATCCCGGTCGGGCAAACCACTACACATTGATAACAGTCTATACAGTCACCTTTGCCTTCCGCTTTTCTATCTTCACCTTTTCTCCATTTTGCTCTGTTTTCACCTCTTTTATAATCATAAAAAACATTGATGGTATCTTTATCAATTAGTACACCCTGCAATCTTCCATACGGACAAACTAGAGTACAGACCTGCTCACGAAACCATGCAAAAACAAAATAAAATGCCGCTGTGAAAAGTATAATTACAATAAAATTGGTAGGATGAGCGAGTGGTCCTTCTGCAATGGTTCTGAATACTTCCTCGTATCCAACAAGCACCATCACCATAAAATGGGTGAATATGAGAGAAAGTACAAAAAATATCGTCCATTTCAGGGCTCTTTTCCAGATTTTTTCTGCATCCCATTCCTGGCGGTCGAGCTTCATTTGCTTGTTTCGGTCACCTTCGATGGCAAATTCAATTTTTCTGAAAACACTTTCAAGAAAAATGGTTTGAGGGCAGATCCAGCCACAGAAAATCCGTCCGAATGCTATGGTAAAGATAATGATGCAGATCAAACCAACAATTGCTCCCAAAGTTAAAAGAAAGAAATCCTGAGGATAAAAAGGTTGTCCCAGAATAAAAAATTCCCTGTCAATAACGTTGAGCAGCAGGAAAGGATTGCCATTGATACGAATAAACGGTACAGCTAAATACACTGCCAGCAAAATATAGGCGACAATCGTTCTGTAATTCGTAAATTTTCCTTTCGGTCTTTTCGGAAACACCCATTTTCTTTTTCCGGATTGTTCCATTGTTCCTATGGAATCGCGATAGGTTTCAGGATCTAAAACCTGACCTTGTCCGCCACGGATTTCCTCATTTTCATTCGAAGCCATTGTTATTTTTTTTTGGTAATATATAAATTTCAGAAACGAAATTTGTAGTTATCTCTAAGGTACAAGTATAAGACCAAAGAGTAATTTAATGACATTTAAAATATTGATATAAATAAACTTATGAGTATAATCACAACAATCACTTTAAATGTCAATCTTTCATTAGATGAAAATAAAAAAGCCCCTAAAAAGTGTAACTTTTAGGGGCTGTCTGTTTCAGGTCTTATGTTTCTATGGATTATGCATTAATTGCTTTGGAATTGAGATTCGTGTCAGCAATTTTTGATAGCAAATCATTACAGTTTTTTTCTTCATTTAAAGTTAAAAGAAGATGTTTCAGGCATTCTTTTTCCTTGAGAATTTTAGCATACGCCGCAAGAGTTCCGTAGGTTGCGATTTCATAGTGCTCGACTTTTTGAGCGGCAGCAATAATTCCTGCATCACGTACAGCGCCTGGTTTTGTTTCTTCCATGATGCCTGTTCCTTCATCAAGAAGTCCCTGCATTGCATCACATTTCTTAGCTTCAGCTTTTTTCTTCAGAGCTTTGAAACAAGCTTCAAGTCTTTTTATCTGCTCATTTGTTTCTTCCAGGTGTGAACCGATGGCTTGCTTAAGCTTTGCATCAGTAGCATTTTTCTGCATTTTTGGAAGCGCCTTAGACAAAGCTTTTTCAGCCCAGTAAATATCTTTCAATGAATCTTCAAATAGATCGCTAAGATTCTTGGCAGCGTCATCTTTTGCAGGTGTTTTAGCAGATGTCTTTGCTGCAGTTTTAGCAGTAGATTTTGTTGAAGTTTTTGCTGGAGAAGTTGCTGTTTTTTTAACGGTGCTTTTTTTAGCAGTTGCTTTTTTAGTTTCCATATTTAATAATTTTGATTTTGTTGAATCAGAAATTACAATTACCAGACCATGTCTCAATAAAAGACATCTATGTGGTATCTAAATAAATTATTAACAAATAATAGATGACAAGGGAAGTGTGACAGTTTTCACCGCAAAAATTAGATTTGAATTTTTTAGTCTCACTTTGTAATTACTAAAATAAATTATCTTTAATATGATTCAACAAAACCATAGAATAGCTAAGCTATTATCTTTCAGAAGAAAGTGTCGCTCACTGGTTTGCGCGTGGAAAACGTCATCAGAACTGTAAAGAAACTTGAAAAACAGAATTTGGTGTAAATATTCAACGGAATAATTTGTTTCTGAATTTCAATAAAAATCTAAATTTTAAATAGTTATCGTATTCTGGGCAATTTCTGTCCAACCTTGCATCTTTAATACAAGAATTCGTATGACTCCAGTCATATTGAATGTGGAAGATATCCATTTAAATTTGACAATACCAACATCAAAATTTAAATTAATATGAAAACTTTTTCTTTTAATTGCCTTTTTACTGAGGCAAGAGCAATTAACTGTTCTGCAAAGAGACAGTTTCCACTAAAAAATAGATAGGTACTCAAGAACAAGCAATTTTTCACCAGAGACAAATTCTGCGTGAACGATATTTTGTGAACAAATATTGACTGATCAAATTCACTGTTAAAATTGTAGTTAGCGATATTCTGTTCACTGAAAACATTTCATTAAAAAATCTCACTTAATTAAATAATATGGATACAAACAAAGAAAACAACGACAAGTTAGATCAGCTCAATCTGTACAAAACAGACAATTCTGGAGAAAAACTGACAACCAATCAAGGTCTGAAGATTCGCAACAATCAGGATTCCCTTAAAGATGGTGAACGTGGAGCAACACTTTTGGAAGATTTTATTCTCAGAGAAAAAATCACCCATTTTGACCATGAAAGAATTCCGGAAAGAATCGTTCATGCAAGAGGCTCCGGTGCCCATGGAGTTTTTAAGTTGAATAAAAACATGCAGAAATTTACAAAAGCTAAATTATTCACTGAACTCGATAAAGAAACTCCTGTATTTGTAAGATTTTCAACCGTTGCAGGAAGCAGAGGAAGTACAGATTTGGCGAGAGATGTTCGTGGTTTTGCCATAAAATTTTATACAGATGAAGGAAATTATGACTTGGTTGGAAACAATATTCCTGTATTTTTTATTCAGGATGCCATGAAATTTCCTGATTTGGTGCACGCTGTAAAACCAGAGCCAGATAACGAAATTCCGCAGGCTGCTTCTGCGCATGATACTTTTTGGGATTTTATTTCTCTTATGCCGGAAAGCATGCACATGATTATGTGGCTGATGAGCGACAGAGCTTTACCAAGAAGTTATAGAATGATGGAAGGTTTTGGCGTTCACTCGTTCAGATTTATCAACAGTGAAGGCTCTGCATTTTTTGTAAAGTTTCATTTAAAACCTAAACTGGGTGTGCATTCAGTAGCGTGGCCTGAAGCACAAAAAATTTCGGGTGCAGATCCTGATTTCCACAGAAGAGATCTTTGGGAAGCTATCGATAACGGTGCATTTCCTGAATGGGATTTGGGAGTACAGATCGTGCCTGAGGAAAATGAATTTGATTTTGATTTTGATCTTTTAGATCCTACTAAAATTATTCCTGAAGAAACTGTTCCGGTAGAAATTATGGGAACGCTTACACTCAACAGAAATCCCGACAACTTCTTCGCAGAAACTGAGCAGATCGCCTTCCATCCCGGCCACTTGATCCCCGGTATCGATTTTACCAATGATCCATTATTGCAAGGGCGTCTGTTTTCATATACAGACACACAGCTTTCAAGATTAGGTTCACCTAATTTTCATGAAATTCCAATCAATAAATCTGTACCAAATGTTCACAACAATCAGCGTGACGGACACATGAGACAGCAGATTGCCAAAGGAAAAGTAAGTTATGAACCCAATTCTATGGGCGGAGGCTGTCCTTATCAGGCTATGATGTCAGAAGGTGGTTTTGACACGTATGGAGAAAGAATCAGCGGTACTAAAATCAGAGCGAGAAGCGAATCTTTTGTTGAGCATTATTCTCAGGCAAAATTATTCTACAACAGCCAGTCTGCACCAGAAAAAACGCATTTACAAAAAGCATTGGTTTTCGAACTGTCTAAAGTGACGATTCCTGCTATTCGTGAGAGAATGGTTTCGCAACTTAATTTTATAAATAAAGATTTGGCTCAAATGGTAGCTGAAAAACTGGGTGTAGAAGTAAAAACTCTCGAACAGCCCAACGGAAGTATTCCTGCTGACGCTGATGTAGAATCTCTGCAAAGTGAAGAACGTGAGACTTCATTAGATTCTTCAGATGCACTGAGCATGAAAAATACCGTTAAAGATTCCATCGAATCAAGAATTATTGCATTTTTGGTTGCAGACGGTTGTGATGCGAAACGTATCTCAGAATTAAAATCAAAACTTGAAGCACAAGGTGCAGTAGTACAAATGGTAGCTCCAGAAATGGCTCCGGTAAAAGCTGATAATAATACTGAGTTTACGCCTAAACATTCAATCTCAAGCACGATGAGTGTATGTTTTGATGCAGTTTATGTAGCTGGAGGAGCTGAATCTACGCAACAGTGGCTTCAGCCTGACTATAAAAACAACGTGATAGAATTTGTAAACGAAGCTTACCGTCATTGTAAGGCAATTTTCTTCGATAATGAGACAGATGAGCTATTTAAAAAGACAGATGTAGCTGATTTTCATTCTGAAGATCCAGCTGTTGTTCTGGAAAAAAACAATGATGCTGATAACAGTTTTATTACAGCAATAGCTTCTCACAGAGTCTGGGAATTTGAAAAGCACAGAAACGGATTTACCGGTAACGAAAATCAACCAAAAAATAAGTAGTATGAAAGCAGCAGTTTTTCATTCTCCAGGTAAAATTACCTGTGATACCGTAGAAGATCCTACTATTCAGGACGAAAATGATATTATCCTGAAAGTAACTTCGACTGCGATTTGTGGCAGCGATCTTCACATGTATTCCGGCGGAATTCCGCAACCCAGACCCATGGTGATGGGACATGAATTTATGGGAGAGATTGTAGAAAAAGGAAAGAATATCACCCATCTTCATCAGGGAGACAGGGTAGTAGTACCATTTCCGATTGCCTGCGGTTGCTGTTATTTTTGTGAACACGAACTTCCGGGAGGTTGCGAAAACTCCAATCCCGAAAACTATGGTCCTGAAGGTGGAATCATAACTGAAAAAGGTGGCGGAATGTTTGGCTACACAGATTTGTACGGAGGTTACAACGGAGGTCAGGCTCAGTATGTGAGAGTTCCGTATGCTAATTTTGGTCCCAGAAAAGTGCCTGATATTCTGACAGACGAGCAGGCTTTATTCCTTACAGATATTTTTCCGACCGGATACACCGGAGTAATGTGGGGAGATCTAAAAGGTGGTGAATCTGTAGCAGTATTCGGTGCAGGTCCTGTAGGTTCTATGTCTGTAAAAAGTGCTATTCTTCACAATGCCGGAAAAGTAATTGTGATTGATACTTTGCAGTACAGACTGGATCAGATTAAAAAACTTACAGGATGTGAAATAATTTTGTGGGAAGATGCAGAATCAACAGTAGAAAAAATAAGAGAAATGACCAATGGTCGCGGTGCAGATCTTTGTATCGACGCTGTGGGCTTCGAACCTGAACGTTCATTTTTGGATCGCGCAAAAGCGGTTGTTAATTTTGAAAAAGGTTCAATGAAAGTTTTGGAGGCTTGTATGAGTGGTGTAAGAAGAGGCGGAACTGTTTCCGTTTTGGGAGTGTATGCGGTTAATTATGATAATTTCAGACTCGGACAGATTTTCGATAAAGGAATTATTCTGAGAGCCGGGCAAGCTCCTGTTCACGCCATTATAGACAAACTTTTAAAATATGTCGAAAGCGGACAGGTTCGTCTGGATGACATCATTACGCATCGTCTGTCGTTGAATGACGTAGCAAAAGGCTACGAAATTTTCGACAAAAAAGAAGATGGTTGCGTGAAAGTAATTTTAGATCCTTGGAGTTAATCATTCATATTTTTTATGCTTTCTTTATTTTAAAAACAACAGCTTCATTTCAGAAGCTGTTGTTTTATTTTTGGATATAAACTATTTTAAACGAAAATTTTTCTATTGATAATTTTCAAATAATTTTCTTTCTCCAGACGTTTCACTGTTCTGATTACCGTTTCTACCCGAAGTGCCGTTAATGCAGCAATTTGTTGTCTTGTAAGTGGAATTTCGTAGGAATATTTATCCTTATTTTCACTGAAACTTTTATGATACTCTAAAGTTCCTTTAATTCTTTTTTCGGGGCTTAATGACGAGTTATTCTCCAGCATGATATATTTGTAGTACAATCGCTCAGATAAAAATCTGCGAATATCATTTGCTGCCTGAGGATTTTCGTCAAGAAGAAGATTAAAAGCTTTCTTCGGCAGTTTTAAAACTTTGCATTTTTCGAATGTTACTGCATTTACAGGATAGGTTTTGTCAATAAACAAAAGCAGTTCACAAACGCTCAGACCTTTATCCAAAATGGCGAGAATAAGTTCTTTACCTTCATCATTATAATGATTTAGTTTTATTCTTCCTTCAGTGATCTGATAATAATATTTTGGTGAATCACCTTCATCAAATATGGTTTCAGCACGCTTGAAAGTTTCTTCAACTGCACCATATTTCATTAAAAGTTCCTTTTCAATCAACATAATTGTTAGATTTTTTATTTGAATTAAAATACAGAATATCAGTAATAGTTTATTTAAAGATAAGTCATCAATATACATACCCTTATGACTGAAATCATATTATTAGTTTTAAGGTCTAAAATTTTAATCAATTTTAAAGTAAATAAAAAAGCCACTAACTGCTATTGTCACTGGCTTTATAGTATTAAAAAAGTTGTTGGATATTAAGATTTAGTAATCAGATTTTCAATTTTTTCGATAACATCGTCAATATCAAATGGTTTGCTTACAAACACATCTGCATCGCAACGTTCTGTAACCTCGGTATTTTTGGCATGAGCACTCATAATCATCACAGGAATTTCCGCCGTTGTAGGATCGTTTTTGATCTGATTGCAGACATCAGTACCCAGACCGTCGGGCATCATTACATCCAGAATAAAGATATCCGGAATTTCCGATTGATTTCTGTTGTTGAACGCTTCAATGGTAGAAAAAGAGCGTACTTCATAATTTTCAAATGACAAGAGCAGTTGTAAAGCATCTCTTATGCCCGTCTCGTCTTCAACGATATAGATAGTTTTCATATCTGTGGCTAAGCAAAACCGAAGCCAACCGATTTTTTTAACCGAAATTTTTAAAATTTATTTCTGTTATTTAAGAAATTAAAGGTATTAAAGAATAAGATTTTTAAAACTAAAATTTCAAATAGGAAGAGTAAACCAAAACGTGCTGCCGCTACCTTTTTTGCTGTCAACACCAATCTCGCCACCGTGGCGTTTAATAATTTCAGCAGAAATATAAAGCCCAAGACCCAAACCTGAATAATACTTTTCTTCATGATTTGCCCTAAAATACCTTTCAAAAAGATACGGCTGAACATCGTCATCAATACCTTCACCAAAATCCTGAACGCTTATTCTAATAAATTGATGCGATTTTTCAACATTAAGGTTAATTTCTTTCGACTGAGATGCATATTTCACAGCATTATTGAGAAAATTTACCACAACCTGATCAATCCGGTCTTCATCTGCAAAAGCCTTAGCTTCCAGATCACCAGTAATTTTCACCAAGTGACTGTCAGTTAGTCTCAGAAATTCACAGCAGGATTCAAGCATTTCCGAAACGGTGAATTCAGATTTTACCAACTCCATTTTTCCACCGCTCAGTCGGTTTAAATTGAGAAGATCATCTACCAAAACCGTTATTTTCTCAATGCTTTTAGCAGACTGTTCAATGAGTTTAGGTATTTTTTCGTGCGTTGGTTTATCTTTAAGCCTGTCTAAAAGCTGAATACTTGCTTTTAAACTTGTAATCGGTGTTTTTAATTCGTGACTTGCGATGCTCAGAAAATCATCTTTCTGCGTCTCGTAATTTTTTCTTTTGGTAACATCAGTAGTAACGCCCGTCATAAAAGCAGGATTTCCATCATCATCATAACTTGGCAAACCTGAGGCATTCATCCAGTGAAAAGATCCGTCTGGCCATTGTATTAGGTATTCAGAATGATAAGGTGTGGCATTTTTTATAGATTCACTTACTCTTGTATTGACCAGTTGTCTGTGCTCAGGAACTATGGTTTCAATTAAATCTTCAAAATCAAATTTATCACCTTTTGATCTCCCGTAATTGCTTTTGCAAACCTCACTGCAAATCATTTTACCTGATTTCAAATCTAAAGTATAAGTTCCCAACTGACCTGCTTTCAGTGCCAACTCGTATCGCTGATTGAGGTTTTCGAGTTCTTCTTTCTTGTTGATTCTGTCGGTAACATCATTGGCGATTACGATAATTGAAGTGGTTTTTCCGTTCTCATCTTTCAGAGGTTCATAGATAAAATCAAACCAGCATTCATGCAAAATTCCATCATCTTCCAGAATTGCTTTGGCTGTATTTCCTATAAACGTTTTTCCGGTTTTTAAAACATCAGCTAAAATTCCGAAATAAGGTTGTCCTTTCAACTCAGGTAATGCTTCCTGAATTGGCTTGCCAATTACTTCTCTGTCTTTCCTCCAGACTTTTAAGATCATCTCATTGGCAGTTTCTATTATTAAATCCTTACCACTTAAAATCCCGAAAGCTATCGGAGCTTTGGTAATAAATGATTTTAAACGCAGTTCGCTTTGTTCTAATTTTTTATTCGCTGAATTCAGTTTATCGTTATACCCTTTGGTTTCATCATTAATGTTGGCCAGTTTTTCAATCGTTTCAAAAGCCGAAAGTCTAAGCTCAATCTGATCCATTGCAGTTTTTGCCAGTCCCTGAAGAATTTTTCTCTGATGAAAATCAAATGCTCTCGCTTTCTGATCAATAATACAAAGAGTGCCAATTAAATGACCGTCATGTGTAGTCAATGGTGCACCTGCATAAAATCTTAAACCAAAATCTCCGATAACATTAGGATTAGACAGTAAACAGGGTTCTTTCAGAGCATCTTCAAAAACTGTAACATCATTTTCCAGAACAGCCAGGGCACAAAGACTTTTTCCACGGTTGGCTTTTTTGGCATTTCCCATCCCGAAATTGGCTTTGAAAAATACGGTTTCTGTATCAACCAAAGAAATAAGAGCAACAGGCACATCAAAAATCTGAGCCGCAAGTTGGGCAATTCCATCAAAATTTTCTTCGGAAGGCGTGTCTGTAATCCGGTATCTGTGTAAAGCTTTCAACCGTTCATCCTCGTTTTCAGGAATTATATTTTTACCAAAGGTATTCTCAATCATCGATGGGGAATTAAAAAGTTTGTAAAGGTATGGATATTTGACAATCAAACAGTATGCTAATACATTCAGCATTGTAATAACAATATGTAAAAATTGGATAGGTACAGATTTTGTTCAGCACACCTTAACTTATGATTTTTTCTGGTTTTTTATTTCTAAAATCCACCTAATCATTTCACCAAATCTACTGTTATGAAAAAGCTGAAAACAATAATTCTCAAGATATTCAAATGGTTTGGAATTTCCATTGTCACGATACTTTTTTTGATGTTTATCATTCCAATATTATTTCCGGGAACGATTTCGCAACAGGTAAAAATATTTGCCAACAAGCATCTTGCGGGCGAATTGGATTATAAAAAAACACACCTCACTTTCTTCAGGCATTTTCCTTCACTGACAGTCTCGGTTGATGAATTTCTTTTAAAAGGTTCAAAACCATTTGCAAAAGACACTCTTCTTTCAGCCAAGGAGGTTGCAGTGGGAATTAATCTTAAAAATCTGATTTTCGACGGTGAAGTAAAGATTGACGAAATTTACGTAACGGATGCTGTTGCCAATGTTTTTGTGAACACAAAAGGTCAGGCCAATTACAATGTTTATGTTGCAAAGCCATCAGAAAAACCCAAGGATACTACAAAAGGCGGTGCTTCAATAAAACTGGATTTAATAAAACTCAAAAACTGGAATATCAAATATCATGATCTTTCTGCAAGAGTTTTGGTGGATGCAAAAGGGTTGAATTATACCGGAAAAGGAGGCTTGAGTGAAGATGTTTTTGATCTTCAGACCGATCTGGGTATTGATAAACTTGACTTCAGCTTAGACCGGATTTATTACGCAAAACAGAAAACTTTACATGCAGATTTAATTACAAGAATCAATACCGATGCTTTGACTTTTGTTTTGAGGAAAAATGAATTGAGAATTAACGAACTTCCTTTAAAATTCACTGGTTTTTTAAGTATTCTTAAAGATGGATATGATTTGAATATCAATGCTGCATCAGAAAAAACAACAATTAGGGATATGATTTCAGTTTTGCCGCCACAATATCTGGAATGGGCAAAAGACACTAAAATTCAGGGGAACAGCGATCTGTTTTTCAGTCTTAAAGGGAAATTCAGTGAAGCCAAGAACCTGAAACCCAACTTAAATGCAAGACTTTTGGTAAAAGAAGGATTTGTTTCCAATGCGAAAGCTCCGGTTCCGATGAACAATCTGAATATGGATTTAAATGTTGCCTTACCGGCTTTAAACACCGATGAACTTACAATCGATCTTAAAAATTTAAGTTTTGATTTAGGGAAAAACAACAATTTCAAAGCTGTCGTAAAAACCAAAGGTTTAGACGAAATTTTAGTCAACGCAAAAATAAAAGGAGCTGTAAACCTTCAAACTCTTGATGACGCTCTGGGATTGAACGAGATTGATATGAAAGGCTTTATTGACACCGATATCCAGTCCGACGGAATTTTTAATTTAGACAAAAAACTTTTCCCAAAAACGAAAGGATATTTTAACCTGAAGAATGGCTGGCTGAAAACTTCATATTATCCAAATGCGATTCAGAATATCAACATTTTAGCAAATGTATCTAATACTGATGGTACATTTAAAAGTTTAGGTGTAAAACTCGATCCATTTAAATTTTATTTTGAAGGAAATCCGGTTTTCATCAATGCGGAACTGCAGAATTTTGAGGATTTGCTGTATAAAGTCCGTGCGAAAGGAACGCTGAATGTGGGAAGAATTTATAAAGTATTTGCTAAAAAAGGCTTCGATGTTTCTGGTTTAATTATGGCAGATTTATCTTTAAACGGAAGACAAAGCTACGCTACAACCGGTCAGTACAGCAAGCTTGATAACAAAGGAACACTGATTCTGAAAAATATTAAAGCAACCACAGAAACGCTTCCAAAATCATTTTTCATCAGAGAAGGAAATTTCGAGTTTGAAAATGAAAAAATGTGGTTCAGAAAGTTTTTTGCCAATTATGGAAAGTCAGATTTTGCGCTGAACGGGCATCTTTTGAACACCATCAATTATTTTATTGAAAGAAAAGGAACACTGCACGGAAAGTTTAATTTAAATTCAAAATACATTCTCGTTGACGAATTTATGGCCTTAAAAAGCGGCGATAATTCCAAAAAGTCCATTGATGTGGAATATGCCAAAGTTGAAAATCCAAACAGCAGTGGAGTTGTGGTGATTCCGAAAAATCTGGATGTATCTCTTGGCGTCAACGCAGGTAAAGTGGAATTTCAGGGTTTGGGATTAAATAATGTAAAAGGAACGGCATCTGTAAATTCCGGTCAGGTTTATTTGAAGAACACCACTTTCGACATTATTGGAAGCCGGATGGGCATTGATGCAAGATATCAGGATGAATCCCCGCTTACTGCCAATTATGATGTGGCTGTAAAAGTTCAGGATTTCAATGTTCAAAGGGCGTACAAAGAAATTGACATGATTAAAGAAGTAGCAACATCTGCAAAAGATGTGAAAGGAATTGTTTCCATAGACTACAAACTGAAAGGTGATTTTGATAAAAACATGAACCCTATCTATCCTTCGCTTGAAGGCGGTGGTTTGATCAATCTTCGGGATGTGGAAGTAAAAAATCTGAAAATGCTCTCTGCGGTAGGAAACGGTATTGGTTCAAAAGGTTTCGACAATCCGGATATGAAAGGTGTTGACATTGAAACGCATATCAAAAACAATCTGATTCACGTAGATAAATTTACCTTTAAAGTTTCGGTGTTAAGACCTTCTGTGAGCGGAACCACGAGTTTTAACGGGCTTCTTGACCTATTAGTCAGAATAGGATTGCCGCCAGGAGGATGGATAGGTTTGCCAGTCGTGGTAACCGGAACGCATGAAAAACCAAAAATCAAATTTCTGAGTAAAAACGGACAGGGAATTACAGAAGCACTCTACAATAAAAAAATAAATAAAGTAATCAGACAGGAGCAAAGAGCAGAAAAGAAAACCCGCAGACAGCAGCGTTTAGATAAGAAAGCTCAGGAAGCCAAAGCTAAATCTGCAGAGAAACAGATTGATAAAAATCTCAAGAAATAGAATACATTTTTTAACATTTGAAAATCATCAAAGCTTTTATTCATAATAGTTTTGATGATTTTTTTATCTTTAAATTTAAATCAGAATAAATGAATTACAATTTTGATGAAATCATCGAAAGACGAAATACGAATTCGGTAAAATGGGATTTTTTTGATAAAGATATCCTTCCGATGTGGGTGGCAGATATGGATTTTAAAATCGCTCCGGAAATTCAGAAAGCCATTACAGAAAAGGCAATGTCAGGAATGATGGGCTACCAGTTTCTCTCACCTGATTTTAAAACAAGTATAATCAATTGGTTACAAAAGCATTATCATTTCACCGTTTCTGCAGACAAAATCCTTCCGGTTCCGGGAATGCTTTTGGGCGTTTCTGCCATCATCAGAACATTTTTGAAAACAGATGAAAAAATAATCCTGCAGCCACCGGTTTACGATCACTTTTTCGAAACAGTAAAAAACAGCGGTGCAGAAACTGTTTGCAATGATTTAATTTACAAAGAAAATTCTTACTTGATTGATTTTGATGATTTGAAGGAAAAAGCATCAGACCCATTGACAAGATTTTTACTGTTTTGCAATCCACACAATCCCATTGGGAAAGTCTGGCAGGAAGAAGATCTCAGAAAAATTGCTGAAATCTGTTCTGAAAATAATGTGATTGTTATTTCAGATGAAATTCATTCGGATTTGGTTTTCGAAGGTTTCAAACATATTCCGTTTGCAAAAATTGCAGCTGATTATGATCTTATTTCGTTTACCTTGGGTTCGCCGTGTAAAACGTTTAATCTTTCAGGTTTATCTGCCGCATACATTATCTGTGATCAAATAGAAAATTTACAAAAAGTTAGAAAAACGCTTCAACAGCAGGAAACTGAATGGCTCAATCCATTTTCAGCACAAGCTTTTACCGCAGCTTACACCTTTGGTGAAGACTGGATGATGGAAATGAAAAATTACATTTTTAAAAATTATCTTTTTGCTAAAAGTTACATTGAGGATAAAATTCCTCAAATAAAAACATTTCAGGCTGAATCAACTTATCTGATGTGGCTGGACTGCAGAAATTTGAATTTAAGCTCAACAATTTTAGAGGATAGATTAATCAATGAAGCTAAACTTAAACTCAATGCAGGAAGCAGATACGGCCTGGCTGGCGAAGGTTTTATGCGGATTAATATTGCATGCCCAAGAGAAATTCTGACGGAAGGTTTGAAAAGACTTGAAAATTTCGTGAATTCTTTATAATTAAAATGTATTTCAGGCTGATTTGGCATTTTGATTGTTTAAATGTAAATACATCAAAATTATTCGATATGAAAAATTCAACAAAGATTTATTCAGTACTTACGCTGGCATTTTTATTGGCAGCTTGCCATCCGCCACCAAGACCAAAAAGACCGGAACCACCACGCAGACCCGAAAGACCAAGACCTCCGCACGGTATGATTGAAAAGAAAACGACAGATAAAATCGCAGTCTTCCAAACAGTAAAAACTTCAAAAGAAGTCTGAATATAAAGCTCCATTTCGGGGCTTTTTTTTGTTTTAAAAATGTAAATCTTGCTTTATTCAGGAGTTTTGCAGAAATTGCAGTTAAGTTTAAAATTAAAATTTAAACTTCATCACATCGCATGAACAAAATAATCTCGGAAGAATTCGGAAAAACAGCAAAAGGCGAACTTATAAACAAATATATCCTTCGCAACGAATACGGGATGGTGGTAGAAATCATCAATTTCGGAGCAATTATAACTTCATTGAAAGTTCCCGATAAAAATGGAAATTTTGACGATGTGGTTTTAGGTTTTAAAAATCCTGAAGATTATTTTAATTCTAATCAATATACCTACGGTGCAGTGGTTGGAAGATATGCCAATCGTATTGCAAATGCCAGATTTTTAATTAAAGGTAAGGAATATCAGGTGACAAAAAACGAAGGTAATAATCATATCCATGGCGGTAAACAGGGATTTGCCAACAAAATCTGGAATGCAGAAATTTTAGAAAATTCAGAATCCTGTTCTCTGGCTTTGCATTATCATAGTCCGAATGGGGAAGAAGGATATCCCGGAAACCTTTCCGTGACGGTAATTTATACACTTACAAAAGATAACGCTTTGGAAATTGAATATTTTGCCAAAACAGATCAACCAACAATTATCAATCTAACACAGCATTCTTATTTTAACCTTTCTGGAAACCATTCTCAGAAAATTACAGATCATCAGTTGCAACTTCATGCCAATCATTTTTTACCAATAGATGAGAATTCAATTCCGACAGGCAAACTTTCCGACGTGAAAGTAACTCCTTTTGATTTTAATAATTTGAAAGAAATAGGAAAAGATATCAATGCTGATCATAAGCAACTTAGCATGGGTAAAGGTTATGATCATTGTTGGGTTCTGAAAGGTTTCGGCTTGCGAAGTGTGGGAAATGTATATCATCAAAATACGGGACGAAATGTTGAAATTTTTACTACCGAGCCGGGAATTCAATTGTATACAGGAAATTTTCTTGACGGAAAATCTGAAACGAAGACAGGTGAGAAAAATAATTTCCGCACAGGGCTCTGTCTTGAAACACAACATTTTCCGGATTCGCCAAATCAAGATTCTTTTCCTTCAACAGTTTTAAATCCAAACGAAATATACAAAAGTAAAACTGCCTATCAGTTTTCTGTTAGAATTCTATAATATCAACCGTTACTTTAAGTTACTAAAATATTTTTAATTGGATTTTTTGATTAATAAAAAAAAATTCTAAATAAATTAAATAATTATTAAAAAAATACACAATCTGTTGTTTTGTGTAGAATTTGATAATTGGAATTATTACAAAAAAGGTTAAATAATTTCTACAAATATTGGTATTATGTCTAATTTATTCTACAAATAATGTGATATACCACATTTTTACCGAAAAGATATAAATTTATGAACTAAAAGATTTTTTTCTTGCTAATTGCAAAATTTTTATTAATTTTGGTGAAAAAATACAAAGATGAAAAAAATCGAGTTCCTATCAGAGGCCGGCGAAGTGCTTGGCGACGTTGCAGTTAAAGGTATCAGTGTTGCAGAAATCCAAAAATTTTTAGAAGAGATTGATAATGAAAGTTTTGAATACTTTTCACTTTATTATGACGAAGAAAATAAAATTCTTTGCATTGAAGAAGAGAGAGGTGTGATATTCCCCCAATATGGCCATTTCATTACCAAGATTTCAGAAAGTAAATACAAACATTGCTTTGAATTTGCATAAATAATAACATAAAAAACGGTACCTCAAAGTACCGTTTTTCTTTTACCAGTTTTTGTCGATCATAAAAATAAATTGACTCATCACCACGGCTCCCAAAAGGAGTTCGCGTTTATTCACTTTATCAAAAGTATCTTCGGTAGAGTGGTGATAATCAAAATATCTTTGGGTATCAACTACCATTTCAGCAAGCGGAATATCTATTTTTTTTAATGGCAAAACATCCTGAATGGCTTCTGTCTGATCAAAATCGTAAACGCCGTAAGGCAGAAAATAATTTTTCCATTCAAAAATCAACCGTCTTCGTTGTGGAGACATATCTAGCCTGAAACCTCTCGGGGAATATCCACCAGAATCTGAGCCTAATGCCAGAATATGTTTTTCTTCTTTCTTCTTAACATAAGCTGCGTACATATCGCGACCCTGACCGCCATTTTCGCTATTAGCGTACAATATGACTCTGATTGTATGATTATTTTCCAAACCTAAAGCCTTAAAAGCACGCAAAACCTCAATGCATTGCACTACACCAGCACCGTCATCGTGTGCACCTTCAGCAAAATCCCAGGAATCGAGCTGAGCTCCCAGTAAAATAATTTTCCCGTCTTTTTTTCCGGGAATTTCTGCGATAATATTTTGGTTAACTGTTTCGCCTTTAGACTGTGCAGACATATTCAGTTTTGCCTTAACACTTTGTTTAGACAATAATTTCTCCAGTTCATCAGCAGATTTTGCTCCAATGGTTACCGCAGGAATTCTTGCCTTGTCATCTGCTTCGTACACAATCATTTTGGCATGAGGAACATCGTCAGTTGATGTAGTTAGAGATCTAATAATTAAACCTTTTGCTCCTTTCTGACCAATTACGGAAGCTGCAAGAAGTTTGTTTTTTGCGGCAGCTAAGTAAGCATCAACAGTATTTACATACGTTTGATCCATCGGGTGATTAACGAAGATGATTTTATCTTTAACATCTGCGGAAGTGAGTTTGTTTAAATCTTTCACATCGTTAATCATCATTAAATCCGCAATCATATCTTTCCCATCTGTACCTTCGGAATTACCGAAAGAAAGCATTCTGATGGATTTCCAGTCACCGTTGGATGTTTTAATTTGCAGAGATTCACGACCACGAATCCAGACCGGAACTTTCACATCCTGTCTCCAGATTTTTTCTGCACCTGCTTCCTTTAGATTTTTTTCCGCCCAATCAGCAGCTTTTGTGTAACCCGCAGTTCCGCTGAATCTTGCGCCAACACCTTTCGTCAGTTCGCCCAGATTGTTGTATGCAGTTCCGTTAATCATAATTTCATCTGATATTTTTTTAAATTCAGAATGATAATTAAACTTTTCAGCTGCCGGTTTTGGCTTCTTTACAGGTTTTTTCTGTGAAAATAAAAATCCACTCAGAAAGAGTGGAAGTATAATGAGAATTTTTTTCATTTTAAAACTGCCCGAATCATTTCAGAGCATAAATTTAATTAAAAAATAAAATAATTACTGTTTCATGTCATACATTAACAATGCTGTAACCAATTTTGGTTCTATAAAAGTACATTTTGGTGGCATCCTTAACTTTAAATCCGAAATTTTAATCATATCATTAAAACTTACAGGGAAAATCCCAAATCCTACTTTGCCTTCACCATTATCTACCTTTTCTTTCAGAAGATTGATTCCTGCCAGATTGGAAGAGCCTTTTACGTAGGAAATTTTATCCGAGCTGTCTGAATCTTCGATATTTAAAATATCATTGATGATGTATTTATCTAAAAGATGATGATCCAGATTGTCCAAAGACATTTCCTGAGAACGGAGGTCATGTTTTACGTGGAGAGAGTAGTATTTCCCGTCTAAATACATAGAAATATGGAACTTCTGAGAAGGGTAGTACGGAGTTTCGCCTTTTTCGTGAATCAAAAAGTATTTTTCGATTTTCTTTAAAAATTCCTCTGTTGAAAGACCATTGAGATCAGTGACAATACGGTTGTAATCGTGAATTTTGATAGACTGGTTTGAAACGATAAAGCTGTAAACAAAATTATAAGCTTCGGTTCCTGTATGTCTTTTGTTTTTTTCCTTCAGACGCTGAGCGTGAAGCGCTGTTGAGCCAATTCTGTGGTGTCCGTCAGCGATGTAAAAAGAATCAATCTGGTCAATTACTTCTTTGAACTGCTGAAGTTTCAGACGGTTATCGATTCTCCAGATTTTATGTCTGATTCCGATGGTGTCTACATGGTTGAAAATTGGAACATTTTTTTCCTCATGATTCATCAGAAGCTCGATTTTCGGACTCGACTGATAGGTCAGTAAAACCGGTTCTGCCTGCAAATTAACCTTATCTAAATAATGAGCCAGTTTCTCTTTTTTCTGTGGAATGGTACTTTCGTGTCTTTTGATTTTTCCGTTCCAGAAATCTTCAATACTCGCAAGTCCCATTAAACCTCTGTAAACCTGTTTATTTGGATAAATCTGCTCGTACAGGTAAAATGCAGAGCTGTCCTGCACTAAAATATTTTCCTCAAGAAGTTCTTCAAAAGTTGTGCGTATTTTCCTTAGATTCCTGTCTACATCTTTAGATTTGCTCACCACATAAGGTTTTATCATATTGATATATGTATTTTCCTTCTGAGCTTTTTCTGTAATCTGAGCCTGAGTGAAATTGTCTAAAGGGTGCGTAGGGAAAGTAGACTCATGGTCTTTATGAGGTCTGATTCCGCGGAATGGTCTAAAAACAGGCATATTTTATTATATAGTTTGGTTGATTTTAATAATTTGCTCAGCAAGCTCGAGCCCGATTTTTTCCTGTGCATCCATGGTATTTCCGCCAACGTGTGGTGAAAGCGAAAGATTAGGATTCATGAGAAGAATTAATTCAGGTTTAGGTTCGTTTTCGAAAACATCAAGAGCTGCACCTGCAACTTTTCCGCTTTCTATGAAGTCGAGTAGGGCAACTTCGTTCAGAACGCCGCCTCTTGCAGTATTTACAATAAACACTCCATCTTTCATTTTTTCAAACTGTGGAGTATCAATAATATATTCTGTGGTTTTTGGTGTATTGATGCTGATAAAATCAGATTCTTTCAGAAATTCATCGGTATCGTTTGTAGAAGTGATTTCGAAATTTAAACTCTGTCCGTCAAAAAAATCCAATTTTAAAACTTCAGTTCGTGGTTTTCTTGTCAGTACCTTAATCTTCATACCTAAAGAAATTCCGATTTTTACCACTTCCTGACCGATGCTTCCAAAACCGATAACGCCTAAAGTTTTACCCGAAAGTTCACAGGCTTTGTTAAAAGATTTTTTCATTGCATCAAAATGCGTGTCACCCTCCAAAGGCATCAGCCTGTTGGATTCATGAAGAAATCTCGCAAGAGAAAAAAAATGTCCGAAAACAAGTTCAGCAACAGATTTTGAGGATGCCGTTGGTGTATTAATGACATAAAGCCCTTTCTCAATGGCGTATTCCACATCAATGTTGTCCATTCCGATACCGCCTCTTCCGACGATTTTCAAGCTTGGACAGGAATCAATGAGCTCTTTTCTTACTTTGGTTGCACTTCTTACAAGAAGAACACTGACGTTGTTTTCGTTAATAAAATCAGCAAGGTGATCCTGAGCAACTTTGTGCTCCAAAAACTCAAAGCCCGCATTTTTGAGTGCGGCTTCTCCACTTTTTGAAATTCCGTCGTTGGCTAAAATTTTCATGCTCATTTTATTTAGTGAATATCAGACATCAGAAAAAGAAAAAATCCTGTTCCAATGTCTGATATTTTACTTTTAATTATATTAAAAATTGGGTCGTCTAATATAAGTTATTTTATTGAATTCATCACATCAACCAAAACCTGCACGCTTTCAATAGGTAAGGCATTGTAAATGCTTGCACGATATCCCCCTAAACTGCGGTGACCGTTTAGCCCGCTGATGCCTGCAGATTTCCACGCAGCATCAAATTCTTCTTTCTTAGAATCATCAATTAATTTAAATGAAACATTCATCAAAGAACGGTCTTCGTCACGACAATACGTCTCAAATAAAGGATGATTATCAATGGTATCGTATAATAATTTAGCTTTGGCAATATTTCTTTCTTCAGCAGCTGCGATTCCGCCGTTGTTTTCCAAATGCTGTAACGTAAGCAAAGTAGCGTAAACAGGGAAAACCGGTGGCGTGTTGTACATCGATTCTTTAGAAATATGCTGAGAATAATCCAGAATTGAAAACATATTTTCTCTTCCTGTTTTGCCTAAGATTTCTTTTTTAATAACCACCAAAGTAACTCCGGCTGGACCCATATTTTTCTGAGCTCCGGCATAAATCAGATCAAATTTACAAAAATCCAGTTGTCTTGAAAAAATATCAGAACTCATGTCGCAAACCATTAAAGTATCTACTTCAGGAAATTCTTTAATCTGAGTTCCATAGATTGTATTGTTTGATGTACAGTGGAAATAATCGTATTCTGAACCAACTTTATAATCTTTAGGAATGTAAGAGTAATTATCTTCTTTTGAAGAACCCACCACATCAACGTCGCCTACTTTTTTAGCTTCTTTTATGGCTCCTGCAGCCCAAACTCCTGTATCCAGATAAGCGGCTTTACCACCAACCTTCAGGATATTATAAGGCACCATTGCAAACTGTAAGCTCGCACCGCCACCCAAATAAAGCACTTCATAATCATCACCAAGATTCATTAATCTTTTTACAATGGCACGCGCTTCATCCATTACAGCTACAAAATCTTTACTTCTGTGGGAAATCTCAAGAAGAGACAAACCGATTCCGTTAAAATCTAAAATTGCTTCCGCTGATTTCTGAAAGACTTCCTGAGGTAAGATACAAGGTCCTGCGCTGAAGTTGTGCTTTTTGCCCATAATTTCAAATTGTTTTTTGCAGTTTCTACGCTGCGGTTTATTTATTAGAGTTTATATTTTTAAAAGTTTAAAGATAAAAAAAAACCGCCTCATTTCAGTTGAGACGGCATATTTTATTCACCATGAAGGAAAGCTTTTTTCTCAAGCAGTGCTTCTTCTGTTTCTACGTGGTCTTCATCCGGTACACAACAGTCTACAGGACAGACAGCAGCACACTGTGGTTCTTCGTGGAAGCCTTTACATTCTGTACATTTATCTGTTACAATAAAGTAAACATCGTCGCTCACAGGTTCCTGTGGAGAATCTGCATCTATCGTAAGTCCGGAAGGCATCGTCACTTTTCCGCTGAGTTCTGTTCCTTCAGAGGCTTTCCAGTCTACGGCACCTTCATATATTGCATTGTTGGGACATTCCGGTTCGCAGGCTCCGCAATTTATGCATTCATCAGTTATTTTAATAGCCATCGCTAATTTTTTTTAAATTTGCACAAAATTACGAAATATTCCCAAACGAAACGAATTATGAATGTGGAGCAGAGAGTTTTAGAACTTGTCCAGTTAAGTGACTGGATAAAAGCATATTTATCAAAAAATCCTAAAAATTTTAATGAAAATGATCTGGAATTTGAGCAAATATTGAAAAGATCTGAAATTGAAAATCCGTGGTTTACACAGGAAAATCAAAAATCAGCTCTTGAACAGTGGGTTTCTGTTTTAAATCATTCCCAAATTGAGCAGTGGCTGAGTGAATATTCTGAAAATAAAATTCAGAAAAGAGTAGGACTTATTCTCGCCGGAAATATTCCGATGGTGGGATTTCATGATGTGATTTCGGTGATTCTGAGCAATCATATTCCGGTCATTAAATTATCTTCCAAAGACAAATCAATGCTTCCTTTTTTACTTAAAAAGTGGAAAGAATTCTCCAACGGAAATCTTCAGTATGAAATTGTGGAGAGACTTGAAGACTTTGATGCAGTGATTGCCACAGGAAGCAATAATACAGCACGTTACCTCGAGTATTATTTCAAAAAACACCATTCCATTATCCGCAAAAACAGAACTTCTGTTGCCGTGATTTCAGGGAATGAAACCGAGGAAGAACTGAAGCTTTTGGCCAAAGATATTTTCCAGTATTTTGGTTTGGGATGCAGAAATGTGACCCGACTTTTTGTACCGAAAGATTTTTTAATAGACAGAATTTTTGAAAGTTTTATTGATTTTAAAGAAATCATCAATCACAACAAATTCGCCAACAATTACGATTACAACAGGGCGGTTTATCTTCTGAATCAGGATAAATTCTGGGATAATAATTTTGTGATGCTGAAGGAGGATGAGAAATTATTCAGTCCGCTTTCTGTGATTCATTTCAGCAGATATGAAAATCTAGACGAAGTGAAAAATTATATTGCTGAAAATGAAGAAAGTATTCAATGCGTAGTTTCTAAAGCTGAAGATTTTGAAAATGCAGTTGCTTTTGGTGAAGCTCAGAATCCGGGTTTAGACACGTATGCAGATAATGTGGACACAATGAAATTTCTCTCAGAGATCTGATAATTTTTCGTATCTTCATCCTACCAAAATCCAAAATATGAAAAAGCTGATTGTCTTTTCGGCATTGATTTTATCGCAACTCTTTTTCTCCCAGACGACAGGAGGAATCAGGGTGGTTGAAAGCAAAAAAACAGACCTGAAATCTGAACTTTCAAAAGATAAGATAAAACTGTATGATTCTAATTTTCAAAGCTTTGTATCAGCGATGAAAAATTCAGATAAAACTAAAATTTCGTCTTTACTTTCAGAAAAAGTGAAGGAAATAGTTACTGATGACCATATTAAAAAACTTTCCGGAGGGATTAGTTTCGACAGAAAAATGGAAGTTTACAAAAGCGGTTATCAGACGATTATCAACAGTGAGACTTATCCTGCGATTCAGTACAAATTTGTTGATGACAAATCTGTACCGCCGGCTGACCTTGTGACGGCAATCTTCGAAGAGAACGGAAAAATTTTAGGTATAAAACCTGAATTCAGACAATAAATTTTAATTAAAAATACCCCTAATAACTTTTTTAATTGGTGTATTTCATATTTTGCAATGAAGAAGACTAGTTTATTTCACATTTTGTCTTGCATTAAATAAATTTCTGTTAAAACGCAGCATTCGTTAAATATTTCAGAATTTAAATCAGCCACAGTAAAAAACATCCGGTTATCAAACGCCCGAAGCCAACATTAGTGGATCTTACGTATAAAAAAGAAATCGACTATCTGAAACTCCGAAACGACATCACAGAGATTATCTCAAAAAATAAGCAACCGAGTTCTAAAAGAGTGATTCCGAAGAGACAGTAAAGGTTATTTAATTGTATAATATTCTGAATCAAAATACTTACTCGGTTTTATGTAAACCATTTTCCTGTCTTTGTCAAAAATCCAGAGGAATCTTCTCATGACGTCGGCTGCAAGGTAGTTTGTCTTTTGATTTTTAATTTCTCCTACAAAAAATCCAGCTGTAACGTCTTTCAAAATTATGTTTCCAAGTTTTAAAAATGGTAAAACTCCTTGTTTTGTAATGATGGATTGTCCTGCAGAGTTTTTCAATGTTTTTTCGCCTGTAATTATAAGTTTTTGGTCTAAACTATTCTCATCAGCAAATTGATTACTGTACATTAAACCTCCGGAATATCCCGATTGCAAAAGGAAGTACGCTTCCTGTTGTTTTCCGTCAATAACATTATCTGCAATGACAAAAAACTGACCATTTTCCACAAAAAGAGGAATTGCCTGATATCCTTTTAAATCCGGCGCTTTATCATAGCTGATGAACTGACTGTTATCATAATCAATTTTAAAATATCTATCTTTAAAAATCCCAGTACCTATTTTTCCATCCGCTTCGTGACCGGTAAATTCATTGTCGTAAAATCTGATATTTTTGTATTTTTCATTGCCGATTTTCAAAGTGTTTCCGTCACTTATTTCATTTTTAAATTTGATGTTCTCCGCTTTTCTAATTCTTTCAGGTGAAATCGACGCATCTTCCATCGCAATCTGAAACATCAGATGAAGCGAATCTTTGTCATTAATCAAAGTTTTGATGATAATATTATTGTGTTTGGTTAATCGGAAAGGAATTGTTTCCTGAGCATTTATAAAAAGAAAACCGGTCAATAAGATTGAGACAAGTGTAATTTTTTGGAACATTTTTCAGATATAATTTTTTCAAATATAATCAATAAATTTTTCTCTACAAATTGATATATTTTGCTTCTAAATTTTAGTTATATTCGTCTGATTAATTTAGCCAAATGACGAAACATCAACAGCGCGTGAACGAAGTTCAGCATTTTTTCGACAATAAAGATACCGTTCTCGGGTTCAGAAAACTGCTTGATTGTGCCATGGATACTCAAAACATGGAGATTTACAGCGAAGCCATCGAACTGACAGACTGGAAAGAAAAGTTCCCGACGTATACCGAAGAACTGATTGAAAAATCAAGAATTCTTCTCACAAAAATCGAAAAAATTCCCGTGCAGGAACATGTGAGGGAAAAATCTGTGCTTCGGGCAAGAAATATTCTCAAATCTTACGGCAGTAACCGCTTTTCTCTCGGTCCGGTTTCCATGGAAATCAATAAAGGTCAGGTTTACGGTCTGGTAGGAGAGAACGGAAACGGAAAAACGACTCTTTTGAGAATTTTAGCCAAAGAAATTTCTTTTAATGAAGGCGATTTGAATTATTCATTTAATCAGGAGCCAAAAGATGATTTTGATCTTTGTACCAAGCTGGTTTACATCCCGCAGCGAACTGAAAAATGGTACGGAAGTTTGAAGGATAATTTGAAATTTGTCCTTTCAAATTACGGCGTGAAACCTGAAGAAAACGAGACCCGAACGTTGATGATGATTGCCCGCCTCGGACTTTGGAATTACAAGCATCTGAAGTGGAGCGAACTGTCATCGGGTTACAAAATGCGCTTCGAACTCGCCAGAACATTGCTCAGACAGCCGGAAATTCTGCTTTTGGATGAACCGCTGGCAAACCTTGATGTGTTGGCTCAGCAGGTGATTCTGGAAGATTTAAAATCGATTGCAAATTCTGTTAATAATCCAATCGCTTTGATTTTGAGCTCACAGCAACTGTACGAGGTAGAAAAAGTTTCAGATAAAGTGATCTTCCTGAAAAACGGTCAGTACAAAGACAATTCTGAACTGAATAATGCCGAAAATGATGGTTTAATTATCGAAATTGACACCCCAGGTTCGAGAGAAAGTCTGCTGGAGGTTTTCAATGCTTTCCAACTTGAAAAACTAAATTTTAACGGTGGTGTATATGTTGCGTATTTCTCGGCAGATACTGAGTTTTATGATGTAATGTCAGCGTTGGGAAATGCCAAAACCGAAATTGTTTACATCCGGAATATTTCGTCTTCCACCAGAAGGTTTTTCGTCAATTAATCCCTCATTAATTTAAATCACAATGCAAAAAATCAATAAATTCAATCAGTTTCTGCTCGAAAAATATCCTACGGTCTGGAATACCAAAATTGTGTGGATGCTTTCGGCGGGAATTGTCGTTCATATCTTATTTTTCATTATCGGTTATCTTTCACATATCAACCCGATGTCTCTACAAACATCGAACGTTACAGACGACTACTTCCGTGACGGCATTATTCTGATTCATCTGATTATCTCCATTCTGATGATTGTCGGATGGCTGATTATGATGTTTAGAAACAATGCTTTCAAGAATTTTTATCCTAATTCCAGAGGAAAACTGTTCCTGCAGTTTGTTCAGTATTTTGTAATTATTTTTGTCTGCACTACTTTTTACTTTTCGTACATGATGGGTTTCAGGACGTTTATCAACAGTAAATATCCCGATGCCGAGATGAAACAGAACATCGAAACCATCAACCTTGGAAACGCTTTTTTAAGTCAGAATTTAGAACTGTACACGTTAGACAACCGTATTTCGCCAAAGCAGTTTTATGATTTATACTGCGAGACAGATATTAAGAAAATTGACCGCACCAAAAAATACCATGTTTATTACAACAGGGTTTATCAGTTCAATGCTGTGTATTCAAAAACGTCTTATAAAAAAGACAATTACAACCAATTTATTGTTCCCGAGCCTGAAAATTCCCAAAAAAAAGGCATTGTTTATTCTCAGAGAGACGGCAATAAATCTGAAACCTTCTTTTTTAAAAAAGAAGTTGTGGATGTTTCCTATGATATCAAATCTGATGGCCTCAGCTTCTATAACTTTTCTGATTTGTTCTATGACAACGGAAATAACGGCGGCAGCCGCGGCTACACAGGATATTACGATGAAGACAATTCCACATTTCACAATCTTGAAATAAAAAAGAAAAAGGCTGAAGTCAACAGAAAAACTGCTGAACTTTTAAATAAAAAAAGTCCTGCCGAAATCGAAAAACTTCTGTCGCAGTTTCTGAAAGTCTCCAACAAATTTGCCATCGAAAACAATCTGGATGCCAAGCAGTGGACGAAGATGGTGTACAATCCGTCAGAATTTAACGTTCGGTATTTTATCAAAAAATACAAACCAACCAATGGGGAAGAGTATGATCCCAACAATCCTCCAGCGTACGATTACGATAGTGAAACCGCTGTAACAATAGATTCTGCGGTAAGTGCAGTAGATGCAGATGCTGCGATTGTGGATGAAAACGGCAGAATTGTAAGTGACAGCATTTTGATCAGAGATTTCAATCCCGAGATAAGTTCGCAAATCTCTCCGGAAGATTATTTCAAAAAAAATACAACAGATTATTACTACTACACCGACAATCTGAAGGAGTTTTTAGAAAGCGTTGACGATGTAAAATCGTATGATTTTTTCTCTCAGAATATTCACATTTATCTTTGGATCGCATTTTTTCTGTCGACTTTTATTTTCAGTTTTAGAATTACAGGCCTAAAATCATTGTTGTTCAGCGTCATTTCTGCCGGACTTTTGGCCTTGGCTGTCACTCTGATTACAGTTTTATATGCCGTTTCAGTTTCAGGAAAAGAAGAGTTTTTTGTGGCTTACATGGTTCTGTTCATCTCGGTTTTCATCCTTTCCATCCCGATTTTTGCGATGAATAAATTCAACAAACTCATCACCTCCATCTTTGTGAATGTATCCATGAACGGTTTTGTACTTTTTGTATTTCTACTCTTCGGAATCGTCACCATTCATCAGAAAGCCGCTTGTCGCGAGATGGTTTACAATCCTGCGCAAAGTGCTGCTTACGAAGGTTGCCAATCCATCATAGATTCTTTAGGATTAGGTTTAAGCTATATCATTCTGATTTGTGGATTTATCTTTATATTTTTCTACACAAAGATTCTGCTGAAGTGGAAGGCCAGACCGGAATAATTTTTTAAAATTAAATCTTAACCTCGTAAGTTTCTTATGAGGTTTTTTAAAAATATAATTAAAAATGAATATTATTGAAACACTCATAAACGCAGATTTATTTAAGAAAACAAAAATAATTGAAAGGCATTCTTTTTTAAGTTTGGAAAATGATGTCGATACCAATATTTATTTCATTGAAAGCGGAAGTCTGAGATTATTTATTAAAGACGAATATGAAGAAAGAATCATCCGTTTCGGATATACGGGAAATATTATTGTAAGTCTGGATTCATTTTTATCAGGTAAACCTTCAAGTTTTTATATTCAGGCAATTAAAAAGTCAAAAATAAAAATAGCTTCAAAACAAGACTTTTATAAGTTTATAAATTCTTCAGACGAAAATTTAAAATTATGGACAATTATCTTAGAAGATTTGGTTTTGCAACAGATTGAAAGAGAGAAAGATTTGCTTGTAAGTTCTCCAAAAGAAAGATATGGACGAGTTTTAAAGAGAAGCCCACAACTATTTCAGGAAATTCCAAATAAGTATATTGCCAACTATCTCCGAATGAGTCCCGAGACATTATCAAGGCTAAAAAAATCTTGATTTTAATCAATATTTATCTCTTTTCAAAGCATGAGATTTGCAGTAAAATTAAATATGAAAATTCAGTCCCAGAAATTACTTAAAGATTTAAAAAGAATTACCCAACAAAACTTAGAATTTGCTGAAAATCTTTTAACAGAAGAAGATAAAAAACTCAATTTCAGACTATCCGAAAAAAGCTGGAGTGTTTTGGAGTGTATTGAGCATTTAAATCTTTATGGCAAATTTTATATTCCTGAAATAAGTAAAAAAATCAAAAAATCAGAAACAAAACCAAAAGAAATTTTCAGTTCTGGAGTTTTAGGAAATTATTTTGCTCAATCAATGCTTCCAAAGGAAAATATAAATAAAATGAAAACTTTTAAATCGATGAATCCGATTCAAAGCCAACTTGATAATAAGGTTTTGAATGAATTTATTTCTCAGCAAAAGCAAATGATTAATCTTTTGAATGAAGCAGGGAATTGTGATTTAAATAAAGTAAAAACCAGCATCAGCATTTCAAATCTGATAAAATTAAAGTTGGGCGATACTTTTAGGTTTGTGATTTATCATAATTTACGACATATGGAGCAAATTAAAAGACTTTTAAATACTCAAAAAACATTGTTTTCGAATAATTGAGAATTTATTTTAACAAATTTTATCATCCTCAAAAACCAAAATCTGACATCCATTTCGTAATTTTAGCAAAATTTAAAATAAAGTGAAAAAGTTATTATTTGCCGTTTGCATTTCGGCTTCGGCTTTCAGTTTTGCTCAGGATTATTCGGTACCGGCAGCGAGCCCGCGTCAGAAAGTGGAGCAGCAGTTTTCTATGTCTAAAATCAGCATCGATTACGGAAGACCGGGAGTGAAAGGTAGAAAGATCTTCGGTGAACTGGTTCCTTACGGACAGGTTTGGAGAGCGGGTGCAAACTCATCTACCAAGATCACATTCGGTCAGGCAGTGAATTTCGGAGGAAAAATGGTTCCTGCAGGAACTTACGGTCTGTTCATTGTACCTACAGAAAAAGACTGGAAAGTGATTTTAAACAAAGATTTCCAACAGTGGGGAGCTTACACTTACGACGCTAAAAACGATGTGGTGGATGTAACTGTTCCTGTAAATAAATTAGCAGACAAACAGGAATGGTTTGAAATTACCATCAATCCAACCGACGAAAACTCAGGAAATTTAGTGATCAAATGGGATATGGCTCAGGCTGAAGTAGCTTTGAAGCCTGCAAAACCAGATGCAGTGACAAAAATCGCAGAGAAATTGAAGGAAATCAAAAAAATAGAAGCTGACGCTGCAAAAGCAAAAAGCTAAGATTTAAAATCTATTATCAATGAATTTTTCAATTCAACCTGAATTAGAAAACGATGAATATCAGTTAATCCCCTTACAGCAAGGGGATTTTGAATTGTTGTACGAAGTTGCATCCAACCCGAAAGTCTGGGAGCAGCATCCCAATAAAGACCGCTACAAAAGAGAAGTTTTTGAAAACTTTTTTAAAGGTGCAATGGAAAGTCAAGGCGCTTTTAAAATTGTTGAAAAATCAACCGGAAATATTCTGGGAAGCTCGAGGTTTTATGATTATGATGAATCAAAAAACAGCATTTTCATTGGCTACACTTTTTATGGAACAAATTCGTGGGGTAAAGGCATCAATCCTCAGATTAAAAAACTGATGATGGATTACATTTTTCAGTTTGTTGATAAAGTGTATTTCCATATCGGAAAAGAGAATTTCCGCTCGCAGATTGCTTTGGAAAGATTGGGAGGAAATAAAATTGCGGAGGAAGAAATTGCCTATTTCGGTGAACCAGCAAGAACTAATTTTGTCTATGAAATTAAAAAGGAAAATCATTTTAGTTGAAATTATTTTCACGCAGATTTTGCTGATTGAGGCAGATTTAAATAATGTAAAAAAACTGTAAGTTCGGCTTAATCAACAAACACTAATGTATCCTTGAAAAATGTTTGTATGCTTTTATGAGTGGAACGGCTTTGTGAAACTTAAAGCAGAATTATTTTAAAAATCTTTGTGAACTTTGTGTTCAAAAATAAGCTATGAAAAAATATAAAATCCAGAAATCCCCTCTTGTCGTTCCTACCAACGACGGCAAACTGATAGAAGAACACTGGGGAAATTCTACCCAAACGCCCAACATCTCTATTGCCCACATGGTTGCGCCACCGAATTGGAGCGAGCCGCATCAGACTCCGGAATTTGATGAATTTACGGTCATTATTTCCGGCAAAAAGAAATTTGAAATCGATGGCGAAGAAGTGATTTTAGAGAAAGGGCAGAGTATTATGATCGAAAAAGGAGCCAGAGTACGGTACAGCAATCCGTTTGCGGAAACCTGCGAATATATTGCGATTTGTCTGCCTGCTTTTTCGATGGAATTGGTTAACAGAGAACAGGAAAATAATTAATATGGGATTACAAATATGTCCGAAATGTAAGGAACAGTCATTCACATGGTTTATTGGCGGGAAATTCCCTCTGCCAACATGGAGCTGTTTTGATTGTGATTACGAAGCAAAAGAAGTGGAGAGCGATAGGCAAACCTGCGAAAACTGTGGTGAAACTGCAAAAATTAAATTAAAAGATAAGGAAAAAGAATATAGTTGGTGTTCCAATTGCAACACCGTCACTGAATAATAAGAAAACCTAAAGATAAAGATTAGACTATTTATCAATGTTTTAAAAACCTGATATGTTAGTTTTTACTTCAATTTAAATCTTAATTTCATGAATTATTTCAGTAAGTTTGCCGCACTAAAATATATACATGAAACAAATTTTATCGTATGGATTATTGCTGGCTTTGGCAATTTCCACAACATCATGCGCAACTATTCTTACGGGCACAAAAGACAAGATTTCTTTTACTTCAACACCCGAAGGTGCAAAAGTTTTTCACAAAGGTGTTGAAAAATGTACAACGCCTTGCGAAGTGGAAATCCCAAGATCTCTGAGCAAGCAGACTGTCACTTTTGCAAAAGAAGGTTATGCATCTCAGGAAGTTAAGCTTACGAAAACTTTCAACGCAGTTTCATTGGTCAACATTCTTATTGGTGGAGCAATCGGAGTGGGAATTGATGCAGCAACGGGTTCTTTAACCAAATATTCGCCAAAATCTGTTACCGCAGAGTTGGTGACAAAGTAGAAAAAAGCAGTGTAGAACTTAACTACACTGCTTTTTAATTTACTTCAAAATTTCCTTCAGAAACATCAGGGTATGATTCCATGCCCTTTTAGCCATCACAGGATTGTAATCTGCTGATTTTGGGTCAGTAAAAGTGTGTTTTGAATTGGCATAAGTAATAATTTGCCAATCCGCTTTTCCATCATTCATTTCTTTGACCAGATTGTTGTAGTCCTCAGGGGTTACTCCCTTATCTTCTGCAGGGTTTTCTACTAAAATTTTAGTTGAAATCAAATCATTCGGTCTGGACTGATCTTTACCAATACTTCCGTGAATGGAAACTACACCTACAACAGGCATTTTCCCTCTTGCCACTTCCAAAGCTCCGGTTCCTCCAAAACAGTAACCAATGACCGCAATCTTTTCAGGAATGGCTCCGTTTTTCTTTAATTCTTCCAAGGCCAGAGAAATTCTCTTCTGATAAGCCTGAAAATCTTTCTTGTAAAAACCTGCCGTTTTTGATGCTGATGCATTGTCTGTCGGAATATTTCCTTCACCATAAATATCAGCTATAAATGCAACGTAGCCTTGTTTTTCTAAATCCGCAGCCGCGGTTTTCGCTTCGTCGTCAATGCCTTTCCAAGCGGGAAGAATGAGAACTCCGGGAAGTTTTTTTCCTGCATTTGAAGTAACTAAACCATTGAGTTTTTGTGCGCCGTCCTGGTAAGAAACTTTTTTAAGATTTTGACTGAAAACTGTTGCTGAAGTGAGTAGAAGTATGGACGAAAATAATAAGTGTTTCATATATAAATTTTTAAGTGAATAATTACACATTGCGTATGCAAATGTTACGCTAAAAAATATCCTATCTGTTTAAATTTTCACTGGTAATCAGTTTGTCAATCGCTGCATTGAAATTCGCTTTTGTAATTCCAGAAACTTTTTCCAGTATATTAAAGTAATTGTCCTGATTTTCACCGTCAAATTTCCCACAGTTTAAAAGTTCTAATACACCATTGAATCCTTTTTCTTTTTCAATTTTTTTAATGATCAGTGCATTAATAAGATTTTCAAGGTAAAGTGGGGTTGAAGGGAGGCTAAAATTTTCTTTAGTACCGTAAAGCGACAGCCAATCTGTTTTTTGAGAAACTGGATAAGCGTTTTTAAAATGAATCCATATCTGTTCCCATTTATAAAAAGGAGATCCATCGTTGATATATGAATAGCCTTCCAAAACAGGCACATACAGATTATTTATTGGGTATTTCTCATTAATCCTAGCTTTCCAGAGGCTGGCAAAAGAAAAATCATCCAGCGTTCCTTTTTCTGTAGCAACAATCATGGTACTTTGAGTATTATCTCTTGCCAATTCCACTCCCAGAAAAAAAATATTTGGAGAGTTATCCCGTTTGTAATCAATTCCCAGCATTTCGTAAGCAATGAAAATATCATCGACACAATACACTTTAGTGGGAATTTTCTGTTCTTTTAAAGTTAAACTCAATTGATTGTTTTTCGCAATAAAATCTCTCAGATTTTTTTCATCAATCTCCTTTTCAGAATAAAAACTGTAATTTTCAATGGTTTTTAATTTCCAGTGGGTCAAATTGTTCTTTATTATTGACGACACAATATATTTGCTGTTAATTTCCAATATTGTGATTTTAATTTTTGCTACAGAATTTTTTATTTCCTTGTCCTCATAGTAGCAATTCAGATGTATTGTGAAGTTATTTTTGTTACCCGATTCAACAGATGTAACCTCGTACATCAGTGTGTATATGGTGCTGAATACTTTGCTGTTCTGTAGTTTTCTAAGCTCATTCAGAAACAGCCATGTTTCCAATTTATTTTCAGGATTTACAATCGTTAAGTCTTCATTTTTGATAGTTTTTTCCAAAAAAAATTGATTTACTACATCAATCATTTTTTTTCTTTTCAAAGGATCTTCTACGACATTAAAATGGTTATTAATTAAAACTTTCGACTGCGAAAAGGTAAATACCGAGAACATTAAAAATGAAAAAAGAACTACATTTCGGATCATCACTTGTTGGAATTTAAGATTTATAGAAAGTATAATTTCCCTCTTCGAATTTCGCATTAATATGCTGCAAACCATTCGTCAAAACAATTTCAGACGCACCGATGATGGAGTTGTATCTTGCAGTCTGTTCAAAAGTTTTTTCCGTTAATTTAATTTGCGGCGCTTTGCACTCGATCAGAATTTTAGGCTCTGTTTTTTCAGTAATTAAGAGGTCAATTCTCTTGGTCAAACCATTCAGGACAATCTTTTTTTCAGTAATTAAAGCTGATGTAGAGTACGATTTCACCGTAAGATAATAATGAATCCAGTGCTGGCGAACCCATTCTTCAGGCGTGAGCAAAAGGTAAGTTTTGCGCACCAAGTCATAGATAAAAAACTTATCTTTGTCTTTCTTGAATTTAAAATCAAAAGTTTCCTGAAAATTCAGTTTTGGAAGTTCCATTTATACGATGAAAGAATTAGATTTAATCCTCAAAAATATTAAAAATAAAGAAGTTTTACCGATTTATTTTTTCCACGGAGAAGAACCTTACTTTATTGATATTGCTGTAAAAGCCCTCGAACACGACTTTCTAAGCGAAGACGAAAAGGCATTCAACCAAACTGTAGTCTACGGAAAAGACACCACATACCCCGAAATTCTTTCTCTTGCCAGACAGTTTCCGATGATGGGCGACAAACAGGTGATCATCGTAAAAGAAGCTCAGGATTTGAGAATGGCAGAGGTGGACACCAATGCTCTGGAAACCTACTTTGAAAATCCCGTACCATCAACGGTGCTCGTTTTTGCCCACAAACACAAGAAATTAGACAGCCGGAAAAAAGTAACCAAACTTCTGGACAAAGGGAAATTTTTATTCCTCAGCGAGTCGGTTAAAGACTTTAATCTTGCCAAATGGATTGCAGATGAATGCATCAGACTTAAAATAAAAACCGCTCCCAATATTTCTCATCTCCTTGCAGAATATCTCGGAAACGACCTTTCCAGAATCGCCAACGAATTGGGAAAACTCAAAATTATTTTGAAGGAAGGTGAAGTTTTAGACGGTACGCTGGTAGAAAACCACATCGGAATTTCCAAGGAATACAATGTTTTCGAACTGCAGAAAGCTTTAGGTTCAAAAAACGTTGATGCAGCGATGAAAATTGCGTATTACATGGGCAAAAACCCAAAAAACAATCCATTTGTAATGATGTTGGCGAGCCTGTACAATTATTTTTCAAACGTCATTATCTACAACACAATGCTCGGGCAGTCGCCACAGTCTATTGCTTCTCAAATGGGCATCAATCCTTATTTTGTGAAAGATTTTGCCGAAGCTGCAAGGTTTTATCCGCTGAAACATGCGACAAGAGTTATTTCTACTTTAAGGGAATTTGACATGAAAGGAAAAGGTCTGGGTGCCGTAAACATGGATGATGCCGAGCTCATCAAGGAACTGGTGTACAAGATTATTAATATTGACAAGATAAAAACGAAAGTGTGAAGGTGAATTGTGAAATGTAAATTGTCAATTTTCTTTTGTAAGTAAATTTTTATTTGGGCGACAAATTGACTGCGTCGAAAGTCAGTTTTGATATTTTTTATTATGGCGACAATTTCCGCCCTCCATTCCCGCTTTTTTGTGCCACCGCATTTTCCTTGGCTTACAAAAAGAGCTCCACTCAGGTCGGGTCGCAAAGTGTTTTAGATAGAACATACTAGCCATCAATTACAATTATAACATTGTTATCAGCACTCTGTATTTAAAATGAACAAAAAATTAGTATTCATATTTCTTACTTTAAATTTGTTCGTTTACTTTTTTCTTGATCTATATATTTAAGCAACCACAAATCAGCACTGCAGCGTAGGTTCGTTTTTTGGAATTACATTTTATATTATAGGAGCTTTGAGTACAATATTTTCTTTAATAGATTATTCAAAAAATAAAAAACTTAAAAAATTTTCTCTTTCTAATTTTGATAGCAATATTACTAATTGTTTGGGGAAGTAGATTCAGAACCATTGTATGTCAGGGGTGTATGATTAGTGGTTAAAAAATAATGTGAACATTAAGTTATACAAACAAGTGAAAGTAGTTCATCGACTTTTAACATATTAAATATTGACAACTATCATTAAATTTTCTTTAATAAAACATTAAAAATTCCGACCTTAGCACCCTTGAAAATGACAAATAAATTATGGAGCAAAATATTTTAGATTGTGTGATTGTTGGTTCCGGACCTTCTGGTTTTACCGCAGCCATTTATGCAGCAAGAGCAGACCTTAAACCCGAATTGTACACAGGTCTGGAGCCAGGTGGACAGTTAACAACGACTACAGAAGTTGATAACTTCCCAGGTTATCCCGCAGGGATTACAGGTCCTGAAATGATGATGGATTTGCAGAAACAGGCAGAAAGATTCGATACAAAAGTGCACTACGAAATGATTACCAAAGCTGAATTTTCAAAAGAGGAAGGCGGTATTCACAAACTGTATGCTGGAAACAAGGAAATTTTAGCAAAATCTGTAATTATTTCTACCGGAGCGACAGCAAAATATCTTGGTCTTGATGACGAGAAAAAATACAATGGAGGAGGAGTGTCAGCATGTGCTACATGTGACGGATTTTTTTACAGAGGAAAAGATGTTGTAGTAGTCGGTGCAGGAGATACAGCTGCTGAAGAAGCGACCTATCTTGCTAAATTGGTTAATAAAGTGACTATGTTGGTAAGAAAAGACGAGTTCAGAGCTTCAAAAGCAATGATTCACCGAGTTGAAAATACTCCGAATATTGAAGTGAAATTCCACCACGAATTGATCGGAATTGAAGGTGAAAATAATTTGGTAGAAAGAGCTGTTGTCATCAACAATCAGACTCAGGAAAAATCTACCGTAGACGTTCACGGAATTTTCATCGCCATCGGACACAAACCGAATACAGATATTTTCGTAGGTCAAATCGATTTAGACGAAAACGGATATATCGCTACTGAAAAAGGTTCTACAAGAACCAATCTTCCGGGAGTTTTTGCAGCTGGTGACGTTCAGGATCACATCTACAGACAGGCGATTACAGCGGCAGGAAGCGGTTGTATGGCGGCTATGGATGCTGAAAAGTATTTGGCTGAATTACATTAAGTATTGACTTCAAAATATGAAAACGCACCTAAAGGTGCGTTTCTTGTTTTGTGAAAAACATCTAATTTTTATTGAAAATTTAAACAAATCTGAAACTGATCCTAAATGAAAAATCTACTTTTTATCTTTCTCGGTGGAGGCGTGGGAAGTATCGCAAGATATTTAATTTCTGTCTACACAAAGAAACTTTGGACAGTAAACTCATTTCCGATGGGAACTTTTGTGGTCAATATTTTGGGTTGTCTGCTGATAGGTTTTCTCAGTTCTTACTTTTTGAAATTTGATAATTACCTCAAATATCTTTTGATAACAGGATTTTGTGGCGGCTTTACAACATTCTCCGCATTTTCAGTTGAAAATTATTCACTGTGGCAGAATCATGATTATTTTACTTTAATAATTTATGTTTTTTTAAGCATAATTTTAGGCTTTGGAGCCGTAATTTTAGGAGTGAAAGCAGAAACTTCAATTTAAGGTATATCTTTAATAAAATTAATTTAACTGATATTTAAGGAATTAATAATTAAACTTAAATTTTATTTAAATAATATTTTGTCAGAATTTAAAAACATTATATATTTGCACCACTGAAAACAACGATACAATCGGAGTTTAAGGAGAGATGGCAGAGTGGTCGATTGCGATAGTCTTGAAAACTATTGACTGTAACAGGTCCGGGGGTTCGAATCCCTCTCTCTCCGCTGAAAGGGTCTTCAATACGAAGACTCTTTTTTTTTTCATATACAAGAAGTCCTTTGTCTTTCATTTTCAAAGCATTATGTGAAAAAATACCAAGCATAGTAGGTGTTCGATAGATGCCGTTTTCATAATAGAGATTGCTGTCGAACACTAAGCTTACAAATTCCCTTTTTTCTATTGTATTTGCCCGTGAATATATTTGTCTTATGTCATTTAAGCAGTTAAGATTTTTCTCTAAGATTTTATATGCTTTATTCTGATTGGTACTTAATCTCTCAATACTTGAGTTTAAAATTTTAATCTCATTGTTGTATAGATTTGACCATCTTTCGAAAGTTTCTTTTGTTATATCGTTCTTTATCCACTTATCTTCTACTGAATATAAGTTTTGTTCAGTCTCTAATAATTTTTTTTGATTTTCTTTGAGAACGAGCTGATTCTCCTTGAGTTCTGAGTCAAGGGATTTTCTACATGAAAGTTTAATTTTTTTTATGTTCTCAATCGATAAACTCATGAGATCACAGATTTTTAAAAACTGCTCATGTGACTTTATTGCACTGATATTATTATGCTTCGAATGTTTGCATTTATAATAGTAATAGTATCTACCGGCTTTGCCTCGAGATGGCGCTCCGGATAGAGGTTGCCCACAATGACATTTTAATACCCCTCTAAGTGGTAGATTGTCATCTATCACGGTTTTAATCTTCAAAGGGCGTTTCATTTTTTCCTGAACAATTTTCCACGTAAGCAGATTTATTATGGGTTCGTGAATAGCCGGAAAAAGTCCCCCAGCATACTCCTTATATGATTCCACTTTTAAAAAGCCGGCGTATACAGGATTACTTAAAACTCTTTCCACGGCCATATTCCCTTTTCTGTTGAAACCCATACTCACAGCATTTTCTTTTATTAAATATAATGGTGTACCTCCTAGATACGAGTCATAAATAAAACGAACTATTTTTGCTTCTGCTTCATTAATTACCAATTTTCTATCCTTTCTTTCACCTTGCTTAGTGTAGCCAAAAGGGGCATCTTTATAAACAAAACGACCCTCTTTTGCTTTTGCAGTATAAATTCCACCCTTTACCTTTATGCTTCTGTTAATGTTATCTTCTTCAGCTAAAAGCAGTTGCAGACCTGCACGGAAAAAACTTCCCGGAGTATTATAATCGAAGGTAATACCCTCAGTAACACTAACAATTTGGATATTGTATTTTTGTTGCAAAAGTTTCACTAAACTCATCGCTTCACCTGCATCTCGACTAAATCTATCAAGTTGGTCAACCAAAAGATAATCTACTGAGCTGTGATGTTTTGTGATGAATTCTCTTAATTTATTAAAATCAGGACGATCAAATGTTCGGGCACTTTTACCTCTGTCAATAAATGTATCAACTAATGTTACATCATTAAATGCTAGCCATTGATCTGTATACAGCTCTTGCCTTTCAATCGATCCATTACTTTGTCCTAGTTGACTGAATCTTAGATATCTTATCGCACGTTTCATAATATTCTTTTAAGGTAAGCGAAACAATTATTTTTACAATCAGTTTATTTAATAATTCCTCTTTCTCCTCTTCGTTTTTCTGTTTGAAGGTTAAGATTTTTTTTTCTATAAAAGAGTTGTCTTTATTATCATTATTTCTTTCCATCACTTCATACATTTATATTAGATAATCCATAGTAGATATCTAACATACTTAGAAAGAGGATAGTTGCACTGGGTGTGGCGTTATAGAGTCAATGTGGGTATTATATGGCTTTACCATCTAAGAAATCTTAAAATTAAATGACAGGTTATTTCTTAGGGAATTATAGCAAGAATTTGCGCTAAGTTACTTATTATCTGTAATTTGTACAATAATTTCTGTTAAAATTTCAAAAATGAATAATCTATAGGTAATCACAAGATTCGTAAAGTTTCATTGTCATTCTTGAATAGTAGAATTTTTTATAAAAAAACAAGTAAAGAGAATGCTAAGGTATAGCAACATTGGATATGCAAATAAAAATTCCAGTTAAAGTTAAGCTACATTTTGATAAATTTTATTTTGATTGTTAAATTCTTCTATTGTTTGGTAATTTAGAGTAT
>NZ_JBXUGK010000008.1:0-351601 GCF_057180485.1 Chryseobacterium sp. HNCC26DJ240
TTCCCTCTTCCGGATTTCTTTTTTCGTTTTCATCGAGTAATTTCCAATAGTCTGAACTGGTGTTTTTATCAATTTTGTCAGGAACAAAATATTCAATTCTGTAGTTGTAATTTTCTTTAAAATCGATGCCATAGATTTTTTTTGCACCGCTTAATCGTCCGACTTCATAAGCCAAAAGCTCTCTTTCATCAGGATTTTCAAATTTTAATTGTGGATTTTTTACATATTGCTGATAACACACATTCCTTAAGCTGTCATTTTGAGGTAAATCTTCAATAACAATAATGGTAGGTTTAAATTCAGAAAAAAGTTTAGCGATGTTTTTAACTTCACGTTGGTTTTTCAAATCGTGCTCGTCAAATTCTGTACTGTTTGCATCGCTGGTTTTTCCCATGTGAAATGTCGCCACGTTTAAAACGGGAACAGCGTAATCAAATTTCGTTTTATAAATAGAAAGCTTATCGTAAGTTTGATTTTGAGCATAAATCTTAACAGCTAAAAAAAGTAGAATTGGAATCAGGAGTTTGTTGAAATTCATTTCTTTTATTTTTAATGATTAATGCCTCAAAAGTAGTTAGCATAAAATTTCTTTGAAATAGCCTTTAGACGAAGCGTGTTTTACTTCAGCTAAAATAAATTTCATCTGAAATATCGATGTGTTTGTCGAATGTGGATCAAAAGTTTTAAACGAAACTTTAAATTTGTTTTATGAATACCAAACAGTTTACCTATTTGCACTTATTCTTTTGGATCATCTATCTCATGGGTTCCGTCATTCTTCCGGGAATCGCTTATGGAATGCAGTCGGTGATTTTGGATGCTACTTTTTTTGTAGCAAGTTTTGCGTGCTTTTACATCAACTATTTTTTTGTTGTTCCTAAATTTTTTGATGCGGATAAAATTTACCATTCTGTTTTTGCCTTTTTTATCAGTGTAAGCTGCTTTGTAGGACTGAGATTTAGTATTGAACAGTGGCTTTTTCCTGCTGTTTTCAACATTAGAAATTATCCGAAAGACACCAATTTCTTTTACTATTTTTTTGACAACGTTTTCTATAGCAGTACCACGATTTTTATCAGCACTGCTTTTTGGTTTTTTAAATATTTTATCAATGCCGAAAAAGAAAAAACAGAATTGATTGAAGCGAGGAAAAACGCCGAGCTTCAGGCTTTGAAAACACAGATTAACCCACATTTTATTTTTAACTCGCTTAACAATATTTATTCGCTTGTTTATTCAAACTCTGAAAAGGCCTTGCCGGCAATTGAAAAATTGAGCAGACTGCTTCGGTACACAACGAAAGACCTTGAAAAAGATTTCATTACTTTAGATAAAGAAATTGAATATATCGAGAGTTTGACCGCTCTTGAAAAACTGAGACTTAAAAATCCTGAATTATTAGTTATAGAAAAAAATATCAACAATTCGCAACTGCAGATTTCGCCGATGATCCTTGTTCCTTTTGTTGAAAATGCTTTTAAACATGGAGATTTTCGTGATAAAGGTTTCACAATGAAAATTAATGAGGTAAAAAATCTTCTGGAATTTTTTATTACTAATTTTAAAAAGGGAAAAACAAAAGATTCGGTTTCAGGAATCGGAACTGAAAATGTGAAAAAGCGTCTCGAAATTTTATATCCTAAAAAATATGAACTGAAAATTACAGAGACAGAAACAGATTTTACAGTGAATTTAAAAATTGATTTGAATGAGGGAAATTAAATGCATCATCATTGATGATGAGCCACTTGCTATTTCGCTTCTCGGAAGTTATGTAGATAAAATTCCCTTTCTCGAACTTGTTTTCTCTTCAGAAAATCCTGTTGACGCTTTAGAATTTATTCAGAAAAATGAAGCTGAACTTGTATTTCTGGATATTCAAATGCCGGAAATTTCGGGAATTAATTTTATGAAAATTGTCGGTGAAAAATTAAAATATATTTTGACTACTGCTTATTCGGAATATGCGTTGGAAGGTTATGAACACAATATTATAGATTACCTTTTGAAGCCAATTTCTTTTGAAAGATTTTCTAAAAGTGCAGATAAAGTGAAGGAGCGTTTTTCGTTTGTAGAAAATCAGGAAGAACAGTATTTTTTCGTAAAATCTTCAGGACAAAAACATAGAATTAATTTTGATGAAATTCTTTACGTTGAAAGCATTAAAGATTATGTCAACATCAAAACCGAAAATCAGGAATATATTGTTTTAGATACTTTAAAATCTTTAGAAAATCAACTTCCTGAAAATTTTATAAGAGTGCATAAATCTTTTATTCTGAATTTAGATAAGGTTAAAAGTTTAAGCTTAAAAAAGATAAGCCTAAATTCAAGTCATGAAATTCCGATTGGAGAAAGCTATAAAATGAATCTTTTAGATAAGTTAAAATAAAAAAAGCAACTCCAATTTTGAAGTTGCTTTCATTATATATAGCAGAATTTTAATTCTCCTGTTGCTTAATCAAATTCAGAGCAGAACCTGCTTTAAACCAATCAATTTGCTGATCATTGTAAGTATGGTTTGCCACAACAATGTCTTTCGTTCCATTCGTATGAATAAATTCTAAAGTCAATTGTTTTCCCGGAGCAAACTGGTCCAGATCAAGGAAATTCACAACGTCGTCTTCCAGGATTTTATCATAATCAGATTCGTCAGCAAAAGTTAATCCCAGCATCCCTTGTTTTTTAAGGTTGGTCTCGTGAATTCTGGCAAATGATTTTACCAAAACCGCTTTTACACCCAAATGTCTCGGTTCCATTGCAGCGTGCTCTCTTGAAGAACCTTCACCGTAATTCTGATCCCCTACAACAATCGAAGGAATTCCTGCAGCTTTATATTCTCTTTGTACAGCTGGAACTTCTCCGTATTCTCCGGTCAGTTCGTTTTTCACCTTGTTGGTTTCCATGTTGTAAGCGTTTACCGCTCCAATCAACATATTGTTTGAAATATTGTCAAGGTGACCTCTGTATTTCAACCAAGGGCCAGCCATAGAAATGTGGTCGGTTGTACATTTTCCGAAAGCTTTAATCAAAACTCTCGCTCCTGTAATATTTTTACCGTCCCAAGCCGGAAATTCTTCCAATAACTGCAATCTGTCAGAAGTCGGACTCACTTTTACTTCAACCGAAGAACCGTCTTCTGAAGGTGCCTGATAACCATTGTCATCAACGGCAAAACCCTTTGAAGGTAATTCAGAACCGCTTGGTTCGTTTAGTTTGATCTGTTCCCCGTTTTCAGCAGTTAAAGTATCTGTAATTGGATTAAAATCTAATCTTCCTGAAATCGCAATCGCCGCAACCATTTCCGGTGAAGCTACAAATGCATGGGTATTCGGGTTTCCGTCTGCTCTTTTTGCAAAGTTTCTGTTGAAAGAGTGAATGATTGAGTTTTTCTCACCTTTTTCAGCACCTTCTCTATCCCATTGCCCGATGCAAGGTCCGCAAGCGTTAGTGAAAATTCTTGCATTTTCAAATTTTCTGAAAGAATCTAAGAATCCGTCTCTTTCTGCAGTGAATTTTACCTGTTCAGAACCTGGGTTAATTCCCAAAATGGCTTTAGGTTTTACGCCTTTTGCAACTGCATCTTCAACAATAGAAGCTGCTCTTGATAAATCCTCGTAAGATGAGTTGGTACAAGAACCGATTAATGCCCATTCCACTTCAATTGGCCATCCGTTGGCTTCTGCTTTAGCTTTAAATTCTGAAACCGGAGTTGCTAAATCGGGTGTAAAAGGTCCGTTTAGATGAGGAGCTAATTCTGAAAGGTTAATCTCAATAACCTGATCGAAATATTGTTCAGGATTTGCATAAACTTCAGCATCACCTGTTAAGTGTTCAGCAACTTGATCGGCTGCATCTACAACATCCTGTCTTCCTGTTGAAGCAAGATATCTTCTCATCGAGTCATCATATCCGAAAGTAGAGGTGGTTGCACCAATTTCTGCACCCATGTTGCAGATTGTTCCTTTTCCTGTCGCTGATAAAGAAATGGCGCCGTCTCCGAAGTATTCAACAATACATCCAGTTCCTCCTTTTACGGTAAGAATTCCTGCAACTTTTAAGATAACATCTTTAGCTGAAGTCCAGCCCGACATTTTCCCTGTTAATTTTACACCGATTAATTTTGGCATTTTCAATTCCCAGGCCATTCCAGCCATTACGTCAACGGCATCTGCACCACCAACTCCGATGGCAACCATTCCTAAACCTCCGGCGTTTACCGTATGAGAGTCAGTTCCAATCATCATTCCCCCCGGAAATGCATAGTTTTCAAGAACAACCTGGTGGATGATTCCAGCTCCCGGTTTCCAGAAACCGATTCCGTATTTGTCGCAAACGGAACTTAAAAAATTGAAAACTTCGGAGTTTTTGTTAATTCCTTCCTGTAAATCTGCTTCTGCACCTACTCTTGCCTGAATCAGGTGATCGGCGTGAGCTGTTGAAGGTACAGCAACTTTGGCTTTTCCTGCCTGCATAAACTGTAAAAGTGCCATCTGTGCAGTAGCATCCTGCATTGCAACTCTGTCTGGAGCAAAATCTACATAAGAATTTCCTCTTTCATGTTCTTTTGTTGCGTTTCCTTCCCATAAGTGAGTGTAAAGGATTTTTTCTGAAAGTGTCAACGGCTTTCCTGTAATTTCTCTTGCTGCTGCAATGCGTTCAGGATAGCGTTCGTACACTTTTTTGATCATGTCAATGTCGAATGTCATATCTATTTTAATTTTCTATTTTCAAAAGGAGATTTTCCCGCTTTCTTTATCAGCGTAAAGAGTAAAACAGGAAAATTATTTCGGTAAAGATTCATCAAATACCATTCCGACGCCCGAAGTGACAGGATTTATATGATGAATAACTACCATAATTTATACCTATCAAGTTAAGAAAAAATTAAACCTTACTCGTTGATTTATATCAAAATAATTCTTGATAAGCTTAAATAGAACTGTTCTAAAAAAGAAAACTTTCCTTGTAATTGAGGTATATTTTTCATGTCATTTTTTACCTAAAAAAATGACATGAAAAATATTTTAGGTAGGTATTTTTAAACTATAAAAGTCTTTTATTGTGGCTGTTTTTACTATATGGTAAGATTTTTATTTTCTTCTTTTTATTGATGATAATTCAATGATAAGGTGTTAATCATTGTAATATAATTGTATTTTTTGTTAATATTTTGCTTTTTATTTGTAATTAAAAATGTTTTTTTTGAAGTAGCTTTACATACGATTGTAATCACTTATTGATGAATTGTATTTGATCTAATTTATTTTCACTAAAAAATCAACCAACAAATATTAAAATCATGAACAAAGAAAAACTAAAACTGTATGTGAATCTTAGAAGTACTATTACTGATATAATTAGGAAATCGGGTATCTTATTTTTATTGCTCTTCGGAGTTTCCTCACAAATTAACGCACAACGAACAGTTGAAAAACTCAATCGAGGTTTAGTTGCAATGCGTTTAAATGCTAATCAGGTTTATGTAGGTTGGAGAATGTTGGGAACCGAAGAAACAAATACAAGCTATAACCTGTATTTTAATAATGTAAAAGTAGCGGGAAGTCCTTTTACAACCACTACAAATTTTAATCACGATATTACGACCAACGGAACTTACACCGTTCGTGCCATTATTAATGGTGTAGAACAGCCAGCTTCAGAGCCTGCTACTGTATGGACAAATCCATATTTAGACATTGCAATGCAGATTCCTCCCGGAGGAACTACTGTAAGCGGGTCTTATACCTATGAAATAAATGACTGCAGCGTGGGTGACGTAGACGGAGACGGACAGTACGAAATTTTCGTTAAATGGGATCCAACCAATTCAAAAGACAATTCACAGCCCGGTTTTACGGGCAACGTTTATATTGACTGCTATCGCTTAGACGGAACACGTTTATGGAGAATCGATTTAGGAAAAAACATCCGTGCTGGTGCTCATTATACCCAGTTTATGGTGTATGATTTGGATTCGGATGGAAAAGCAGAATTGGCTTGCAGAACATCTGACGGAACCATAGATGGAGCTGGAGTTGTTATTGGAGATGCAACAGCAGATTACAGAAATCCAAACGGAAGTACAACATCAACAAGTACTTATGGTGCAGTTATATCAGGTCCTGAGTTTCTAACTATTTTTAATGGTGAAACAGGAAAAGCAATGGATACAACCAATTATTTGCCTGTACGCGGAAGCGTATCTTCTTGGGGAGATAGTTATGGAGGCCGTTCTGAGCGTTTTCTTGCTGCTGTTGCTTATCTTGACGGATCTAAACCCAGTCTAATAATGGGACGAGGTTATTACACAAGACTCGTACGTGTGGCTTGGGACTGGAGAAACGGTAAGCTTTCGCAACGATGGATTTTTGATAGTAGTACTTCTGGAAATTCTGCAGCAGCAGGCATGGGGAATCATCAAATGACTGTAGGCGATGTTGATGGTGATGGCAAAGACGAAATAATTAACGGTTCCAGTGCTATTGATGATGATGGTACTTTGTTATTTGCTAATACTTTAGGTCATGGGGATGCTTTACATATGACTGATATGGATCCGGATCGTCCTGGAATGGAAATATGGCAGTGTTTAGAAGAACCTGCTAAATATAAAACGAATGGTTTGGTTTTTTTAGACGCAAAAACAGGGGCTACATTATGGGGAATACCTTCAACTGGAGACATAGGACGTTGTAATGCTGCAGATATTGACCCACGTTACAAAGGTTATGAATGTTTTGGAAGCGCAAATGGCGTAAACTATTTGATGGATTGTAAAGGAAATCTAATCAGCAATAAAAAACCGACACAAAATTTTTCTATCTGGTGGGATGGAGATTTGAACCGTGAATTATTAGATTCGAATAAAATAGATAAATGGGATTATATTAATGGGAAAACCGTTAATATACTTACTGCTACAGGATATTCATCAAACAACACCACAAAAGCTACCCCAAGTTTAAGTGCTGATCTTTTTGGAGATTGGAGAGAAGAGGTGGTATTTCGTAAAAATGATAATACTTCCATCAGGATTTATACAACAAATATGGCCACAACCCATAAATTGTATACTTTGATGCACGATACTCAATATAGAACGGCTATTGCGTGGCAAAATTCGGCTTACAACCAGCCTCCTCATCCAAGTTTTTATTTAGGAGTAGATATGGCAGCACAAACAAAGCCAAATGTAGTTACTGCGGGAGCAAATTCATTTCAGAATGTGCAATCAGCTAATGCTGTGATTTATCCGAATCCTGCTGGTCAAAATTTTACAATTAAGGCTGAAGGAGTGTTTACTTATGCCATTCATAATATGTTAGGTGTAAGAGTGGGCTCTGGAAAAGGAAAAGACCAAGTTGAAGTGAGCTCTTCGGGTACAGGCGTATTCATTGTTACGGTTCAGTCTGAAAAAGGAACATCAAATATCAAATTGATAAAAGAATAGGAAATAATTAATTGCCGGATTTTGGTAATATGATTGATTTTATGGTAAAGGTTTTTAAGTAAATCTTTGCCATAATTTTTATTAAAATTGATTCCATAAAAAAAGGAAGACTTCGCAAGAAATCTTCCTTTTATATTTAAAGTTTAGCCTAAAAATTAATGACCAACAGTTACCAATTCTTTGATAGATGGTACAAAAGTCGTCAAATCAATTCCTTCAACAGCTGTTTTGTATTCTTCAATACTTGGGATTCTACCAATAATAGCAGATAAAACAACAACCGGAGTTGATGCCAATAAAGATTCTCCTTTTTTACGTTCAGAATCTTCCACAACTCTTCCTTGGAAAAGACGCGTAGAGGTTGCCAGAACGGTATCTCCTTTCTCAGCTTTTTCCTGGTTACCCATACAAAGGTTACAACCTGGACGCTCAAGATACATCATATTTTCATACTGAGTACGGGCTTCACCTTTAGGGGCGTTGTCGTTGAATTCAAAACCTGAATATTTTTCCAGTAATTCCCAGTCGCCTTCAGCTTTTAACTCATCAATGATGTTATAAGTAGGAGCTGCAACCACTAATGGAGCTTTGAACTCTACTTTACCATTTTGTTTTTCAATGTTTTTCAACATTTGAGAAACAATTTTAAGGTCACCTTTGTGAACCATACAAGATCCTACGAAACCAAGATCAACTTTTTTCTCACCTCCGTAGAAAGTAAGGTCTCTGATGGTGTCGTGTGTGTATCTTTTAGAAACATCGTCGTTGTTTACGTCTGGGTCAGCAATCATTGGTTCAACAATAATGTCTAGGTCAACAACAACTTCAGCGTAATATTTTGCATTAGCATCCGGGGTCAAAGCAGGTTTATCACCAGTTCTGATTTCCTCGATTCTCTTGTTTGCTTTATTAATTAGACCTTGAAGAACGTGATTGTGATTATCCATTCCTTTGTCAATCATAATCTGGATTCTGCTTTTCGCAATTTCCAATGATTCAATCAAAGTATCGTCTTCAGAGATACAGATAGAAGCTTTAGCTTTCATTTCTGCAGTCCAGTCTGTAAATGTAAACGCCTGGTCAGCTGGAAGAGTTCCAATGTGAACTTCGATAATTCTACCCTGGAAAACATTCTCACCGTCAAATTGCTTCAACATCTGAGCCTGAGTTGCGTGAACGACATCACGGAAATCCATATGCTCTTTCATATTTCCTTTGAAAGTCACTTTCACAGATTCAGGAATCGGCATTGAAGCTTCACCTGTTGCTAAAGCCAAAGCTACCGTTCCAGAGTCAGCTCCGAAAGCAACTCCTTTAGACATTCTTGTGTGAGAGTCACCTCCGATGATGATTGCCCATTCGTCAACCGTAATATCGTTAAGAACTTTGTGAATAACGTCTGTCATTGCGTGGTATTCACCTTTCGGGTCACGGGCTGTGATTACACCGAAATCGTTCATAAATTTCATTAATTTAGGAATATTCGCCTGCGCTTTTTTATCCCAAACTGAAGCGGTGTGACATCCAGACTGATAAGCTCCGTCTACGATTGGAGAAATCACGGTTGCAGCCATAGACTCCAATTCCTGAGAAGTCATCAAACCTGTTGTATCCTGAGAACCAACAATGTTTACTTCTACACGAACGTCTGAACCTGCGTGTAACAATTTACCATCAGTAACTCCAACTGCATTTCTGTTGAAGATTTTTTCAACGGCAGTCAAACCTTGCCCTTCGATAGAAATTTCTTTAGAAGGAGCGAAAACTAGAGGAGCTGTAATTCCTAAAGTTTTAGCAGCGAACGTCTGAATTTTTTTACCGAAAACGATAGCGTAAGAACCACCAGCTTTGATAAATTCTAATTTTTGAGGAGTAAATGATTTTGAAATATCTTTCAGTTCAGTTTCTCCGTTGTATAATTTCTTTTCTTTCGTATTGATTGTAAGAACAGTTCCTGTAGCAACTGAATATTTTTCTTCTAAAACGATGTCGCCATTTTCGTTACGAACAGGCGTTCCGTTTTCGTCAGTTTTCTTTACCCAGTTTTGAAGGTCTATTCCGATACCTCCGGTTACGTCAACAGTTGTTAAGAAAATTGGAGAAATACCGTTTGTTCCAGCTACAATTGGAGCGATGTTTACGAAAGGTACGTATGGACTTGCCTGTTTTCCCGTCCAAAGTGCAACGTTATTTACACCAGACATACGGGAAGAACCAACTCCCATTGTTCCTTTTTCAGCGATAAGCATTACACTTGCATCAGGATGTTGAGCCTGTAAAGCTTTTATTTCTTCCTGTTGGGCAGGAGACATCATGCATTGTCCGTGCAATTCACGGTCAGAACGAGAGTGTGCCTGATTTCCCGGAGATAATAAATCGGTAGAAATATCACCTTCTGCAGCAATGTAAGTAACGATTTTAATTTCTTCCGCAACTTGTGGAAGTTTAGTGAAAAATTCTGCTTTTGCATAGCTTTCCAAAATATCTTTAGCAATTACACTCCCCAGTTCGTAAGCTTCTTTCAAACGGGCTGTATCAGCATCATACAAATAAACCTGAGTTTTAAGAACTTCAGCAGCTTGTTTTGCTGTAGCTTCATCATTTCCTAAAGCCAAATCAAGAAGAACTTCGATTGATGGTCCACCTTTCATGTGAGACAATAGCTCAAATGCAAACGTAGGAGTGATTTCAGCAACTACAGATTCACCAAGGATAATTTCCTTTAAAAACTTAGCTTTTACACCAGCTGCACTTGTTGTACCCGGTAAAGTATTGTAAATGAAAAATTTTAATGAATCAGCTCTGTGTTCGTTGGCTGTATCTTTGATTTGCTCAATAATTGCGCTTGTTAAATCAGCACCGTCAATTGGTTTTGGGTGAAGCCCCTGTGTTTTTCTTTCCTCGATTTCTTGGATGTAATCCTGATAAATATTCATAATTCTAGACGTCTTTTCAAACTTTTTATTAGAAATAGGTCACAATAACGTTGTGACGAACCTTTGTTGTTTAGCTTAAATGTACTGAAATATTTTGATATTCAGTGTTTTATACTGCGATTTTGTGTTCGCTCAGAAAAATCAATAAAAATTAATCTGAAAGTTTTTAATCCCAACTTTTATAAATGATAAAACCTCAAAGTCTTATCTGTAAAACGATTGCAAAATAATCTGCTGATTAAAATTGTTCCCAAAATTACGAAATTTCTGTATTTTTTTTAAGTATCGTTATTTAGATTGTTTATAAATATATGTTTTATAAATTCTATTTTACTAAATTTGAAGCATAAAAACTAAACATGATGATTCCCAAAGTTCCTACCAAGATGACCTTATTGGCATTTACTCTATTGAGTTTACTCTTTGATTCTCAGTCTAAATCTGTAAAAAACAAACAAATACAAAAGTCTCCGGTTAAAAAAACAGCTGTTCAGGTATCTGTTTCAGATGATGTTTTACCCAAAGATGTTGTGATGCTGGATGAAGAGGTTCCTTTGCTTATACCCCAAAAGAAAAACGGAAAATTTGGTTATGTGAACCAGAGTGGTAAGTTCATTATTCAGCCAGATTATCATATTGCACTGTTTTTTGGTGAAGACTGCAATCTTCTTTACTCACCCAATGAAAAAGTGAAAAGGTTTGGTTCAAAAAACTATGCAACAGTTGATAAAGGTGGGATTTCTTACCGAATCAACATGTCCGGAAAAATTGTTTACACCTATAAACCGGCAGATTTGGGAGTTTGTAAAACCGAATATAAAAAAGCGCGCTTCCACGCTTATCGTTTGAATGGAAAATATGGTTTAATAGAAGATGGACGATTTGTAAATCCTGCAGATAAAAAACAATACACCATTTATCCTACCTACGATTTTCTTTTTGTGATGGAAAGTAATGATGTTGCCAATCCTATGATTATCGCAACGACTAATGATAAATTTGGTATCGTGAATGTAAAAAATGAAACAATCATCCCTTTCGAGTACCGTGACATCAAAAGAAATTACAGCTGGAAATTAGGCGGAATGTTTGAAGTAACAAAAGACGATATCAACTATTATTACATCGATATTCACAACAAATCTTACAGGTAAAAAATAATTCTCCACTGTATCTAAAAAAGTACTACTTTTGCCGATGAAATTAAAGGGGTGCCCCAACCGGAGCTGAGATTATACCCAATGAACCTGGAACAGGTAATGCTGTTTAGGGAATTTTGTAAGTGTATCAATATATCAATGTACCAGTTTACCAATGTTTCGACATTGTTCCATTGTTAGATTTTCAAATTGTTACATTTTTTTAATCGCCCCTTTTATTCAGTTAAATTTTAAAAATTTATAAGAATGAAAGGATTTGTTTTTTTAGGGCTTACCGTAGCCGCCAATTTTCTGAATGCTCAAACCGCAGACACTGTTTCTGTAAGAGAGATTGAAGCTGTGAGCTTCACCAAAAGACTTCCAGTCGCCAAAGAAATCATTAATGTACAAAGAGATCTAGACAGCAAGAATCTCGGACAGGATCTTCCGATGTTACTGAAAAATCAAACGTCTATTATTTCCACTTCGGATGCCGGAAACGGCGTTGGATACACGGGTTTCAGAATTCGTGGGGTTGCGGGAAGAGGTATTAATGTGATGATGAACGGTGTACCGTTTAATGATTCTGAAAGTCAGGGAACTTTTTTTGTGAATGTTCCGGATCTCACGAGTTCAGCTTCGCAGGTTGTGATTCAGCGTGGTGTAGGAACTTCAAACAATGGAGTTTCGGCGTTTGGAGCGAGTATTAATATCATTTCAAAAGAGCCTGAAGAGAAGTTTTATTTTAAGACAGATGACAGTTATGGTTCATTTAATACCTATAAATATTCAGCTGAAATAGGTTCCGGGAAATTCTGGAAAGACCGTCTTTCTGTGATGGGAAGATATTCTCAGATTCATTCCGATGGCTTTATTGACCGCGCTTCGTCTGATTTACATTCGTATAATTTTACTGCTTTGTTTGAAGAGGGTAAAACTAAACTTAGGTTGATGACTTTTGGCGGAAAAGAAAAAACCTATCAGGCGTGGAATGGGGTAGACAGAAAAACCTGGGAAACGAATCCTAAATTCAATGCTTCCGGAGCTATTTATGATGCCAATTGGGAGAATATTGTTGGATTTTACGATAACGAAACCGATAATTACCGACAAAATCACTATCAGTTACTGTGGGAACAGGGTTTAAATGAAAACTGGAGTCTTGAAACTACACTTCATTACACAAAAGGCCGTGGTTATTATGAAAATTACAAGCAGGGCGATCCTTTTGCGAGATACAATCTTCCGGATATTAATGGCGGAGAGTATTCAGATTTTATCAGAAAAAAATGGCTGAATAATGATTTCTACGGCGTTGTTTCTACATTGTACGGGAAATTTGACAATTTAGATTTAAATTTTGGCGTTGTAGGAAATCAGTACTATGGAAGACATTACGGAAATGTAACTGATGTTTTCAATCCTCAGATTGTAGAATCTGAATATTACCGAAACCGTTCGGTGAAGAATGAAGTCGCAGGTTTTGCAAAAGCTTTAGTCACTGTCAATAATTTTGAATTCTTCGGAGATCTTCAAATAAGAAATATTGATTATGATACCAAAATTCTTCAGGCAGGAGATTTTGAAGGTGCTGACTTAAATAAAAACTGGCTGTTTTTCAATCCGAAAGCCGGTGTAAATTACAAAATCGGTGGCGGAAAAGTATTTGTTTCTTACGCCCACGCACAGCGCGAACCGAATCGTGATGATTTGATTTCAGACAACGATGTGAAATCTGAAAAACTTCATGACTTCGAAGCAGGATTTGAAAAGCAGTTTGGTAAAGTTGCCTTTACAGCCAATCTTTATTATATGTATTATCTGAATCAGTTGGTTTTAAACGGGCAGATCAGCAATATCGGAGAATTTATCAGAACCAATTCCGGTAAAAGTTACAGACGTGGAATTGAAGTTGGTGCTTTGGCAAAGATCACAAAACAGTTTGAAATTTCAGCAAACGTAAGTGCGAGCCAAAATCAAAATTTAGATTTCAAGATTGAAAATACTTCGGGAATTCAGAATCTGGGAGATACGAAAATTTCTTTTTCTCCGAACTTAATTGCCAATTTAACTCTGAAATACAGTCCGGTAAAGAATTTTCAGTTTATCCTGACCAATCAATATGTCGGAAAGCAATATTTAGACAATACCCAAACTCAGGATTTGCAGCTTAAAGATTATTTGCTGACAGACTTCAACGCACAATATGATTTTAAAATCAAAAAACATGAAATTGCTTTAAAGCTTTTGGTAAACAATATTTTAGATCAGAAGTATGTAAACAACGGCTACGTCTATAACGGACCAATTTATTTTTCTCAGGCAGGTACCAACTTTATGTTTGGCATCAGCTGGAAAATTCAATAAAACACCAAATCATTTTTTATACCTTTCTAATAATTTAGAATTAATTTTAAAGACTGTTTCGGCAGTCTTTTTTTTATGTAAAAATAGATGAGTTTACATTGTTAAACAATAATGTAAGTATTATTGTTTGTCTTTGAAAACGTACCGGTTAAAGTAAAAACTGCTTACTTTCTAAAAATTTAATTTTCTCTTTTAAAAAATCTATTTCCTGTATTAAATTTAATGGATTTTGAGTTGTTTCTACTTTGTAGTCTTCATAAATTTCTTCTACAGACACGCTGAGTAATTTTGCGATGAGCAGCCATTCGTTATCAGCAATTTTTATTTTACCCTTTTCTCTTCTGTTGTATTGAGCCTGACTGATCTTAAGATAGGTTGCTATATCAGCTTGCGTCATCTTTTTTATCTTCCTTGTAGAAATTAATTTTTCGTTCTTCATTTTGTGAAATATGTTTGGTGGGACGAAATTAATATAATTTTTCGTATTTCAAAATTATAGCCTATAAAAAGCTATAATTTTTACTTTGTTGAGTGAATTATCTTATTTAGTTTTGAGATGTCAATAGTGACACAAAATTTTAAAAATTTAATTAAAATGAACAAATTAAGTTTAGATGCTCTTAAGCAAAGAGCTGAAGCAGTTGCTTCTGAAGAATTATTAGCTACTATTTCTGGCGGATTGGAAAATTCTTGTCATTACAAATTAGAACCTACATCACTACCTCCAAAAATTGATGTTGGTCCAATGCCTACACCTCCACCCCCCCCGACTAGTACAGTACTTACTTTTTAATTTTAATAGAATAAGTAAATTTTACAATTAACCCATAATTTTTTGTGGGTTAATTACTTAATATATCTAAATATGAATAAACTATTTATTTTATCAATTCTTTCTTTATTACTATTTTCTTGTACTCAAAATATATATCAACAAAAAAAACAATATATTAAATTCAAAAATCATGGGAGACATATTAGTATTAATCTGAAAGTTAATAAAAGTAGTATAGGAAATTTCTATTTTGATACAGCATCTGGGTGGTTTATAATAGATAGTACTTTTTACAAAAATCAGAGAATGTCTTTTAATCATTATTCTAAATCTGAAAATATAGGAACTGGAAATAGTCCTGAGAAAATGATTAGAATTCTAGATACGATTAAATTTTCTGTGAGTAATAATACATTTTTTTCAAAGTATAATATGATTCATAATCTGAAAAAATCTTTCGGCAAGAATATAGATGGGGTTGTTGGGTTTGGGAACTTTGGTAACATACCATTTGAAGTGGAATATATCGCACAAAAAATTATACTCGATGCTGAAGTAGATAATAGTTATCAAGAAATTCGGATAAAATATGATGGCTATTATATGTATCTTCCAATGGAATTAATGTTGAATAAAGGAACAGTTATAAAAGGAGATTTCTTAATCGATACTGGGTCTTACAAAACAATTTTGACAAGTCAATTTTCCAAAAATAAAGAGATTTTAAATAGTAAGAAAGTAATTTATAAAAATAATGGGGGAGTAAGCGGATTACATATGGGATATTCATTGTTTGCTTCCGAAGTAAAAATTGATAAATTTAAATTAATTGACCACCAAATAGATGTAAGTAATGACAGCATCGGAGCACTTTCAAAAAATAAAAATTACATCGGTATTCTTGGCAACGATATGTTAGATAATTTTGATATTATCTATCACCCTACCCAGAATAAAATTTGGATGAGGCCCAACAAAAACTTCAACAAACCTTCTGATTATTTATACAAATCTTTTATTTTAATTGAATCACAAGATAAAAACATAGGTTGGTCTGTTGGTAGTATATACGAAGAAAGTGATGCTTATATAAAAGGATTACGGCATAAAGATGAGATTATAGAAATCAACAATATTTCCGTCAAAAAGTTAAATATTGAAAAATTTGACCAAAAACTTAAACCCAACCAAAAATTGAAACTCAAAGTAAAACGAGGAAATAACTATTTTGAGATTGATACGTTTTTAAATATCTTTTTGAAGAAAAATGAGTAAAACAAAAATAATAGAGAATATTCAGATTCTACTCTACAAAGAAAATCCGTCTTTATTTGAAAAACTAAACTTTGAGGATGATAGAACTTTTTCAGAGCCTTTGTTGTTAACTTATTTTAATACTAATAAACATTGCGCTTTTCCAAAAGAAGTTTTAGAAGAAATAATGCAGGGGTATTTTGCAGAACAATTGCCTTTAAGAATCGAACATTCGTTTGACAAAAATGATATCGCTTACATACCCGAATTAGGGTACTACAATAAATTAGGTGAACAAATTCAAGAATGCTGTTTTATTAAAGACACGCAGATAGAAGTGCTTTGTAGGCCATTTGAATTGCTTGATGCGGTATTTGAATTAGCTTCCTCCGATAAAAATACTGAAGAAATAGAAATGAACTCTTCTTTATTAGAAAGATTTATGCCGAAAATAGAAGAAGCATTTAGTCTAATTAAAAAAAGCAGCTCATTACACTTTAAACTAATTGAAGAACATTGTAGGAGAGTTGTGTTGTTCAAAACAAATCCTAATATCACAAATTCATTTGCAACAATAAATGCCCAAGGAATGGTGTTTATTAATGTTTACCAAGAGGATTATAATGAAATATTCTTTATAGACGATATTGCTCATCAAACAGGACATGTTATAATGACTGCAACATTGTTTGAGCGGAAAAAATATTTTTTGATTGATGAGAATGAGAATATTGGTGAAATAACAAAAGACGAATCTGAGTATAGAAGTTTTTACATTTTGTTTCATGCACTTTATACATATTATACGACTCTATTGTGTTTGGATGATTGTTTAAAAAATGAAAGTCTTGATATAAAAAAGGTTCATGAAACAAAAGGCAGAATCGGATTTTATCTAATCAAATATAAATCAGATTTAACAAATTTTGAAAAAGTAATTAATTATTATCATTCTATTCAGAGCGTTTTGTCGCAAAAAGGAATAGATATATTTAAAAATATAGAATATAAATATTTTGAAATTTTAAATAAATACGGAAAAGAAGTTTCAAAATATAACTATAACAATCAGCCTTACAATTTCACGTACTCCAATTTCCTAGAGATAAACCCTTTAGATAATGCTTAAAAGAATCACTTTATTTACAACGATACTATTTTCCATTCAAAGTCAGTCACAAACAAAAACAGCAAAAGATAAAAAACAGCAGCAAAAGGAAATTATCCAAGAATACGTTAATAATTGTGCTAAGAATTACAATTATAACTTTCAAATGAAGGAATGGCAATTTTGTTTAGATCAAGGATTAAAAAAAGATTCAACAATTGCCTATCTGTGGCAACAAAAAGCAATGCCTTATTTCAAAATGAAAAAATATGAAATAGGTATGGAGTATATTGATAAAGCTGTTGACTATGATGCGCAAAGATGGCAAGCGTATAGAGCTTTTATAAAATGTATTTTTTATAAAACGTATAAAGATGCAATAAAGGATTTTGAAGAATGTGTTACAAAGTGGGGTAATAATTACGAAATGGATCATACTTACTCATTTTATATAGGGTTGTCTTATTTGCAATTAAATGAATTTGAAAAAGCAGAGCAATATTTGCAGCAAACGATTACAGAGCAAAGGAGAAAAATTAATGATGTTCACCATTTAGACTTGTTTTATTATGCTATCTCAAAATATGAATTAGGGAAATATGATGAAGCTGTCAAAATATTTGATGAAACTATCACAAAATATCCTGAATTTTCAGATGCAATTTATTACAAAGCAATATGCTTGTTAAGACAAAATAAACCGTCAGATGAAGTTCAAAATTTTATAAGCCAAGCAAAAGAATTTGCGAAAAAAGGATATACGATTAACGAAGATAATGTTGTTTATGAGCCTTATCCATATCAAGTAAAATGGTAATAATAGTTTTTTCCATACAAAGTATAAATAAGGATTTTATAAATTTAATATAAACACCTATGCAAAAATTATTTATTTTTCTCACATTTTTCATAGTAAAAGTATTTTTAGCTCAAATTACAGAAGCCGATTACATCTTCAAAAATGTGAATATCATCACCATGAAAGAAGACAGAGTTTTACAGAACAAAACCATCGTCATAAAAAATGGGAAAATAATTGAAATATCGGATAAAACCAATTATAAATCCAGGAACACAATCAATGCAAAAGGAAAATATTTAATGCCTTCATTGGCAGATGCTCATGTACATTTACCAGAAAATGATCAAGAATTGGAGAAAGTAATGAAGCTGAATCTAATAAATGGAGTTACCAAAATACGCTCAATGAGAGGTAATTGGAATGATGTTAATCGCAGAATTAAATATACTTATGAGAAAGATTATTATCCACGGTTATATTTATCACCTTCGCCTATTCACCGAAGTCATGAATTTTCCTTGTCAGATTTGGAAAATTATGTAAAGGCCTCAAAGGATTATGGGTTTGATTTTATCAAAATATTAAGCATTAAAGACCAATCTTTATTAAAGCAGTTAGATAGCCTTTGCAAAAAATATGATGTGAAAATTGCAGGACATTATCCTGAAAATTCAGATGGGTTTGGCTTTTCTGATGAGCTAGTTTACAATTCAAATTACAATTCTTTTGAACATCTTGGAGGGCTTATTGGTAACCCTGAAAGCTACGAAAACAGAGTCAAAAAAATCAAACAGAACAATATTTTTGTTTGTCCTACATTGCAATGGTATGCAATCGGTTATGGTCAGTATGGAATTGATGAAATGCTCAAGCAGAGAGGAATGGAATATATACCAACAGCAATAAAAACCGACTGGGCAGAAAAATCAAAAAATTACAGAGAAAAACTTGGAAAAGAAGGATTTGAAAAAGAAAAAAATGAATATGCAGTCGAAATGCAAGAGCGTTTAAGCGTGCTTAAGCAATTAAATGATGTAGGAGTAAACCTGCTTTTAAGCCCGGATAGCAGTTCTAAATTTATTGTTCCTGGTTTCGGAATGTTAGAAGAAATGAATTTATATAAAAAAGCGAATCTTTCAAATTTTGATATTTTAAAAAGTGCTACTACCAATTTTTCTTTGCTTTTCAATGAAAATTATGGAACAATCGATACAGGAAGAGACGCAGATTTTATCTTGTTATCACAAAATCCCTTACAAGATTTAAATGCACTTGAAAATATTGAAGCTGTATTTTATAACAAATTCTATTTAGGCAAAAAACAATTAAACGAAATCGCAAAATCCGTTTTTCCGAAATAGGGCTGCTAGATAGAAGAAAGAATGAAGAAACAGAAATTTCCTTTTTTTAGGCAGTTGGATTATCGTGATTGTGGTCCGACTTGTTTACGGATGATTGCCAAATTTTACGGTAAAACGTTTTCAAGAGAATTTTTACGTGATAAAGCAGGAATTACCCGAACAGGAGTAAATATGGCTGGGATAGCCGATGCAGCCGAGTCTATAGAAATGCGGACTCTTGGAATGCGTATTTCTTTGGAAAGTTTGGTTAATGAAGCACCTACTCCGTTTATTGTTCCTTGGAGACAAAAGCATTTTGTGGTTGTTTACAAAACATCCATAAATAAAATTCATCTAGCTGACCCGGCACAAGGGTTGTTAGAATATTCTCATCAAGAATTTTTAGAAGCTTGGACAAACACCTCCGATAATACAGGATTTGTTTTGTTGCTCGAGCCTAATACAAATTTTCATTTACAGGAAGAAGACAAATCAAAAAACAAAGGATTTTCATTTTTGATTCCCTATTTACTTCCTTACAAAAGAATAATACATCAACTTTTGTTAGGTTTAATTGTGGGAATTGTTATACAGTTTTCGCTTCCTTTTTTTGTGCAATCCGTTGTAGATATTGGAGTAAACAATCATGATATTTCGTTCATTTATCTTGTGCTTATTGCACAACTTGTGTTGTTTGTTACCCAAACTTTAGTCAGCATTTTTAGAGAATGGCTAATGTTGCATATTAATGGACGTTTCCACATAAAAATGGTATCCGATTTTTTATTTAAGATGCTTAAACTCCCTGTTAATTTTTTTGATACAAGAAATACGGGAGAACATTTGCAGAGAATTACGGATCATACCAGAATACAAAATTTTATATCTTCATCCTCTTTTGGTATGCTGTATTCTATTGTTTTGTTTGTGGTATTTGGTGTTGTATTAGGTTTTTATAATCTAAAAATATTTTTGGTTTTTATTATTGGTGCAATCTTTTACATAGGTTGGACATTTTTCTTTTTGAAGAAGAGAGCAGAAATTGATTTTAAAAATTTTGATCAAATGTCTCAAAGTCAAACCTCTTTAGTCCAAATTATAAATGGTGTAAAAGAAATAAAGGTAAATAATTCTCAAAGGAAAAATCGTTGGAAATGGGAACAGATTCAAATAAGCCTTTTTAAAATTTCAATGAGTGGACTAAAACTAACACAATATCAAAGTATTGGTTCTAATTTTATCAATGAACTAAAGAATATAATCATCACGTTTTTATCCGCAACTGCTGTTGTAAAGGGAGATATTACTTTGGGTATGATGCTTTCCATTCAATATATTGTAGGACAGTTGAATGCCCCTTTGGCTAGTTTTATAAGTTTCATTCAATTATGGCAGGATGCAAAAATAAGTCTGGAAAGATTATCCCAAGTTCATTCCATTGAAGATGAGGATAATCAAAAATTGGAAAAAATGAAAGAACTTCCGAATCAGAAAACTATTGTTATTAAAAATCTTAATTTCAGATACGGAAGTAAATCTTCTCCTTTGGTTTTAAAGAACTTGTCTCTGGAAATTCCTGAAGGAAAAACTACCGCAATAGTGGGCGCAAGTGGAAGTGGAAAAACAACGTTAATTAAACTTCTACTCAAATTTTACGAGCCAACGGAAGGAAGTATACATATTGGAACTACGGATTTGAAAAATATAAATAATGATTTTTGGAGATTAAATTGTGGCGCAGTTCTTCAAGAGACTTTTATATTTAACGATACTATTGCAGGAAATATCTCAGAATCTGAACAAAGTGAGATTATTGACAGAGAAAAATTAAAAATGGCTTCTTATGTTTCTAATATTGATGAATTTGTAGAAAGATTACCAAATAGATTTAATACAGAATTAGGAACTTCTGGTATTCGACTTAGTGGAGGACAAGAGCAACGATTAATGATCGCCCGTGCTGTTTACAAAAATCCATCTTATGTGTTTTTTGACGAAGCCACCAGTTCTTTAGATGCAAACAACGAAAAAAATATAATGGAAAAACTAAATAGTTTTATTCAGGGAAAAACATCTATAATTGTCGCACATCGTTTAAGCACAGTTAAAAATGCAGATAATATTATTGTTCTTGAAAATGGAAATATAGTTGAACAAGGAAACCACGAAAAACTAGCAGCTCAAAGAGGAAAATATTACGAATTGGTAAAAAATCAATTAGAACTAGGCAACTAAATGAATGAACAACAAGACGACTTAAAAATTTATAGTGAAGAGGTTAGTGATGTTCTTTCACACCCTCCAAAATCTATTTTTCTCTGGGGAAATACTATTTTATTTGGATTTTTTATTGTACTAACAATATTTTCCTGTATTATCAAATATCCCGAATTTATTCCTGCACCAATTTTGGTAACTTCTCAAAACCCGCCGGAGAAAATTGAAGCAAGAAGCAGCTCAAAGATTGAGAAAATTTTTATAAAAGACCATCAGAAAGTAAAAAAAGGAGATATTCTGTTTGTTCTGCAGTCCACGGCTAATTATTCGGATGTTTTGGAGCTTAAAAAATTGGTTGATTCTCTTTCTCCAAACGATTTACTTTCATTTCCACTTAGAAAAACATCACATTTTAAATTAGGTGAACTACAGGGTGATTACAATAACTTTTCAAAAGCATTTCAGGATGAAAGTTTATTTTCAAGATTGCAGCCTTATGCTCCTGAAAATTTAGCAGCCAACCAAAGTTTATCTGAATCGAAAGGCAGAATAGCTAACCTGCAACTTCAAAAAAAGCTGGAGCTCACAAAATATGAGCTTACAAACAAGAATTACCAGCGCTCACAGGAACTATACAATCAGGGTGTAATTTCTGCCATGGAAATGGAGAATGAGAAAATAAAATATCTTCAGGCTCAGCAGAATTTAGAAAATATCAATATTTCCATTTCTCAGACGCAGGAAAGTGTCTCAAATTTAAATAAAACAAAAAGCGGAACAACCATCAATTCAGAAAAGGACAAAATTAATTATTCTTCCCAAACACTGCAGTTGTTTGAGCAGTTAAGAAAATCTTTGAAGCAATGGGAACAAAGCTATCTCATTACTTCCTCTACAAATGGCGTAGCAAGTTTTCAGCAGTTTTTTGGAGAAAATCAGTTTGTAAAAGCGGGAGATCCTATTGTTTCAATTTTACCGGATCACACAGAGCAATTGGTAGGTCGGATGTCTGTTCCTGCAGCAAATACAGGAAAAATTATTCCTGGCGAAAAAGTTCTTATTAAGTTGGATAACTATCGTTTTCAGGAGTTTGGAATTGTAGAAGGAAAAGTAAAGAATATCTCACTGATTCCTGACGATAAAGGAAATTATTATGTCGATGTTATTCTTCCTAAAGGTCTGAAAACTTCGTATAACAAAACTCTTAAATTTGATAAGGAGTTACGCGGGAATGGCGAGATTGTAACAGAGGATCTGCGGTTGATTGAAAGGTTGTTCTATCAAATCAGGAAATTACTGGGAAGTAATTCATAAATCGCAACTTTTTTTGACAAATAACTTGTTTACAACCCATTTTTGAGATTGTTTTTAGAAAAAAATATTTAGATTAATGTGTTTATTGGAGCGTTAATCAATAAGATTCGTTACAAACAAATCTCTCAAAAAGTCACGAAAAAGTCATAAATTTGTCGCCAAATGAATATTTCAGCATACATTTTAGAATATCTGAAGAAGCACGGAAGCGTTACCGTTGCCGGATTTGGTGTTTTTTACCTCGAAAATTCGAAAGCAAAACTAGATCCTGAAAATGGCAGCATCCTTCCGCCATCCAGTCAGATTGGTTTTAAAGTAGATTATCTGGCAGAATCTGATGACCTCATCAATTATATTGCTTCAAAAAAGCAAACCAGTTTTGAGGCTTCAAAAAACGAACTGCAAATTCAGACCGATTTTTGGAAGAAAAAGCTTCAGGCAGACCATTCTCTTGAAATCCAAAACCTCGGACAAATCGAGCAGGGCGACAATGGGATTGCGTTTTTCGGTAAAAGATTAGCCTCAGATCATCCGGATTTTTATGGTTTGGAAGAAATCCGTTTTTCAGATATCAGCGATGGTGAAAAATTAATTGAAGCCAGCACAAAAGAAAAAGATTATAAATTCAGCAAATCTATTTTGTGGATTTTCCTTATCGCAATTCCTGTTGCAGGCTTGATTTATCTGGGAATTACACAAAAGGAACTGATTTTCGGTAATAAATCTTTCGACAGTCTTTCTGCACAGACCAAAACGAGACGAATAGAAAAAACAGTTCCCACAAAACTGGATTCTGCTCAACTAAAAATTTCGGATTCTATTAAAAGAGCCGCTTTCAAAGCAGATTCTCTGAAAATAGATTCTATCAGAAAGGACTCTATCCGCAAACATACACCAAGAAAATGGTATCCTAAAAAAAGAAAATCTAAATGGCAAAAATAAAAAAAGCGTCAGAATCTCTTACGGTAATGACGAATATCGTTCTTCCTAACGACACCAACCAACTGAGAAACCTTTTCGGTGGCGAGTTACTGGCAAGAATGGACAGATGTGCATCTATCTCCGCAACAAGACACTGCGAAAGGAGAGTGGTAACGGCATCTGTAAACCACGTATCTTTCGATCATCCAATCCCTGAAGGCGGAATTGTGGTGATGGAATCGAAAGTTTCCCGCGCTTTCGGAACTTCTATGGAGATTTATGTGGATGTTTGGTTGGATGATCCTATCAATCACAAGAAAATTCAAACCAACAAAGGGATTTACACTTTTGTGGCCGTGGATGAATTCAACAGACCCATCCCAATTCCGGATATGGAACCTGAAACCGAAATTGAAATAGAAAGACACGCTGCCGCTTTGCGAAGAAAAGAGCTTTCGCTGATTCTTTCAGGAAGAATGAAACCCACAGATTCTGTGGAACTGAAGAAATTATTTTCTGGAGAAATCGAATCATAAATAACAACGGAAGAATTTTTCTTCCGTTTATTTTTAAATGCAATCTGAGATCATGAGAATCTTACTTTTAGACAAAAACCACCCTTTAATTACCGAACAGCTTTTAGCCAAAAACTTTATTCTTGAAGAGGATTTTACGTCTTCCTACGATGAGGTTTGTGCGAAAATTGAAAACTATGATGGTGTCATCATTCGCAGTAGAATTCCTTTGGATAAAAACTTTCTTGATCACGGCAAAAATCTCAAATTCATCGCCAGAGTAGGAGCGGGGATGGAAAACATCGACATTCCTATAGCTGAAAAACTCGGCATTCAACTCATCAATTCACCCGAAGGAAACCGTGATTCTGTCGCCGAGCATGTTGTTGGAATGCTGTTGGTTTTAATGAACCGACTTTTCATTGCTTCCAATGAGGTAAAAAACGGAATCTGGCTTCGTGAAGAAAACCGTGGAGACGAACTTTTAGGCAAAACAGTCGGATTAATCGGCTACGGAAATATGGGAAAAGCGACAGCCAAAAGACTTTCAGGGTTTGGCTGTAAGGTAATCTTTCATGATATTCTTCCCAACCTTTCAGATGAATTTGCCACGCAGGTCAGTCTTGACGAACTGAAAAAAAGAGCTGAGGTTTTAAGTCTGCACATTCCATTGACCGACGAAACGCATTATCTGATTGATGAGAAATTTATTTCACAAATGAAAAATGATTTCTATTTCGTCAACACAGCCAGAGGTAAAAACGTTGAAACGAAATATTTAGTTGAAGCTTTGAAATCAGGAAAGGTAAAAGGCGCCTGCCTCGATGTTTTGGAATACGAAAAGGCTTCTTTTGAAAAATTAGAATCTGATAATGAAGATTTAGATTATCTTTTAAACTCTGAAAAAGCTATTGTCACTCCACACATCGCCGGCTGGACGCACCAAAGCAAAGAAAAACTGGCGCAGGTGATTGTGGATAAGATTGTGGCAGGGTTTTATAAGTGAGTCCTTTATAGCCAAAAGTAAATTTTCAAAATAGAGTTTAAAACTAAAAGACTTTTACTAAAACAAATTGTCCTTCTGTTCAATCTTTTCAAATGTGTTCTTATCGAAAGATTTTTTCTTTCGATTGAATTTGTACAGAATCTTTTGGTAGAATGAATTTCTTTTGGGATTAAATATTGATAATTTCGGAGCTTGTCTGTATAGATTTTTTGTGGATTTGAGTTTAGAAGTGTTTTAACAACAGTCTTCAATGTTTTATTCGTGCGTTTTCCTATATAAAAACTTACAACTTTCTTACTCACTTTTTCTATTGCATAAACAAGCCACTGAAGATTATTTTTACTTTTAATAAAAAGTCTCAATTCATCAGCTTCATATTCTTTATTTGTTGAAACGATGGGTTGCTGAATATTTTGAGCGATCAATAAAATTCTTTTTAGGAGTGTAGTTGTAGAAATTTTTAGAATTCTTGCGGTACTTCGGATGCCTATACTTTCTTTTGTAAATTGAATTATTTTTGAATCAATATTTTTTCTATAGGCTTGATAGGTGTAAAACAGCAGAAATCTCTTGCCACAATTCTTACAAATAAACTGCTGTTTTTTAGTTTTGGTAGTTCCGTTTTTGATAATGTTTTTCGAAAAGCAATTTTTACATTTTATCTCATCACTAACTCTGAAACACGAGGAATGATCTTCAGTCATTTAGATATGTTTTTTTCTGCTAAAATAAACAAGAGTAGGGAAATGCCTACTCTTGTTTTGATTATTAAATTTTAAATTAGTTTTAAAAATCAATGATTTACATTTTGGAAATGTTGTATCACTAACTCTGATACACTACCACATTGATCAATAAGGGAAACCAACACATCTGATACATTACCCACATTACCCTATTCATCAATAATAACTAATATGATCTTCTAATAACCAATAATTATCCTGTTGCTTCTTTGCTTTAAAAACGCGAGTAATAGGCTTCTCAGTATAATCTAGTTTTGCTTCAACATAAATGTAAGCTTCACTATGATTCTTGAAGTAAATTGGACTACAAGTAAGAACTTGTTTATTTTTTTCGAAAGGATCAATTTCGGTAGCAATGGATTTATCTTTCTTGTATTGTTTAATAATTTCATCAAGTTTAGAAGTATTGAATTCTTGATATAATTTAATCCGTCCTATTTCTTTTTCAACAGAATTTCTACTTTTAAGAAGAAATTCTCTTTCATTTTTCGAAAGGTTAATATTTAATTTTTCTACTGGATAATTAAATTTCATTGCTATTTGAGCATATATCATATACTCGTCTTTCAATATTTCTTGTGAAAAAAAATTGTTATAAAAAAAATAAAAAATAAAACTGTAATTGACTTCATGCTATTTCACTTTAAATTGATTTGGATCAGCTTTTGTTACAAAAGTTATTATTTTGATACGTGTATTTAATTCTTTTATTGCTTCTGGATTAATGTTGTATGGAACATAATTTAGTTCGAAATCATAACCGCGATATTCTGATATAGCTTCTCCCTCCGCTGCCGCACGAATCCATTCGTGTGGTCAGTCTTTAAAAGCCAAACATTCTAAAAACTAAAATGTTATCAATTCCACTGCTGGTAAGAGCGTCACGCTCGTAACTACTTCTTCAACATCTTCTCCGTCACCACAGCTTTTTCAGTCTTCACTTTCACATAATAAACTCCAGCAGTCAAAGCACCCATATTAATGTGTGCATTCGTATTCCCTAAGTTTCCTCTTAAAACACTTTGCCCAACAGAAGAATACACTTCGTAGCTTTCAAGTTTATTTTTGCTTTTAATGGTTAGGAAATCCTGAACTGGATTTGGATAAAACTGTAAACCAGCTTCTGCAGAAGTTTCTTCCACAGACATTGTAGAGCACGCTACGTTGGCAAGTTTAGCGAAGAAAAAATCTGTTTTTTGAGACCCAGCTGCATTGCTGATTGTGGGGACACCATCATTGGGATCTGTAAACAATTGCCCATTGATAAAACCACCCAACATAATATTGCCATCATTATCAGCAGCTATTGCGGTGAAATGTTCTTCCGATCCTCCGCTTCCCAAGACTTCGTGAGTTCCAGTAACAAGACCTGTAGTTTTATCAAATTTTACAACCAAAGGATCTGTACGCACATTTGTAGGTCGTATCATTGGAAAATTCCCCCAGGTTTCTCTTATGCTTCCTTTGGCAAAAAGAACTTCATTTCCTTTAATTACAATAGGCATACGGGCATTTTCAATAGCGACCTGAGTAGAACCATCAGATAGAGAAGTAGGATATGAACACCAAATGACATTGCTTGAAGTATTGCTTGTTCCTAATTTCATTACAAAACTTATAATTCCATTTAGAGGTGTTGAAAAAGTAAAGTCGCTACCAAAAGATATGGTATTATTTACTGTACCAAATTTTCCTGAAATGTAAATATCACTTGTAATTGGATCTTTTTTCAATCCTGTAAGAAACATAGCGCCAATCGGATTATTAACAGTCTGCTCACGTCTCCATAACTCTGCGAAAGTTGTGCTACTGAAAGCGAGCAAAAAACCGGAACCATCGATAGGAACATTATTATAAGAGAGAGCGCTACCGTTTGACCCACTGCCCTCTGTGTTTCTAGAGCCTGCAAGATAGTATCGACTGTTTGCTTCATCGTACATCCAACTCAGATAACCATTTCGAAAATTTGTTCTTCCAGTAATAGGAAGTAGAGATGGTGTTCCCAAAATATCTCCATTTGTATTGTATTTTACCAAATAATATTGAAAATTTTGACTTGAATTATAAGAACTTGGTACGGTTACCATTCCGTTTAAGTGAGTTCCGTAATTAAAGCCACAGATTACATGAATATTATTTTGTGAGTCCATAATTGGAGGGCTGAAATCCATTGGGCTATTCAATGCTAAGACGTCTCCCTGAAAATCTTTTCTCCATACTAAATTTCCATCAGCTGTATTATATTTTAGTAAAAAACCAGTTCTCAAAGCTTCCTGGGGATCCATAAAATTATTGCTTACAAGAGGAAGAACGTTATTGTCACCAAAACGAGGAGGTAAATATTGGTTGCTACTGACACTAGAGGTATTGCCAACACTAAAAGTCAAGTAAAGACCTCCATTGTTGTCTAAAAGAATTTTTTGAGTATTCTCAGATTGACCACCTCCGCCAATTGTTCTTTTCCAGCGAATATTCCCCATGCAGTCTGTTGAGAATACTACTATATCCTTAGATCCATAGTTGGTTACAGGCTGTCCATCTAAAAGTGGGTTGACGCTGTAAATAGCAGTAATGAAGTAGCTATTATTTTGGTTATCAACCGCTATATCTAAAATATGCTCATCATCTCCGTGATTAAATCCAATTTGGTTCAATCCATTGGATGCACCTCCTGTTTTTGCCCATTGATAGGTGTAAGTCTGGCTTTGATAAAGCAAAGAAAACAGCATAGCTGTAACTAAGTAAATGTTATTTTTCATAATAATATTTCAGTTGTGTCTTCCTATGACAGACTTATTTTTTGATAACCTTCTCCGTCACCACAGCCTTCTCTGTTTTTACTTTGACATAATAAACACCTGCTGTCAAAGCACTCATATTAATCTGAGCATTTGTATTCCCTAAATTTCCTCTTAAAACTGTTTGTCCAACAGAAGAATACACTTCGTAGCTTTCAAGTTTATTTTTGCTTTTAATCGTCAGAAAATCCTGAACGGGATTTGGATAAAACTGTAGTCCTGCCTCAACAGCGGTTTCTTCTACAGATAGTGCTGAACAAGTAGCAGAAGTTGCCAGTTTTGCAAAAAAGAAATCTGTTTTACTGCTTCCCGATGCATTGCTTATGGTTGCTACATTATCATTTGTTGCAGTAAACAGCTGTGAATTTATAAATCCACCCAACATAATATTGTTGTCAATATCTACAGCCACAGCTGTAAAATGATCCTCCTGACCATAGCTTCCCTGAACTTCATAAGTCCCATTGACTGCACCCGTATCTTTGTTGAATCTTACAAGCAAGGGGTCAGTTCTATCATTGGCAGGTCTTGTCATTGCATAATTCCCCCAAACTTCTCTTATACTTCCTTTGGCAAAAAGTATTTCATTACCATTAATTGCTATAGGCATTCGGGCGTTAACAATAAAAGCATCCAAACCTCCGTCTGATAAAGCAGTTAAATTATTACACCAAAGTACATTTCCTGAACTGCTAAGTTTCATTGCAAAACTAATCTGCCCAATGAGTGGTGTATTAAAGCTGTAAGTGCCGAAACTTGATAATGTTGGGTTGTAACCTCCTTTAAAAAATCTCCCTGAAATATAGATATCACTGGAAGTAGGGTCTTTTTTTAAACCAAAAATATAATCACTGGGTGAACCTGCAGTACCATTATTAATTTCTTTTCTCCACAATTCCGTCAAGTTGGTAGAGTTAATAGCTAAAACAAAAGCATTTTGGGTGATTGCTGTACTGTTGTATGAAAAGTTCAATCCGCTGCTCCCAGCAAAATTTCTAGATCCTGCTAAATAGTAAATATTACTTGTCTCATCTAAAATAAAATTTAAGTAACCGCCTTTAAAAGTGGTTGAGCCTGTTAGGGGAATCATTAAAGGTGTTCCAACAATATTTCCATTTGTATCATATTTCACCAGATAGTATTGAAAATTTTGACTTGAATTATAAGAACTTGGCACAGTCACCATTCCATTAAGATGAGTTCCAAATTGAAAACCACATATTACGTGAATATTATTTTGTGAGTCCATAATTGGTGGACTAAAATCCATACCAGAATTAAGTGCGGATACATCTCCCTGAAAATCTTTTCTCCAAACTAAATTTCCATCAGCTGTATTATATTTTAGTAAAAAACCAGATCTCAAAGCTTCCTGAGGATCCATAAAATTATTGCTTACTAAAGGCAGAACATTATTATCTCCAAAACGAGGGGGTAGATACTGACTACTACTAACACTGGAACCATTACCAACACCAAAAGTCAGATATAGACCGCCATTGTTATCCAGTACAATTTTTTGAGTATTTTCACTCATATTACCACCTCCGCCAATCGTTCTAGACCATCGAACATTTCCTTGACAGTCGGTTGAGAATAGTACAATATCTTTGGATCCGTAATTAGTAACAGGCTGACCATCCAATAGAGGGGCGCTGTCAAACATAGATGTTATGTAATAGCTATTATTCTGGTTATCAATCGCAATGTCCAAAATATGTTCATCCGTGGACTGTGTAAATCCTGCTCCGCTACTTCCATTGGTAGCACCACCTGTTTTCGCCCATTGGTAGGTGTAGGTTTGTGATATTAATAATTGCGTAGAAAATGAAAGAATAAAAAGTAAAGTAAATTTTTTCATGCTGGTTTGATTTGGTTAGTCCCGTAAAAATAAGTTTTTTCTTATTAAATTAAAACAGATGTTTAAGGAAATTTTAAAATTTTTCATCAAATATTGAAAAAAGATATAGAATGTTTAAATTATGCATGGAAAATAAATGTGATGAAGACAAAATACGTGCACTACGCCACCACACGATAGATAGAGCATTGTAGGCTATATTTTCGGTAATTTCATTTTAACAGCTGAAAACAGTTTTAATTTGCTGTACTGTTGCGTTAGTGATTATTAAACACGGAAAATCAGATTTGAAAATATTTTACTACAAATAGTGATTTATAATGAAAATTATTTTTAGATTTGAATTACCATTAACAATTAAAAAAACACACAATGGCACAAAGTAAAAACAACATCGTAACCCACGGATTGAGTGGGAAAGTGGGAGATCTTTTGGTATTCAGCCAAAGAAACGGAAAAACAATTGTTTCTAAAGCTCCGAAAGAAAGAACAGGTGAACTGAGCGAAAAGCAGCAAGCCCAAAAGCAGAAATTTCAAAAGGCGGTATTGTATGCGAAATCCGTTCTGAATGACCCGGATAAAAAGCAGATGTATGAAGCAATGTCTGATCAGTCAGAAGGGGTAAGTACTTACAATGTTGCAGTTGCAGATTTGCTCAATGCACCTAAAATTGAAAAAATCGATCTTTCGTCTTACACAGGAAATACTGGGGATCAGATTAAAATCACTGTAACAGACGATTTTGAAGTAATTTCAGTTTCAGTAAAAATCGAAAATGCAGATGGTTCGTTGGTTGAAGAAGGAAATGCCACAGATAATGGTGTAGAATGGGTGTACATTTCTACAGTATCTAATCCCGACCTCTCAGGAGATAAAATCACGGTTATTGCTTCAGATAACCCTGCCAACATGTCAGAAAAATCAGAAACACTATAACGGGTACAAAATATATTTTGGACGGAGGAACGACGGAGAGATGACGGAGCGATACCCAGCAAAATGTTTATGCCAAAATGACAAATCCGCTTCCCAACCGAAGCGGATTTCCTTTTCAATTATGTTAAATAATTCATAATTTACAAACCTCATTCAGTCATTCTTTTCAGTTTTATTAAATTGCCGTTCATTTTTTAATTTGGGTATGAGGAAGTTTAAATTGCTACTGGCGGCAACCGTCTTTTTGTTGAATATTTCATGTAAAAATAAATCCGAAAAGAAGGAGGCGCAGGCATACTCTTCCGAACTTCCCAATTATGGAAATGTCAATTTAGATGAGGTTTTCAGCAAAGAAGATTCTTACCTTTCCGGTAAAGATGCTACGATTCAATACATCAAAGGATATTACGACAAGGTTTGGGACAGAGGCAATCTGAGTGGCGGAATTCTGGTCGCCAAAGGAGACGAAATTCTCTTCGAAGGCTACAGAGGTTTTGCAAGAGAAGGAAATCAAAATCCCATCAATAAAGATACTCCGCTTCATGTAGCTTCCGTTTCAAAAACAATGACAGCGATGGCGGTTTTAAAATTAATTGAAGCCGGAAAACTAAAGCTGACGGATCATTTAACAGATCATTTCCCCGGTTTCCCTTACCCCAATGTGACCATACAGACTTTATTGGATCAAAGAAGCGGTCTCCCGAAATACGAATATTTCATCGATAAAATAAAACCTGCACCGGCGGAACTTTCCAAAAATTACATAACCAATCAGGATGTGCTGAATATGCTCATCAAATACAAACCCGAGCTGGCAAGAGATACCGACACCGGATTTATGTATTGCAATACCAACTACGCACTTCTGGCTTTGCTGATTGAAAAGGTGACCAAAACTTCTTTCCCGAAAGCGATGAAAGAAATGGTTTTCGCACCTTTAAAAATGCAGCATTCTTATATTTTTGAGGAGAAAGATATTCCTACCGCTTCGCAATCGTTCTATTTTGGCGGAAACAGGCTGTATCCTTTAGACCGTTTGGATTTAATTTATGGTGATAAAAATGTCTACACCACACCAAGAGATCTTTATAATTTTTCAAAAGCCTTATTTTCAAAAGATTTCCTAAAGCCTGAATTGAAAAACATGATTTTCGAACCGTACAGCAACGAAAAGGCCGGCCAAAACAATTACGGTTTAGGTTTCAGAATGAAAATTTTTGATAACGGTGAAAAACTGACCTACCACAACGGCTGGTGGCACGGTACAAACTCAGTCTTTGCCCATCTTCTCAAGTCTAAAGTAACCATTGTTGCTATCGGAAATAAGTATTCGGGAAGAGTGTATTCGGCGCTCGCTTTAGCCGGTCTTTTCGAAGATTTTCCACCTCAGAAAGACAAGCTGCATCACATAATGAATGAAAATCAGGACTCTCTGAAAACAGGAACTGAAGTTTTCGGAGAATAATGAGTATTTTTGCGCAAATATCTTCATGAAAAGAATTTTTTTAGTTTTAACGGTGCTGCTTCTTTTGCATTCCTGTGCAAGAGTCGGCTCGCCAATCGGTGGCTCTAAAGATACCATTGCGCCGAATATTATCGGTTCTAATATTGACTCTACAAGAATTAATGTTTCAAGAAATATTAAAGAATTAAGAATAGATTTTGACGAATACATCACGCTGAAAGACATCAATAAAAATCTGATTATTTCTCCGCCCATCAAAAGTATCAAGAGAATTCTTCCTGGCAATATTGCCAATACATCGCTGTTGATTCAATGGACAGATACTTTGCAGGCCAATACCACCTACAATTTCAATTTTGGGAATTCTATTGCAGATAATAATGAATCTAATATTCTGCGATACTACAATTTTGCGTTCTCTACAGGCGATAAGCTAGATGATTTCTACATTTCCGGTGAGGTAAAAGACGGAATGGCCATCAGGAAAGTAGCAACTTCCGAAAACAAAAAAGTGGTAGGGCTGTATAAAGTTTCAGATACCATCAACTACCGCGAAAAGCCATACTACATCACAAGAGTGGATGACGACGGTTATTATGAACTGAATTATATCTCACCAGGCAAGTATAAGATTATTGCTTTCGAAGATGAAAATACCAATTCTGTCTACGATCCCGGAAAAGAGAAAATTGCTTTCCAGAAAGAAGATGTAAATGTAGAAAAATCTATTTCCGGTTTAAATTTAAGATTATATCCTTCCAAAAAACCGGTCAAATATATTGAGATGAAAGAAATGCCCGGCGGAGTTCTGATGACTTTTGAAGGAAATCCTGAGTCTGTAAAAGTAAATCCTTTAAATGAAAAACTTACAGATTTTAAAGTTATTCATAAACCAAAATCTGATACCGTAAAAATCTGGTTTGATGCGGTAAAAAGTGATATTGGGCAAACGACGAATGAAAACCTGAAATTTACTTATGATGCAGGCGTTATTAAAGATTCACTTTTTAATGCTTCGCTGTTTTACAAGTACAATACGAAGAATAAAATGTCCTTAGAAAACGGTATCGGTGGTAATCTTCTGCCACCGAAGACTGATTTTAAAATTACTTCAAATTATATCGTTGATAAAATTCAACCTGAAAAATGGATATTGAAAACGGACAGTATTTCGCAAAACTTCACGGCAAGAATTTCTGAAACCAATCCTTACGAAATTCTGATTAAGTCTGATTTTAAAGAAGGTAAAAAATATTCACTTACCGTTCCTAAGACGACCGTTTTATCTTATTATGAAAAGAATGCAGATTCTAAAAGATTTGACTTTGAAGCAGATAAAGTAGAGAATTACGGAAGTCTCACATTTAAACTGACCAATGCTCCTACTACAAAATACTGGATCCAGCTTTTGGATTCAGGCGAAAAGGTGATTTATCAGAAATATACCTCGGGCTCTGAGGTGAAGTTTGATATCGTAAAATCCGCAGAATATATCGTAAGAATTTTGGTTGACAATAATGAAAACGGATTCTGGGATCCTGCCGATTTCAAAAACGAAACTTTTGCAGAAGATGCTTTTGTTTATTACAAACTGGCTCTGTCCCGACCTCTCTGGGATTCTATAGAAAACTGGGATCTGAAAGATACCAAAACTCTGGATTTGGAAGCTATAAAACCGAAGACACCTGAGCCGAGCGAGCAACAGAAAAATACAACAAATCCTCTAAATCAAAATGGACTTTTGCAGGATAACAACAATATGAATCTTCAAAACAGAAGATAATGAAGACTGCAAAAAAAGTTTTCTTTTGGGCTTTGGTAGGTTTTGTATTGATTCAATTTATTCCGGTGAATAAAATCAATAAGCCGGTTGATCAAAAACTTAATTTTGTGACGGCTCAAAATACACCTTCCGAAATTGCCGTACTGATTAAAAATGCCTGTTACGACTGTCATTCAGACGAAACGGTTTATCCTAAATATGCTCAGATTGCACCGATTTCATGGTCAATAAAATCGCACATCAATGACGGCAGAAGACACCTCAATTTCTCAGTCTGGAAATCCTACAATGCAGATTTGAAAAAGAGTATGCTTGAGAAATCCGTTCAGACCATTCAAAACAAAACAATGCCTCTTCCCGGATATACTGTATACCATGAAGAGGCAAAATTTACGACAGCACAGCAGACTGTACTTACCAATTATTTTGAATCCGTTCTGAAATCCGGTAAGTTTTAATTAAAAGTTTTGATGTATGTCTCAAGAAATTTTTTCTGAGAATCAAAAGCGATATCATCAAGCTTGATTTCATTTAAAGTAATCCAGACTGTGTCAGAAATTTCAGAGATTTCCAGATCGACTTCAAACTTTTCTTTTACTGTGTATTCAAAGAAAAGATCAATTGTGTTGTAATCAATTTCTTTGTATTGATAAACGTTCGGGAGGCTTGCCAAATACTTTAGGTTTGAAACTTCAATAGTAAGTTTCAATTCTTCATACAATTCTCTTTTACAGGTGTTTTCGGCAGATTCTTTAGGGTCGATAAATCCACCGGCCATATCCAGTTTTCCCTTTTTCGGATCCTGATTTCTCTTTGTAAGAAATATTTCATCTCCGCAACGGATAACTACAGCAACAGCACCTGCAACATTATGGTAAAGAACGAAGCTGCATTGTGTGCAGCTCCATTTTTTTTCCTGATTCCAAGTGAATGTTTCTTTGCCACAACTCGGGCAGAAATTTAAGTTTTTCATTGTGCAATATTAGCATTTCTAGGATGATAATTCAAAATCACATCCCTTAATTCTTCATTTTTCAAATGCGTATACACTTCAGTTGTCGTGATGCTCGAATGTCCCAGCATTTCCTGTATAAACCTAAGATCGGCCCCATTCTGAAGCAAGTGTGTAGCAAAAGAATGTCTGAATGTGTGAGGTGAAATTTTCTTACTCACTCCCGCTTTATCTGTCAATTCTTTAATAATCAAAAATACAATCACTCTCGACATTGAAGTGCCACGGCTGTTCAGAAACAGAGTGTCTTCATGTTTTTTAGCCACTTTGTATCCAGATCTTACATCGTAGATATAATCTTTGATGAGATCTGCGGTATAATGAGCCAGAGGAACGAATCTCGTTTTGTCTCCTTTACCGTTTATTTTAATATAATTTTCTTTAAAATTGATATTCGAGATTTTAATATCAATCAGTTCGGAGACACGAAGTCCGCATCCGTACAAAACTTCAATGATGCAATGATTTCTTTTTCCTGTTTTGGACGAAATTTCAATTGCCCCGATGATTTTGTTGATGTCTGTAAGGCTCAAAGTGTCGGGTAGATAAAGTCCAAGTTTTGGACCTTCCAAAAGAGCTGAAGGGTTGTCGTCTCTCACTTCGTCTTCAAGTAAATACCTGAAAAATGCTTTGATTGATGATATCCATCTCGCCTGTGATCTCTCACTGAATTTTTGCTTGCTGAGTCTGAAAATGTATTCCTGCAGATTTTCGTAGCTGATTCTGTCAGGTCCTGTATTTTCCAAAGATTCTTCAGAATAATCTTTTAATTTTTTGATGTCGCGAACGTAAGCATCGAGTGTGTTTTCTGAAAAATTTCTTTCAAAACGAAGAAATATTTCAAAATCCTTAATTTTTTCTTCCCAAGTCATTTGTGTGTTTTTTAATTGTTTTTTTTTAATTTAAATCATCTTCATTTACCTGTATTATTTCAATATTATGATTTTTTAAAAACGCAATTCCCTCATCATCTGAGTATGCGTTGATGTACACCAGTTTCTCAATTCCGGCCTGTAAAATCAGCTTGCTGCATTCTTTACAAGGCGAGAGTGTGAGGTAAAGTGTAGAGCCCTTTGCAGATTGTGTAGACCCTGCGAGTTTCAGGATGGCATTGGCTTCCGCATGTAATACGTACCAATGGGTTTGCCCGTTCCCGTCTTCGCAGCAGTTTTCAAATCCGGATGGCGTCCCGTTGTAGCCATCAGAGATAATCATTCTGTCTTTCACAATGATTGCTCCTACCTGTTTTCTTTTACAGTAAGAAAGTTTTGCCCATTCCTGAGCCATTTTTAGATAAGCTTTATCAAACTTACTGTACATCTGCATCATTTTTTGAAATAATTAGTAACGCTAAGCTTAAAAGTTGGGTTTTCTTTTTTCAAGAAAAGCGGTTACGCCTTCTTTTTTGTCTTCCAACTCAAAAACTTCTCCGAAATATTGAATTTCGGTATCAAATCCTCTGTCTGTATCTGAAAGATTTACCGCGCTTATCGCCTTTGCAATCGCCATTGGCGAGTTGTTGGCAATAGTTGCTGCAAGTTCTTTCGCTTTATTTAATAATTCTTCAATGGTATAAACCTCATTCACAAGGCCAATTTCTTTGGCTCTCTGTGCTGTAATCATTTTTGCAGAAAAAATCATTTCGTTTGCCAATCCTTTTCCTACTAATTTTGGAAGTCTCTGTGTTCCTCCATAACCTGGAATTAAACCTAAAGTCACCTCCGGAAGCCCAAGTTTTGCATTTTCTGATGCATATCTGATGTGGCAGGCCATCGCAAGTTCCAAGCCACCTCCAAGTGCAAAACCATTTACTGCAGCAATGACAGGTTTTGAAAGGTTTTCTATTTTATTAAAAAGCAAATTGTGACCGTTTCTCGCTAATTCTTCTGCTTCTTTTTGTCTAAAATCTGTGAATTCTTTAATGTCAGCACCTGCAACGAAAGACTTTTCGCCACTTCCTGTAATAATAATAACACGCACATCGGCATCTTTATTAAGGCTTTCAAATGCTTCGCTTAATTCGTGAATTGTTTTGGCATTCAGTGCGTTAAGGCTCGCTGGTCTGTTGATTGTGATTACAGATATTTTATCTTCTTTACTTATAAGGATGTTTTCAAACTCCATTTTGGCTTAATCATTTATGAATACGCAAATTATAAATTTTTTTAATAAAAAAGTGGAAAAATGTAATTTTTTTCCACTTTTAACAGTTTATTTTGAAACGTAAACTATTTATTGTGATTCATCATGTTTCCGTCGATGCTTATTTGTAAGCCGGCTGCAACCTTCATTCCGAGCTCAATATTGGCTCTGAAAAAGTGACATAACTGTCTGTTGATGATCTCGTCTTTCTTCGGTCCGTCAATCCCTTTCATGCTGTCTATTATGTTGTGGATGAGTTTTTCACGGTCTTCCTGCTTCATTGCTTTTGTGTAAAGTAAGCCGGGCTGAGTGTAGTGGTCATCATCATTTTCATTTCGGTTATAATTCGCAACGTGATTGCTGTCCAGTTCATACTCAAAATTTTTGTAGGCTGAATCTGGTTTTATATCATCAAAACTGTTCGGATGATAGTTGGGTTTGTCCTGATAATGGCTTGAATCTGCCATAAAACCGTCGCGCTGGTAATTGTTAACAGCAAACGGACAACGGTTGACTTCAAGATGATGTGCATTTACCCCAACTCTGTAACGGTGAGCATCGGGATAAGAGAAAAGTCTTCCCTGAAGCATTTTGTCAGGTGAAAAACTAATTCCGTTCACTAGATTACTCGGTGAGAAAGTAGATTGCTCAACATGAGCAAAGTAATTGACAGGAATTTCATTCAGTTCCATTTCTCCCACTTCAATTAATGGGAAGTCGTCATGTGACCAAACTTTTGTGATGTCAAAAGGATTCCATCTGAATTCGTTGGCCTGAGCTTCGGTCATCGTTTGAATATACATTGTCCATTTCGGGAAATCGCCGCTGTCAATCGCATTACAAAGGTCTTCCTGAGCAAAATCAGGATTTTCGCCTGCCATTTTTACAGCTTCCTCATTAGAGAAGTTTTTAATTCCCTGTTTTGTAAGAAGGTGGAATTTAACCCATGTTCTTTCGTTGCCGGCATTAATCATTGAGAAAGTATGCGATCCAAAACCGTGCATGTGTCTGAAACCGTACGGTGTACCGCGGTCTGACATTAAAATTAAAACCTGATGCAGAGATTCAGGATTCAAACTCCAGAAGTCCCACATCATTGTGGCGCTTTTCAGATTGGTTTTAGGAACTCTTTTTTGGGTGTGGATAAAGTCAGGGAATTTTTTGGCATCTTTAATAAAGAAAACGGGTGTGTTGTTTCCAACCAAATCCCAGTTGCCATCTTCAGTGTAAAATTTTAAAGCAAAACCTCGCGGGTCTCTTGCAGTATCGGCACTTCCTTTTTCACCACCTACTGTGGAGAATCTCGCAAACATTTTGCATGAGTTTCCAACCTGAGAAAATAGTTTTGCTTTGGTATATTTTGAAATGTCGTGGGTAACGGTAAATTTTCCGTAAGCACCACTTCCTTTGGCGTGCACAATTCTTTCAGGAATTCTTTCTCTTACGAAATGAGCAAGGTTTTCCTGCAAAATAAAATCCTGAAGCAAAACAGGACCTCTTGCTCCTACAGTTTGTGAATCCTGATGCTCGAAATAAGGAGCTCCACTTCCTGTGGTTAACTTTTTAGTATCCATTTATTTATGATTTGTATAAAATATTTAATTTTTCAGATTCAAATTTAGATGAATTTTTAATTGCCTAAACCAAAAACGTCATATCTTTGTAATAGATAATATTAATCGAATGAACATTCAGCAATTGGAATATCTTATCGCTGTAGATAAGTACAAACATTTTGGTAAAGCTGCACAGGCCTGCTTTATTACCCAACCGACCTTAAGCGCTATGATTCAGAAGTTTGAGGATGAGCTGGATGTGAAAGTTTTTGACAGAACCACTCATCCAATCCGAACTACCGACGTTGGATTGCAAATTATAGACCAAGCTAAAACAGTTATTGAAGGTGTAAACGAGCTTAAAAACAAAGCGAATTTATTAAATAATATTTTAGGAGGTACCATAAATCTTGGGATTATTCCCACGGTTTCATCTTTTATTTTGCCGACAGAAATCTTCCAGTTTTTACAGGAAAATCCTAAGATTCAGATGAATGTGAAGGAAATGACGACCGAAAATATCATCAAGGCATTAAAATCAGGTGAGCTTGATGCGGGAATTATTTCTACCCCTTACGATAATGCCAACGAGTTTTACAAAGATTTTCTTTTCAATGAAGAGCTGATGATTTACAGCTCAGATACAGAAGCAAACAAGAAAAACACCTTCATTGTACCAGAAGAAATGAATACTGAAAAAGTTTGGCTTTTAGAAGAAGGTAACTGTCTGAGAAATCAGTTTGAAAACATCTGTCATTTAAAGGAAAATACTTTAAAGCCTAAAAATTTGGATTTCCTTGCTTCAAATATTCAGACTTTGGTGCACATGGTGGATAAAGTGGGAGGAATCAGTATTTTGCCTGAACTTGCCTTAAACCAACTTTCAGATGAGCAGAAAACGAAGGTTTTTAAATTTAAAAAGCCTTTCCCTTATCGTGAAATCAGTATTATTTATTATAAGCCGACCTTCAAACAAAAAATCATTGATGAGTTGGGGAATTCAATCAAAAAATCACTGAAAGACAAACTTAATTACTACGAAAATCCGAAAGATTATGTGAGTATTAAGCCGCAATAGAATTAGAAATCAGATGAAAGTCTGATTTTTTTCATTTATTTTCAAAGTCAAAAGTTTTGAGTATTAGAAAAATAGTGCTTACATTTGCAGACGTTTGATAACGAGGAAAAATTTGACCTGATTGCAACCTCTCTAAAAATATGCTAAAACAGTATTCTATTTCAGCTATTTCCGGCAATTATTATTCATTTTTTATCCTCTTAGTTTTAAATTAAAAAAACAAAAGAAGAATATGTCTTATTTATTTACATCTGAATCAGTTTCAGAAGGCCATCCGGATAAAATCGCAGATCAGATTTCCGACGCGTTAATCGATAACTTTTTAGCTTACGACAAAACCTCTAAGGTTGCTTGTGAGACTTTGGTTACAACAGGACAGGTTGTTTTGGCTGGAGAAGTAAAATCTGATGCTTATCTTGATGTACAGACTATCGCAAGAGAGGTGATCAACGGAATTGGTTATACTAAAGGTGAGTACATGTTCAACGGTGATTCTTGTGGAGTTATTTCTGCAATTCACGAGCAGTCTCCGGATATCAACCAAGGTGTTGACAGAGCGGTAAATGACGAGTCTTTTGAAGCAAAAGCAAACGCGCAGGGAGCGGGTGATCAGGGGATGATGTTTGGCTATGCAACCAACGAAACTGCGAACTACATGCCTTTGGCTTTGGACTTAGCTCATACAATTCTGAAAGAACTTTCTGCTTTAAGGAGAGAAGATTCTGAAATTAAATATCTTCGTCCTGATGCAAAATCTCAGGTTACTATTGAATATTCTGACGATCACAAGCCGGTAAGAATAGATTCTATCGTAGTTTCTACTCAGCACGACGATTTCGGGGCTGAAGAAGAAATGCTGACTAAAATCAGAGAAGACATCAAAAATATTTTGATCCCTAGAGTGGTTGCTTTGCAGACTGAGGAAATCAAAGCTTTATTCAACGAGCAGATTAAATATCACATCAACCCAACAGGAAAATTTGTAATCGGTGGTCCTCACGGAGATACAGGTTTGACAGGAAGAAAAATCATTGTTGATACGTACGGTGGGAAAGGTGCTCACGGTGGGGGGGCATTCTCTGGAAAAGATCCTTCAAAAGTAGACAGAAGTGCTGCATATGCTACAAGACACATTGCTAAAAACTTAGTTGCAGCTGGTGTTGCAGATGAGGTTTTGGTACAGGTTTCTTACGCGATTGGTGTTGCTGAGCCTTGTGGTCTTTTTATCACAACTTATGGTACATCAAAAGTAAATTTGACAGACGGTGAAATTGCTAAAAAAGTATCTACAGTTTTCGACCTTAGACCTTATGCAATCGAGCAGAATCTGAAGTTGAGAAATCCTATTTATCAGGAAACAGCTTCTTACGGTCACATGGGAAGAGAGCATTTTGTTGCTGATAAAACGTTCAATAAAGGTCACAAAAATGAGTTGACTCTTGAAGGTCTGGAATTCTTTACTTGGGAAAAATTAGACAAAGTAGAAGAGATTAAATCGGCTTTCGGATTATAATTCTTCTTTTCGGTATAGAAACTGCTTTAACATGAAAATGCTAAAGCAGTTTTTTTTATTTTTACACTTAAATATTTTATGATGAACATGCGATTTGCAATCACTATCCTTTTTGTTTTTTTTGCCGGAATTTTTGCTCATGCACAGTATACTGTTCATAAAGTTGTCAGTGTGGGGTATGTCTATCAGAATCAAAGTTTTGGGGAAGTAGGGGGGAAGCTGATGTTTCTTAAAAATGATGATGTGATTTACAGATTGGGCGCTTCTGCATTGATGGGATCGGCCAATTCTCAGTTTGCCATTATGCCGAAACTGCAGGCAGATGTTCTTTTAAATTTCCAGAAAGATGTAGATTTTTATCATTCTTATTATTTTATTTTAGGAGCAGAAGGAACAAATAAATATGTTGCTCCGAAAGTTGGCTTCAGTTTATTTGGAATTGTTGATTTGACGGGAGGTTATGCTTTTCCGGTCGCAGATGCAAGATTAAACGGCAAAGAATTGAAAGGTTTAAATATTAATTTCACATTAAATATTCCTACAGTGGCTATTTATGACATGTTTAAGTAGGTTTATTTAATTTTTTTTTAATGTTAATTGTTAAAAGTTTAACATTTATTAAAAATTTATTTATATTTACAGCATAATTCAATGCTATAGAAAAACTTTACTCTGAAATTTGCTTACATCCCCAAAAAATACCAGTTCTACTCTGGTGAAAGGTGTCTGCAAAATAACAATTATAGAGAAGAGAAAAGTTATGAAACCTACAGATAGCAACCTGATCACCCTTTATCAGAGCGGAAACGAAGAAGCCTTATCCATCCTTATCCACCGTTATCAGCGGGATCTTTTCACGTTTATTCTTTACAAGATTAATGATGAAGATCTTGCAAACGATATTTTTCAGGATACCTTTATGAAAATCATTGTTATGCTGAAAGAAGGCAGATATAATGAAGAAGGTAAATTTATTCTTTGGGCAAAAAGAATCGCACAGAACTTAATTATTGACCATTTTCGTGCTAAAGCAAAAAACGTAAAAGTTTCTGAAACGACTTTCGATAATGATGAATATTCAATATTTGATCTCATCAGAGAACCTTCGGAAAACATTGAAGATCAGTTGGTAAGTCTTCAGATTCAGGAAGATTTGCTTAAAATGTTACAGTTTTTGCCGGAAAATCAGCAGGAAGTGATTAAACTTAGATTTTTTGATGGCTTAAGTTTTAAAGAAATTGCAGAACATACCGATATGAGCATTAATACAACTTTAGGAAGAGTGCGGTATGCGTTGATTAATCTCAGAAAAATAATGGAAGAAAACAATATTATTCTTACGAGATAATATTTTGGAACAATTTTCGTTTTTAAAGAAATAACAATTTTCGCCTATGAAAAATAACGATTCTTTAAAATCCAAAAGTTTGAAACCAAAAAAGCAAACTATTGATTTTTTGCTCAATTTCTCAAAAAGTCTTGAAGTAATTAAAGTGAAGGATTCTCACATCCACCTTTCGAAAAATTAAAAATTAGTAAATTTGTGCTGTATGAAAATTCAGCACATTTTTTTTGACCTCGACAATACCCTTTGGGATCACCGCAGAAACGCTTATTTAACAATTGAAAGCCTTTTCGAAAAAGAAGAAATCAATTTGAAATACGACATTGATTTTGAAACATTTCATTCTGTCTATCACGAAATCAACGAAAGACTTTGGGAGCAGATCAGAGATGGTGAAATTGACAAGGAGTATCTCAGAAAGCACAGGTTTTATGACACATTCAATCATTTCGGGATTGATGATCTGCAATTGTCGATGTATTTTGAAGAACACTTTTTAGATAAAATTTTAAATTTTAATCATCTTGTAGAAAGTGCTGATGTAATTTTAGAATATTTAAAATCTAAAAATTACACGCTTCACATCATTTCAAATGGCTTTCAGGAAGTGACTGAGAGGAAATGTATTCTTTCGGGAATTGATCATTACTTTCAAACCATTACAAGTGCAGATTCTGTGGGCGTGAGAAAACCAAATCCTGCTATTTTTAAATATTCTCTCGGACTTGCCAATGCTAAAACCGAAGAAAGTATTCTGATTGGCGACGACTGGATTGCCGATGTAATCGGAGCACAAAATTTTGGAATTGATGTAATTTTCTTTGATGTTTTAAAGGAAAATCCACAGCAGGAAAATTTGAAAGTTATTGAACATCTTTTACAGATAAAGGATTATTTATAAAAAATTCGGCGACATCAAGGTGTCGCCGAAATTATATTCAATAGAAATGTTCTGGAATTATATTCCCAAACTTTCTCTCACTCTTTTAATCGTTTCAGTAGCAATCATTCTCGTTTTTGCCGCTCCTTCCTGAAGTTTGGCTTCCAGTTCATCAAGATTGTTCATGTAATAAGAAAACAACTCTCTTTCTTTTTCAAATCTTGTTAAAATTAAATCCAAAAGCTCTTTTTTAGCATGACCATAACCGAAGTTTCCGGCTAAATACTTTACTCTTAATTCTTCAGTCTGTTCAGCGGTTGCAATCAATTCGTAAATCGCAAAAGTCTTATCTGTACACGGATCTTTTGGTTCTTCCAGTGTTTTGGAATCACTTTCGATGCTCATCACCTGTTTTTTCAGTTCCTTTTCAGGTAAGAAAATATTGATGATATTTCCTCTGGATTTAGACATTTTGTGTCCATCCACGCCAGGAACGTATTTGGTGTCTTCCTGCAGTTCAGCCTGAGGCAAAACCAAAACTTCACCCATCTGATTATTAAATCTTGAAGCTACATCACGGGCAATCTCCAAATGCTGAAGCTGATCTTTTCCTACAGGAACAATTTCCGCATTGTAAAGTAAAATATCTGCAGCCATCAAAATAGGATAGGTAAATAATCCGGCATTTACATCCTGCAAACGGTCTGCTTTATCTTTAAATGAATGTGCTAACGTTAATCTCTGATAAGGAAAAAAACAGGATAAATGCCAGGAAAGTTCACAGGTTTCAGGGATGTCGCTCTGTCTGTAAAAGAATGTTTTTTCGGTATCCAGTCCGCAGGCAAGCCACGCTGCAGCAATTTCGTAGGTGTTGTTTTTTAATTCTTTTGCATCTTTAATCTGTGTCAGCGAATGAAGATTCGCAATAAATAAAAATGACTCGTTTCCTGCTTGCTTTGAAAGCTCAATTGCAGGAATAATAGCACCCAAAAGATTACCAAGGTGCGGTGTTCCGGTGGCTTGTATGCCGGTAAGAATTCTTGACATTTAATAAAAATATTTCCACAAAAATAGGGAAAATTTAGAATTTATCCTTCCGAAAACGGTTTGAACAGATATTTACTTGTATTAAAATTTTTGTTCAATCAAAATTCTGTTAATTATTTTTTCAGACGAATTACGTAATTAAACGTCAACACCTGTAAATTCCAAAGCGTCAGCGTCTGTTCTGCAAGAATCAAATTGTTTTCAGAACCAATAATTAATGTATCCCGAAATGAACTGATAAACTGCGACCAATAATCTCCCTTCGAATCTTTGAGCAAAAAATAAAATCCGGCGTCACCAAATTTTTTGCCTGAGGAATCTAAAATCAATTCACCATTTTCTCCAACATTTGGATTCATCAAAACCGTTGCATTCCCATTGGGTAAAGGGAAGACGGCTTTCACACATGTTTTTCCAGATGGCAACTGACAGATTCCATAAACACCGGAATAGATCACTTGTCCGGTCGATTCAATCGAGCGAAACCAAAATGTATATTTGATTTCATTGGTTTTTGCATAGATAAGGTTGATAATTTCGCTTTTTAACGATTCGGAATTGTCAATATTTTTGGTTGGAATATTCAGCTGATTAATTCTGTTGCTGAATAGTTTGTTGATTAAAATTCCAAAAAATTTAAAAAAAGGATTCCATTTTACAGAAAAATCCAAATAGTGATTGGCTGTGTTTTCATAAAATCCGATAACGTTTTTAGATAAATTGGTGAAATCTGCTTCGGATAAATTCAACTTAGACATTGATGGGATGATTCCTTTTGATTCTGAATCTTTTTCAACAATTAAATTTTCCTTTTCTGCAAACTGGTGAATAAATTCCTCACCAATCGCATCCAGATTTCCAAACGGTCCCATCAGCCAAGGGTAATCTTCCGGCTTGATTTTTCTTCCCCGCAGAATCACCCATTGCTGAGTCACCCAATCCTGAAATTTCTGCATCGGATAAGCGAATCTCATTTAATTGTTTTTTAGATTGGGAATAAAGTTTTGTCGTCCGTTCCATTCTCCAGATTCCGAAATCGGTTTGAAACGCAACGTTGTAAATTCAAAATGAAAATCTTTCCGGTCTCTTTCTTTCATTGCATTTTTATGTCGTTCAGGTTTCGGAACTTTGCTGTGGCCATGCACCATAGCGGTCATTTCTTTCTGAGTTTTCCAGATTGAAAATGTAGAAACGGTGTTTGGAAATTTAATGGAAGCCAAAGCCAAAGTCGTGGCGGGATGGTCGCGTACCAACTTCTCAACAGGTCTTCCCCAACGGATAAATCTTGGAATTTCCGGAAACTTCATTCTGGCAATTGTCACTGCGACAACAGGAGAATCCGGATTATCAGGTTCTATTGTTTCATCAGGAATATTAAATTTGTTGAATTTACCCCATTTTCGCAGAAAAGTCAGTCTCGTGTGCCAGCCTTTCGAAAGTATTTTTCCTAAATTATTTTCAGTTAAAAAAAGATCGACATCACTTTCATTTTCCCATTGGGCAAACACTGCGATTTGTCTGATCAGCATTCGGGATGGCGAAAAAATAGGAGAGCCGAGCGTCATCGCTGTCATTATTTCTGCATGGATCAACCCCGAAATTTGCTTTGGTTTTGGTGGAAACAAAAGGATTTTAAGTGCAGAAAAGTAATTTGTTTTTACTAAATGATAGGTGAAGATGCTCATTTTTTCAAGTTATTGGAAGTTTTTGCAGATGAAATTATAATATTAATTTTACTTTTTCCTTATTGCGTTATAATAATTGATTCCTTCTTTTTTCATCCAGAAATAAGGAATTTGTTTTGATTTCTTTTTTTTAAGATCGGTAATAACAGCAAAAAAATTATAGATTAAATAAGTGTATTTACCATCATTAATAATTAGATTTGTATCTGAAATTGTTCCAAAAAAGATTAAATTTTCTGTATTTTCAATTTGGTTTGTAAAAGCTGCAAAAGAATTTCCTTTATAATTTCGTAGATATTGTTGAATTTTATCTACAGCATTTTGACTGAAAATTTCTTTCGATCTACTAATGTGAGAATAAACGACTTCGTCTTTATTTAAAACCTTTTTAATGATGAACGGATCTATTAATATACCATCTTTATAAGTTTGAAATAATTTGAGAGCATCTAAGAAGGAAATGTAGTTATAAAAATATCCTTCTGTTTTCAGATTATTTATATTAAAATTTGATAAAAATTGAACTTCTTGTTTGCTTATTTCCAATTCTTTTCCTGATGTATAGGAATGGTTATACAAATAATTCTCTGGGATTTCTGAATCTGGATTTTCGTTAAGTGCACTTCCTATTCTGATTAATTTTCTTAAGCCACCAATTGAAACATCATTTCGGTCATTTTTTTTGGTTTTGAATGAACTATAGAAATTTACTACTCTTCTTGTTTTGTTATCTACTACAATGATTTTTTCCCGGAACCATTCATCAAAAGCTTGTTTATCTTCAGGTTTAAAATTGTAAGTTAAAGCATTTTCAAAAATTTTATTTCGTACAGAATCCAAATTGGTTTTGTAAGAAGTTGAATCTAAAGTGGTGTAAATTTTCAAATTCTTTTCCTGTGTATTGATTTTCAGTTTTGTCAATTCATTATCAATGAAACGAATTACTGTGCTATCTTTTATGGGCTTATTATCAGCATAATAGTAAATGTTTTCCTTTTTACACGAAAAAAGAATAATACAAATTGTGAAAAATTGTAGAAGTTTCATTTAAGGAATCAAAATCTTCTCCCCGCCAAACTTTGGTTCCACACCAAACATAAAATCCCAAAAAACTTTAGCCCTTGCCAGTTTTTCTCTTGCGTTGGTTTTAAAACCTGCATATTTATTCACATCTTCAGCATTGTAGCCAAAGGCTTTAATAGCGTTTTTTCTTGCTAAATAAACTGCTCTTTCATTGTGGAATTTCTGTGAAATAATGATGTAGGAATTTTGCCCAAAAATTTCTTTCGCTCTTAGTACAGAATCCAAAGTTCGGAAGCCTGCGAAATCCTCAAAAATTTTATCTGCGGGAACTCCGGCTTTGATGAGCTCGTTTTTCATTTCTTCAGGTTCGTTGTAGTCTTTTTGAGAATTGTCCCCGCTTACGATAATGTTTTGAATCTTTCCTGATTTAAATAACTCTGCAGCAGCTCTTATTCTGTTAAAAAAGTAAGCGTTTGGATTTCCGTTGGATAAGGTTTTACTCGTGCCAAGGAGAAGTCCTGTTTTCTCGGATGGAAGTTTTGAAGGATCTGAAGTGACGAAGTTTTCTGTCTGATCTTTGATGGTAAAGTTGGACCAGATCACAAAAATAATTCCCGCCACAAAAAGCAGCAGGAATATTTTGATTGTATTTTTTATAAATTTTTTCATACAGTTTGAGCCTTTGAAGGTTTCATAAAAGTATGAAATTCCCATGAGTTTGAAACACAAAAACTGGTAAAAAATATGGGATTAAATATGTCCTCTAAAAGACAATAAAGATCTGCATATTAAATATTTTAAAACTCAAGTCCGTTCGGGAAAGCTTTTTTTCTGAAAATTATTAAAAGTGCACCGCCAACAGTAATGGCAGAATCTGCAATATTAAAAATGTATTTGAAGAATTCAAGATGTCTTCCGCCAATTAAAGGACAGCTTTCAGGAACATTCCAATCGACTAAAGGGAAGTGTAGCATGTCGACCACGCAACCTTTCATAAAAGTAGAATAACCCTGACCAAATGGAACGAGTTTCGAAACTCCGCCGTAGCCAATCCATTGTTTGATGTTTTCGTCGTAAACCATTCCGCTGTCGAAAATCAATCCGTAGAACATTCCGTCAATTAAATTTCCGATGGCACCGGCAAAAATCATAGACATTGGGATGATCAGATAGTTTGATTCACCTCTTTTAAGCCATTTGCTAAACAGATAAATCATTCCGCCGATCAGGAAAACGCGGACGATGACCAGAAAATATTTCCCGAGCATTCCGCCAAAATGAAAGCCATAAGCCATCCCGGGATTTTCAACGAAAGTTAATTTAAATCCCGGAAAAACAGCTACACTGTCATTCAGATTAAAGTTGGTTTTAATGTAAATTTTTGATGCCTGATCAATCAACAATATAAGAAAAGTGATAAGTGCTATCTTCTTCATTATTGGTCAGTCTTTGGTTTGTCTTTAAAATTTCTTGCAGGCTTTTCCTTTTTTGGTGCAGTGATTCTTGGTTCAAAATTCTGAGTTTTGGCACCTCTGGTGTGAAATTTTTCGAATCGGATTCCCATGTCTTTCATTACACTTTTCAGTGCATTCAGCTCCATTTGATTTTTTGGGTGTACTATTAATGCTTCCATTGTAATTTATTTTGAAACGTAGATGAAGCCAAAGGCTTTAGAAACGCTTTTTGTTTAATGCTAATGTTTAGAAAGTTCGTCGAGTCTTTTTCGGTCTTTGGCAGAGAGGTCGTTTATTCCATTCTTGCCCATTTTACCGAGAAGTCTGTCGATTTCCTTTTCTCTGTCCCGTTTGTCTGAATTGAATTGCTGATCAATGGTCAGGTTTTTAGGTTTATCGGGATAGAATTTATTTTTAATTCTGTCTCGGTTAAAATACCATAAAGCTGCAAAAAGGATGATTCCTAAAATCAAATATTCACTCATAGATATAATTAAAAAATAGGTTTACATAATGTTTTAAAAAACATCATATAAACCCAATTAATTATTTACAAAAATAAGATAAAAAAATTATTTCTGCATATTTTTAGCTTCGATGCTCAATGTAGCATGAGGAACAGCCAGAAGTCTTGGCTTGGGAATTAATTTTCCTGTCACTCTGCAAACACCGTAAGTTTTGTTTTCAATTCTTATCAAGGCGTTTTTCAGGTCGCGGACAAATTTCTCCTGTCTTCCTGCTAAAATAGAATTTTGCTCCTTGCTTAAAGTTTCTGCTCCTTCTTCAAAAGCTTTGAAAGTTGGAGAAGTGTCATCAGTTCCATTATTCTGGTCGTTGATGAAACTTTCTCTGATCAGTTTTAAATCATTCTCAGCTTTTTCTATTTTATCTTTGATGATTACTTTAAATTCCTGTAAATCAGCATCGCTGTAACGTACTCTTTCGTCTGACATGGTTCTTTTTCTTTTTTAATAAAATTATGAAATGGAATTTGAAAAACAATAACTATACGTTAAATTTTTTCAACATTTATCTTAAATTTAACCTCATCTATTTCGATTTCGTTAAAATCTGATAGTGAAGATACAAATTCTAATTTATCCGACAATACTTCCTCTGAAATATAGGCTTCGTTTTTACGAATATCATTGATAAATTGAGAGGTTTCTTCGATAGAAATTCTAATTCTGTCGGTCAATTCAAAGTCTTTTTCCTTACGGATGTTTTGAATCCTGTTGATGAGTTCTCTTGCAACTCCCTCGGATTTTAATTCTTCTGTCAATGTCAAATCTAATGCCACAGTTGTTTTCCCGTCTGAAGTTACCGTCCAGCCCGGGATGTCTTTGGTTGAGATTTCTACGTCGGCTGTTGTAATTTCATATCCCTGTACTTCTGCTTTTCCGTCTTTTTCCAAAGATGAAATTTGCTCTGCAGAAAAATTATTGATTTCATTACCAACCACTTTCATGTCTTTTCCAAGTCGTGAACCTAAAGTTTTAAAGTTGGGTTTTATCTGTTTTACAATTAAATGTGATGCTTCTTCCGCATTGATTAACTGCAATTCTTTAACATTAACTTCTTGTTTAATTAATTCTGCAACTGCAGAAATTTGTTCTTCAGTTTTTGAATCTAAAACAGGAATTAATACTTTCTGTAAAGGCTGACGAACTTTTACGTTTTCTTTCTTTCTCAAAGAGAAAACCATACTCGTAATGTTCTGTGCTAAATGCGTTTTTTCAACCAAATCCTGATCAATCAAACTTTCATCAGCAACAGGGAAATCTGTCAGGTGAATAGATTCCGCTGCTTCTTTTCCTGTAACTTTATTTAAATCCTGATACAACTGATCCATAAAGAACGGAGCAATTGGCGCTGATAATTTCGCAACAGTTTCCAGACAAGTATACAAAGTCTGGTAAGCAGAGATTTTATCTTCTGAATAATCTCCTTTCCAGAAACGTCTTCTGCATAATCTTACGTACCAGTTTGATAAATTGTCATTTACAAAAGTGTTGATCGCTCTTGCCACTCTTGTCGGCTCGTAATCTTCGTAGAATGCCTTTACTTCTTTAATTAATAAGTTCAATTCAGACAAAATCCATCGGTCGATTTCAGGTCTGTTTTCAACTTCTTTTTCAGAATAATTGAATCCGTCGACATTCGCATACAGCGCAAAGAATGAATAGGTGTTGTACAATGTTCCGAAGAATTTTCTTCTCGTTTCATCAATTCCTTCGATGTCAAATTTTAAGTTTTCCCAAGGATTGGCATTAGAAACCATGTACCAACGTGTAGCATCTGGTCCGTAAACCGCTAAAGTATCAAAAGGATCAATTCCATTTCCTTTGGATTTTGACATTTTCACGCCGTTTTTATCCAAAACAAGTCCGTTACTCATTACATTTTTATAAGCAACTGAGTCAAAAACCGCTGTTCCAATCGCGTGAAGTGTATAGAACCAACCACGGGTCTGGTCAACACCTTCCGCAATGAAATCTGCGGGGAAGGCTTTATTATTGTCGATTAATTCTTTATTTTCGAAAGGATAGTGCAACTGTGCATAAGGCATTGAACCCGAATCAAACCAAACATCGATCAAGTCGCTCTCACGTTTCATTGCTCTTCCTGAATCTGAAACTAAAATTACTTTGTCAACGATATTTTTATGTAAATCAACCAAAGCATAATTCTGCTCAGACATATCACCAATCACAAAATCTTTGAAAGGGTTTTCTGTCATAAATCCTGCTGCAATAGATTTTTCGATTTCGTTGTATAATTCTTCTACAGAACCGATGATTTTTTCTTCCTTCAAATCTTCTGTTCTCCAGATTGGTAAAGGGATTCCCCAATATCTTGAGCGGGAAAGATTCCAGTCGTTTACGTTTTCTAACCAGTTCGCAAAACGTCCTTCACCAGTTGATTTCGGTTTCCAGTTAATCGTGTCATTCAGTTCTACTAAACGGCTTCTCAATGAAGTCATTTTCACAAACCAAGAATCTAACGGGTAATATAATAATGGCTCATCTGTTCTCCAGCTGTGTGGATAACTGTGAACATATTTTTCAACTTTGAAAGCCTTATTTTCTTTTCTTAATTTTAAAGCAATTCTTTCATCTACAGAGAGATAAGCTTTCAAGTCTGCAATGATAGACTTTAAATTTTCTTTCTGAATGTTTAATTCAATGTTTTTTTCTTCTTCGCTAAGGTATTCTCCTTTCACATATTCATTAGCAAAACCATAGATTTCATCATTTACAACAGATAAAAATCTTCCCTGTAAGTCAACTAAAGGAATTGGATTCTGGTTTTCATCTAAAACCAACATCGGCGGAACTTCAGGTTGAGCTTCTTTAGCTACTTTCGCATCATCAGCACCAAAAGTAGGAGCCGTGTGCACGATACCAGTTCCATCTTCTGTCGTTACGAAATCTCCTGAGATTACTCTGAACGCATTTTCAGGATTTTGGTATGGAAGAGCGTATTGTAATAATTGCTCATATTTAATTCCAACCAAATCAGCTCCTTTGAATTCTGCTAAAATCTCGTAAGGGATAACTTTAGTTTCAGATGTATAATTTACAAAATCCTCGTCTGTTCCTTCAGCATATTTTTTAGCAAACTGTTTTCCGACCAAAGCTTTAGCTAAAACAACATTTATTGGCTCAAAAGTATATTGATTAAAAGTTTTTACTAAAACATAATCGATTTTCGGACCTACTGTCAAGGCTGTGTTAGAAGGCAACGTCCAAGGAGTTGTCGTCCAGGCTAAGAAATGTACGTCTCCAAAGCCTTGTAAAAATGAAGGTAATGTTTCCGGTAATGTTTTGAACTGAGCAACCACTGTTGTATCCGAAACATCACGGTAAGCTCCCGGTTGGTTGACTTCGTGAGAAGAAAGTCCGGTTCCCGCTTTCGGAGAATAAGGCTGGATGGTGTAACCTTTGTATAATAATCCTTTATCATACAACTGCTTCAACAACCACCAAACCGTCTCCATGTATTTTGATTTGTACGTGATATACGGATCTTCAAGATCAACCCAGTAACCGATTTTCTCAGTAAGGTTGTTCCAAACGTCTGTATAACGCATTACCGCTTCACGACATGCTTTGTTATAATCTTCAATTGAAATTTTTTTGCCAATATCTTCTTTAGTGATTCCTAATTCTTTTTCCACACCAAGCTCTACAGGAAGTCCGTGTGTATCCCAACCCGCTTTACGGAAAACCTGCTTTCCGTTCTGGGTTTGAAAACGACAGAAAATATCCTTCAACGCTCTGGCCATTACGTGGTGAATTCCGGGCATACCGTTTGCTGAAGGCGGACCTTCATAAAAAACAAACTCAGGCTGCCCCTCACGAATCTCAACACTTTTATTGAAGGTTTTATTCTGTTTCCAGAATTCCGCTACATTCTCTGCCACGTCAATAAGGTTGAGGTTTTTGTATTCTTTAAATTGGCTCATTGTAATATATCAATATCGTTGATTAATTAAGTTGGCAAATTTAGTGATTTTTGTCGGTTTATAATATATGTTTTATTTTGATTCAGTTTATTGAAAAGTTTGCGAAAATTGAAAAGTTTTTTGAAGTGAATTGTCAAACGTGAACTGTAAATCTTTATAGAATCAATAAATGGAATTTTATCAATAGGAGCGGGCTTTAGCCCACTTTCAATGTGGCTATATTATATTGGCTTTAGCCAAAACCTATTTTCTCAAGCAGATTTTCACAGATAATTTTAAAAAAATTATCTGTGAAAATCCGGGCAATCTGTGGTAACAAAACTTTCTACTCAACTTTTATTTTAATTTAAATAAATTTGTCTTCTAAATTTAAACTATTGGAACTTTTCCCATCCATCGAAAAATCAAGCGTTCAGGATATCAAAACTTTTCAGGAAGAAAAACTGAAAGAACTTTTGAAATACCTAGAAAATCACTCACCTTTCTATCAGAAATTATTTAAAGAAAACAATGTTGTTATTTCTGATATTCAGACTTTGGAAGATTTGCAGAAAATTCCAACGACTGCAAAGAACGACATTCAACAGAATAACGATGATTTCTTTTGTGTTCCAATGACCGAAATTGTTGATTTCAGCACAACTTCCGGAACTTTGGGTGATCCTGTAACTTTCGGACTTTCAGAAAAAGATATGGAAAGAATTGCCTACAACGAAGCAATTTCACTTTCGTGTGCCGGAATTTCAAAAGGTGATGTTATTCAAATGATTACAACAATTGATAAACGTTTCATTGCTGGTTTGGCTTATCTTTTAGGTTTAAGAAAAATTGGAGCCGGAGTTGTAAGAATGGGACCTGGAATTCCGGAATTGCAGTGGGATTCTATTTTTAGATATCAACCAAAATTTTTAATCACCGTTCCGTCGTTTTTGTTGAAAATGATTGATTACGCTGAGAAAAATAATTTAGATTATAAAAATTCAAGTGTAATTGGAGCGGTTTGCATTGGTGAAAGTATCAAAAATCAGGATTTTACGGATAATATCCTTTCACAGAAAATAAAAGAAAAGTGGAATATTGAATTATATTCTACTTACGCTTCCACCGAAATGAGCACAGCATTTACAGAATGTGAATTTCAGATAGGTGGACATCAACATCCGGAATTGATTATCACAGAAATTCTTGATGACGAAGGAAATCCAGTGAAAGAGGGTGAAAGTGGCGAATTGACGATAACAACTTTAGGCGTTGAAGCAGTTCCTTTGTTGAGATTTAAAACTGGAGATTTAGTTAAAGCGCATTATGAATCTTGTCGATGTGGGAGAAATACGATGAGGCTGGGGCCTGTTTTGGGTAGAAAACAACAGATGATTAAATATAAAGGAACCACTTTATATCCACCTGCGATGAGCGATATTCTGAATGATTTTGATGGGATTTTGTGTTATCAGATTGTGATTCAGTCGAATGAAATTGGCTTGGATGAAATTATCATTAAACTCAGCACAGAAAGAGAAGACGAAAGTTTTGTAAATGAAGTACGGGATCATTTCAGAGCAAAATTAAGGGTAAGTCCGAAAATTGAATTGGTAGATTTTGATGTTTTGTCGAAAACGGTATTTCATCCGAACAGCAGAAAACCGATTACTTTTATAGATTTAAGATAACTTTTATTCTATAAAGATGGAAATATTATTATTTAATTAAGCTGGATTTTCTTTTCTAATATTATCTTTGCGGAATTATAATTAAACTATGAAAAAAATATTTTTGCTCTTGTTCGTGGCAATTGCGACAACAGCTTTTGCTCAAAACCTTACTGTAACTTCTGGAAACCTTAGCTTTTTAAAAGGTCAAACGGAAGTTAATATTGAACGTAATTATGGAAGTCCGCTTTTTCAGGCTGAAAATTTTTCGGAAACTGAATATCTTGAAAGAAGGCATAAAGAAACAGTAGCTAAAAAAGGCGAAGCTGCCTGGAAAACGTGGATTGATTTTTGGGAACAACACGTTGAAACAATTTGGACAGAAAAATTTATTGAAGGTTTAAATAAATCAAAGAAAATAAAATTTGGACAAAATGTAGAAGCTAAATATACTTTAATCATTCATCCAACATGGATGTATGCTGGTTGGCAAGGTTTTGTCACACAACCCGGAAAATTGTCTGCAGAAATTACAATCGTGGAAACTGCAAATCCTTCAAATATTTTAGCAACAATAAAAGGCGATAAAATTGAAGGAACAGGTAGTAAAGTTGATTACGGAATGGAATATGGAAGAATTGCCGCAGCTTACGAAAAAACAGGTAAAGAAGTAGGAAAGGAAATCAAAAAAGCTTTAAAATAAAACAAAAACGGTCTGAAAAATTTTCAGACCGTTTTTTTATGCTTGTTGTTTTTCTGTTTTGATGAAATTTGCCAGATTGACAATTGCTGTATCGTGTATTCTTACAAACGTATTCTTTTTGTTCCAGACGTAACCTGCTAAAACCGCACATATTTTTCTTTTCACATCAGGGTTTTCCGGTTGATGGAAAAATAATTCCTGAAGATTTCCGGTGTACCATTCTTTTACATAAGTTGTGAAAACATTGACGCCGTATAGAATGTAATCTGCAAATTCTGTCTGCCAATCGACTTTTTCGCCGTTTAATTGTCTTATTGCCAGTTTTGCGGCTGTCATTCCGCCTTCGGTTGCAAACGCCATTCCGGAAGAAAAAACAGGGTCAAGAAATTCTGAAGCATTACCGGTCAAAGCAAATCCGTCTCCGTATAATTTTTTTACTGAACAGGAATAATCTTTCAAATGTTTTGGTTCAAAAAGAAAATCTACATCTCCGAAACGTTTTACATAATAATCGGAAAGTGAAATTGCCTTTCTCAAAGCTTCTGCAGCGTTTCCGTTTTCAGATAATTTGTCGATATATTCAGTCGGACCAACAATTCCCACACTCGTATTTCCATTAGAAAAAGGAATTACCCAAAGCCAGACTTCAGTTTCAATAATATCAAAAGAAATTAAAGTTCCTTCTTCACCTTCTTCTCTGTTAATATCTTCTACATGAGCAAAAATTGCAGAATGCGGAGAAAGTTTCGATGGTTTTTCTAAATCTAAAAGTCTTGGCAAAACTCTTCCGTAACCGCTCGAGTCGATTACGAATTTCGCATGGATTTCTTTTGTTTTTCCGTCTTTATTTTTTACAGTTGTGATAGAATCTGTTCCATTAAATTCAATTCCAATCACTTCTGTTTCAAATTCAAGATCAACTCCTTTATTAATCACTTCCTGAGCCAAAGTATTGTCGAAATCAGCTCTCGGAACCTGCCACGTCCAGTCCCATCCCTCTCCGAATTTGTTGCTGAAATCAAAAATACAAACTTCATTTCCTCGCATAAAACGAGCTCCCAATTTCTTTTCAAAGCCCATTTTATCCAAAGCAGGAAACAGTCCGGCCTCGTCAAAATGATCCATCACCCGAGGAATAAGGCTTTCGCCAACAACCAATCTTGGGAACATGGTTTTTTCCACCACTTTCACCTTTACGCCGTTGTTATGAAGATATGCGGAAGAGACACAACCGGAAGGTCCGGCACCAATCACAAGGACATCTACAAATTCTTTCATTTTGTGTGATATTCTATCTATATTTGCGTCACAAAATTAATCACAAAAAATTGATTCCAAATCAGTTTTTTTTTCTTTTTTTAAATATTGATAGATGATATTAACGGCTAACCTCCAATTAGAGGATTTTTATAAAATTATTTTTGATAAAGAAACGCTTGAATTAAGTGAAACACTGATTTCCAAAGTAGAAAACGGTTTCAGTTTTTTAGAAGAGTTTTCCAAAGATAAAGTTATTTATGGCGTAAACACTGGTTTTGGGCCAATGGCGCAGTATAGAATCAGTGAAGAAAACAGAAATCAGCTTCAGTATAATTTAATAAGAAGCCACTCTTCGGGTGTGGGAAATCCACTTTCGCCTCAATCTGCAAAAGCTGTGATGTTGGCGAGATTGAACACATTGAGTTTAGGAAAATCGGGAATTCATCCTTCGGTTGTTTTTTTGCTTAAAGAATTGATTAACAAAGATGTTACGCCGTTGATTTTCGAACACGGTGGCGTTGGAGCAAGTGGAGATTTGGTTCAGTTGGCACATTTGGCTTTGGTTTTAATTGGAGAAGGCGAAGTTTTTTATAAAAATGAAAGACGCGCAACCAAAGATGTTTTTGCCGAATTAAATCTTGAACCGATAAAAGTTCACATCCGTGAAGGTTTAGGATTGATGAACGGAACTTCCACAATGACAGGAATTGGAATTATCAACGCCTATTATTCAAGAAAGTTAGTCGATATTTCAGTGAAACTTTCGTGTGCGATTAATGAAATTGTTAAAGCCTACGATGACCATTTTTCTGAAGCTTTAAATTCCACAAAAAGACACGAAGGTCAGCAGAAAATCGCGTCCAGAATGCGGGAAAGCCTTTCTGACAGTAAATTAATCAGAAAAAGAGAAGATCATCTCTATAACAAAGAAAATAAAGAGGAAATCTTCAAAGATAAAGTTCAGGAGTATTATTCATTACGTTGTGTTCCGCAGATTTTGGGACCGGTTTTAGATACTTTGGAATTCACGGAAAAAATCTTGGAAGATGAAATTAATTCTGCCAATGATAATCCTATCATAATTCCTGAAGATCAGCATGTTTACCACGGTGGAAACTTCCACGGCGATTATATTTCTCTGGAAATGGACAAGCTGAAAATCGTTATCACAAAACTGACGATGCTTGCAGAAAGACAGTTGAATTATCTTCTGAATGCAAAAATTAACGAGATTTTCCCACCATTTGTAAATCTTGGAAAATTAGGATTGAATTTCGGAATGCAGGGTGTTCAGTTTACTGCAACTTCCACAACAGCGGAAAGTCAGATGCTGTCGAATCCGATGTATGTTCACAGTATTCCGAATAACAATGATAATCAGGATATCGTAAGTATGGGAACCAATTCTGCGGTGATTTGCAGTAAGGTTATTAATAACGCTTTCGAGGTTTTGGCAATCGAATTGATTACGGTTGTTCAGGCGATAGAGTTTTTAGAATGTCAAAGCGAAATTTCCTCAAATACGAAAAAATTATACGATGAGGTTCGGGCAATTGTTCCGCCTTTCAAAGAAGATTTGGTGATGTATCCTTTTGTAGAGAAAGTAAAAGAATATCTGAAAAACTAATTTGGAAATCAGAAAACCCGAAGGGTTTAATATCAGTAACCGTAGGTGAAACCTATGGAACAAAATTAAAACATTTCCAAAGTCCCAAAGGGACGATTTAACAAAGAATAGGATGAAATCCTATTAATAAAAAATAGCAGACTAAGACAAAAACATGAAATGTGCAATCATAACAGGTGGTTCCCGAGGCATCGGAAGAGCAATCTGTATAAAACTGGCAGAAGAGAAAAATTATCATATTCTCATCAACTACACTTCAAATGAAGCTGCAGCAAAGGAAACTTTGGCTAAAGTGGAAGAACTGGGTTCTACCGGAGAAATTCTTAAATTCGATGTAGGAAATGCCGAAGAAACTCAAAAAGTTTTAAATGAATGGCAGGAAAATAATCCAAAATCTATTGTTGAGGTCATCGTCAACAACGCCGGAATTACAAGAGACGGATTATTCATGTGGATGCCAAGCGAAGATTGGAACTCTGTGATTAACACGAGTTTAAATGGCTTTTATAACGTGACCAATTTCTTCATTCAGAAGTTATTAAGAAACAAATACGGCAGAATCATTAATATGGTTTCTGTTTCCGGAGTGAAAGGAACAGCCGGGCAAACCAATTACTCAGCCGCAAAAGGTGCTTTGGTCGGCGTTACAAAAGCACTCGCTCAGGAAGTTGCAAAGAGAAATATTACAGTAAACGCAGTAGCACCAGGTTTCATCAAAACCGACATGACGCAAGATTTCAATGAAGACGAACTGAAAGCGATGATTCCGGCCAACCGTTTCGGGGAAGCAGAAGAAGTGGCAGATTTGGTTGCATTTTTAGCTTCAAAAAAATCTTCATACATCACAGGAGAAATTATTAATATTAACGGAGGAATTTATTCATAAATTAGTCTAGCAATGTAACAGTCTAGCAATGTACCAATAATCTGGAATTATAATTGTTACACTGTTACATTGGTAATTTGTTACATTTTAAAATGGAAAATAGGGTAGTCATTACCGGAATGGGAATTTATTCCTGCATCGGCACTTCTTTGGAAGAGGTAAAAGAATCCCTGTATCAAGGTAAATCGGGGATTGTTTTAGACGAAAACAGAAAAGAATTTGGTTTTAGATCAGGTCTTACAGGTGTCGTTCCCAAGCCAGATTTAAAAAATCTTCTCAACAGACGCCAACGTGTAAGCATGGGTGAAGAAAGCGAGTATGCTTATATCGCAACTCTTGATGCCTTAAAACAAGCCAATATCGACCAGGAATTTTTAGACGAAAATGAGGTCGGAATATTATATGGAAACGACAGCGTTTCTAAGGCGGTTGTAGAATCTATCGACATTGCCAGAGAAAAGAAAGATACCACATTAATGGGTTCAGGAGCGATTTTCAAGTCAATGAATTCCACTGTGACAATGAATCTTTCTACCATTTTTAAATTAAGAGGAATCAATTTAACCATCAGTGCAGCGTGTGCAAGCGGCTCTCATTCTTTGGGATTGGCTTATATGATGATAAAAAACGGTTTTCAGGACATCATCGTTTGCGGTGGTGCTCAGGAAACCAATAAATATTCAATGGCGAGTTTTGATGGTCTGGGCGTTTTTTCAACAAGAGAAAACGAACCTCAGAAAGCTTCAAGGCCTTTTGATTCTGACCGTGACGGCTTAATTCCAAGCGGTGGAGCAGCTTCTTTGATTGTTGAAAGTTTAGAATCAGCCCAAAAAAGAGGCGCCAATATCATTGCGGAAATTGTGGGATATGGATTTTCATCCAACGGCGGACATATTTCAACCCCAAATGTAGACGGTCCGGCTTTGGCAATGAACAGAGCTTTGAAACAATCAGGTTTAGAAGCTGAAAATATCGACTATATCAATGCTCACGCTACTTCTACGCCAATTGGAGATGCTAACGAAGCGAAAGCAATTCACGAAATTTTCGGAAGCGAAATTCCTGTAAGCTCTACCAAATCAATGACCGGTCACGAATGCTGGATGGCAGGTGCAAGTGAAGTGATTTACTCCATTTTGATGATGCAAAATGATTTTGTAGCGCCAAACATCAATCTTCAAAATCCCGATGAAGACGCAAAAAGGATAAATTTAGTCTCCGAAACTAAAACTCAAAAAATTGACGTATTTTTGTCGAATTCTTTCGGATTCGGGGGAACCAATTCCGCATTAATCGTTAAAAAATTTGTATAAAAACATGGAAAGAGAAAAAATTGTTGCCATTGCTAATGATTTTTTAATCAATGAATTTGAAGTTGATGCTGATGACATCAGCAATGACGCCCATTTCAAGAAGACTTTGGGCTTAGACAGTTTAGATTATATAGATTTGGTGGTGGTCATCGAATCCAATTTTGGTGTGAAATTAGGCGAGGCAGATTTCAAAGATATCATTACTTTCAACGATTTCTATTCAACTATCGAAAACAAAATCTCTTCTAAAATATAACAATTTACCAATGTACCAATGTACCAATGCTCAAAAATTGTTACACTGTTACACTGCTACATTGTTAAATTAATATCATGAACAAGTGGAAAGGCAAGTCTAAAGGCACAATCTTAGGTTACAGAATCTTTGTTTGGTGTATTAAGAATCTTGGGGTTCGCAGTTCGTATTTTGTTTTATATTTTGTTGCTTCCTACTATTCGATTTTCGAAAAAAGGAGCAATCATTACATTTCTTACTACTTTCAAAAAAGGTTAAGCTACGGATATTGGAAGTCAAAAATTTCAATTTTCAAAAGCTATTTCACTTTCGGAACCGTTCTCATCGATAAAACTGCAATCTCAGCTGGTTTACGGGAGAAATACACCTACGAATTCGACGGAATCGAAAACCTCCGTAACCTTCTTGCCGAGAAAAAAGGCGGCGTTCTCATCAGCGCCCACATCGGAAACTTTGAAATTGCCGAGCATTTTTTCGCCGACATCGATTTCGATTGTCAGATTAATTTAGTTACTACAGACCAGGAAGTTACCATCATTAAAGAATATCTCGAAAGCGTTTCCGTAAAACAAAGCAACATCAAATTTATCTACGTAAAAGACGATATGTCGCACATTTTCGACATCAACGATGCCTTATCAAAAAACGAATTGATTTGCTTTACCGGAGACCGTTACTTTGAAGGCTCAAAATTTCTGAAGGCTGATTTACTCGGGAAATCTGCAAAATTTCCCGCAGGTCCATTTCTTATCGCTTCACGTTTAGGCGTTCCCGTCGTCTACGTTTACGTGATGAAAGAGAAAAATCTGCATTATCATTTGTATGCCAGAGTCGCTCAACAGGTCAAAAAACGTGATGCACAAGGGCTTCTCAACTCTTACACCCAAAATCTGGAATTCATGATTCAGAAATATCCGCTTCAGTGGTTCAATTATTTCGATTTTTGGGACGATGTAGATTGATCTATTATTTGATATTGAACTGATGATTTTTATTTGGGGCAGCTTTTCCGCCTTCCACTCCCGCTTTTTTGCTCGTCGTACCTCCTCACAAAAAGAGCTCCGTTCAAGTCGGACTGCGGGCGATTCAATGTTAAAGAGCCAAGGAAAAAGTAAAAAGAACCAGGTTTAATTGATATTCTGTCTTTTTTTGAGTGAAACGCCTTTGCGAACGAAAATATGCAATAAGATTTCAAAAAAAATCTTTGCGGTCTTTGCGTTTAAATAAGCATTTTTCTACCAAACAAATTAATAAACTTTTGTACCTTTTCCCTCTTAAAACTCCAATAAGCATTTGAAGAAAAATTACGACATATTGGTTATCGGCAGCGGTCTTGGCGGACTTGTTTCAGCGCTTATTTTAGCCAAAGAAGGCTTAAAAGTCTGTGTGCTCGAAAAAAACAACCAGTATGGCGGAAATCTCCAGACATTTTCAAGAGATAAACTTATTTTCGACACCGGAGTTCATTATCTAGGCGGACTTTCACTTGGTCAGAATCTTCATTCTTTTTTCTCTTATTTAGAAATTATCGATGACCTTCAACTCCAGAAAATGGATGAGAATGGTTATGATAAAATCACTTTCGGAGATGATGAAACTGAATATCCACATGCTCAGGGTTACGACAATTTTGTAAAACAGCTTTCAGTATATTTTCCGGAAGAAAAAGAAAATCTGGAAAATTACTGCGAAGAAATTCAAAGGATTTGCAATCACTTTCCGAGGTACAGTGTGGTATCACAAAACAATTACAACGAAGAAATTCTGCATCTCAATACCAAAAGGTTTATCGAATCTATCACGTCCAACGAAAAACTTCAGTCGGTTTTGCTTGGTTCTAACTTTCTGTATGCCGGAGATTCTGAAAATACACCGTTTTATGTTCATGCTTTGACGGTTAACTCTTACATTCAAAGTGCATACAAATGCATGAAAGGCGGAAGTCAGATTTCAAAACTGCTCATCAAAAAATTGCGGGAATACGGAGCAGATGTCTTTAAACATTCTGAAGTGACCGAGTTTAATTTTGATGAAAACAATGTACTAAAGTCAGCTAAAACTAAAGATGGTAAAGAATATTTTGCCCGACAGTTCATTTCAAATATCGAAATCCGTTTTGCCATAAAACTGATTGGCGAAAACCGACTGAAAAAATCTTTTCTCAACAGAATATTAAGCTGGGAGCCGGTTTCATCATGTTTTAGTGTGTATTTGGTTTTAAAACCAGATACGATTTCCAGTTTCAATTATAACGTCTATCATTTTTCATCTAAAGATTTAGTTTGGAAAGCTTTTCAATATAAAAAAGAAAACTGGCCGGAAACGTATATGTTGTCTTCCACACCTTCGAAGCATCATCCCGAATTTGCAGAAAGTTTAACCGCAATTTCCTATATGGATTTTAGCGAAGTGAAAACATGGGAAAATACGTTCAACACAATTGCAAATCAACAAAAAAGAGATGAACTGTACGAAAAATTTAAACTTGAAAAAGCTGAAAAAATGATTCAGGCTTTAGAAAAGAAAATCCCGAATCTTAGAGACTGTATAGAAAATATTTACACGTCCTCGCCTCTGTCATACCGCGATTACATCGGCAGTTCTGAAGGAAGTATGTACGGTTACCTTAAAACCTCAGAAAATCCTTTAAAAACAATGGTTTCGCCAAGAACGAAAATTGAAAATTTGTTTTTGACAGGACAATCCGTCAATATGCATGGGATTTTGGGCTGTACAATTGGTGCATTCAACACTTGCGCTGAGATTTTGGGGAAGGAATTAATTGACGAACGTTTGACTCATGTTTTAAATCAAACTCATGAAAAATAGAATTTTAGTTTATATATTTTATATTTTAAGTCTTCTTTCATGCGGAACGAGGAAGTCTGTAAAACACATTCCGGAAATTAAGCAATATGCTTTGGAAATTCCGAAAGTTCAGAAAGTAAATGATTCTACTTTTTTATTTAACCAGAATTATTTAACCAAAAATAAGCAGCAACTTTGGGAATTGTACATCAAAGGAAACCCTTTGCAGTTGGGCTACAACAATGGTGCTTTGACTCAAAATTTAATGCAACAGCAGGAAGAAATTTTCTTTTCAAAAGTTGAGACGTTCGTTCCGTCGAAGTTTAAGCAAATTCTTTTACGTGGTTTTTTGAAATGGTACAACCGAAAAATGTATCTGAATGTAAGAAATGATTTTCAGGCAGAATTATATGGTTTATCTCAATATTCATCATATAAATATGATTTTATAGCTCCGAAATTCAGAAGAGCGATGTACCTTCACGGTGCTCACGATATTGGTCACGCCATGCAGGATTTGATGGTGGTTGGCTGCACTTCTCTAGCTGTCTGGAATGAAAATACAGAAGACGGAGATTTGTTAATTGGTAGAAATTTTGATTTTTCTGTCGGAGAAGATTTCGCTAAAAATAAACTAGTTGAATTTGTAGAACCCGAAAGCGGAATTCCATATATGTCGGTAAGCTGGCCTGGGATGATTGGAGTTGTATCGGGGATGAATAAAGAAGGAATTGCAGTAACGATTAACGCTGGGAAATCTAAAATTCCATTAACGGCAAAAACCCCAATTTCTTTGGTTACAAGAGAGGTTTTGCAATATGCAAAAACAATCGACGAAGCGATTGAAATTGCCAAAAAAAGAAAAGTTTTTGTTTCAGAATCTATTATGGTAGGAAGTGCTAATGATAAAAAAGCCGTGATCATTGAAGTGTCACCGAAAAATTTCGGTGTCTTTGATGTTGCTAATTCGAGCAAAGTTTTTTGTACCAATCATTTTCAGTCAGATGCTTATAAAGATGATGAAAGAAATCAAAAACATATTGTAGAAAGCCATTCAGAATATCGTTTTGAAAAGCTGCAGGAATTATTGCAGGAAAATCCAAAACTGAATCCCGAGAAAATGGCTTCAATTCTCAGAGATAAGTCTGGTTTAAAAGATAAAAGTATCGGTTATGGAAATGAAAAAGCAATCAATCAACTTTTGGCACATCATGCGGTTATATTTTCGCCAGAAAAAAGATTGGTTTGGGTTTCTTCAAGTCCGTATCAGCTGGGGGAATTTGTCTGTTATGATTTGAATGAAATTTTTTCTGATAATAAATTAGAAAATCAGGAATTATCAAGTTCAAACTTTAATATTCAGAAAGATTCTTTTGTAGATTCTGAAGAATTTAGAAATTATGAAGAGTTTAAAAAGCAAAGTGCTCAATTTGATGATGAGAAAAATGTATTATCGGATGAGTTTATTACTCAATACCAATCCTTAAACCCGGATTTTTGGTGGACATATTATCAGGCTGGAAAATATTATTTTAAACAGAAAGAATATTCTAAAGCAAAAACTGAATTTGAAAAAGCTTTGACGAAGGAGATTACAACGGTTCCGGACAGAGAGAATGTTGCGGAATTTTTAAAGAAAACAGTTAAAAAATTGCATTGATTTGTTGAACCACTTCGTGGTTCGATTGCTTTATTGGTTGTTTCCATGGGTTTCACCTGCGACTATTCATATTCAGCCACTTCGTGGCTGCGCAGAATGTTGAAACGATGAGAAATCCGAAGCCCGACTTGAACGGAAATCTTTTTTTGCTTGTGGTATATTTCAATTAGCAAAAAAGTGAAGCAAAAAAGATTGACTTCGTCGAACCACTTCGTTAGGTTTGGGAGTGGAAAGCATAAATGAGAAAAAGCACAGCTTTGTCGAAGTTTACGAACGAAGTTCAGCTGCCCAAATTCTCATCTTAGTTGTCTTCGGGACTCACTTTATTCAAAAATAAAAACGTTACAACTCCCGAAATAAGTGACATTGAAGTCGCCAAAATCAAACTTCCAATCACATACTGTAAAACATTATTTTTGACTAAATCGAAATTCCATTCCTGATTGAAAATATCGCCATTTCCTGCAACAAAAGGTGAACCGAGATATAGGGAAGCAACGATGATAAAGGGAATAAAAGGTGGCAAACTTACATTTGATGCAACAAATGCCAGAATTTTGTTGAGTTTAAAGACCACCGAGAGCGAAATTACCAACAAAGTATGGTAACCTCCAAATGGTAAAAATCCTATAAAAACGCCAAGAGCAATGGAAAATGCTTTGATTCTATTTGAACCTTCACTCTCTAAAATATCTTCTTTGATGAATTTTTTAAGACTTTTTTTTCTAAAATCAATGATGAAATTTCGTGGTTTGATGTAGAGCAAAGTAATCAAAACCAATATGGTATTCAAAATGCTGATCCTTGTAAAATCTTTGAACGGTCTGAAGTGCGAAACCCTTTCTGCAGGGTCGTACAGTACTTTTATGGTGACATTTTTTACTGGAATGTGTTTCCAGGCAGTTCTTACGATAATTTCAATTTCAAACTCAAATTTTGGCGTGAAATATTTTTTTGGAATTTTATGTAAAGGATATAAGCGATAACCGGATTGGGTGTCTTCAAGCTTGATTCCGGTCTCGAACCAGAACCAGAAGTTGGAAAAACGGTTTCCAAAACTGCTTTTTTTGGGGATGCCGTCTTGTGACATATTTCGGTTTCCAATCAGTAAAACATCGTCGTTTTCTTCGAGCAAAGCATTCACAAAAACAGGAATGTCGTTTGGATAATGCTGTCCGTCTGAATCTATGGTGATAGCGTGAGCATAACCGAGTTCTTTTGCTTTTCTGAAGCCGATTTTCAGTCCGTTTCCTTTGCCTTTATTTTCGGGCAAGTCAATAATGGTAAGTTGAGGATAGGTTTTTAGAATTTCTGAAGTAGCATCTGTAGATCCATCGTTGACGACGATGATGTTTTGAGTGTACTCCAAAACACCATCAATGACTCTTCGTAATGTCTTTTCGTTGTTGTAAGTTGGTATTAAAATGCAGATTTTCCTCTCGTCAATCGCATTCTGTACTTCAGAAAGTGTCATTTATTTCAATGAATTTTTTTCTGTTGCGGTCATTGTTTTAGATTGCATCGCAAATTTTCTGATATACACTTTCAGGGCAGCATTTTGTTTAGCATAATTGGTCAAAATATAAGCTTTGTCCTCTTTTAAATTCTTAGAATATCCAACGATTTTCGGAATGTTTTCCTGAACGCTCATTCTGATCAATCGCAATTCTACGTTGTTGGGGTTAGATTTTATTACGCTTTCAAGCTCCGTAGCTCCAGATTTTACGAAAGATTTTCTCTTGTTTTTCTCTGTTGTTATTTTCGCCTCCAGGATTTCTGCCGCAGCTTTATAACCTTTGATAAGTGGATCAGAAGAAGAGTTTTTGTCTGCTAATTCGATGAAGTTTTTTGCACCATCGTTCGATGCATTGGCTTTGGAATAAGCATTTCTCAAAGCATCCAGATCGCCGCTCTGAAAGAATAAAAATAATACTGTTATGAATGAAAAAAGTAGTTTCATATTAAATCTTGGTATAAGTAACAGACATTTTCAATGCAATAGTCTCGCCAAATGAAGTGGTGTTTTTTACTTTACATTCAGTATCACTCTCCGTAATGATTAAATTTAAATCTAAATCGGGTGTTTCGAATGGGTTGATAATAGCCATAAATTTCACGTTGGAAGCCGATTTTAGAAACAGCTTTTTACCAGTGAATTCTTCCGTTAATTCTTTTACAATCTGCATCATACAGACGCCCGGAGTGACTGGGTTTCCTGGGAAATGACCTTTGAAAATACTGTGATCTTGATTTAATTTAATTTTGGCATTAAAACTTCCGTTTTCTGATTTGTCGTGAGTTTCTAAAGTGTAAAAGTTGGTGAGAATCGTCTGCATTCTGTTATTTTTTCATATTAAAAGTGTAGTAAACTCCCGCCTGTACCAAGACATTTGTTCTGTTTTCGTCACTGCTGTATGCAACTTCTATAATTCCTTTCTTGATTCTTGCTTCAACTCCGAAATTTTTTGTGATATCGAAACCTGCCCCGAAAAGGAAACCTAAATCTACATTATTTGTTGGCTCAAAACCTTGGTTTTCTAAAACAAAATCCAGCGAAGGGCCTACATGAACATTGAATTTATCAAAGTAAAATTTATTTACAAGCTGAAGCGACATGTACGAAACTTTTGGCTCAAAACTATCTTTCCCATGCTTAATCTTGCTCCCTTGTCTTGAGTAATTTACTTCTGGTTGAAGCGCATAAAACTTTGCAAATCTGATGTTTCCAAAAATACCAAAATAGAAATCAGTTCTGAAAGCTGTTTCTTCTTTCTCATTAGGGTCATTGTACATGTTATAGTCATCATCAAACCAATTGTAAAGTCCTCTGTCGGTTTCTGTGAATTTTGCAAAATTGACTCCAGCTCTTATTCCGGGGTTAAAAGTTACCTGCGCCAATGAAAAAGTGGAAATCAGCATAAGTAAAATGAGGGATAATTTTTTCATAATAGTTATTCAGTGTCTGTTATTTGAAAGAGTTTAATATTGATTTTAAAATCTTTATGTTTAATTTCAATCGTTTCTGCAAAAGTAGGTTTTTTAGCCTCAAATGTAAAATCGATTTTTTCTTTTTTGTTTTTGGTATAGACGATTTGCGTAAGTATTTCAGTTTCTTTCCCGTAAAATAAATAGTAGGTTTTCTTTCCGGTTTTTGTAATGTTAATAATTGACTCATCGTTTTCAAATCTCTCTGTCAGAGTGTATTTCTGTCTCAGCAATTCCTGAAAATCATTTTTCAGAAAATTAATAACCATTTTTTTGTCTAAATCTGCCAGTACATAATTGAGTTTAAAATCATTTTCGGAAATTTCAAAATCAATCATTTTATTCCCAAAATCTGAGGTCATTACCACTCTGTGCGTGGTTTCAGAGATTTTTTTAATGATTAAAATTCCGCTGATGTGATTTTTATAAATATCCATCTGACATTTATACACATAATCTTCTTTTGATGAAAAGTAAAGATTTTCAACCGTTTTTTCATTGCTTGAAATCGGTTTTACATCTTTAAGCTGATACGTTTTACACGAAATCAGCAGTAAAAAAAGCGAACTATAAAGAAAACTCAGCAGCAGGAATCGGCGCATTGATTTTTGTGTTTTTGAAAACAATATTCGTAGTATCTCCTGAAGCTTCCGTCATATTGACCTGAGAAACTGTCGTTTGGTTTTTTGGAAATTGCAACTCGATTTGCTTAATATATTTTAAAAGTTGAGCAGATTTTGGGATAAAGGTAGCAATATTAGAGCTGTTGTTTTTAGAATATCTTACAACGAATTCAGGGTCACTAAACATTTGTCCGTTTGAGCTGCCCACAATCAGTTTATTGATTTTTTCAAAAGTTTTACTTTTCGCATCCACAGAAGATTTTTTCCCCTGGTCGTTAATAAAAATTTTATTGTCTTTGAAAATAATGCTGTATTGATAAGGTTTCGTGTATTTCCAGCTCAGTGTATTTGGTGATTTCAGAGACATTCTTCCTTGTGTGACAATGTTTTTATCTAAAAAATCCATCTTTTTGGTCTGAACGAAATCGCTTTGCAAAGTTTTGATTTCTTTGGTTTCTGATGAAATTTTGGTTACGAACGCCTTTGATTCTGCGCTCGTCATTGCCGTATTTTGTGCAAAAACAAAACTCGAAATCACTATAAATGCTCCGAGAGCTATATTTTTAAACATTATTTTTCTGATTTAAAGATTGAATCTATTGTAAAAGTTGAATACTTTTCACGCTCCAAAAATAACAATAATTCGACCAAAACTTGGTGCGTTTTTTCCGAAGTGTCGTGAAGCAAAATGATGCTACCTTTTTTCAAACCTTTCGTCACTTTCCTGAAAATTTTCTTTTCGTCTTGAATCACTGTGTCCAATGAACGAACGTTCCAGCCGATGCTTTTTTTATGAGTTTTTTTAATTGCCTTGGCAATATTCGGATTGGTTACACCGAATGGGGGACGATAGAAATCGGTTTTAAAACTGCCAATTTTCAACATCACTTCATCACATTTTTCAATTTCCTCAATCATTTTTGAACTCGATAAAAATCCTGTGTTGTTGGAATGTGAATAGGTATGATTACCAACCGAATGACCTTCCGCAATTATTCTTTGGAAAGTTTCAGGGTATTTTTCAATCTGTTTTCCGATGCAGAAAAATGTGGCTTTGATGTTGTTTTCTTTTAATAAATCTAAAAATTTAGGCGTAAACTCAGTCGGTCCGTCATCAAAAGTCAAAGCGATTTCTTTAATTTTTGTTCGTTTGTGTGTAAAACTTTTTACAAAATATCCTAATTGAATATCAAAAGAACCCCAAACTATAACCACAGAAAATAGGATGAAACAGAAAATATAAACCCAAATTGTTCCCTGAAATGCGTAAATAAATACATTAAGGAAAAGATAAAATATAATAAAGGGATAATGTTTCATCTTTATTGTTTTTGAATTTAAACTTTAATGGTCTGTTTGTCATTCCGTAGGAATCTCAACGGCTTTGTTTAGATTCCTACGGAATGACAAACTTACTTTTTAAATATCACTTACAACTACTAAGCTTTCTCTAGCAAAACCAAACTATGGTCAATGCCTCCCAAATGATTGTAAAGCAAGATGTTTTTAATTTCATCTCTTTTCACATCATTAATCATCATCACTTTAGGAATTTTCTGATTTTTAAGAATATGACAAGCCATGAATGTCGAAAAACCACTAGCAGTATTGAATTCTCCACTCAAATGTTTATAGTATAACAACGACGAATTTTGAAATAATGCTGATGCTTTTTGATAATAATTATCCGATTTTGAATCTCCACTGAAACCTAAAATAACAGCATCAATATCTTCGCTTTTCAAAATATTTTTAGCTAAAAAATCCTCAATGAATTTTTGAGTTTCGTCTAATTCTAATGAACTAATAATTTGAATATCTTTCAGTTCAGCGTAAGAATTTTCCGTTCTATCTTTTCCCAAAACAAAAAAGCTTGAACCCTCACCCCAAATCACGCCTTCTGTTGTTGAATTTAAATAATCAACTGGTAAATTTTCTTCTTTTTTAATGGAATTATTCAATTTGTATAATTCCATTGTCCTGTCGGTTTGTTCGTCTGTTGAACCCACCAAAACATTATCTGCTTCTCCGTCCAAAATCTGAAGTTTCGCATCCAGCATTGAAAATTCTAAAGAAGATGAACTGTTGACATAAGTGAAATTATAGCCGTGACATTGTAATCCCAAAGCGATTTGTCCGGAAACCGTGTTGTGAGTGGATTGAATAAAAAATGTTGGCGTCAAGAACTCTTCATTGTTTTCCAAAACATTTTTCAGAAACTTTTCCGAATCCTGAGAACAACCCATTCCGGTTCCGACGATGATGGCATCAGGTTTTTCAATTCCTGCTTCCTTCAACGCTTTTGTGGAAGCTACGGAACTCATTTTTACGGTTTTAGACATTCTTCGGCTCATCGCTGGCGGAATGAATTCTTTGTAATTCGGCTCGATGGCTTTTAAAATCTGAACTGAATTTTCAGGTTTTAAAGTATCCGAGAAATTTTCGTTTAAAGTGTCCTGAACCGAGATGCAGGCGGCACTGTTGATGTAAACTGCACTCATTATTTAGAAAAAATTAAAGTTGAACAGTTTCCGCCAAATCCAAATGAATTGGAAAGTACGTGGTTGATATTTTTTTCTTTCAGTTCGGTAACGGGCGTTAAATCGAATTCTTCCATTTTGGTTTTGAAATTTAAATTCGGAAAAATCACATTGTTCTGCATCGCCAAAATCGAATAAACCGCTTCAATTCCTGCCGCCGCAGCTAAAGTGTGACCAGTAAATGCTTTCGTTGAACTGAATTCCGGCACCTGATTTTCGCCAAAAATCCGAATCATAGCAATACCTTCAGATAAATCATTATTCGGGGTCGCTGTGCCGTGAACGTTGATGTAATCAATGTTTTCTTTATCTAAACCTGAAACTTTCAGGGCTTTTTCCATTGCTAAAAATGCTCCTTGTCCGTTTTCCGAAGAAGCGGTTTGATGATGCGCATCGTTGGCGTTTCCGTAACCTGAAAGGTAGGCAAGGACTTTTTTGTTTTCTTTTTTAACGACTTCGTCAGATTCCAAAACGAGGAAAGCAGCTGCTTCGCCCAGATTGAGACCTTTTCTGTCGTTGTCAAAAGGTGTGTTGTAAGAATCCGTCAGAATCATCAGCGTATTAAAACCATTCAAAGTAAACTTCGAAAGAGAATCTGTTCCGCCGACAATCACACGGTCAAGAACGCCGTTTTTGATGAGTTTTGCACCCATCATAATCGCGTTTGCAGCAGACGAACAGGCTGTGCTAATGGTAGAAACCATTCCTTTAAGACCCAACAATTCTGCAATCGCCAAAGATGAATTTCCGGCATCGTGAGCGTCAATGTATTTTTGCTTTTCAGGAAAATCTTCGTAGGTGTAGAAATATTTTTCGGTAATATCCATTCCGCCCACGCTGGTGGAGGAAATGAGTCCGGTTTTATATTCATTAATATGCGAAATTCCGGCGCTTTCTACAGCTTCTTTTGCGGCCACCATCCCCAGCAAAGCGGTTCTTGTGACGTTGTTGTCTTCATTCAGCTGAAGTTTCTGCACAAGCTCTTCATTAGACAATTTTATCTCGCCCGTTTTAATGCTTCCGGCGTGGCGTGTTTCAAACAGTCCGATGTCTGAAATACCGTGTTTACCGGTCGTCAACGAAATAAAATTTTCCTCGACATTGCTACCAATGGAGGAAATAATGCCCATCCCTGTAATGGCAATTTTTTGACTCATCTTTTATAAATGTAACAATGTAGCAATGTAACAGTTTACCAATTATTGCTAGACTGTTACATTGTTATATTGGTAAATTAATTTTATTTTGTTCTGTTTTCTTCGATGTATTTTGCCATCACTTCGATAGACTGAAAGATTTCTTTTCCTTTTTTCGGGTCAGATAATTTGATTCCGTAGTCTTTGTCTAGAAGTACGATTAATTCCAGCGCGTCTATAGAATCCAAACCAAGACCGCCACCGAAAAGTGGGTCTGTATCTTTGATTTCTTCAACTGCAACGTCCTCAAGATTAAGAACTTCTATGATTTTGTTTTTTAATTCTAATTTTAAATCTTCCATTTTTCAAAAATTTACCAATGTATCAATGTATCAGTTTACCAATTGGCACTGAAGTATTGTTACATTGTTATACTGTTATATTGTTAAATTACGTAGTTAGCAAATATACAAAAGCTTTATAACTTTCCTGATATAGTTCGACCCAGCCGCACAAGACTTTTTCAGCTTTTCCTGATTGCAGAATCTGTGCCGCGTATGCGTTTAAAAATTCTTCATCAAATTCATCCAATACGAAAAAAGCATTTTCGGTCTGCATTTTATGTCTAATGCTGATTTCGCCCACGCAAATGTTGGGTAGAGTGTATACAAAAACAGCAGGACTCGGGAAATAATTTTCCTGAGAATTAATGCTTTCCTGATACTTGAAATCGGTGTCTAGGCTTGAGGATTTGTTGGCAAAAACCAACGCTGTTTTGCTGTGGTCGTCGTTTTTCAGAATCATTTCGGATGCGAGAAAACCGAGTTTGCTGAGGTTATCCATTTTATGAAATTTAGGATAATTCAGTTCTAAAGTTTTATATGCTTCCTTTGCGAAGTCTGAGAAATTTTCGGTTTTGGATTCAAAAATAATTTGTTCGTTGACGGATATTTTTGAATTTTCTATGGTGCAGATTTCTGTTTTCGTCATTGATTAAACTTCTGCATTAATCTTTCTTTAACCTCCTCCCAAGATTGAGAATCAGATTCACCATTTAATTGTTTTTGTCGTTCTTCGTCAATCTGCTGATCTACATAATCTAAAATAGATGGATCAACATTTTCCTTTTCTTTGGCATCAATGATACCTGAAAAAATACGTAGGATTCTTTCGTCAGCGATGTCAATATACTCGTGAATTCTTTTTCTTATATCTAAAATAGATTCCATTTTCTAAAACTTTAATTGTTTAAAAATACAAAATTATTGTTAGCATTTTTCCAAAACTACCGCGGCATTACAACCACCAAAACCAGAAGCGGTTTTCAAAATATATTTAATTTCTGCAGGTTGATTTTCTTTAATAATATTCAAATCTTGGGAAACACCCATTTCTTCAAAGTTTTTAGATGGAATTAAAGTATTGTTCAAAGCAGATTCCATAGAAATAATACTTTCCAAAAGTCCTGACGCTCCCAGACAATGTCCGTAATAACCTTTCATACTGTTGAGGGGAACATTTTGCAAATTCATTCGGTTGAAAGCGATGGCTTCCATCTCGTCGTTGTAAAGCGTTGCCGTTCCGTGAGCGGAAATAAAATCGATTTGTTCTGCTGAAACTTTCGCCTCTTTCATTGCATTTTGAACGCTGGCAAACAGTCCGTCGCCGGTTCTCGATGGTCCGGAAATGTGATTGGCATCATTAATCGCTGAGTCGCCTAAAACTTTAAACTTAAATTTTTCGTTCGCTGATGGAGTAGAAGTGATGTAAGCTGCTGCGGTCGCTTCGCCCAGATTAATTCCATTACGGTTTTTGTCATAAGGTTTGGAAGGTTCGTTAGCAATCGCCTGAAAAGAATTGAAACCTGAAATTACAAATTCAGAAATCTCGTCTCCGGCAACGACGAAAGCGTCTTTGTATTTTCCTGCCTGAATCATATTTTTCGCCACAGAAATTGCCATCACTCCGGAAACGCAGGCGTTTGAAACGACAATCGGTTTGGTTTTAAATCCGAAAAAATCAGCCAGTTTTTGAGCTAATTTTGAAAGATAAACGCCATTTGGTACAGTGTTTTCGTTTTTTAATAAACTGATATTTCCTTTTGTTGTTGATAAGATAAAAGCCGTTTCATCTGAAATTGGATTTCTTTCTACCAAAGGTTTCAGACTTAACAAAAACATCTTTTCAAGTCTCGTGAAATTCTGACTGTCGAAGTGTTTATTAAATTCTTCATCCAGTTTTTTTTCAGAATCAATTTTAGAAACAAAAAAAGTTTCGTGATTATCGATAATTTTATGCAAAGCCACTCCAGATTTTCCTTCCAGAAGTGCTTTCCAGTTTGATTCTACGTCAAAACCCAAAGGTGTGACGCAGTTGTAATCTGTAATGTAAATTTCTTTGTTCATTAATTGCTGATTGGTTTGATTAAACATTTTTAGCTAAAAGCCAAATGCAAATAGCTACAAGCCGTTTTTATCTTTCCAAGCCTGAAAAAAATCGGGATTGTAGAGGCATAAATTATTTTCAGAATCCAGAAAAACCTGAATGGTTTCTCCACTGCAAACCAATTGATTATTTTGATTGAAAATCTCGTATTTATAAATCAGTTTCGCTGAAACAGAATTCACGAAAGTCGTTACGATATTAAAGGTTTCTCCATATTTTAAAGGAAGAAAATGTTCGCACGTATTTTTTACAATCGGCGTGGTAAATCCAGCTTTCTGAATGTCGAGATAGGTCAAACCGTGCTGTCTTCCGAAAGCTTCTCTTCCGTCCTCAAAATATACGATGTAATGACCGTGCCAGACGATTCCCAGCGGGTCGGTCTCATTGAAACGGACGCGTATTTCTTCGGTACAGGTTAAATTTTTAGACTGCATTTTTCTACCGGCTTTTATTATTTGATATGGATGTTAAAAAATGTTTTTTTATTGAATGTCATTTTTGTTAATTTATTTTCAATCCACATTCTGCAATTTGTCGTTTTAAATTATCGCCCCAGAAATCAAATCTTTCATAAAATAAAACACATTCTTGTAATGACTTTAGTTTTTCAAGTTGCTTTAAAATGTTTTCTTCTAAATCAATTTTAAAATCATCAACAAATTCGGTGATATTTGTTGAGTCTGTAATTTTATAGCCAAGCCAACTAACTTTGGCTTTTTTAGTTTGTTTTCTTTCTTCAGGTAAATAGGCGTCTTCACGAAGCGGTGTCACAACATCAAAATATGTCGCTTTCTTTTTTTCTTTGTCTGCTAGTTTATCTGTCAACGCAACGCCAATATTCAAGCAAAAACTAAGTTCTTCCTTACTGTTAAATTGTGAATTTTGAAGATTAATCACAATAAAAAACTCGTTCATACTTTTCCACCAAGTTGTTCCGCTAGTGTTATAGCCATTTACTTTAAGTGTAGGTTTTAAATAAGTTTTTATGAAGTTAGTTTGAATATCTTTTGCTGTCATAATCCTACGTTTGCGTTTGTTCTATGTATTTTACACACTATTCTGTTTCCTTTCATACAATAAAGAAATCGTTACCATCGCAATATAAAATAAAAATAAGAAAATCAGTTCTTTGGCAATTTCGCCAATGCCGCTGTTTCTTAAAATGATATCGTAATACGCGTTCAGTCCCCAATTCATCGGGGAAAACTGTGCAATTTTCTGCATAAATTCGGGCATCAGGAAAACTGGAACCCAAATTCCGCCAATCGCTGCCAAAACTACCACGGAAGTCGCTCCAAACGGCGCCGACTGTTCCTGAGTTTTTGAAACTGTTCCGATTAAAACGCCAAACCCAATTGCTGCCAATCCTGCAAAAAGAGTGACAATCAGAAGGTGGAACATTTTTCCTGTAACATCAAATTGTGGTAAATCCATCAGCGGGAAAAGCCAGATTCCTACCGCAACCATCAGCAAAAACTGGATGAGGCAGATGATGAGATACGTGAATGTTTTTCCTAAAATGTGAATGTAATACGGCGTCGGGCTCACGCGGACTCTCAAGCTCGTTCCCTGACTTTTTTCTTTGACTAAATTTATAGACAAAGGCACAACGATAAAGAAAATTGCAAACAATGCCCACGCCGGAACGTTGTGCTGCACTGAATTTGGCATCAGTTCTTCCTTGCCTTTGTTCGGGGTGATTTCTTTGAAGGTAATTAAGCTTTTATTTTCAAGGTCTTCTGTGGTTCCGAGTTGGTCCTGGAAGGCTTTGTAGATTTTTTTATTCTCGATTTCGAAAACCATTTTGTTGATGGCATTCATTACAGAATTTTTGAAACCTGCGTTGGTTGCAGGGTCGAAATAAAGATGAATGTCTTTCGCTTTTGAAGCTACTATTTTTGTCGCTGTTGAATCGGTTTCTAAACCAAACGAACTTACAACGGTCTGGACTTTAGAATCAATATTTGAATTTAAATCTTTCGTCAGATTTTCCGGAATGACGATGGCCATTTGATAGTCTCCCGTAAACACGGCCTTTTCAGCTGATTTTTCGTTGTAATCGGTAACGAGCTCAAATGTCTTGCTGGTTTCCAGTTCTTTTTTAATGACTTTGGAAACTTCAGATTTGTCATTATCAATAAAAATAATCGGAATTTTTGAACCTTCCAGATTTTTGAATGTCGAATCCTGAATCAAAGTAATCGTGATAATCAAAAGCAAAGGCATCAGGAAAATAATGACAATTCCTCCCGAATCTCTTTTCAGTAACTGAATTTCTTTGACAAAACTTCTCCACAATTTATACAACATCTCTCAATTCTTTTCCGGTTAATGAAATGAAAACATCCTCAAGGTTTTCGGCATTGGCAACTTTTTCAACCAATTCTTGTGGTGTTCCCGTCGCGTGGATTTTTCCGTGGTCGATGATGGCGATTTTTGTACAGAATTCTTCTGCTTCAGATAAGTGGTGCGAGGTGTAAATAATGCACGTTCCTTTTTTATTTAAATCTAAAAGATAATCGATTATGGCTTTTTTGGATTGAACATCAACGCCAACCGTAGGTTCGTCCAAAAACAATACTTTCGGGTTGTGTAGTGTTCCTGCAATCAGATTGCAACGGCGTTTCATTCCGCCAGAAAACTGGTCGACTTTTTTATTGGCGAATTTTGTTAAACCCATCAATTCTAAAGCTTCGTCGATTTCTTTGTGAAGATTTTTATGTTTTAAACCATACAGACTTCCGAAGAACAATAAGTTTTCTTTTGCCGTCAAAGTAGGGTAGAGCGCATATTCCTGAGGTACAACGCCAATGATTTGTTTGATTTTTGAATTGTCTTTTTTCGGCGACAATCCGTTGATGGTAAAACTTCCTGAGGTCGGTTTAATCAAACCTGAAAGCATAGAAATCAACGTGGTTTTTCCCGCTCCGTTGGGGCCGAGAATTCCGTAGATTTCGTTTTTATCGATGTTCAAAGAAATATCATTAACCGAAAAGTCTTCCGAATTTTTGTATTTCTTGTAGAGGTTTTTTATTTCGATGATATTCTCCAAACTATATCGCTTTTCTCAGTTTCTTATAAAAAGCCTCCTCCAAATCAGCAATATGCAACATCGATTTTGAAAGCTGATTGTATATGTCGCTTTTCGAATTTCTGTTTTTGTAAACTCTTGCAATGTCCACAGCAAAATCTCTCCAAAGGTCGCCGATTGCGGTAATTTCTTTAGATAATTCTTTCAACTCGTCATTTTTTAGAATCATAGCGGCTTCCTGTAAAAAGGCACCATAAATAAATCTGAAACCGCCACCGCCGGTTCCGATTTCTTCCTGCATTCTAATGAGTTGTCCAAGATAATGGTTGGTCACTTTTGTTCCTTTTTTATCCGCCCATTTTGGGATACTTTTTGCAACCCAACGCATTGCTTTTACACCAATTAATGGAACTGGAGCCAGCATATTTTTGCAAGTATCTTTGATTCCTTTTTTGATGGCTTCTTCCAGATGTACATTTTCCGGAATGTGTGTAGGGAAGTACATGTGACCTTTCGGAGCGAGGGCACCTTTTGCGTAACGAACTTTTTCGAGCTCAGCTTCTGTCAATGTGGTTGCGAAATCCATTACAGGGTCGCTGATAAGGAATTTTCCGTCTTCTTTTCCGTAAACTACAAGATTGTGTGCGTTGAAGTGGAATTTATATTCTTCAGGAAAATAAGTCAGGTTGAAAACGCCTACCTGTAAACCTGTCGGGATATTCTGTTCTAAATTTTTCTCTAAAGCAGCCTGAGCCTCTTTAGGATTTGAAAATTTTATTCTTTTGATTTTAATTCCCAATCGTTTTGCAGCCTTGCTGAAAATAGCTCCCGGCATCGGACGGTAGCTGAAACCCGGCGCAAAATTTACTTTCAAAAATGGCAAATACACGAAAAATAATCCCGAACCGATTCCGAAAATCATAGGTTCGCTGAGTTTTAATCCTTTATTTAAAAGTAAGTTGGAGGCAACACCGTTTTCGCAGTGGGCTGTCTGATGGTGTTCAAAGTTGATCTTCATGATGAGTCTGGATTTTATTAAACCTTAAAGTTTCTGAAACCTTAAAGGTTTATTTACCGTCGAAATTTTTTAATTCATCTACTGAAATTCCGAAGGCGTCGGCATATTTTTTCAAAGTAGAATCACTGAGTTTTTTGAAAACGTGTGGTTTGGAATGTCTTTTCACTGTCCATTGCCATTTATCGACGTAAGCTGCCAAAACGTGCAGATCCATTTTATTAAATTCCATAAAATAGACGATCGGGCTTACTATATTATTCGCAACGTTTTGTTTTGCTTCTTCAATTCTTTCATTGATGAGCTGCATAGATTCATCGAGAGCCGCTTTTTTGGCTTCCCAACCGATGCTTTGCGCGGTGGTGTAGTTATTATTTTCATCAGTCACGTATAACATTTCTGTCATATTTGCAGACTGCAAATTACTTTCGTCCTGTGGAATGTCTTGTTTTTTCATTGCGAAAACCAGTTTAGCGTAATCAAGGTGCTAAAATACTGAAAATATAAATGGGAGAGAATGAGAGGTGTTTAAATTTTTGAAACGTGTTATCTACTAATTGCAAAAGATAGAACTTTTGGTTTTAGAATTTTTTTTATTACTTTTTTATTATTTTCTAAGACTCTTAAACTGAATTATATGAGTATTTCACCATATTTAATTAAGTGCTGAGAAATCTTTTTAAAATTTTAATCAAGTTGAATAAAACGATGATAAAAGAAACGATTAGACCTGTAATTAACGAGAAATGAATAATATCAGTGAGAATATGAGGATAATGATTGGAAATTGTGTTTGTGGTAAGCTTATCAAAGTGTTTAAGATAAATATTTGCACACGGAATTGCAATCAAAATAAAAAGTGAGGCAATCAAAATGACTGAAGAATTTAAAATTATTGTAATTACCGTGACACGGAAGATTTTATTATCCTTTAGCTTCAATTTGAGGATAAATAGTAAAGAATAAGGGATGCTGAAAACCAATGATTTCAGAGCGCTAGCCATAAACAATCTACTTCCTGAATTTGAATATACTAGAGTTCCATTAGATTCAAATTGTCGCCAATGTATTATTTCCGGGTTGATGTAGACCAAAAAAGAATAATATGCAAATGAGAATAGAGCAAAACAACTTATCGTAATTAGTAGGATGAGTAGGCTTTTCATGAATTAAACTATTCAACCTCCTGAATAAACAGGGAAATCTCTGTACGAATCAGCAGTTTTTCACCCAGAAAAGTTTCACAGAAAATCTGACAGATGTTTTCGTATTGAGAAATCAAAGTCGCCTTGGAAATAATGGTGTCACCAACAGCTGGCAAATCAAAAATTTCAATTTTTTTGATATTGGTAATAAAACCAATCACTTTAGTTTCTACATCAGAACCTTTAAAAAAACTCTGTCCGAGAATTGAGGAAGAAGTCTGTGCAGAATGTTCGATCAATCCCGCTTCCACAAAATGATTGTTTTGAAGAAAAATATTGTCGGATTTAATCTCAAAAGAAGTCACCACCTTTTCCGGAGTAAGCTCCAGAATATAATCTGTCATCAGCATTGGTGCACGATGAGGCAGAAAATGATGAATGTTGATGAGGTTTTCTTCTTTTAAATTCATAAGAGTATATATAAATCAATTTGCTCCCTTTAGGGTTGGGGAAACAAATTGATTTTCTTTATTTTACTACTGTTTTCATCTCAGATTTAGCAATGATTTTACCTTCAATTTTAGTGATAATTTCAACCAAAGTTACGCCCATCATTTCATTGATGATTTTTACTTCAGAAATCAAATGATCGCCTAATTTCGGTAATGTTTCAGCTTCAAAAGTTTTGATGGCGCCGATATAACCTGTCGGAGCTTCTTTTCCTAAAAGATAAAATTTGTAGCCTGTATGAAGAGCAACACTTTGCGCCTGATGTTCAATTAAACCGGAAGCCTGAAAAATTCCGTCTTGAACGAAAATATTGTCTTCTTTAATTTCAAAACCTGAAACCAGATGCTCCTCAGAATATTCTGAAATTCCGCTCACCATTACAAATGGAAACTTCTGCGGAATTAAACTTTCAACAAAATTCTTATCGTTGGTTGGTAGAGAAATTTCCATTAGCAAACCGTTAATAAAGCACAAGAATAGGCAAATCTTCCGCTTTCAGGAATACAGAGCATGATTCTCTCACCTTTTTTCAGTTTACCGGAATTCATTAATTGCTCCACTGCCACGAAGATAGATCCCGCACCAATATTTCCGATCTCAGAAAGATTATAGAACCATTTTTCCCAAGGAAAATCAAGTCCTACATTGGCAAATTCTTCTTTTAAACCTTCTTTAAAGTAACCTGAAGAAATATGTGCTAAAACATGATCAATAGAATCTGGATCAAGATCGTGTTTAGTAAAAGATGCTCTTAAACTTTCTGCGCCTTTCACTAAAATATATTTATCTAAAAGTTTTGTATCCTGTTTTAAAGCAAAGATTGATTGATTCAGCCACTCCTCAGCAGGATATTCTGCCCATGATTTTAGGCTTCCGTCTTCCTGTTTTTCACAGCCTGAATACATACATGCTTCAATTTCGTGAGCGTAAGAGTAAAAATCAATCCATTCAATTCTTAATGAAGTTTCGTTTTCTCTCGGTTTGTTTTCCAGTAAAAATGCTCCGGCTCCGTCAGAAAGCATCCATCTCAAAAACTCTCTTTTGAAAGCGATGATTGGTCTTTCTTCCAGAAGTTTCAGATTTTCGGCTTCGTGATTAAATTTGTCGGCGGTCATCCATGCAGACATTCTTTCAGAACCTACACAGACTGCATTGTCTTTAATACCGGCTTTTACGTTGAGGAAACCGTAGTTCAAAGCATTCATTCCCGAATTACATAGTCCGGTTGCGGTATTTATTTCAATAGATTTTCCGATATTTAGCTCGCCATGCACCATCGATGAATGTGAAGGCTGCACCTGATCTGCAGAAGAAGTTCCGCAAGAGAGCAGCTGCATATTTTCTTTTGTGAAATTTTCATCAAAAAGACCTTCTACGGCTTTCGCTGTGATTTGTGCGTTGGTATGGGTAGAATTTCCGTTTTTATCTAAAGCATAATATCTTGTCTTGATCTTATTGTTCCTTAGAATTAAAGCTCTTGCCTTAGAAGGCTTATCATTTACCAGACCTAAATAGCTTTCCATTTCATCATTAGAAACCGGTTCATTTGGCAGGTATGTTGAAGCTTTTGTTATAAATACGTCGTACATTTCTATTTTAAATTAATTCCTTGTAAATATTTTTTCTGTTTTTGTCTTTTCGTCCATAAAATTGGAGCAAGCAAGATATGAAAAATCAACACAATAGGTGAAATTATCCATATTGCTGCCATCAAATACACTTTAAAGAATTTGATAAGAATTGGTCGCTTTTCTTTTTTCTTCATGATGAGGTTAGACCAAATCGTAAAAATTTTATTGCCAACTTTCTCCACTCTCACGAGGAAAGCACGTATTTCTACGGCTCCGTTTTTCACGAGTTCGGGCTGTAAATTGGTAAAATCATTATTGCTGAAATGCTTTTCAATAATCTTCCCGTATTTTCCGGCTCCGTTGATTTCTTCGTCTGAAACTCCCGCTGCAGGAAGAATTCCGGATTTTTCTTTTTGTCCGGTGGTCATCCAGCGAAGAATCGTCAAAACACTGGTGTAATTGTCTCTTCTGTCGACCAATGCAATATTTCCGACTAATTTTGCATCTAAATTTTTTAGATAAACCTTTAGTTTTTCCTGAGAAAGCATCCACATATTTCGCGTTCCGGAGATGGTAACAACTGGCGTGCCTTTCAATATATTTTCCGCGTAACCACTTTTCAAAAATGATATGATCGGAATAGACGGCGTTAAATACCAAACCTGATATCCAAAAAGAATGAGGTCAAATTTCGTATTCAAAACCGCTTCCGGTGGAGGCAGAATTTCACTCGGAATCTGAAGGTAAGATTCCGGAAAGGTGTTGAAAAAAACATCACCCGGCCAAGGAAAAGGAAAATCTTTTTTCAGCTGAATGTTGTAGTAAGTCACTTTATATTCGTCTTTTTTATCCTCAAACGGTTGGGCAATATTTTTAACAATATCTTCCAGCTGACCGGTTTGAGTGTAGTAAAGGACAAGTATATTTTTTTGCATTAATCTTTTTTATGGTTTACAAAAATATGATTTTCAGATTTATTATTCGTGCCTAAATATTTTTATTGATTCTGAATTAAACAATTGTTTATAATTTGCGTTTTGAAAAGTCTGATTTTTAATATTCAGCAGAATAATCGTCTCCGGAAAATCTTTGATATCAGTAAGATTGAAATTTTCGTCAGAAATTAAAAGCACATCAATCTTTTTATTGATTTGTGTCTGATTATCAATGTAATTCAATTTCCTTTTTTGAACAAGATAGCTGTTTTTTGCCACAGATCTTTTTTCTGAATCATTAATTAAACTGAAAATTCTACGTCCGGCCTGCTGAAGGGTTAACAAAATGTCTATTTGCCCAAAATCATCGGCGATGTGAAAAATCGTTGCATCACTCGGAATGTGTTTATTCAATTCAAAATACACCGATTTGTTTTGATTAAAATCTTCTTTTACCGGCTTTACAACTTCGTTTTCTTTATATAAAAAGCTGAGAAACAATTTCTTTTTAAAATAATTTTCATCTTCAATTTCATTTCTCAGTTTAGCAAACTCGTCTCGGAAACAAGCATTGATTTTTTTTGTTCTTTCAGAATAATCTTCTCCAAAACTCAAATCTTCTTTGTGAATTCTGTCGCCTACTTTTACAGTGATATTTCCGTCATAAATGATGAAATCACCTTTCGGTTGCACTTCAGAATTTCCGTGAATGTAAATCGGAAGTATGTCTAAATTGAACTGTTCGGCTATATAAAAAGCACCTTTGTGAAAACGTTTTACGTCATTTGTGTAAGAGCGTTCAGATTCAGGAAAAACAACAAGCGAATATCCCTGTTCGATTTTTTCTTTCAGTTTATCCATGCCATTTTCGATACCTTGAGAAACGGGATAAAAACCTAAGGCTTTTACCAGTTTACCAAAAACCGGAGAATTATAAACCCAATCATTGACGAGGTAAATGATCTTATGATTCACCATTCCCAAAGCCAAAGTGTCGAGAAAAGAAGTGTGATTCGCAATAATAACTGCGGGTTTGCTGAAATCTTCTTTCGGATTTCTGATGACTTTTTTCTTTACAAATGGATTTGAATATAAAACGGAAGTCAAAAATTTTGCTAAAATTAATTTAATGAAATCTAAAGTTTTTCCTTTTGATCTTTTCACGAAAATACTTCCGATGGCAGAGAAAATCAAACCACCTAAACCATAATAAATAAAGGAAAATACTGAGTTTAAGAACAGTCTTAAAGTTATCGGCGACAAACCTTTTTTTGCTCTGTTGATGATTAAAAATCTAAACCAGAACGGATATAAAGTCGACGTGATGACGATTACTGAAAACATTCCTATTAATGCAACCAAAGCTAAAGAATGTAAAGCCGGATGTTTGGCAAAAATCAAAGAGCCAATGGATAAAATCGTGGTGAAAACCGCCAAAATAATGGAAATTCTGTACGTTGGAAGTTCATTTTTTCCGGTTGTATGTTCCTTCTGCATTGCTTTAGTCAGGAAAATGCTGAAATCGTCGCCGACGCCAAAAACCAAAGTGCAGACCACGGTGCTGAAAATATTTAATTCCAAACCTAAAAAGTAGAGAATTCCTGCAGTGACAACACCCGTTAAAACAATCGGAAACATCGTCAGCAAAGACAATTCGAAGTTTCTGAAGAAAACAATGATTGTTAAAATAATTGCCAAAAGTGAGTAATTAATCAGCGTGTTAAAATCTCTTTTCAATAAACCTAAAAAATTCTCGTTCATTTGCTGGCGGTCGATGGCCAAAGCTTCGTGGCTTTTTTCAACATCTTTTATGAATGAATCTCTTTTCGTCTCATCCACTTTCACCACATTCGAAACCGTGAAAAACCCGTTTTCGTTGCTCAGAAATTCGGAAATCTGAAGGGCTTTTATTTTTTCGTAATCTTTTAAGCTTAAGCTGGAATAGGTTTTATTTAAATTTTCATTAAACTGATCAAAAGCTGAAGCATTAAATCCAAATTCATTTCCATTTTTGACCAATTCAGAAATCGTCTGATTTTTTTTATTCTGATCCCAAAACTGATTCCATTTTTCAACTTTTTTCTGCTGGTCTTTTTCAGACAAAACAACGTTCCCGATCGAATTATAGCTTAAAATTTTACCTTCCTGCTTTTCTTTTTCCAGAAAGTTACTCAATCTTGAATTTCTCGCCAAGGCTTCACTCTCAGAATTTCCGTACGATATGGTGTAAATCGATTTTGAAGTAATGTCAGACAGTTTTTCCAGCTTGGCTTCACTGATTTTTAAATCTTTAGGTATATAATTTAAATCACCGATATTTTCATTAAAACCAACGTGTCTGAACCCGAAAAGACAGGCAACAATCATAATCGAACAACCAATAATCAAAGGTTTGTTCTTTTCGTAAGGATAATTTCCAATCTTATCGATGAAATTGGTGCTTACTTTATCTGATTTTTCTTTCGGATGATAGAGTTGAGGAACAATAATTAATGCAGCAAACGAAGAAAGAAAAACCGTAATCGCGGCAAAAAGCCCGAGATCTTTCAACGCTTCAGAACGTACAAAAACAAGGCATAAAAATGAAACTGCCGTCGTCGCACTGCTGAGAATAATCGGTTGGGTGATTTCTTTGTAAAGCTCTTCAATATTATTATTGTGCTTATAATGTGTGAGAATATGAAGGGCGTAATCAATTGTAATTCCAATCAAAATTGCTCCGACACTTAGTGAAATTGCCGATATTTTGTCTTTAATAAAGTATAAAATCATCAGTGATATGAAAACGGCGAAAACTGTCGGCAGAAAAACAATGAGTGGTGTAAAGAAATTCCGGAAATAATAAATAAGCAAAATCAACAGAACCGTCATCGAAATAATCACTGTATTCTGAATGTCTTTCTTGATTTGTTGAGCGTTGGCAACTGCAATTACAGGCGAGCCAAAATAGCTGATTTCTGTTTTTCCTTTAAAATTTTTGTTGATGTCGTCTTTAATTTTATTCAAACTGTTGACGAAAACTTCATTGTTTTTGGTGTCGTTACTTTTGTTTTTCGGATCGATGAAAAGCAGAAGATTTTTTCCGTCTTTGGTGACGATATAATTGTCTTCGAGTTTAAAATCTTTGCTGATGTTTAACGCATTCAGTTTTTTAATTCCAAGAAAAGTAATTCCCAGCGGATCTTTTTTAATAAATTCTTTGGTCACCAAACTTGTTGGGGAAACGAGAGAAATATAATTGTTCTCAACCTGCTTTGCAATGCTGTCTTTATTGAGTTTTCTTTCAATTTCAGAATAATCATTTTCATCTAAAAACAAAGGTAAATTCTGGTTTACAAAATCAAATGTTTCGGAGATTTCATTATCGTTTACTTTCCCCTGAACCGAACCGATGTATTTTTGAAGAGGCTCAATTTTATTTAAAAAAGCATCCGCAGTTTCTGAAAGCTGAAAATTTTCGTCCTTTGATTTTTTTTCGATAATGACGATGATTTTGTCTGAAAAGTTGAGTTGTTTCAGAACTTTCGCTGTCAGATCCGATTTTTCGTTTTTAGGAATAATCTGATTGATATCTTCCTCAAAATTAATTTTAGAAGCGAAAAATCCGCAAACGAACAAGATTCCCAAAGCCACAGCGATGGAAAGAATTCTGTTTTTAGAAATCAGATAATATAATTGAATGAAAAAACGATGCATTGCCCTCTTGAATCAAAGTGCAAATTTAATTTTTTAGGCTTAAGGTCAAAACTTTATAAGCTAAGTTTTGCGGATAATCATTAAAATAATTTACTTTTGCAACGCTTTAGTGATTGGCTATAGCGAAAACATGACATTCTACTGGGTATGTTTCAAAACAGCGATGGAAAAATAAGTTCGGTTCTCTTTACAGCATTACTTCCTCTATTGCTGTTTTTCATGGCTTATTACGGTTTCGAATCTTCTTATGTGAAGCTGAAAACGATGGAGAAGGCTCCGGATTTTATGTTTTCTTCTGTATATGCTTATCGGGTAATTCCCAATTTTCTGACTGTTCATGTCACTGATTTTCTTACTTATTTCGTCGATTCAAATTTAGTTTCGTTAAAACCTTTCATTTTAAAAAGCGGAACGGTATTTTATCACAGCGTTTTTTTGATTAATGCTGTCTTTTTTCTTGGGTCGTCTTTGATTTTAGATAAAATTTTAAACTTTAAACCCAACCTTTTTGCTTCAGACCCGAGATTGAGAAAGCTGTTTCATCTTTTGGGTGTTTTTTTGATGGTCATTGCGCAGTATGTGCCGACAAATTGTGATTCCATAGCGGTTTTCTTTTTTCTTGCGGGAATATTTTTCAGTTTAAAATTTGCAAAATTCAGACAAAACACGGATTTGCTGATTTTATGCGGGATTGTTTTTATTTCCACATTTGTGCGGGAGACGGCTTGCCTGAATATCGCTTTTTTTGGAGCTTTATTTTTTGATTACCGAAGTTTTGAAGTTAAAAATTTTGCTTTCTATAAAGAAATTCTGATGGTCATTGCTGCGTTTGTTGTTCCTTACATTGGTTTACGTTTGGTGATTCCACAGGAGGCTTCGCTTGCAGAAGGTTTTTATTTGGTTCAAAATTTTACCAGTCCGTTTAACGTTGCGGGATTGGCTTTCGGGATGGTCTTTTTATACTTTATTTACCAACTTTGTGGTGTTGCAGAACGCAATGTTTTCAAAAGTTTTATGATACTTTCTATTCCTTACCTTGGAATGATTACTTTTGTGGGGCTGTTTTGGGAAACGAGACTTTTTCTTCCGCTTTTGCTAGGAGTATTGGTTATTTCGTCTCAAAATATAAATTTTCAGAAAGCATAAATGAGTTTATTACACCCTTATTATATCATAGCTATAATTTATATGTTGATTTTCAGCATTGATGAGGTCTATAGTGGTAAAAGTAATAAGAAAGCTCTTTATGGATTAGCTGTGTATCTCGTTATTATAGCGGGTTTTAGGGATAATGTAGGGCCTGATTTTGGAAGTTACAAAGGTATTTATGTTTACAGTGATACAAAGCAGTATATAAGCATTTTTTTTGCTGCTCTATCTTTGGAGGGGCCGCAACCAATGGAGCTGGAGTGGCTTTTTGTTTTAATTAATAAACTGCTTCTCAATATATTTAATGCACCATTTTATATGTTGACATTTGTAATTGCAGCTCTGGTAACATTTTTCAAAACACGTTTTGTTGAGGAAAATACCTATTATCCTTTTACTTTTCTATTATTTATTTTTATTCCAGGATTTTTTATTGGGGAAAGTGGTCAGATTAGGCAAAATCTTGGTTGTTTTGTTGGCTATTATGCACTTCGGTACATTAAAGAGAGGAATGTGTGGATGTATATATTGTGGATTTATATTGCTGCAGGGATACATAATGTATGTTTTCTCTTGCTTCCAATGTATTGGGTTGCACGTATTCCTATAAACAAGACGATAATGCTTACATGTATTATTGCCTCTATTTTTGCTTCTCCTTTTGAAGTTTACAGGATTTTTGGTAGTTTTTTAGGTGATGTGGCCGGTGACAATACGCTTGTTGCTGGTTTTAATGGATATGTTGATGAAGGTATGGGCGGAGAAAGGATTAACGGGGGAATTGGTGTGCCGGAAGCAATGATGGCAATTTGTACCGGGTTTTTATTTTTTTTCGATACAGCCATGAAAGAAAGATACCCGTACTACGAATATCACCGTAATTATACTGTAATTGGAATTTGTTTTTATTTTATTTTCAGAAACAACCCTATTTTCTCATCCCGACTGACAGGGACGTTTTTTGCATTTGGATATCTTTTGGTTCCGAATACGATGTATGTGGTTAATGAAGGCACAAGAAAGCTGATACACGCATTTATTATCAGTTTGGCAATGTTTTATTTTGTAGTATTCTCTAGTTTTAAAAACATTACTGCGGGACGATTTACGATAGATTTGTATAAAAATCACATCCTTCCTTAGGAATAGTACGGTATTAATTTTAACATTAGAAGCTCGTATGTCTGATCAGAAAAATAATAGAATTTTAGTTTTAGATGGCTTGCGGGGTCTTGCTATTTTCCTGGTTTTCCTTTTTCATGGATATTATATTTGGAGCAGACATTACCCTTTTGGGGATTTGTATAAAGAGAATGTTTTAGTAAAATATGGCGACCTCGGTGTTCAGTTGTTTTTTTTGATTTCGGGTTTTGTGATCCTAATGTCTATGGAAAAGACATCAGGTTTTATTAAATTTATTAAAAAAAGATGGGTGAGGCTTTTTCCAAGCATGATTATCTGTTCTGTAATAATTTATATTACTGCCGGATTTTTTCTTGAAAGACCTTTAGGGAGTCCACATTTGAAATCTCTGCTTCCGGGATTGATATTTGTGGATGAGGGATTGTTGGAGATTATTTTCAAGACAGATTTTCCCGTATTAGAATCTTCATTTTGGTCGCTTTACATAGAAGTAAAGTTTTATCTGATTTTTGGTATTTTATATTATCTGTTTAAAAGAAATATTGCATTGCTCGGGATATTCGTTATATACCTTGTTGCTGTTATCTATCAGATTTTAGAATTTCATCATTTGTTGCCAGTATATTTGTTGAAATTTAAAGCTTACATAGGGAATTTTGTGTATTTTGGGTGGTTTGTTTCGGGTGCGCTGATTTATATTTATTACAAAGAAAGAGAAAAGAAATACCTTGTTGCTTTTGTTGTTGCAACTATTTGCGCAATGTTTTACATGTACAAACTACAGGATTTCGTTAGAAATATATATCTGGTAATTTTAGTTCTTGTTTTCGTTGGATCGCTCTTTTGGAAACCTATGGAGCATTTTTTTTCTATGAAGATTTTCACTTTTGTTGGTTTTATAAGTTACCCGCTTTATTTACTGCACGAAAATATGATGGTGGCAATCATGTTGAAGCTTAATGGCTACGTTGAAATCCCTTATTCAATTTTACCACTTGTTTCGTTTGCCTTTGTGATTCCTGTAGCTTATTTAGTAACAAAATATTTAGAGCCAATTTTGCAAAGGCAATTTAATAAAATGATTAAATAAAATATTTGCATTTGTTTGTAATTTATATATACTTGCTAAATTACACACATACACACATTGTGGAATAAATGATGACTTTTAAGATTTTCTATTATTATGCAATCTATAATCATAATTTTTTAGATAATTATTTATTTTAAATTTATATAGCTTTCTCTAGCTTCAAAAACATTATTAATAGCAACTTTACCATAGTGCCTTGCAACAACTTTTTGTTGCTTATTTTTAAATCTTTCAAAACTTTTCTTTGATTCATAATGAAAAATTAATTTGCGTTTTTGTAAATTATGAATTTAAATACATATTTTTGCCTTCGTTGAATTATTGCTAATTATAATCGTAATTTGTATTTATGTTTTCAAGCATAAATCTTTATTATGGTGTATTTCGATATAATCAATTGGAATCCAATAACTATTGACTAAAATTTGTATCTAAATATTATTATGAATCAAAAATCTATTTTTCAAAGTCTCCTATCGGCAGGTTTTGTATTATTAAGTTTTTGCAAAACTGATGCACAGCAGAATCTTGCAAAATCTGAGAGCGCAAACAATACCGTGGTCAATGCAGCAAAAATCCCGATGGATCCTAACGTGAATGCTTCCAGAGTTTACACTTATCCCTGGCTTTTTGCCCCAAACAGTTATATTTTTGATCCTTCCACCACAAACGACGGAATTTATATTCCTGTAAAAAAAGCGTATGCAGTATGGACGTTTTATAAATATTTAAATAAAGACAATTTCAACTATGATGGTAAAACAACTGCCGAACTGCTTTGGGAAGATAATCATGGTTTGATAAAAACAAGCGGTGGTGCCAGACTTCGTTTATCAGGGAATAAAGAAGAAGGAAAAATTGTTGTTCCTGTAAATAAAGGCAAAAAAGGAAATGCCGTTATTGCATTTAAAGTAGATGGAAAGATTGCGTGGTCATGGCATATCTGGGTGACTGATGATCCTACGGACGGATCAACGTATCGTAGTTTTGATAACGTTAAAAGAGAAACCGCAACCGGTGATACCGAAGTAATCCCTGCCGGAGAATGGAAATGGATGGACAGAAACTTAGGTGCCATTTCATCTTCCAACACAGCAGGAGAATGGAACAGAAGTGGCGGATTGTTGTATCAGTGGGGAAGAAAAGATCCTATTCCTCCTTTGGTTTTAAGAGGTGATGATTTCTACGAAGTTTCCGGAAGTATCGGCAGAGTGCGTCACAGAGGGGCAAAGAACTTTACCAATGCGATCAATTTTGATAATCTGAGACTTTTCACTCCGGTTTCTACAGCAACAGTGGAAGATAATATTGCTCTTTCAATCAACAATCCTTTAAGTCCGATTTACGTTTACAAAGACGATCTTTCAGGTCCTGCTTATTATAACAATAATGCCAACCTAATGTACAACTGGTTCGGCACGTCTTCAGATATTCCGGGACAGGATTTGCCTAAACTGAATCTTTGGTCAGACAATGCTGAAGGATTTATCAGTACAGATTACAATGCAGATACTGCTGCTCAGCCTTACAGAAGAAAATCTCCTTTCGATCCTTGTCCGAATGGATGGAGATTGCCATCGATGCTCGTAGCTAATTTAGCTTCACCAACGTACGTAGATGATGTGAGAATAGATTTTTCTCCTTTCGGAGTTCGTACCAATCTTGGGAAAACTGCATTCGAAAGTGCAGGAAATCATATTATCAAGCCATCCGACGCAGGCGTTCCTTCGTTTATGACTGGTTTTAAAGTGTATCCGAATATAGGATTTGATATGACTTCAGTTGGCGGTTTCAATATGGGAACTTTCCCGGGGACAGGTCAATTGGCAATTAATTCACAGTTAGGTCAATACACTGATCAGCACCAAGTGGGGTTATGGACTTCTACCATGACCAGACTTTCAGACACAACGCCTGCAGTTTCGGCTAGAGCATTGTTTATGGTTCCAGATAAATATCAAAATGATACGCCAAATCCGGCAGACAATACTGTGAAAGGTCGATACTGGTATATGCCGACATCTACTGCGAAGACCTCTGATGCTAACGCCTGCAGATGTATTCAGGATCCGGGTTATATTGTTCATAACTACAATTATCCCACGGAATTTTATGATGAGGCGACAGATTATTCCGATGGTCTGAAAAATCCGAATACGTATCAGATTGTAAAAAATACAACATCTACCTTGGTGGAAATTCCTGTTTCTAAAGCCTTTTCTGTGCAAAGCCAGCTTTTGAATAATAAAACAATTTTAAATTCTACAAGTTTTAACAGTCTTAAAGCGAATGTGCTTTGGTCTACCAATACATCGTTAATTGGTTCCGTTGCATTATCAAATCCGTCTCCATCAAGTACGGCAGATCTTTCGAATACCAAAATTCAGGTTAATATCAATCCAAACCAAAGTGGAAACGCTGTAATTACTCTTCACAACGGAAGTATTACAAATCCCGTTTACTGGTCGTGGCATATTTGGGTAACAGACAGTGTTATTTCTTCGTTCACTTACGCTACAGAAACACCAAATTCTAATGCACCGAACTACATAAACTATGTTCAGAAAGGAGATGTTTTGAAAACTGAGTTTATGGATAGGAATCTCGGGGCTACAGATGCCTTCCCTGTTGTTGCAAATCCTTTAACACCGAATGTTGCAGAGCTTTCACAAATCAGAGCTTCCACGGGAATGCAGTATCAGTGGGGAAGAAAAGATCCTATCCCGCCGTTTCAACATACAGATAACAGAGCTTCTTACAGTATTTATTTAGGAAATGTAGCTGCCAACGGAACTGTTTCTTACACAGCTCTGAGCTATGTGAACTACAATAATCTTTCAGGAAATTATATCATTCCGTACAATACTTATTCAAATGCAAACAATGCTAACTTGCTGACCAACGATACGGTTTCTGAAAAAATAGCCAAAATTCTGACTTACTCTGTACAAAATCCTTTGGTGTATATGATTCCAAGCACTTTTGCACCGTATAATTCTGCAGTTCCGAATTACACCAACGGTACAGACTGGCTTTCTGATGAACCCAATTTAGCTGCAGACCGATGGGGAAGAGGTGGAGAAAAATCTGTGTACGATCCATGTCCGGAAGGATGGAGAATTCCGGATTTAACCGGCGTATCCATTACTACCAACAGAGATTTCGGAATTTCACCATGGTACAAAAAAGATAAAAAAGTAGCGACAAGTTACAGCGTAATCACTGATTATCTGGGAACACGAGTGAGAAACAGTACAACAACTACTATCGGATATATCTACAACAATCCTGTGTACAACGTCGGCAATTTCCCGAACTCAGGATCGAGAGGTTTCAGAAGTGTGACGGCAAATCAAACGGCTTCAGGTACTTTTAATGTAAACAACTATCAATATCCGGGAGTATGGACGGGTGCTTTAAATTCAAACTACATCGGAAGACCTGTAAATATTCTTTTTGATGCTGCTTCAAGTGCCAACAGAATGATTGCTTTCCATGATAATAATGATCCTTATTTTGGGATGAACTGCCGTTGTGTAAAAGTAAAAACAGACGCTTCTGGCGAGCAGTCAGGTCCTATTCCTGCGATTCCTGTTACTCAGGCGGGATCATTTCAGGCTACCAATGTCTTTACGCAAAAGCAGATTGAGGAAAAAGAGGTTAAAAACCAAATCTCATTGTTCCCAAATCCTGTACAGGACATACTTTACATCAAAGCTGATGTGAGAAAAGACTATTATTTCCAGATTTACAATGCTTCCGGACAGATGGTTAGAAAAGGTAAATTTGAAAATAATCAAACCAATATTTCAGATTTAACACAGGGTTTTTATCTGGTAAGAATCAACGATGCAGAGGTTGTAGTGAAAATTATGAAGAAGTAAAAGTTTTGGGTTATATATTAAAATGATTTTTCTATCCCCAACCCTGAAGGGAGAAAAAAATCTTGAAAATTGAGCAAAATTACACCCTTTAGGGTTGGGGCAATAATTTTGCTCAATTTTACATTAAATCATCACAAAACAGAACCGAAATTGTTTTTTGAATACGCTTTAATTCCTATTTTTGACAATCAAATTTAAGAAAAGCAGATTCAATTACAATTTCGGTTCTTTTATTTTGGAAAAACTACACATTTGAAAAAACTTGCAGAATTTTTTACCGTAAGATTGCACATCAATCTCTTGATCCTGGCAACCGCAGTTTTTGCGTTGGTTTTTACTTTTATTCACAACCGAAATTCAGATGGCTATATTCTTGGAGATTGGCTTATCAACTATGAGGATGGCGGTTTCAAGAGAAGAGGGCTTTCCGGAAGCTTCTTTTTTCTTATTCAGGATTTTACAGGTTTAAAACTAAATCTTGCGGTCTATTTTTTTCAGGTCATTATCATCTGTGGATTTTTTTACACTTACTTTAAAATTATTCAGAGAAAACAACCGGATTTACTCTATCTCTCACTTTTACTTTCATCCATCGGCTTTGTTGGAATCTTTAATTGTGTCGATTATGTTGGGAAGAAAGAATTTATCATTTTTTTCATCTTTGCCATTTTCATTAATCTTTTAGATCAAAATAAACTCAGTCATTTAAAAGAGTATCTAATCTGTTTAGTATTAGTTGTTGCGATGTTTTTCCATGAAATCACTCTCTTTTTCTTGCCCTACTTTTTAATCGGATTATATTTAAAAAATGGAAAATTTGAACCAAAAAAATATATCAAGTATATTTTAGCTATTCTGATTCCTGCATTGTTAATATTCTTTTTTGGAAAAGAAATCAATGCAGGAAGCTCTATAGAAATATTAAAGGAACGTGGTGTAGTTTTAACCAAAGGAATATTTTTCTGGAATTTTGATGAAAGAAAATACATTTCAGATCACTTCGATGAATACAGATTGTATTTTTTAAGTTTTATAATCAGCCTTGTTCACATTGGGTTTTATTTAAAATATCAAAAACGGCATAAGTTTCTGTCTATTTTATTGATTATTGCATTTCTGTTTTCACTGCCTCTTTTTTATCTGGCAATCGATTGGGGTAGATGGCTTTATATTCACATGATTTTTCTTATTGTTCTTTTTGCATTAATTCTTCCAAAACGCAATTCTGATGAGGTTTCAAAAGGTTTTGTTTTAAATTTAAAAAACGGAATTATAGTTTCATTTATTCTTTTTTCTCTGATGTACAGAGTTGAGATGTCGGGGAGAGGTTTTACGTGGGAAGGTTTGTTGTACAGAGTCTTTATTTCGCCCGTGGAACTGTTAAATAAAATGCTGTAAATCTGCTTTAATAAAAAAAGGCTTACTTTTGCAAAAATTTCAGGAATGTCGAAAAATTTAGTAATCGTCGAGTCTCCGGCCAAAGCAAAAACTATTCAGAAATATTTAGGTAGCGATTTTGAGGTGAAGTCCAGCTTCGGGCACATCCGTGATCTGCCTAAAAAAGGAATGGGAATAGATCTGGCCACATTCAGTCCGGATTACGAAGTTTCTGCCGACAAAAAGAAATTGGTTACAGAATTAAAATCAGCTGTAAAGAAAGCCGAAATGGTTTGGCTCGCTTCCGATGAAGACCGCGAAGGTGAAGCTATCGCATGGCATTTGGCAGAAGAATTAAAACTGAAAGCCGATAACAGAAAAAGAATCGTTTTTCACGAGATTACCAAAAACGCTATTTTAAAGGCAATTGAAAACCCTAGAGATATTGATCAGAACTTAGTAAACGCTCAACAGGCACGAAGAGTTCTCGACAGAATCGTAGGTTTTGAGATGTCTCCGGTACTTTGGAAAAAAGTAAAACCGGGATTGTCTGCAGGAAGAGTGCAATCGGTAGCTGTACGTTTGGTGGTTGAAAGAGAAAAAGAAATCCGTGCATTTACTCCAAAAGCAAGTTTTAAATTAGATGGAATCTTTTTAAACAAAACCTCTCAGGAAATCGCCGCAAAACTCAAAAAAGATTTCGATAAAGAGGAAGAGGCTGAGAAATTTTTAGAACTTGCGAAAACGGTTGAATTTAAAGTTCTTAATGTAGAAACAAAACCGGGAAGCCGTTCTGCATCTGCACCATTTACAACCTCTACATTACAACAGGAAGCTTCTTCAAGATTAGGCTATAACGTGACTAATACGATGCGTCTTGCGCAGAGACTGTACGAAGAAGGATTCATTACCTATATGAGAACCGACTCGGTAAACCTTTCTCAGGAAGCAATTGAAGGAGCAAAGAAACAAATCATCTCGGAATACGGAGCTGAATATTCTTCTCCAAGAAATTACACCACAAAATCTTCATCGGCACAGGAAGCTCACGAAGCCATCAGACCTACAGATTTCTCTGTAAAAACGATTGGCGATGTTCAGTTGAGCAAACTGTATCAGTTAATTTACAGGAGAACACTTGCTTCCCAAATGGCGAACGCTAAAATTGAAAAAACCGTCATTGAAATCGGTGATTCAAAACTTCCTCAACATTTTGAAGCGCAAGGTGAAGTTATCATTTTCGATGGTTTCCTGAAAGCTTACGGTATTGTAAAAACAGAAGACGATGACGAAGAAAACAACGAAAAACTATTACCGAAAGTCGCTGTAGGTGAAGTTTTAGACTATAAAAAAATTACCGCAACAGAAAAATTCACAAGACCAAGCGCAAGATACACGGAAGCAGGATTGGTAAGAAAGCTTGAAGAATTGGGTATCGGTAGACCATCTACGTATGCTCCTACCATTCAGACTATTCAGAACCGTGAATATGTTGATAAAAGAGAAATCGAGCCACAGACAAGAGAAGTGGTGAAGATGTCTTTAGTAAAAGATAAAATTAAAAAAGAAGTTCTCGACGAAAAATTCGGGGGCGACAAAAATAAATTCGTTCCTACAGACATCGGAGAAGTGGTAAACGACTTCTTAACCGATAATTTCAGCGAAATTCTCGACTTCGGATTTACTGCAAGAGTAGAAGAGAGTTTCGATGAGATTGCCAATGGCGGACAGAAGTGGAAAGAAATGATGACCGATTTCTACTCAAAATTCCATCCTAGAATTGAAGATGTAGAAGAAAACGCAGACCGTGCCAACGGAGAACGCCTTTTAGGTGTAGATCCAAAAACAGGAAAGAATGTAACCACAAGAATCGGAAGATTTGGTCCTATGATTCAGATCGGGGAGCAGGATGATGAAGAAAAACCGGTTTTTGCCTCTCTTTTATCCGGACAGAACATTGCGACAATTACTTTAGAAGATGCTTTAGAGCTGTTTAAACTTCCATTTGATTTAAATGAAGTGGACGGTTTGTCTGTTGCGATTGGTGTAGGAAGATTCGGGCCTTACGTGAAGTGGGGTGAGACTTACGTCAGCATTCCGAAAGGTGAAGATCCGCTTTCTGTAGATCAAAAACGTGCGGAAGAAATCATCGCAGAAAAGAAACTGGCAGATGCTCCTATCGCCAACTATAAAGGCGAGCCGATTACAAAAGGAACAGGCAGATTTGGCCCTTTCATTAAATATCAAAGTATTTTCATCAACGTTCCTAAGAGATACAACTTCGAAAATCTTTCTCAAAGTGATATCAACGAATTGGTGGAAGCTAAATTAGAGAAAGAAGCCAACCGCTACATCCAGCAATGGGAAGCAGAAAAAATCTCCATCGAAAACGCGAGATGGGGCCCGATTGTAAAACACGGAAAAAATATCTACAAAATTCCAAAGAAAAAAGACGATACCAAATACGAAGCCGACGACTTGAAAGAAGTCTCCATCGATGAGGTTAAAAAATGGATTACTGCACAGGATCCAAAAGCTTTCGCAGAAAAGAAAAAGCCTGCAGCCAAGAAAGCTCCTGCGAAAAAGGCAACGACTGCTGTTAAGAAACCTGCGGTGAAGAAGCCGGCAGCGAAAAAATAATTAGATTTTAATAAAATAGAAAGCACAGATTTTTGGTCTGTGCTTTTTTATTGCTCTCCGAAGTCTCCTGACTTCGGAGCTTATTTATTTGTGGCACAAAGTAGGTGAATTTTGCGTAGTGGCTTCTTAATCTAAGTTTCCTATTTTAATTGTTTTTAACAATTCATCAAACTCAGTTGTAGAATCTTCTCCAACTTGTCCGTCAGTAAAATTTACCTGAAAAAAATAGTTTCTGTATGGAATTGCATAGGTTCTGCTGCGAACTTTTAAATCTTGGCCATCTTGTGTTTTCATTGTAAATTGACTGATAAAATATAGACTGTTTATTCCAGATATTTTAATTTCATTAACCTCTTTGATAAATTTAAAATCCTCAAATAATGTTTTAAAACTTTTTGTACTTTCTATCATTGAGTTTTTAAATTGTTTGAAATCGCTTTTTCCTTTTAATCTGACATTTACTTGAATGGTTGGGATCAATCCTGGATGAGTCTTGGTGTCATACTTATGAAATGAAGTTAACAAGATAGAACCTCTGTTGTCAGAGATGACTTTTGCTAGATTTTCTTCTGTCAAGTCAAATTTCTCTAGATTTTTAAGAAGTTCTGTATTATCGGCTTCAATCCATTTTGGCGGTTTTTGAATTTGAAAACCATATTCCTTGCTCTTAAAAATTTGTTGGGCATAAACAGAATTCAAACACTGTATAATTATAAAGAAAAATAATATTGTTTTTTTCATAAAGACTTAATGGTTTTCATATTTTAATAGTTCAAATATAATCTATAAATTTTTATATTAGTTTAGTGGTAGTTATAACTAATCATCTTTTAAACTTATCGGTAATTTCAATACTTTCAAAAGATTATTGATTGCAAATTCGCAAACCATTTCCATTTCACGAGAACCCGAAAGTGCAGGATGCTCTGCACAGTCAATCCCATTACCTTGGCTGTAGAGAATTTTATGATATGAAAGATCCGAGAAACTTTTCACGTAAAGAATTTATACAAATCTCAGGATTGGGTATGGCGGCGGTGTTTTTCGGTTCGTCATTTACAGAATTATTATCTTCAGAAGACAAACCTTATTTTAATTTAAAACCTATCGGTCGCTCTTTGGAACTCGATGGTTATTACATTTGGTGCTCGTCTCCGATTTGGGGCGAAGATGGAAAAGTGCATCTTTTTTATTCCCGATGGAAAAAAGAAAAAGGAATGGGCGGCTGGCTCAACGGTTCTGAAATATGTCGTGCAGTAGCAGATTCTCCATTTGATAAATTTGAACATAAAGAAGTTGTTCTCAGCCCAAGAGGGAAGGGGTTTTGGGATGCTACCACTTGTCATAATCCTTTAATTAAGAAGGTTGATGACCAGTATTATTTGTTTTTTATGGGGACTTCCAACGGAAAAACCAATACCAAAAGAATAGGCTTGGCAACCTCAAAAAGTCTCGTTGGAGAATGGGAAAGACCTGACCAGCCATTGCTGCTTCCAGGAAAAGAAGGATCATGGGATGACCATTGTACTACAAATCCGGCTTTTGTAAAAGGAAACGACGGAAAATACTGGCTGTTTTACAAATCGTGGAATACCAAAGAATACGAAACCCAAAAAGGAACCGTCCGCGGAAACCGAAAATATGGTTTGGCAAAAGCCTTGAAACCCGAAGGTCCTTATGTGAAAGTTTCAGAAAATCCTGTGATTGATTTTTCAAATCTACCCGATAATGCGCAGCTGGAAGATGCTTTCGTCTGGAAACAGAGTGGGAAATTCCATATGATTGCTAGAGATATGGGTTTTTATAATCATGAATATGGTTTGCATTTAACCACAAAAGATGGTGTCAAATGGACGAAACCTGAAGTTGCTTATTTAGATCTAAAAAAATACATTACTGAAGCTGAACCACCAAAACATCTGAAAAGATTCGGAAGACTGGAAAGGCCAATGGTTTTAATGGATAAAGAAGGTAAAAGACCTCAGTTTTTGTTTGGAGCCACACAAGGCGGAAGTTTTGAAACTTCTACGACTTTTGTGTTTGAGATTTTATCCTGATTTTCTACGGAAGAACGCTGGCAGGGTTCAAAACCCTGCCAGCGTTGAATGAACAAAAAATTCTTATACTTAATATTTATTACTGTAAACCATCAGCGAGTTGCTTTGCTGATGTTTTTTTTAACGCAAGGATTTTAAAGGCGCTTCGCTCAGCCAAAGGTCGCAATGCTACATGCATTAGAAATGTTGGTTTTTTAACTTGGCAGTATTATAATTTTTTTTCAGCTTTCATTTGCTGAGCAAAGCGCCTTTGCGACCGGAAAAATATAGAGAGTGCTTTTCAAAAAATCTTTGCATCTATAGCGTTTTAACCAATTATTTACAGACTTTATTACACTGAACTCATCTTATTTTAATATTTTTGAGGCTATTAAAGGAGCTAAACGCATGAATTTTGAAGATTTTATTATCTCACCCAGAAATTTCAGAACAGAAAACTGGCAAATAGGAAACAGAATAACCAAAGAAATAAAAGAAGACAGTATTGTTTTGCTTTTTGTTTCAGATTATCGTGGTACAGAAGGTGAGGCTGAAGTACAGGATTTTACATCCATCAGAAAAGAATTTTACCAGCTTTCTCAGCTGGATTTTGATATTCCGATTGTAGATCTTGGTGATCTTGTTTCCGGTAAAACAATTGAAGATTCTCATTATATTTTGCAGGAAGTTTTATCGGCTTGCCATCAAAAAAGAGCTATTCCGGTGATTGTTGGCGGATCAAATGACTTTGCATTTTCTCTTTTTTCTGGTTTGAATTTTCATCAGAAAAACATCAACTATACTCAGATCAGCAATATAATTTCCTTAAAACAAGGCGAGGAAATCAACGAACACACTTTTTTAGGCAAGATTTTCGGCTCAAAAAATTTCTCAATTAAAAATTACCATCACTTAGGCTATCAGAAACATTTGAATGAAAGCGATTCTGTAAAACTCATCAAAGAAGTAGAATTTGACATCGTACGTTTGGCTGAAATGATGAATTCTACAGAAAAAACAGAACCTTTTTTCAGAAAAGCAGATTTGGTAACTGTCAATTGCGATGCGGTGGAAAGTTTCAGTGATGCTTTTTCGGTAAATCCGCAGGTCAATGGTTTAAACAGAAGAGAAATCTGTGCTTACATGAAAGAAATTGGTTTAAGCGAAAATTTAAAATCTGTAGGAATTTTTAATTATAATATTTACACTGAAAATCAGCTTAACCATCAGCTCTTAGCACAAATGCTTTGGTATTTGATTGAAGGAATCAATATTCAGAAATCTCATCCGAAAGAAAGGCAGTACGAACTTTTTTATGTGCTGATCAACGACAGACAGTACGCTTTCAAGCGTGATACTTTCAGCAGTCTGTGGTATTTTGGTGATGATGAAAATATTGAAAACTGCATTCCTTGTTCAAGAAAAGATTTTGACGACGCCAAAAAAGGCTGGCTGAATGCAAGATTTACAAGAGTTTAAAACTTGATGCGAAGCGACGAAGTCGCGTAATATCGGTAGCATAAAGTAAAAATCTAAAACAATTTGAGCTGCGAAGTTGCGGAATTTTTGTAGAGAAAATAAATTCCTCGGGATTTAAGCTGCGAAATGCTGGTATAGAAATCAAAATAATGACAAATCATTCAAAAACAAACACGGTTTCGGTAATTGTTCCGGTTTATAATGTCGAATTATATCTGGAAAAATGCCTGTTGTCTTTGGTGAATCAAACTTTACAGGATGTTGAAATAATCGTTGTAAATGATGGAAGCACCGATGGTTCGCAAGAAATTATTGATAGTTTCTCATCTAAATTTCCTTTAAAAATAAAAGCTTTCACTAAAGAAAACGATGGTTTGAGTGATGCTCGAAATTTTGGAATTGACCATGCTTCCGGAGATTATTTAGGTTTTGTAGACAGTGATGATTATGTTTCCGAAACCATGTTTGAAGAAATGCTTTCTCTGGCTCAAAAGAATGATGCTGAAATGGTGGTCTGTAACATTCAGAAAGTAGATGAGCATGGAGACATTACTCAAAAGCTGACACAAATTCCGAATATGCCTGAAAGAATTGATTTAGAAAGTAACTTTTCAGTTTTTTCAGATTTAAGTTATTTTGCCTGTAATAAATTGTTTAAAAAAGAGCTTTTTCAGACTAAAAGATTTAAAAAAGGAGCTCATTTTGAAGATATTCAACTCATTCCTCAGCTTTTATTGGAATGCAAAACTTTGGCTCAGACTCAAAATTATCATTATCAATATCTGGAAAGAACAAATTCTATCTCAAAAACACATACCGAAAAAGGTTTGGATATTTTGAAGGCTGTGGAAGCTGTAGAGGCCGAATTTCAAAAATCTGCTTATTCATCGAAGTCAAAAGAACTCAAAAACTTTCAGATTCTGGAAGGAGTTTATACTTTTTTGGCCTACTTGGCTTTTGTGAAAGATGATGTTTTGTTTAAAATAATGAGTGAAAAACTGAGACTTTTCATGCAACAACGGAATATTAATTTTAAAGATATATTGATTTACAATCGTTTTGATAGAAATTATCTGTTATCTTTGCCGTTGAAAAAAAAAATTTATTATCTGCTTTACTTTAGCGGTTTTTACGGAGTTTTAAAGAAATTACTGTGAAAATTTCATGCTGATTTGAAGCTGTACACAAACCGGAATGAAGAATTTTGAATTATTCTTATTGCAAACAGGACTTCCCTTTTTTTATCTGAAAGTAGGCTTGGCTTTTGTGTTTTCATTCGTCATTACTTATTTATCAGTTCCTACAATCATTAAAATTTCCCGAAGAAAGAACCTGATGGATGAGCCTGGGCAACGAAGCTCTCATCTCAGAAAAATACCTAATCTGGGAGGTATTGCTATTTTCTATTCCATAGGAATCTGTGCTTCTATTTTTGCCCACGAAATTTTTGATTTGTATAAATTTCTATTCGCTTCATTAATAATATTGCTCTACGTTGGCGTGATGGATGATATTATGGTGATGAGAGCTTACAAAAAACTGATTGCTCAGGTTTTGGTTTCTGTGGTTTTGGTAATGGGATCAGATGTACGTATAAGAAGTCTTTTCGGGATTTTTGGCGTTTACGAACTGAATTATTTCATCAGTGTAATTTTTACAGTGGTTACTTTTATTATTCTGATTAACGCTTTCAATCTTATTGATGGTATTGATGGTTTAGCAGGAGGATATTCAGTTCTGTGCAGTGCTTTGTTCGGGATAAGTTATTACCGTTTGGGGGAATTCAATTATCCTTTAGTAATACTGTCGGTATGTATTATAGGATCTGTATTGGCATTTTTGTATTATAATCTTTCACATTTCCGATCCACAAAAATTTTTATGGGTGACACAGGCTCTATGCTTTTGGGATTTTTGCTCGCATTTACAGCAGTTTGTTTTATTGATATTTTTATTGATAAGAAAATTCCAAATATGCCTCGGTACCATTTAAAATCTGCTCCGGCAATTGCTGTTGCGATTTTAATTTTACCAATTGTGGATACTCTTAATGTCATTATAATCAGATTTATTAATAAAAAGTCTCCTTTTGAGGCAGATAAGAATCATATTCATCATAAACTGATTAGGATGAATCTTACCCATCGCAGATCAAGCTTTTATATTATGTGTTATTACCTGATGATTGTGGCTGTTGCCTATTATTTCAGACACATTGATGTGAATCTCTTGTTATTTGTTGTCTTGTCGTTAGGTTTTTTGGGAGCTTATCTCCCGGATATTGTCACGAAGGTTCAAAAACTAAAAACACAACCTAACCTTTAAATTTATATTTTTGCAAATTAATTTTATTCAGTAATGAAAAATTTGAATTATTACCTGTTTCTACTTTTACCATTCTTTCTTTCATCTTGCATAGCACCGAAAGATGTAAAGTATATGCAGCCCAGCGAAAGTCTGGTAATTAATGAAGAAGGACTTATCCCCTATAATATCCCTGTTTATAGAGTTACTAAAAATGATATATTAAAACTTGATATAGTAACTACTCCAAAAGGAGATGCGGCTCAATTCTATTCTGCGTTAAATGCTCCGGGAAGCACAGTGAATATAACTGTGGCTGGAGGTGGCGGTACCGGAGGTAATGCACAGGTTTATTTCGGAGGTCTGAAGGTAGATTCTAATGGTGATATCAATATTTTCGGAATTGGCTTCGTAAAAGCAGAGGGAAGAACTATTGAAGATATTTCTAAAGAAATTCAGGAGAAAGTAAACGAAAATTTTCAGGAAGGTAAATCTGAAGTCCGTTTAAGTACTGCAGGAATTACTTATTACGTTATCGGAGATGTAGAAACTACAGGAATGACGGGCGAGAAGACGGTGATGAAAAATACACTTACCCTCACAGAAGCTATTGCTATCAATGGAGGTCTGAATAGAACAATCGACAGAAAAAACATTGAAATACACAGAAAGCTTCCTGAAGGGATAAAAATAGCAAAAGTGGATCTTACGAGACAGGATGTGATGAATTCTCCATACTTTTATGTGCAAAATGGTGACGAAATTTATCTTACCACAAGAGGCAGAAGTCTCAACGGATTCGGAAAAGACCCTGTACAGACTATTATAAGCGGAGTTTCGGTGTTTACAACGGCTTTATCAGTTTATCTACTTATCAAAAATCTATAATATGATTCCGGAAAGAGAAAATAAGGGAGAAAAGATTCAGCCTAAAGAAAAAACGGGTTCTTTTGCAGTTTTTGATATAGAGCATTTTATAAGAAAAGTGATCAGAAATTGGTATTGGTTTGTATTAATGCTGATGATGGGCTACGGAATTGCTTATGTTTACGGAAAATATTATGCGCAGAGCATTTTTGCATCAAATCTGTCTTTAAGTGTTTCAAACAATACAGCAAGCTATTTTACACCAAATCAATCCATCAACTTCATTTGGGGACAAGGAGGGAATCAGGATGGGATTTATCTAAAGAAAATGTTGCTTTCCCGTACTCACAATGAGTTTTTGGTGAAAGAGCTGGGGCTTTTCGTTAATTATAAAACCAAAGGCGTTATTAAAGCGACCTATCTGGATAAAGATGATTCACCTGTATTTGTAGAAATAGACAGAAAGCACCTGCAGCAGGTAAATTATCCGATTACTATAGTTCCTAAAGCCAATGGTGCATACGAAGTTCAGCTTCCGGAGGAGGGCGAATCTACGAATCTTTACAATTATGAATTTGAAGGCTATCACAACATTGATGGATACGCAAGACCAGGGAACAAAACAGTAAAAGTAAACGAGTGGTATACCACTCCGAACCTGAGATTCAGATTGGTGCCCAATCCTAAGACTTTATCGATAAAACTTGATAATATTATCGTTGAATTATCAACTGTAAATGATGCAGTAAACAGCATTGTAGGTACCATGGCTGTTGATTTCGATAAAGAAATCAATACCATTATGATTATTACCAAAACAGGATATAATCTGAACAGTACCGTTAATTTCCTGAATAAATCTGTTGCTGAACTTCAAAAGAAAAGGTTTGCAGATAAAAATATTTTGGATGAAAACACCAAAGAGTATCTGGAAGAGAATCTGAAAGCCATCAGAAAGAAATTGGATTCCAGTGCGCAAGTCATGAATCATCTGAAAACTTCAGAAAAACTCTACGATATTAAAAACAGAGACGAAAAATCTCTCGAAAAAATTAAGGAATTAGAAACGAAAAAAGCAGACCTTTTAAGTAAGCTGACTTCACTTAATACTATCAGAAACAGTGTTGACGGACAGAATTTCGAGAAAATGATCAGCACTACGGCTGCAGGTTTTGAAGACGGGCTTTTCCAGGCTTCAGTTTCTGAAATGAAAGCACTCTACGCCAAAAGGAGAGAAATGTCGGCTATTTATACACCAAATTCTGAGCCGATGAAAGAAATCAACAGACTCATCAGTGAGGCCAGAGTGAATTCCAACGGTGCATTGAGAAATTACCATACAGTTTACACAACAGAAATCTCAAAGATAGATCAGCAAATCGGCAATGCAAATCTGGATCTTGATACTTATCCTGAAAAGCAGAGAAAATATCTGGATGCAGAGCGTGGTTATAACATGATTGAAGCTACTTACAACAGTATTTTATCAAGACAGAATGAGAGCCAGCTGAGATTAGCTACCAATAAATCTGATATTTCAGTAATTGACCCGGCAAAAAATCTTGGGCAGGGACCTATCGGGCCAAATGTGCAGGGAACCAAATCGATGATTATGGGCGGGCTATTGTTACTACCTTTGTTTTTTATCGGAATCGGGGCCTTTTTAGATACGAAAATCAGAAATATAAAAGAACTTTTGAGCGTTACCAAAATCCCACTATTAGGAGTGATTGGAAACAATGGAAACGGAGACACTATGCTTACCGTTCTGGAGCAACCAAAGTCGTCTGTATCTGAATCCTTCAGAGGGATCAGAGCCAATATGCGATTCCTTTCCGGTGAAAATGACAAAAGTAAAGTGATTCTTGTGACGTCATCTGTGGGTGGTGAAGGAAAAACCTACGTATCTATCAACCTTTCCTCAGTGTTGGGATTGAGCGATAAGAAAACCATTTTATTAGGAATGGATTTAAGAAAACCGAAGATTTTCAATGATTTCAACATTGATAATAAATACGGTATTTCAAATTACCTCACAGGTGAAGTGGGAATTGACAAGATTATCAATAAAACAAGAATTCCGAATTTGGATGTAGCTACATCAGGACCTATCCCTCCGAATCCTTCTGAATTATTGATGAGTGAAAAAAATATGCAGTTCATAGATGAGCTCCGTACCATGTATGATTTCATTGTGATAGATTCACCACCGGTAGGTTTGGTTGCAGACTCATTCGAATTGATGAAGAATTCTGATGCCAATATATATGTGGTAAGACATGAGTATACCGAGAAATATATGCTCAAAATGATTACAGAAAAATACCACGACAACGAAATCAAGCATTTGGGAATTGTGTACAACGATTACAATACCAAGCAAGGCTACGGCTATGGTTATGGCTACGGTTATGGCTATGGTTATGGCTACTTTGATGAGGATAAAAACTATAAAGAGCCATTCTTAATAAGAGTAAGAAATAAATTACGAGAGTTTTTCAACAAGAAATAAATGTAAACCCTCTTTTTTGAGGGTTTTCTCTTTTTGTAGTATAATGTCACTTAGTTTTCAGCAAAAAAGTTTCGGTCAGATTTGTCTTTTTTAATGTTTTTAAAAAAAAATTAAGTACCCTGCAAAATTTTAAAAAACGTGTGCAAAATAGCATAAAAAGAATATTTTTAACATTTTGCCGTTTAGTTACATATTAATTATGTTTTTTTGTTTATTTTTAACTAATCATTAAGATTATCATTAATATAAAAATGTTTTATATTTGCAAAAATTAAATTTTAAAATAACCATAAATCCGTATTCTTTTATGAATAAAAAATTATTGTTTAGCTTCCTTACCATTTTTAGTGTAATGGTATCAGTGAAAGCTCAAAGAAACGAATTGGGAATTCGATTGGGGATGAGTAATCTTGTTGGCGATATTGGCAAAACAAATTATATCCTGCAAAAACCTTTGGATTTAGACAGAGCTTCTGAATGGGGTTTTCCTTTTTATGGTGGTTTATTATACAGATTTAATTTTAATCCTTATCAGACTGTAAGATTAGATGTTGGTTACAACCAAGTGCAGTTTAGTGATAAAGCAGCAAAAGAAGAATACAGAAGAAACCGTAATTCTTTTGGAAAGAATGATATTTATGAGGCAAGTTTGCTTTTTGAATACAATCTTTTCCCTGTGAATAACGAGCAAATCAGTATGCTGAGTCCATATATCTTTGCAGGTTTTGGAGGAATTATGTTTGATGCCCCAAAAGCTACTGTGAGACATGATTACAGAAGAGATGCCAACGGCGTTGCTCAGGCACCTATTGATGAGCTTGATTTTGTTACTACCGTAGATTATTCTTTAGGAAAAAAAATAGCACCTATTGTACCATTTGGTGTGGGTTTAAAATATAAATTCAACCACGGATGGGCAATTTTTGCAGAAGCAACTTTCAGACTTGCAGTAACAGATCAGCTGGATCACAGCAAAGTTCTTAGAACAGATGTGAACTCAAGCTACAATGCTGAAATTTTGAGCCCTTCTACGGGAGGTTCACTGCTTGAAACAGGGAACTATTTTATTGTGTCTAAAGAAAGAGAAGCAGAATTTATCAGAACCAGAAATGTAGGTGATGGTGAATCAAGAGATTGGTTGAATACTTTCAGCCTTGGTCTTACCTACTCATTCGGAAGACCTCCTTGTTATTGTGATTAATTATTATGTCGTTGATTAAAGATAAAATAGATCCCGAAAAACTACCCCAACACGTTGCAATCATTATGGATGGTAACGGCAGATGGGCGAAATCCAGGGGTGAAGAAAGAACTTTTGGCCATAAAAATGCCATAGATGCTGTAAGAAATGCAATTAACGCATGTAATGAAGTTCATATTCCTTACCTTACGCTGTACACGTTCTCTTCAGAGAATTGGAAACGTCCCGAAGAGGAGGTAAGTACTCTGATGAATCTTCTTACCGAAACACTGCTTTTGGAAGCGGAGGAGATTTTCACCAAAGGTCTTCGTCTGCATGTAATTGGTAATGTAGACAAGCTTTCTTCTTTGGTAAGAGATCAATTGATGCACGTGGTAGATCTTACCAAAGATAATACCAAAGGCAATCTGATTTTAGCAATCAGCTACGGCTCTCAGGAAGAAATTCTGAATGCCGTAAAAAAAATCGGTAACGACGTAAAAGAAGGAAAAATTGAAGTTGAAGATATTAACGAGCAACTATTCGAAAATTACTTATATACAAAAAATTTCCCTCCTGTAGATTTGTTGATTAGAACAAGCGGTGAAGTACGCATCAGCAACTTCCTGCTTTGGCAAATCGCATATGCAGAGCTACAGTTCCTCGATATTCTCTGGCCAGATTTTACAAAAGATGTTTTCTTTCAGTGTATTGTAAATTATCAAAACAAAGAAAGAAGATATGGTCTCACAGGAGAACAAATCAAAATCCAGTAAATTTTTTAGAAAAGAAAGACTACGATAAAATGAAGTTTAGATTATTACCCATCATTATGTTTGCGGCTTCTGCACATTTTTATGGACAAGTAACACCACAAGACAGTACCGCTGTAAACACGAGCATACTGGCAGATAATCAACAGGGAGCTTATACTCTTAAAGATATTGTTGTGGATGGGGTAAAAAAATACACACCTGCTCAGATTCTGAGATTTACAGGTCTGTCAAAAGGAGAGATTGTAGATATTCCCGGGCAAAAGATCAGTAATGGGATCAAAAAGCTATGGGACACACAGTCTTTTTCTGAGGTAGAAGTGTATGTAGAGAGTGTTGAAGGACAAACTGTAGTTTTAAAATTTTATCTTCAGGATCTTAAGGAGCTTGGAGAAGTTAAATTTACAGGAAAAGGAATTGGTAAATCCAAAAATGAAAAACTGGCAAAAGATAACAATCTGAAGCCAGGAACGAAGATTACCCAAAACCTTGTTTCAAGTCTTAAAACAAATCTTCCTAAAGACTATGTGAAGAAAGGTTTTGCAGACGCAAGCATCAGTATTCAGGATAAAGTGAATGCCAATGACCCGAACATGGTAGACTGGACGATCAATGTCGATAAAGGCAGAAGAGTAAAGATCAGCCACATAGAGTTTGAAGGAAACGAAAATGTGACCGATGCTAAACTTAGAAAGAAAGCCTTCAAAGAAACCAAACAAAAAAGATTTGGTATCGGAGGTATTCTGAAGTCATCCAAATTCATCGAAGAAAAGTATCAGGAAGACAAACAGAGTCTTGTGAATTACTACAATTCTTTGGGATACAGAGATGCTAAAATAGTTTCAGATTCTGTTTGGAGAAATAAAAAAAATAATTACGAAATCAACGTAAAACTTACAGAAGGTAAAAAATATTACATCGGTGATATTACTTTTACCGGAAATACAGTTTATCCTACAGAATATCTTCAGCGAATGCTGGGATACAAGAAAGGAGATATTTACGATGCCGTAGGTTTCAACAAAAAAGTAGGTGAAGACGGTGGTAAAGAAGATGATTCTGACATCAAGTCTATCTACATGAATAATGGTTATCTATTCTCAAACGTAACTCCTGTAGAAAAATCGGTAAACGGAGATGCTGTAAATCTTGAAATACGTATTAATGAAGGTGAGCAGGCTACCTGGAACCGTGTGACTTGGGAAGGAAATGTAACCACTCATGACCACGTAATTCTTCGTTCATTAATGACAAAACCAGGTGAACTCTTCAAAAAATCTGAGATTAAAAGAACTTATTTTGATTTGGCAGGAATGTCATTCTTCGATCCTCAACAGATCGGTCAGGATATCAATCCAAATCAACAGGACAATACAGTTGATCTAAACTGGAAATTAGTTGAGAAGGGATCTTCACAGGTTCAGCTTCAGGCAGGTTACGGTGGTAACAGTTTTATAGGTACCTTAGGTCTTACATTTAATAACTTCTCTTTGAGAAATTTCCTTAAATTCAAAGACTTCAGACCAGTACCTCAGGGTGATGGGCAAACATTGTCTATTCAGGCTCAGGCAGGACAGTATTTCCAAAACTACGGGATTTCATTTACAGAGCCATGGTTGTTTGGCACAAGACCAACAGCACTTTCTGTAAGTTTAAATAATTCAAGAGTAAACTATAGCCAATACAATGGTCCGGATCAGAGATTGAATATTTTCTCTGCATCAGTAGGTCTAAACAGACGTTTAAGATGGCCGGATGATTATTTCTCATTATATACGGGGCTTCAGTTCCAAAAGTATAATTTCAGCAATTATCCTTTTGAATTTGGTACTTCTACAGAATTATATGGTACTGCAAATAACTTAAGTGTAAATATTGGTTTAAGCAGAAACTCGGCAGGTATAGATCCTATTTTCCCTACAACGGGTTCAAATATTGAATTATCAGGTAAATTTACACCGCCATATTCACTTTTCAAAGACAGGAATTATTCTTCAATGACGCCTGTGGAGAAGTACAAGTGGATGGAGTTCTATAAAATTAAATTTAAAGCAGACGTTTACAACGAAGTTCTTGGCAAACTTGTCTTGAGATCTTCAGCGGAAATGGGCTTTATGGATGGCTACGACAAAGCATTGGGTGCACCACCGTTTGAGAGATTCTACGTTGGTGGAACCGGTCTTTTCGGAGGTAGATTTGATGGTAGAGAGCTTATTCCTTTGAGAGGTTATGAAAATGCTTCTACTTATGGTGGAACATTAGATGATATTACGCCAACAGGTGGAGGTACTATTTACAACAGATTTACGTTAGAGTTAAGATATCCAATCTCAATGAGCCAAACTGCGAAAATTTATGCACTGACTTTTGCTGAAGGTGGTAATGTTTGGAACTCATGGACAAACTATAATCCATTTACCTTAAAAAGATCAGTTGGTGTAGGGGTAAGAGTCTACATGGGAGCCTTTGGTTTAATTGGTTTTGACTTCGCATATGGTTTCGACAAAACAGTATTAGGAACAGAACCTGCAGGTTGGAAGACACACTTCTTAATGAATCAATCTTTATAATTATGCAAACTTTAAAAGCTTTTATTTTTCTATTCGTTTTCTCTGCATTTTCATTTGTAAATGCTCAGAAAGTAGGCGTTGTTGATACAGAATATATCTTGGGAATGCTTCCACAATACAAAGAAGCTGAAGCAAGATTAAATTCTCAGATAGACACATGGCAAAACGATTTGCAAAATCTACAGTCTGAATATGAAAAGAAAAGATCAGCTTTTGAAAATGAAAAAGTTTTATTAATTGGTGATCAATTGAGGCTTCGTGAGAAAGAAGTTTTAGATTTAGAAAAAAATATCAAGACTACAACAAGTTTAAGATTTGGCTCTACAGGAGAAATCAGTAAACTGAGAGCTAATTTGATGACGCCTTTTCAGGATCAGATCTGGGCGGCGATTCAGAGAATGTCCGAAAAAAACGGACTGGGCATGGTTCTTGATAAAACAGACAACAATGTTATTTTCCTTCAGAAGAGATATGACTATACGGATAAGGTTTTAGACATTCTTTTAAAAGGAACAGACAAAGAAAAAAAGAGCAAAAAATAAATTCAGATTGCAGTTGTTAACTTTTTACTATTTTTGCAATCAAAGAAAAAACAAAAATTATCTATTTACCTATTATGAAAAAATTAAGTGTATTATTTGCAGCGATATTGATGATGGCCTCTTTCGGAATGGCTAAAGCGCAAAAAGTTGCTACTTTAGATGTATTCGGAGTGCTTAATGCAATGCCGGAAAAAAAGAAAGCGGATACAGATCTTAAAGCTTTTGCAGATACTAAAGAAGCTGAAATCAAGAAAAAAATGGAAGCGGCTCAAACTAAGTATGATCTTTATATGAAAGAAGCTCAAACTAAAACTGAAGCTGAAAACAAATTGAGAGGTGACGAAATGAAAAAACTTCAGGACGAAATCACTGCAATGCAGCAAAAAGCTCAGAAAGATCTTCAGGCTAAGCAGGATGCAGCTTTCAACCCAATCGAGGCAAAATTAAACACTGCTATCGAAAAAGTATCTAAAGCAGGAGGTTACGAGTTTGTATTAGACGGTAACTCTACTTCATTGGTTTACAAAAATGGTGCAGACATCACAGATGCTGTAAAAAAAGAATTGGCAATTAAATAATTTTAATTCCAAATAATAATCACCACCTTTATTCTTTATTAAAGGTGGTTTTTTTATTTTTGTACCATGGAAAAAGAAGTCTCAACAACGGTAAAAGTCAGATTCAGCGACTGTGATCCGATAGGTCATTTAAACAATGTGAAGTATCTGGATTATATGTTTAATGCCAGAGAAGATCATGTAGAAACCTATTACGGCTTTACATATGAAGAATATACAAAAAAAACCGGTTGTACATGGATTACGGTTCAGAACGAAATTGCTTATTTGAGAGAAGTCCGTTACAATCAGCAGGTAGTTATCAGCAGTAAAACCATAGAAATTAACGAGCGTACGGCAAAAGTTGAAATTCTAATGAAGAGTCCAGACGAAAATACCATTCACGCTGTAATGTGGGTTACCGTTATTTATTTTAATATGAAAACCAGAAGATCCGAGGCACATCCTCAGGATATTATTGAGACTTTCGGTAAATTCTTTGTTGATCTTGAGCAGAAAGATTTCCAGTCGAGAGTAAAATTTTTAAGATCACAAAACGCAAAAAATTCGTAGCATGAAAAAAATCGCAGTAATTGGCGGAAATGGGCAATTAGGAAACTGTATCAGGAAACTCGCTTTCGATTTTGAGAGCAAGTATGAGTTTATTTTCACAGATTCTCAAACTTTAGATATCACAGATAAAAATCAGATTGACGATTTTTTCTACGACAATAAACCAGAATTCTGTATCAACGCATCAGCTTACACCGCAGTAGATTTGGCTGAAAAGGAAGAAGAAAAAGCTTTCGCAGTAAATGCTGTTGCGGTAGGAAATTTAGCAGAAGTTTGCAAAGAATACAAAACCACACTCATCCATGTTTCAACTGATTATGTTTTTGATGGGGAAACCAATTTAGATTATTCCGAAGACGATTTTACCAGTCCGATTGGAGTTTACGGTGCGTCTAAAAGAGAAGGTGAGGAGTTGGCTTTGGAAAATAATCCAAAAACAGTTATCCTTAGAACTTCATGGCTTTACTCTGAGTTTAATAAGAATTTTGTGAAAACAATGCTCAACTTGTTTTCGCAGAAAGACGAGCTTGGAATTGTGGGGGATCAGTTTGGGCAACCCACTAATGCAAACGATTTGGCAGAAGCCATTTTAAAAATCATTGATACCGAACCAAAAACCTACGGAATTTTCCATTTTTCAAACTATCCGGAAACAACATGGTTTGAGTTTGCCAAAAAAATCGCTGAATTTTCAGGTTCTTTCATTAAGCTGAACCCTTTAAAGACCGAGCAATATCCTACGCCGGCAAAAAGACCAAAAAGAAGTACTATGAATTTAGATAAGATTGAAAAAGTGTATCAAATCGAACCTAAACATTGGGAAAACAGCCTGCAGGAAGCAGTTGCAATTCTTCAAAATTAATTTTAAGTAAATGAATAAATTTCAAATCATACTTCTCGTATTGATTTCACAAATAGTTTTTTCACAAAATGTTCTTTTGAACAAAGTGGAAAAAATCAATGATAATGCAGATAAGTTTTTGATCCTGTTACCTGAAAAAACAGAGCAGGCAGAATATTTGGGAGAAGTGGAAGTGCGTGGGTTTTCTAATGATGACGCTGCCGTTTTTTCTGCCATCTACAAAAAGGCGAAAGAAATCGGTGCTAATTCTTTTTCCATAAAACCATTCGAAACCATCGACGGATCTTCTTCAAAATTTGATGCAGCTCATTACAGATTGAATTTATATTATGTAAATAAAGAGAGCCTTCCTAAAAAGGATGGATCAATTTACATCTTTGCGTCTTCCGACAAAGACCAAAAGATCAATGTCAACCGAAAAGATTATATTTTAGAATCAAGATCTTATCTTACAATTCCTGTGGTCGGCGGTGAAGTTTATACCATTTCCACTAAAAAATTGTTAGGCTCTACCCTTAAATTTCATGTTAAGGATCAAAGCACTTCATACTATTTTCAGGCATCATCCTCAAAAGTAAAAGCCGATGAATCCGGAGTGGGTGGTCTCAATTTAAAATCAGGAGACATCGTAGGACTCGAAAGTTCGTATGGTGATTTTTTAAGGATTATCTATACCCAAAAATAAAAAAAGACTCAAAGAATTTTTCTTTGAGTTTTTTTATGATTGAATTTTAAATCTGCTCAAAAAGACTCTCGTGGTCGTTTTCGTATTTCTTTCTTAGCCTGTGCTTGGCTTTTTTCACTGCATCGATTGTAACACCAAGAAGGCGTGAAATTTCGGTATTATTCATATTCAATTTAGTAAGAATAATAATTCTGAGGTTCGAATCTGTAAGATCTGGAAACTGATTGGTAAGCTCCTTATAATGCGTAGGATATTTTTGTATGAAAGCGTTCCTGAAGTTTTTCCAGTTTTCATCTGTCATCAGATGAGATTCTAAAAGTTTCTGCAATTCACCGGATTTTTCTTCCAGTTCCGAAAACGAAGAGTTTTTTACTTTCTGCATTTCTTTTTCAAGCTCTTCAATCTGTTTATTCTTTTCAGAAAGATAGGTTTGGTAAGATTGTAATGTTTTGTGCGTATTATTGAGTTTGTTTTCAGATTTTATTTTATCAATCATCAGGGTAAGCACTTTTTTGTCGTATTCTCCTTTTTTACTCTTCATTTTATGACGGTAAGAACGGATGATAAATACCATTAATATTAGAAGCATACACGAAAGCACTATAGCAGAAATCTTCAGATAAGATTCTTTTTCATGTCCGGCTTTCTCCATCTCTACATTCATCTGGAGTTGCTTTTTCTGAGATTCCCATCCTACCCGAAGAACCGTTTCTTTGGCGTCAAAATCTTTTAGAGAATCTTTCAGACTTTCCAGTCTGCGTCTTGCCTGAAGCTCGCCCTTATCATCTCCCTGAAGTTTTGCTATTTTTAGTTTAAGTTCATTAATTTTATATTCTGAACTTCTGAAATATGTTTTTATCTGAGAAATTTCCTGTGCTTTTTGAAGATATTTTTGTGCCTGTAAGATATGACCATTTTTTAAGTAAGCATCACTTAGGAGGGTGAGTGCATACATTGTATTTTGATCACTCTTGTTTTTTGAGGAGATTTCTATGTCTTTTTTTATTAAAGTAAAGGCCTTTTCAAAGTTCTTTCTTTCAATCTCAAGTTCACCAAGACTTCCCAACGCTTTTGCATAGCGCACTTCGTCGCCACTTTTTCTGGCAATTTCTAAAGTTTTGTTGAAATACTGCTCTGCTTCTTCATATTTTTTATTCTTTGCTTTGCAAAACCCCAGTGAATTGTAGATGCTTGCCATCTCACTGCTGTTGGGTTCGGCGTATTGTTTGGCTTTATTTAAATATTCTTCAGATTTTTGAATGTCTTCGGTAGTGGTAAGAAAATAAGCAATCTTTTTATACGTTTCGCTTGCCTGAATTACCGTATCGTCAGTCCCGGCATCGAGCTCTTTAATGCAGAACATAAAGATAGGGAAGCATTTTTCATACTTTCTGAAATAATAATAGTAATATCCGTAATGTAGGGAAGTCCAGATTTCAAGATCCTCTCTTTTTATTTTTTTTGCAGCAGATAATGCTTTCTCAAAATAGTGTTCACTTACAGGATTGAGTTTGTCTTGGGATTTAGCAATTTTTCGTGCTAAGAATACCTGCGTCACAATTTCTTTTACTTGAGCACTTTTTATAGGATGCTTTTTTAAAAAACTTTCAATAAAATTAGAGTATTCTTTGGGAGAGCGGTCTTCATATTCTGTGTATTTTCTGGCTATCGCTTCAATCACTGCTTTGTCAGAACTTGACGACTCTTTTCCTGTGAACGAAAACTGAGCACTAATATAAATGCTCAAGAAAATCATCAGAAAAAAGGTAAGGTTTTTTGCTGTCATAAATGAAGATGCACGCTATGCTTTTTATGTTGTAGTGGGAGTTTTTATCCTCTACATTTGATTTTTACTTAAAAATATTTTTTTCTAAAGTGTTGATGTTTAATGATTTTTAAAATGTCCACCCATTTGTCCACCCACCATTTTTGCGCTGATGACAAAGTTAACATAATTTTGGAACAGCTTAAAGGAGTAGAATATCTTTCTTTTAAAATTTAATTTTACGAAATTTAATTTAATAAAAGATGTTAATCCTGCTAAAATAAATGAACTAATAACCACGTTTATTTTTTACGCATGTAGATTCTACTGATACAAATGATGAAAATTGTAGCACTTATTCGTTCCCGGGTAAGTGTTTTTTTATTTTTAAACCTGAATTTTTACTTAACATAAAGAACAATGTTTTGCACGAAATCCAGTTTTCTCTTTAAGAATTATTTCTAAAATAATTGACAGAATGATTCGCTAATCTTCAATATTTCTTCTGTAATTTTTCTAAAACTTCGTAAATCATTAAAAATCAAAATATTTTACAATAAATATTTGTCAAATTAAATTTTATTCATACATTTGCACACTCATTTTAGGGGAGGAATATGCCCAATTCAAACTTGGTAATTATTTGAGATCCCGAAAAATGAAAGTGAATACAAGAAAATTTTATAACATATTATATAAATAATGTCAGGTATTATTGGAAAAAAAATCGGGATGACTTCTCTGTTTGACGAAAACGGCAAAAATATGCCGTGTACCGTTATTCAGGCTGGTCCATGCTCGGTTTTACAGGTCAGAACCATTGAAAAGGACGGATACAAATCTGTTCAGTTAGGTTTCGATGACAAGAGTGAAAAGAACGTTGGTAAAGCGTTAGCCGGCCATTTTAAAAAGGCTGGTTCTGCTCCTAAAGCTAAGTTGGTAGAATTCTACAGAGAATTCGTAGACGAAGTAAAAGTAGGAGAAGAAGTAAAAGTTGATTTGTTCACAGAAGGTGAATTTGTTGACGTTACAGGAACTTCAAAAGGTAAAGGTTTCCAAGGTGTTGTTAAAAGACACGGTTTTGGAGGTGTAATGCAAGCTACTCATGGTCAGCACAACAGACTTAGAGCTCCAGGTTCTATCGGTGCGGGATCGGATCCTTCAAGAGTATTCAAAGGAATGAGAATGGCAGGTAGAATGGGAGGTAAGCAGGTAACTGTACAAAACCTTCAAGTATTAAAAGTGGATCAAGAACAAAATCTTTTAGTAGTAAAAGGTGCTGTTCCGGGAGCTAAAAATTCTTATGTAATTATCAGAAAATGGAACTAGTAGTATTAAATACATCAGGAAAAGAAACCGGAAAGAAAGTAACTCTAGACGAATCTGTATTCGGTATTGAGCCAAACAAGCACGCGGTTTACTTAGAAGTAAAACAATATCTTGCTGCTCAGCGTCAAGGTACTCATAAATCAAAAGAAAGAAGCGAAATTACAGCTTCTACTAAGAAACTTAAGAAGCAAAAAGGATCTGGTTCTGCTAGATACGGTGATATTAAATCTCCTACATTTAGAGGTGGAGGTAGAGTATTCGGTCCTAAGCCAAGAGACTACAGATTCAAATTGAACAAAGCTCTTAAGAGATTAGCTAAAAAATCTGTTCTTTCTCAGAAAATGAGAGACAACAGCATCAAAATTGTTGAAGGATTGAGCATTGCTGCTCCTAAAACTAAGGATTTCATCACTGTATTGAATGCATTGTCATTAAACGATAAGAAATCTTTATTCATTCTTCCTGATACAAACAAGAATGTATATTTATCTTCAAGAAACTTGCCTAAGACTAAGGTGATGAAATTCAACGAAATTTCTTCTTATGACCTTATCAATGCAGGTGAGATCGTATTCTTAGAAGGTGCAGTAGAAAAATTCCAGGAAAATTTAAAGAAATAAATCATGTCACTAATTATTAAACCAGTTATCTCAGAAAAGGCTAATTACCTTACAGATTTAAGAGGTACTTATTCTTTCTTGGTTAACCCTAAGGCGAATAAGATCCAGATAAAAAAAGCTGTGGAAGCGGCTTACGGTGTAAAAGTAGCAGACATTAATACAATGATTTATGCTCCGAAGGTTTCTTCGAAATACACTAAGAAAGGTCTTCAAGTAGGAAAGACAAACAAATTGAAAAAAGCGGTAATCAAACTTGTAGAAGGTGACGTTATCGATATTTTCGCTGTAAATTAATTATTAATTATAAATAATAGTAATGTCTGTTAGAAAATTAAAACCTATCACCCCAGGACAGAGATTCAGAGTTGTAAACAATTTTGAGGAAATTACTACCAACAAACCAGAGAAATCTCTTACAGTTGGTATTAGTAAGTCAGGTGGACGTAACCAAACTGGTAAAATGACCATGCGTTACACCGGAGGTGGACACAAAAAGAAATACAGAATTATCGACTTCAAAAGAAACAAGCATGATGTTGAAGCAACGGTAAAAACTGTAGAGTACGATCCAAACAGAACTGCTTTCATCGCTTTAGTTGAATATGCAGACGGAGAGAAGAGATATATCATCGCTCCAAACGGGATCAAAGTAGATCAGAAGATCATTTCAGGAGAAAGCGTAGAACCAAACATCGGTAACGCTATGAAACTGAAAAACATTCCTTTGGGAACTGTAATTTCTTGTATCGAGATGAAGCCTGGCCAAGGTGCAATCTTAGCAAGAAGTGCTGGTTCTTCAGCTCAATTAACTTCAAGAGACGGTAAATATGCAATCGTAAAATTGCCTTCAGGAGAATCTAGAATGATCCTTACTGAATGTTATGCAATGGTTGGATCTGTTTCAAACGGAGATCATCAGTTAACTGTATCAGGTAAGGCTGGTAGAAGCAGATGGTTAGGTAGAAGACCAAGAACAAGACCGGTAGTAATGAACCCTGTAGATCACCCAATGGGAGGTGGTGAAGGACGTTCTTCTGGAGGTCACCCAAGATCTAGAAACGGTATGCCGGCTAAAGGTTACAAAACTAGAAAGAAAAACAAAGTGTCTAACCGTTACATCGTATCTAAAAGAAAATAATTATGGCAAGATCACTTAAAAAAGGACCGTTCATTCATCATACTTTAGATAAGAAGGTTCAGGCAAATATAGAAGCTAATAAGAAAACAGTTATCAAAACTTGGTCTAGAGCATCGATGATCTCTCCAGACTTCGTAGGACAAACTATCGCTGTACACAACGGGAAAGCATTTATCCCGGTTTACGTTACAGAAAACATGGTAGGTCACAAGTTAGGCGAATTTTCTCCAACAAGATCTTTCAGAGGTCATGGTGGTAACAAAAACAAAGGTAGCAGATAATCATGGGATCAAGAAAAAGAGAAAGTGCATTAGCACGTAAATTAACTAATCAGGATGTAGCGAAAGCGTTACACAACGATTGCCCTTCTTCTCCAAGAAAAATGAGATTAGTAGCTGATATCATCAGAGGAGTAGAGGTTGAAAAAGCTTTAAGCATTCTAAAATATTCTAAAAAAGACGCGTCAAACAAATTAGAGAAAGTTCTTCTTTCTGCTATGGCAAACTGGCAGTCTAAAAACGAAGGTGCTGACATCGAAGAAGCAAACCTTATCGTTAAAGAAATTTTTGTAGACAGTGCAAGACAATTGAAGAGACTAAGACCAGCACCGCAAGGTAGAGGTTACAGAATCAGAAAGAGATCAAACCACATTACGCTAATCTTAGGTACAAAAGAAAATTAATTCAAGGTATGGGACAGAAGACAAATCCAATTGGTAACAGATTAGGTATCATCAGAGGATGGGATTCTAACTGGTTTGGTGGTAAAAACTACGGTGACAGAATCGCTGAAGATTACAAAATCAGAAGATACCTTGAAGCTAGATTATCTAAAGGTGGTATTTCAAGAATTTATATTGAAAGAACATTAAAGTTAGTTACAGTTACAATTACTACTGCTAGACCGGGATTAATCATCGGTAAAGGAGGTCAGGAAGTTGATAAACTGAAAGAAGAGTTGAAAAAATTGACTAAAAAGGATATTCAAATCAACATCTTCGAAATCAAAAGACCTGAGCTTGATGCAGTATTAGTTGCAGACAGCATTGCAAAGCAAATCGAAAACAGAATCTCTTACAGAAGAGCTGTAAAGATGGCTATCGCAGGTACAATGAGAATGGGTGCAGAAGGTATCAAAGTTCAGATCTCTGGTAGATTAAACGGTGCTGAAATGGCAAGATCAGAATCTTTCAAAGACGGAAGAATTCCTTTGTCTACTTTCAGAGCAGATATCGATTACCACATCGGTGAAGCACTTACTCAGTACGGGAAACTGGGAGTAAAAGTTTGGATCATGAAAGGTGAAGTTTACGGTAAAAGAGAACTTTCTCCTCTAGTGGGACAACAGAAAAAAGGAGGTCAGTCTGGTGACAGAAGAGAAAACCGTGGAAACGGAGGAGACAGAGACAACAGAAGACCAAGAAGAAACAACAACAATAACAATAATAATTAAAATTTTAGATTAGAAATTTTGCATTTTAAATTACCGTTACTTTTTTAAAATAAAAAACATCTAAAATCTAAAATCTAAAATCTAAAATTTAGAAATTATGTTACAACCAAAAAGAACCAAGTTCCGTAGAGTACATAAGATGAAAATGAAGGGGATTGCTCAGAGAGGTAATCAACTTGCTTATGGAACTTTTGGGATCAAGGCTACAGAAGGTGCTTGGATCACTGCAAGACAAATTGAAGCTGCGCGTATCGCTGCTACAAGATATATGAAGAGAGAAGGTCAGCTATGGATCAAAATCTTCCCAGATAAGCCAATTACTAAAAAACCAGCGGAAGTACGTATGGGTAAAGGTAAAGGTGCTGTGGAATATTGGGTAGCTGTAGTAAAACCAGGTAAAATTATGTTCGAAGTTGGAGGTGTACCTTACGATATCGCTAAGGAAGCTTTAAGACTTGCAGCTCAAAAGTTACCTATTGTTACTAAATTTATCGTTGCTAACGATTTTGTTAAACCTCTTTAATCTTTGTATACAATGAAAAAAGCTGATATTAAAAATTTAAGCGCGGGTGATCTTCAAGCTCAATTAACTGAAGCAAAAGCTCAATATTCAAAACTGAAATTGGCTCATGCGATCAGTCCTATTGAAAACCCGATTCAAATCAAAGATTTGAGAAGAGCAATCGCTAGACTAAACACTGAGTTAACTAACAAACAATAATCCTTTTTACAATGGATAGAAATTTAAGAAAAGAAAGAATCGGAGTGGTTTCCAGCAATAAAATGGAAAAAACTATTGTTGTTAGTGAAACTACAAGAGTAAAGCACCCGATGTACGGTAAATTCGTTCTAAAAACGAAAAAATATACTGCACACGACGAAAACAACGAATGCAACGAAGGAGATACAGTTCTAATTTCTGAAACTAGACCTTTGAGCAAGAGCAAGAGATGGAGATTAGTAAGAATCATTGAAAAAGCTAAGTAATAATGTTACAAACAGAATCAAGATTAAAAGTTGCTGATAACACAGGTGCAAAAGAAGTACTGGTTATCAGAGTTCTGGGAGGAACCAGAAGAAGATATGCTTCAGTTGGTGATAAAATCGTTGTTACAATCAAAGATTCTACACCATCAGGAAACGCAAAGAAAGGTCAGGTATCTAAAGCTGTAGTAGTAAGAACTAAAAAAGCAGTAAGAAGAAAAGATGGTTCATACATCAAATTCGACGACAATGCTTGTGTATTGCTAAACGCAGCAGGAGAAATGAGAGGTACACGTGTTTTCGGACCAGTTGCCCGTGAGTTGAGAGACAAAGAATATATGAAAATCATTTCATTAGCTCCTGAAGTACTTTAATATTTAAAATTTTAAAAAAAATGTCAAAGTTAAAAATAAAAAGAGGAGATAACGTAATCGTAACTACCGGAAAGAAAGATCTTAAAGGGAAAACAGGTGAAGTTATTGAAGTGATCAAAAAAGAAGGAAGAGACCCTAGAGTTATCGTTGCAGGTCTTAACATCGTTAAGAAACACGTTAAGCCTTCAGCTTCTAATCCGCAAGGAGGAATTACTGAGAAAGAAGCTTCTATTCATATCTCAAACGTAGCTTTAGTTGGTAAAGACGGAAAAGCTATCAAAATCGGTTACAAAATCGAAGGAGATAAGAAAGTGAGAATCAACAAGCAAACGGGTGAAACTTTATAATTTTAAATAACACATGGAATATATAGCAAGACCCATAGTAGCTTATAAAGAGAAAATTGTTCCTGCAATGATGGAAGAATTTGGCTACAAATCAGTAATGCAGGTACCTAAATTAGAGAAAATTGTAATCTCTCAAGGTTTAGGTGATGCTACAGCAGATAAGAAAATTATCGATTATGCTGTAGAAGAACTTTCAAACATCACAGGTCAGAAAGCTGTTGGTACTATCTCTAAGAAAGATGAGGCTGCTTTCAAATTAAGAAAAGGTATGCCTGTAGGTGCTAAGGTTACTCTTAGAGCTACAAAAATGTACGAATTCTTAGACAGACTTACTTCTTCTGCTTTGCCACGTATTAGAGATTTCTCTGGTATCAAAGCTGAAGGTTTCGATGGTAGAGGTAACTATAACTTAGGAATCACTGAGCAGATTATCTTCCCTGAAATCGTAATTGACAAAGTGAAAAAAATCCAGGGGATGGACATTACTTTCGTTACTACAGCGAAAACAGATAAAGAAGCTAAAGCATTATTAACTCACTTCGGTTTACCGTTCAAAAAGAACTAAGAAATGGCTAAAGAATCAATGAAAGCGCGTGAGCGCAAAAGAGAAGCTACTGTAGCTAAATACGCTGAAAAGAGAAAAGCTCTTAAAGAAGCTGGTGATTACGAAGGACTTCAGAAATTACCTAAAAATGCTTCTCCTGTAAGATTACACAACAGATGTAAACTGACAGGCAGACCAAGAGGATACATGAGAACGTTCGGTATTTCCAGAGTAACTTTCAGAGAAATGGCAAACAACGGTCTTATCCCAGGCGTTAAAAAAGCTAGTTGGTAAGCAATAAAATTTTTACAGCTGACTTCTATATTTTTATAAGTCAGCTGTATTTTAATAAATAGAGCTCAGAGTTAAGTAAGCGTAGAGGTAAAGAAAAAATAAATATTATTAAATTTTTTTTGTACTTTTGCACCCGCTCAGGAAAATTATTATTTCCCTGGGAGACTAATCTTCGTTTTAGCTATGTTTATTAGAATAAAATGAAATTAAAAAATCAAAGTGACAGTTAAGTTGTTGAGATACTGCAGGTAAAGAGATTAGGCGAAGAAACATCGGAGCCATATAATCTTTAATCTTTAAGTCTTTTCAATACTGGTTGTCATTAAACCAATAATTTAAAACAAAGAAATGGTAACAGATCCAATTTCAGATTTCCTGACTAGAGTAAGGAACGCACAAAGCGCAGGCCACAAAGTGGTGGAAATTCCTGCATCGAAAATCAAAAAGGAGATTACTAAGATCTTATTTGATCAGGGTTATATCTTAAACTACAAGTTTGAGGAGAGCGCTGTTCAGGGTACGATCAAAATCGCTTTGAAGTACGACAAGCAAACCAGCAAACCAGCAATCAAGAGCATTCAAAGAGCTTCAAGACCAGGTTTGAGACAGTACAAAGGTTCAGGTGAACTTCCAAGAGTACTAAACGGTTTGGGTATTTCTATCATCTCTACTTCTAAAGGAGTAATGACGGATAAGAAAGCTAGAGAAGAGAAAGTAGGCGGTGAAGTAATCTGCTATGTTTATTAATTTTTAATCAAAGGAAAATGTCAAGAATTGGTAAAGCAATTATAACAGTTCCAGCAGGAGTTACAATCACTGAGAAAGAAGGTGTAGTAACTGTAAAAGGTCCAAAGGGAGAACTTTCTCAGGAGCTTACTGGTGGAGTTACTATTGAGCAAAACGACGGTCAGCTTACTGTAAGCAGACCATCTGATGCTAAACAACACAGAGCGCTACACGGTTTGTACCGAGCGTTGATCAACAACATGGTTTTGGGAACTACAGAAGGTTTCACAAAAAAATTAGAACTGGTAGGGGTAGGATACAGAGCTTCACACGCAGGTCAAAAACTTGAGTTGGCTTTAGGATTCTCTCACGGTATCGTTTTAGAAGTTCCAAAGGAAGTAATCATCGATACATTGACTGAAAAAGGTAAAAACCCAATTATTACTTTAACGTCTCACGACAATCAACTTTTAGGAATGGTTGCTGCAAAGATCAGATCTTTCAGAAAACCTGAACCGTACAAAGGAAAAGGTGTAAGATTCGTAGGAGAAATTGTTAGACGTAAAGCTGGTAAATCTGCTTAATAAAAATTAAGAAAATGGCACTAAGTAAATTAGAAAAAAGAATAAGAATCAAAAGAAGAGTAAGAGGAAAAATCTCTGGATCTGCTGATTTGCCAAGATTATCTGTATACAAAAGTAATAAGGAAATTTACGCACAGTTAATCGACGATAAAGACGGGAAAACTTTAGCTTCAGCTTCTTCTAGAGAGAAGGGGGTAGAAGCTAACGGAACAAAAAGTGAAATTTCTGCTGCTGTAGGTAAAGCAATCGCTGCTAAAGCAATCGCTGCAGGAATTGAAAATATTGTATTTGACAGAAACGGTTTCGTATACCACGGTAGAGTGAAAGCTTTAGCTGACGGTGCGAGAGAAGGAGGACTTAAATTCTAATCATTAAATTTCGGAAATATGTTAGGACTAGATAATATAGAAAGAGTAAAACCGGGAGGATTAGAACTTAAAGATCGTCTCGTTGCTGTAAATAGAGTAACAAAAGTAACCAAAGGAGGTAGAGCTTTCGGATTTTCTGCAATTGTTGTAGTAGGTGACGAAGCTGGAACTATCGGTTTTGGTTTAGGAAAATCTAAGGAAGTTGCTTCTGCTATCGCAAAAGCGGTAGAAGATGCTAAGAAAAACTTAGTAAAAGTTCCTGTAATGAATCATACAATCCCTCACCAGACTTCTGCTAGATACGGTGGTGCAGATATCTTCATGAGACCTGCTTCTCACGGTACAGGACTTATCGCCGGTGGTGCGGTAAGAGCGGTATTGGAGTCTGCTGGTATTCACGATATCCTTTCAAAATCTAAAGGATCTTCTAACCCTCACAACGTAGTGAAAGCTACTTTCAAAGCGTTGTTAGACATCAGAAGACCAGAAGAAATCGCAAGAATGAGAGGAGTTTCTCTAACTAAAGTGTTTAACGGTTAATAAATAAACAATGGCAACAATTAAAGTAAAGCAAGTAAGAAGCGCTATTGGTAGAACAAAAACCCAAAAGAGAACGCTTGAAGCATTAGGATTTAAGAAACTTCACCAAGTTGTAGAGCACGAAGCTACGCCTTCTATCTTAGGAATGATCGCTGCTGTAAGTCACTTACTTGAAGTTCAAAAATAATTTTTAAAATAATTTTAAAATGAATTTAAACAACATAAAACCAGCTGCAGGATCTACTTTCAATTCAAAAAGAATTGGTAGAGGTCAGGGTACTGGAAAAGGAGGTACTTCTACAAAAGGTCACAAAGGTCAGAAAGCAAGAGCTGGTTATTCTCAGAAAATCGGTTTCGAAGGTGGACAGATGCCTTTACAAAGAAGATTACCGAAATTCGGTTTCAAAAATGTAAACAGAAAAGAGTTTAGAGGAATTAACCTTGATACTATTCAGACTTTAATCGAGAACAAATCTATCACTGGAGAAATCACGAGAGAAGTATTGATTGAGAACGGTTTAATTACTAAAAACGAATTAGTGAAAATTATGGGTAGAGGTGAATTGAAATCTGCGGTTTCAATCTCTGCAGACAAATTCACTAAATCTGCTGAAGAGCTAATCTCTAAAGCAGGAGGAAAAGCAATTACCTTATAATAAACAGTAATGAAAGAATTTATACAGACCCTCAAAAATATTTGGAGCTTAAAAGAGCTGAGAGAAAAAATTCTCTTTACTTTATTTATCATCCTTGTGTATAGATTCGCATCTTTCATCTCCTTACCTGCGATTAACCTTGCAGAAGTGGGAGATCTCTTAGAGCATTATAAAAATCAAGGCGGAAACAAGCAAGGAGCAGGACTCCTTGGCTTGCTTTCGTCATTTACAGGAGGGGCGTTCAGCCACGCTTCTGTGATGGCGTTAGGTATTATGCCTTATATTTCTGCATCAATCATTGTTCAGCTGATGGGGATGGCAATTCCTTATCTTCAGAAACTACAGAAAGACGGAGAGTCTGGTAGAAACACACTGAATCAGATTACAAGATGGTTAACAATTGGAGTTTGTCTTGTACAGGCGCCTTCTTATTTAACTTCGATCACTCAGTTGTTCTTACCTTACGCTCAGTTCCAGTCTGCGTATTTTGTAGATCCTAATTCAATTATGTTCTGGTTGCCAAGTATTGTAATCTTGGTAGGTGGTTCTGTATTTGCAATGTGGTTGGGTGAGAAAATCACCGACAAAGGTATCGGGAACGGTATTTCTATCCTTATTATGGTGGGAATCCTTTCAAGATTACCGGAAGCATTTGTACAGGAAATTGCAGTTCAGAATGGTAAAGGAGGTTTAGGTTCTATCATGATCATGATTGAAGTTCTATTCTGGATGATAGTGGTACTTTTAGCTGTTGTATTATCGGTGGCTGTAAGAAAAATTCCTATTCAGTATGTAAGCAGAGCTCAGGCAAGAGGAGGTGTAAATAAAAATCTTATGCAGGGTGCAAGACAGTGGATTCCGTTGAAAGTAAACGCAGCCGGTGTAATGCCGATCATCTTTGCTCAGGCATTGATGTTCGTACCTGGTTTGCTTACAAAAGTAGACGAGTCTAATACTTTCCTTGCAGGTTTTAAAAATGTATTCAGCTGGCAGTACAATGTATTGTTTGCGTTATTGATTATTATCTTTTCATTCTTTTATACAGCAATCACAATTCCTGTAAACCAAATGGCTGATGATCTTAAGAGACAAGGTGGTTTGGTACCGAAGGTGAGACCAGGGAAAGAGACTGCTGATTATCTGGATGATATATTGTCAAAAATTACTTTGCCAGGTTCAATATTTTTAGCTATCTTTGCAGTCCTTCCGGCAATTGTGCATGGAAGCTTTGTTCAGACAGATGCTTTTGCCCTGTTTTTCGGTGGTACATCGCTATTGATCATGGTGGGAGTAATATTAGATACTGTTCAACAGATCAATACTTATCTGCTAAATCATCATTATGATGGTTTGATGCAGTCAAAATTGTCAAGAACAACCGGATATTAATTTATGGCAAAACAAAAACATATTGAACAGGATGGCGTAATTACTGAAGCGCTTTCTAATGCACAGTTTCGTGTAGAGCTGGAAAACGGGCATATGCTTATTGCTCATATTTCAGGGAAGATGAGAATGCATTATATTAAACTGTTACCTGGTGATAAGGTAAAACTTGAAATGTCTCCTTACGATCTTTCGAAAGGTAGAATTACATTTAGATACTAAAAAACAAATGCCAAACGGATGCGATACTCCGTTTGGCTATTGTTAAAGAATAGATATACAAATGAAGTCATTGATTTCGTTTGGTAATAAAGAAAAACAAAAATTTTCAAAATGAAAGTTAGAGCATCAATTAAAAAAAGAAGTGCTGATTGCAAAATCGTACGCAGAAAAGGTGTACTGTTTGTAATCAACAAGAAAAACCCAAAATTTAAACAAAGACAAGGTTAACATTAAATTATGGCGAGAATTTCAGGTATTGATTTACCAAAAAACAAAAGAGGAGTTATCGGTTTAACTTACATCTACGGAGTTGGAAGAAGTACATCTTCCGAAATCCTTAAGAACGCCGGTATCAGCGAAGACAAAAAAGTCAACGAATGGAATGACGATGAATTGGCTGCAATCAGAACTTATATCTCAGAAAACATCAAAGTAGAAGGAGAGCTTAGATCTGAAGTGCAATTGAACATTAAGCGATTAATGGACATAGGATGCCAACGAGGAATACGTCACAGACTTGGATTACCTTTAAGAGGCCAGAGAACGAAAAACAACTCTAGAACACGTAAAGGAAAGAGAAAAACTGTTGCTAACAAGAAAAAAGCTAGTAAATAATCGTTAGGAATTATGGCAAAACAAACTAAAGTAGTTAAAAAAAGAAAAGTAAAAGTTGAGGCTATTGGTGAAGCGCACATTCAGGCGTCTTTCAATAACATCATCATTTCTTTAACAAATAAAAACGGAGAGGTAATCTCTTGGGCTTCTGCCGGTAAAATGGGATTCAGAGGTTCTAAAAAGAATACTCCTTTTGCTGCTCAAATGGCAGCTGAAAATTGCTCTGCTGTAGCTCACGAAGCTGGTTTAAGAAGAGTAAAGGTGTTTGTGAAAGGTCCAGGTGCAGGTAGAGAATCTGCTATCAGATCTATTCACAATTCAGGAATTGAAGTTTCAGAAATCGTTGACGTGACGCCTATGCCACACAACGGATGTAGACCACCAAAAAGAAGAAGAGTTTAATTTTTAGAATTTACCCATTATGGCAAGATATATTGGACCTAAAACTAAGATTGCTAGAAAGTTTGGTGCTGCAATCTACGGAGATGATAAAAACTTCGAGAAAAGAAAAAACCAACCGCCAGGACAACACGGTCCTAACAAAAGAAGAGGCGCAAAAAAATCTGAATATGCTGTTCAGTTAATGGAAAAGCAAAAAGCTAAATATACTTACGGTATTTTAGAAAGACAATTTGCTAACCTTTTCGAAAAAGCGCACAGAAGTAAAGGTGTAACAGGTGAAGTTCTATTGCAACTTTGCGAATCAAGACTGGATAACGTTGTTTACAGATTAGGTTTTGCTAAAACAAGATCTGGTGCTAGACAATTGACTTCACACAGACACATCACTGTGAATGGTGAAATCTTAAACATTCCATCTTATTTAGTAAAGGCTGGTGATGTAATCGCTATCAGAGAGAAATCAAAATCTCTTGATGTTGTAGCTGAAGCTTTAGCTGCAAAATCAAACTACGAGTGGTTACAATTCAACGATGAGAAGAAAGAAGGTACCTTCATTACTGCTCCTGAAAGAATCCAAATTCCGGAAGACATCAAGGAACAGCTTATCGTCGAACTTTACTCTAAATAATTTTTTAATCAAATTTTTGCTCAACCCAACAATATGGCAATTTTACAATTCATAAAACCCGATAAAGTAATCCTACTTAACTCTGATGAATTTAAAGGTCAATTCGAATTTCGTCCTTTAGAACCAGGTTTCGGGCTTACAATCGGTAATGCTTTGAGAAGAGTGTTGCTTTCTTCTCTGGAAGGATACGCTATTTCATCTATCAAAATAGAAGGTGTAGAGCACGAATTTTCAACTATTCCGGGAGTAATCGAAGATGTAACCGAAATCATTCTTAACCTTAAGCAGGTAAGATTGAAAGCTTCAGCAGAAAACCAGGCTAATGAGCAGGTAGTTGCTAAAGTTTCGGGGCAAACGGTTATTACAGCAGGAGATTTAGGAAAATCAATGAGCGGTTTCGAGGTTTTAAACCCGGAATTGGTAATTTGTAACCTAAACGCTGATGTTTCTTTCGAAATTACTTTCAATATTGATAAAGGTAGAGGTTATGTTCCTTCAGAGCAAAACAAATCAAACAATGCACCTATCGGTACCATTGCTATTGATTCTATCTTTACACCAATCAAGAAAGTACAGTATAGTATTGAAAATTACCGTGTAGAGCAAAAAACAGACTACGAAAAACTTGTATTAGATATAGAAACTGATGGCTCTATCAGCCCTCAGAATGCTTTAACTGAAGCTTCAAAGATATTAATTTATCACTTCATGTTGTTCTCTGATGAGAGAATCACTCTGGAGACTGAAGCTGTGAAAGCATCTATTCAATACGACGAAGAAACACTTCATACAAGACAATTACTTAAGTCTAAATTAGCAGATATGGATCTTTCTGTAAGAGCCCTAAACTGTCTGAAAGCAGCTGAAGTAGAAACTCTTGGAGAATTGGTTTCTTACAGTAAGTCTGATTTGATGAAATTCAGAAATTTTGGTAAAAAATCTTTGACAGAACTAGAAGAATTGGTGCATTCAAAAGGTCTTAACTTCGGTTTTGACGTTGCAAAATATAAATTAGACGCTGATAATTAAATAATAATGAGACACGGTAAAAAATTCAATCACTTAGGAAGAACGTCTTCACACAGAAGCGCTTTACTTTCTAATATGGCTTGTTCTCTAATTGAGCATAAGAGAATCAACACTACTGTAGCTAAAGCTAAAGCTTTAAGAGTATATGTTGAACCTCTATTAACAAAGGCAAAAGAAGATACTACACACAATAGAAGAATTGTTTTTTCATATCTTCAAAGTAAAGAGGCTGTTACTGAACTTTTCAGATCAGTAGCTCCTAAAATCGCAGAAAGAAACGGAGGTTACACAAGAATCATCAAAACTGGTTTCAGAAAAGGTGATGCTGCTGACATGGCTCTTATCGAGCTTGTTGATTTCAACGAACTTTACAATCCTAATGCTGAGGAGAAAAAGACGACAAGAAGAAGTAGAAGATCTACTACTGCAAAAGTAGCTGTTGAAGCTGCTCCAGCGGTGGAGGAGAAAGTTGAAGAGCCTAAGGCTGAGTCAACAGATTCTACTGAAGAAAAAGCTGGAGAATAATATTCTTACAGATATAATAAAAAACCGTTCAGATTTCTGAGCGGTTTTTTTTGTGCTTTACAATTTGCCTTTCACCAGTTCAATGATATTTTTCCCCTGATGCAAAATCAAACTGTCTCCCTTTACTGTGGCTTTCATATCGCCATTTTCGTAGGTCGTCACTTTTCCGTCTGATTTTATTTTGTCGAGTTTAAACGTTTTGCCGTTGCTGCTGATTTCCACATCGCTCGTTCCGGGTTCATAATCAAAAATAACTTTTACCCGAGATCCATCAGTTGCAATATATTGGTAATTGTTTCGTATTATTTTTTTGCCGGTTGCATCTGTATTATAAGACACATTTTCGTCCACTTTTCCATTATCTGCCAAAACAGTCCCTTCATTATCTGTCTTGATAACGTTTTTGTTGCCTCCTTTACCACAACTGATTAGTGCTGTGAAAATTAGAATGGCTAAAGTTAAATTTTTCATGCTATATTATTAAATTAAAAACTTTTGGTAATTCTCTTTATTCTTGTTTAAATTTTAACTAAATTTAAGAAACAAAAACTAAACCATTCCACGGAAACTCAAAAACTTTAAAATTACCCGAACGTGTAATTGATTCTGTTCCGAATTCTGTCGAAATTTGTCTTAAACAATACCAACATGAGCATTTCCATAGCCATAGTAGAAGACGAAAAAAACTACAACAATGCGTTGAAAAAAGTCATCGATTACCAGGATGACATGAAAGTTGTTGCCCAGTTTTTCAATGGTAAAAATGCTTTGGAAGAACTCTCATTTTACCAACCGGATGTTGTGATGATGGATATCCAGCTTCAGGATATGCTCGGCATTGATGTCATTTCTAAAATCAAAAAAGACCTACCCAAAACCCAATTCATCATGTGTACAAGTTTTGAAGATGACGAAAAAGTCTTCAATTCTCTGAAAGCAGGTGCTACAGGTTATCTCGTAAAAGGCGAAAGCATGGATAAAATCCTCAGCTCAATCCGTGATGTCTACAACGGCGGTGCCCCCATGAGTTTCTCAATTGCCAGAAAAGTCCTAAGTCATTTTGAACGAAAAACAACTGATCAAAACGAGTGCGAAGAATTGACCAGACGTGAAATTGAAATCGTAGAACTACTCTCAGCCGGTCTTTTATACAAAGAAATTGCCGACAAGATTTTCATAAGCATCGACACTGTGAAAAAGCACGTCGGAAATATTTACAGAAAACTCCACGTCAATAATAAAGTGGAGGCTATTAATAAATTTAACTATTTTAAAAACTAGAAATTATGAGAATCTTAAAATCTTTAGTCATTGTAATACTATTTTGTTTTGCACTGTTAAGCTGTAAAAAAGGACAAGAAGCTGAAAATAGTAATGGAGATAGTGTTAGCTCAACACCCGATGATACGATTACTAAGAATCTTGATAGTGCTGCCGTTTTTATTGAAATGATTCCAGCACATATTGAAAGACAATATACTACTAAGTTTGCTGAAGCGGCATCAAAACATCCAAATCTAATTGATAAGTTTACTTTAGATTACTCAAATTTTAAAGAATTAATTGAAAAATATACAAACTATAAGTCTGCAAAATTTTATTTTATACAGGATTCAAATACTTCTAAACTTAATTTAGGTCTAGCATTGTCCAATAATACAAATTTTCAAGATTTGGGCTCCGATAAAAAGTTTATTCTTTCAAATGGGAAATTTATTGATGGTAAAAAACTAAATGAGCAGATAGGATTCTATCAAAGAGGTTTGGCTAGTCAGACAAATTTTAATGGAAAGAAAGCAACGCAGTGTGTCATATACAAAGTCAGCGATATAGAAAATTATTTTGTTAAAATGGAAAGTAAGTCTGTAGTTTCACAATTAAATTTCAATATGATCTATTTTGTTCCCGCAAAAGATAATGATGGTAGCGACTATACAAGTGTGCCTGTTGAAAAATACGATCGAATATCCTTTTCAGTGCATGCAATAGATACAAGTGGTAATTTTGTCGATGACGGATTTGATGCCGGAGATCTAAAACCTTAGTGAATGATTGTTGGGATTATATATAAACTATTTTTATTGCTTACTCTTGCGAAATCGTTTTTTGTTGGACGGAAAAATGGTTTTAGGTCTCAAAAATTCATTTTTGTGTATTTACTGATTACCTTTCTTAATGAATGCATTGCTTTTACAAGAGATTTTTTGAATCCAGAAGTTAAAACTGGTCTTCAATACAATATTTATTTTCTGTTTTGTATAATATATTTTACCTTTTACTTCACAGCTGGCTTCCGGAAAACTATTAAATTAGTTTCTCTAATTTCTGCAATTTTATCTTTAGGATTTGTAGTGTTTATAACTGATTTTACTTGTCAGGATTTCGACAAAAGAATAGGAATTACTATAACGCTTTTTTATATTATTAATTCATTATTATGGTACTTTCAGAAAATAACTTTCTTTGATGAATACAAGATAACAGACGACCCGGCTTTTTGGATTTTCACTGCATTATTGATGTGGAGCTGTTTTTTCATTTTCAGAATTACTCCAATGTTTTACTTTGCTAAAAACGACCTGAAATTTTTGCAGTTTCTGAAAACAGGACAAAATATCATTAATATTTTAATGTATGCAATGTTTTTTATCTCTCTAAATAAATTTGAAACTAAAGTAAAATGATATGAATGAAATTCAGGATGAAATTAAATTAGCCTATTTGATTGCAATCGGAATCATGATGCTGTTTGTTTGTTTCATTATTGTAATTGTGCTGATGTATAATAAAAGACAACTTCTATATCTCAAAGAAAACCAACTCAAAGAATCCGAACACCAAAACCAGCTCCTCCAAAAAGAATTAGAAAAACAAAAACTCATCGAACAGGAGCGTGAACGTATTTCCCACGATATGCACGACGACCTTGGTGCAGGAATTTCGGCATTAAAATTGCAGGCAGAATTTTTAAAGCAAAAAGCAGATAATGGAGATTTAATCAGCGACATCGATGAGCTGTTAAAAACTTCTGAAGAAATGAACCTTTCCATGAGGGAAATGCTTTGGAGCCTTAATTCAGGAAACGATACCATCGGAAGTTTTGTAGAGTACGCAAAAACGTATGCTTTTAATTTTTTAAAGAAAACAAAAATTCAATTAATTACTGAAATCGAAGATGTTATTTCTGGAACCACAATCACAACCGAACTGAGAAGGAATCTTTTTCTTTGTCTGAAAGAAGCTTTAAACAATGCGTATAAACACAGCCAATCCACTGAACTAAAATTATCGTTTATTCAGAAAGATAAAGAATTTATAATGAAAATCTTCGATAACGGCATTGGAATTAATGAAACAAATTCAGGAGGAAACGGTCTCCGAAATATGAAGCGCAGAATGCAGGAGCAAAATGGTCATTGCGAAGTAATGACGGAGAATGGTACGCATTTGTTTTTTAAAGTGGAATTGCAAAATGAGACTTTTGGGTAATTGTTTGATCGGGTTTGTATTGGGAACTTTGAAATGTAAGTTTCAATGCGATAAAAAAGAATAACAATTTTCATTGTAAACAGCGTTCTCTAAAAATTTTGGAGAATTATAATTTTAAAATTCAAAGAAAAAAAATATTATATAATGACTAAAATTAACTAAAATTTAACTCAATAAAGCATCACAAAATAACACTCCCGTAACTTAAAGATTTAAAATTTCAGTAAATTTGTCTGAACTATAAAAATAATAAATAAAATGAGTTACATTTCTTACATAGAAGCGAGACAGATTTTGGATTCAAGAGGGAATCCTACAGTTGAAGTTGATGTATTTACAGAAAGTGGGGCGATGGGGCGTGCGGCTGTTCCTTCCGGAGCATCTACTGGTGAGCATGAAGCAGTAGAATTGCGTGATGGCGGTTCTGAATGGATGGGAAAAGGTGTTTCTAAGGCTGTAGAAAATGTAAGAGAAGTTATTTCTCCTGAGTTGGTAGGTCTTCCGGTTTTTGATCAGAATTTGATCGATCAGATTATGATCGAATTGGATGGAACCAGCAACAAAGGAAGCTTAGGGGCAAACGCAATTCTTGGTGTTTCTTTGGCTGCTGCAAAAGCTGCTGCTGCTGAACTAAAAATGCCGTTATACAAATATGTTGGTGGTGTAAACGCCAATACACTTCCTGTTCCGATGATGAACGTAATCAATGGTGGTTCTCACTCAGATGCGCCGATTGCTTTCCAGGAATTTATGGTAATGCCGGTAAAAGCAGATTCTTTCTCTCACGCATTGAGAAAAGGAACTGAAATTTTCCACAACCTGAAATCTATTCTTCATTCAAGAGGTCTTTCTACGGCTGTAGGTGATGAAGGTGGTTTTGCGCCGACTTTTGCAGGAACTGAAGATGCTTTGGATACTTTGCTTCAGGCTATCGAAAAAGCAGGTTACAAGCCTGGTGATGATGTAATGATTGCATTGGATTGTGCGGCTTCAGAATTTTACAAAGACGGAATTTACGATTACAGAAAATTCCAGACTGCTGATGCGCCTCAGTTCTCAAGCAGCGAGCAGGTGTCTTACTTGGCTGAACTGGCAAACAAATATCCGATTATATCTATCGAAGACGGTATGCAGGAAAATGACTGGGAAGGCTGGAAAATGTTAACCGACAAAATCGGTGACAGAGTACAGTTAGTTGGGGACGACTTATTCGTAACCAATGTTGAAAGATTGGCAAGAGGTGTGAAAGAAGGGATTGCAAACTCAATCTTGGTAAAAGTAAACCAAATCGGTTCTCTTTCTGAAACGATGGCTGCTGTACAGATGGCTCAGCACAACAAGTTTACATCAGTAATGTCTCACAGATCGGGTGAAACTGAAGATTCTACAATCGCTGATTTGGCAGTTGCTATGAATTGTGGTCAGATTAAAACAGGTTCTGCTTCAAGATCAGACAGAATGGCGAAATACAACCAGCTTTTAAGAATTGAAGAAGCTTTGGGTGATACAGCTTATTTCCCTGGATTAGACGCATTTAAAATTAACAGATAATAAAATCTAAAAAAAACAGCATACTATTTTTTGGTTGCTGTTTTTTTGTGTATTTTTAAGAAATTTAAAATAAAATATTATAATAATGTCAGACAACAAAGTTATATTGAATTACGACGGTAATTCGTATGAATATCCTATCGTAGATAGTACAATCGGAGACAGAGGAATAGATATTTCAAAATTGAGAGACCAAACCGGTCTTATTACCTTAGATTTAGGATACAAAAATACAGGTGCTACGCTTAGCGACATCACGTATCTTGACGGAGATCAGGGAGAATTGTTCTACAGAGGTTATCCTATCGAGCAAATCGCTGAGAAGTCAAACTTTACAGAAGTAATGTACCTATTGTTACACGGTGAGTTGCCAACTGAAGAGCAGTTCAATACCTTCAACGGTAACATCAAAAAATATAACTTCGTAGCAGAGGAGATGAAAAAAATCATCGATGCTTTCCCTCGTTCTGCGCACCCAATGGGAGTTTTATCTACATTAACATCTGCTTTAACGGCGTTTAACCCTAAGGCGGTTAACGTACAGTCTAAAGAAGAGATGGATCTTGCTGCTGAATTGCTTATCGCAAAATTCGCTCACCTTGCGGCTTGGACTTACAGAAAAACTTTAGGTTTACCATTAAACCACGGAGATAACAGCCTGAACTATGTAGAGAATTTCTACAAAATGGCTTTCAGATTGCCAAACGAAGAATTTACAATCAATCCTGTAATCACAGAAGCTTTAGATAAATTATTAATCCTTCACGCAGATCACGAGCAAAACTGTTCTACATCTACTGTAAGAATGGTTGGTTCTGCTCATACAGGTCTTTTTGCATCAGTTTCTGCCGGTATTTCTGCACTTTGGGGACCACTTCACGGTGGTGCTAACCAAGCGGTTATCGAAATGCTTGAATTGATCGAAAAAGATGGTGGAGACGTTAACAAATGGGTTGCAAAAGCGAAAGACAAAAACGACAGCTTCCGTTTGATGGGCTTTGGACACAGAGTGTACAAAAACTTCGATCCAAGAGCGAAAATCATCAAAAAAGCTGCTGACGATTTGTTAGCTGCTTTAGGAATTGAAGATAAGGCACTTGATATTGCAATGCAATTAGAAAAAGTAGCTCTTGAAGACGAATACTTCATCGAAAGAAAATTGTATCCAAATGTAGACTTCTATTCAGGAATCATCTACAGAGCATTAGGAATTCCTACAGAAATGTTTACCGTAATGTTCGCATTGGGAAGACTTCCGGGATGGATTGCTCAATGGAAAGAAATGAGATTGAAAGGAGATCCAATCGGAAGACCAAGACAGGTTTACCAAGGAGCTCAAAAAAGAGATTATATCGATATCGCAAACAGATAGATAATAAATTAAACCGCCTCAACAGGCGGTTTATTTTTTTTTAATGAAATCAGCATACACTGTATTTCCTCTTTTTGCAAAAAATATATTTGATAACGAATGGTTTGTTTTCTTCCATCGTTTCTCTCGATGATTATACTGAGTATTCCATTGAAAAGTCTCTTTCTATATTCACATGATTTGATCTTGTTTTTTGGGAGCTCCAAAGACCACTTAGAACTTTTTGATTTCCAACAGTGATAATTTTTTATGGATGTTACTTCCCCGCTATCTTCATATTGAAAGAAATTTATCTCGAAAGCAAATTTCAAAAGCAATATTTCCGCTAAAACCAAAAACGTAAGAAAAAACAAATCATCTTTTAGATTTAAAAAATCAAAACTGATTAAGACTATTAGTATCCCTATTATCACAAGAAGACTAAAGATAAACGGAGTTACCTTATTCACTTTTTTAGCATTGCTGATTTTGACCATAATTCATTAACTTATTTCCAATAGCTCCAAACTTTTCCGTCGAATATAGCAATCGCTTTACCCACTGTGTCGTAGCACATAAAACCCGGATATGGACTTTTTACGGTGTTATGTGGATTAGCAATTTTTGGAAGAATCATTGCTTTGTTGCCGGATTCCAGTACAAGGATTCCTTTTGCACTGCTGTTAGGAGAGCCTATAATTACCCCTTGTTGAGGCGTTGATTCTTCGGAATTGTTTACTGAAATAGATGTGGAATCTCCAGCGTCACTTAAATCTTTCCAGCTTTTGTTTTCATACATTTTTATTTTGCTGTCGCTTAGATCAAAAACAAAAGTACCATTGTTATCTGTCGGTGTTGAAGAAAGTGCAAGATTTATATTGGTTACAGCGGGTAGGATGAGACCTCTTGTATTAGCTGTGTTGTTGTCGAAATCTAAGAGTGTAGAACCACCGTCTACAGTCTGTTTTCCGATTGCTATCTGACCATAAAAAACTGTTGTCAATAGACAGAACATTAAACTTAAAATTATTTTTTTCATGTTTTGGGTTTTTATTAATTACAACTTCTGTTAATGCATTTCCATTGGGTTCCGTTAAAAAGCTTCACGCACGCATCCTGAATATCATACACAATCATACCTTCTTTAGGTTCAGTAATAGAATCTCCCGTTTGAGGAGTTGTACTCACATGATTTACTCGGCTAATAACGAATCCTTTTTCTTTAGATTCTAATGCAATGAAACCATTAGGTATGCTGGTGGGCCAGGCATCTTGTTTTTTCTGAGCAGTAATACCAAATTTTGTGTACCCGTCTGGAGTTCCCGTTACAGCAGGGTTGGTACAATAGCAAGTACCAATAGTAATGACCGCCGGAGAAGATATATTCCCTAAAGTGTCTGCAACAGTATATTCAATTGTTACCGGCTGAGTAAAAGTGCTTAAAGAACTAAAAGTAATCTCACCGTTTGCGGCATTCACCGTGAAAGTACCTTGTCCGGAAATCGTTACAGATGTTGATGGAGTTGATGTTACGGGATCAATTAGTTTGACCGTTTGGGGGTCAATAGCATAGGTTCCGGCTACATCATTTGCCAAGACACTGAATGTAATGGTTTGAGGAAGCGTTGGTTGCACAATACAGTACTGATCAGCATGAGTGCTGGGTGGAAGTGTAAAATTACAGCTTGCACCATCAGCTAAGACTTGGCCGATATTATCTGCGGTATTAAAAAGATTCGCATTTAAATCATAAGTCTGCGTGGCTGAATTATAAGTAAATTTATATGTATTACGACTTCCGTTATTTCCTACATACAGATTATTTTGTACATCCCTGAAAGTAGTTCCCCAAGATGTATCTTGTTCGGAATTGATATCAGTCCCCAAAGCGTCACCTAAAAACTGTAATGCATTGGTGGTAAGATTTATCCTAAAAAGCTTTCTTGTATTGGTACCGGCAGGTTGAGTGATTCCGTAGATGTTATGATCAGATCCAAAAGTAAAATCATTAATTTGAAAATTAAAAATAGGAATTGGAGTTGAAAAATTTGTTGTTGAGACAGCTAGTGTACTCAGGTCAATTTTGTACAGTGTAGCTGTGCTATTCTTAAAGATATACAGTGTGTTTTCGTGAACGGCACCCGCAGTTGCAGAGCCAACCGTACTTGAACTTAAGCCTGGAACAGTGATTAAATCGTAATTTCCATTGGCGTCTATTTTTATGATTTGGTTGGAGTTGGTTCTGTAACCGTAAATAAATCCGTCCTGCTTATTATGTCCGATACAGTTAATTCTTCTGCCTGTAATTCCGGTAGATGTTGGGATTATCGGATTTTTAATTAAAGAAACATGTCCGGTACCAATGTCTACGCTGTAAAATCCTGAGATACCACTTGTTCCCGGGATATCCTGCATGACAACATAAGCCTGGGCATTTACACATGAAATGGGAGTAACGGCTTGAGAAAAGCACTTAAAAGTAACTGCTAAAAAGCAGAAAATAAATAATTTTTTCATCATTGTTGTTTTTTTTAGTTATAATAATGGAACTTTTCTTGCCCTGAAAAATTAATTTTAGTTGATGTTTCTTTTAAACTTTAAAAGCAGAATGCTAAAATGAATGGTAAAAATTAAGGGAATCAAATTTTGAAAGATTCAATAATTTTATTTTTATACAGTCTCATTAACTTTGCATTTATGGTTACAAATTTTGATGTTTTTCAGACGATAATAAAACTATTATATAGTGATTTGTTTAATTAAATGATTAAAAATTTATCTAATTGATTTTTAATGTATTAAATATTTTGTATTTTTGAATTAACTTATGTTTTTGAATTAACTGAATGCATTTCAGTGCAATCTAATAGGTTTTAGAATCCAGCTTCGCTTGTTGTATTTAGTATAAAAAGTGATTGCTATAATTTACACAATGATGAAAAATACAATTGATGACCTCAAAAGAGAGTTTGGTAAAATTTTCTTTTTATCCATAGCATGTGTGTTCTTATGCTACATTGTCTTAAGCTTTGCAATAGAAAATTTTGTAATCGTACCCCGAGGAATTTTGGTTTTTGCTTTTTTTCTGACGGTTTATACGGGTTTTCTCATATCAAAAACCAAGTATGATTTCATAATTATCTTTAGAATTCTTTTATTTTCCATTGCAGTTTTCATAGGATACATAAGTTTACTGCTTGTGAATGTTACTGACGCAGTTTTCTTTCTGTTTGTGCCTATTATACTGATGACGAATTTTCTGTTTACATTCAGAACAGCTGTTTTTACTTCAGCGTTTTTCTTATGTTTTCATTTTTTTGCTGTTGATGTATCAACATTTTTTAACTTATCTTTGGATGTAAAGTTTTACGCAAAATATCCCCAGAATCTCGTGTTGCAAGAGAATATTGGCTTTTCTGTAGCTACGTATTTTTCGCTGATGATTCTTTTCTATACAGACAAAGTTTCTCATTATAAAAAGGATATACCTGAAAATGAAACTATCAGTCGTATTGTTCCTGAAGCTGTAAACGGATCTGAGCTGCTCACAGAAAATCAATATCTTACGGAAGATGAAAAATACAACGTACTATATAATAAAATAATAAATTGCCTCGAGCTTGAGAAACCTTTTCAGAATCCTGAATTTAATATTAGAAAATTAGCCGAAATGGTCGAATCTAACACCACGTATGTGTCAAAGGCTTTAAATAAAATTGGTGATAAAAAATTTAATCAGCTGATTAATCAATATAGAATCAATCAGGTCAAAAATGATTTAGATCAAAGAGCTCAAGACAAGTTTACTTTAGAGCATATTTATAAATCGGCTGGTTTTTCGCAACAATCTACTTTCAATAGAATCTTCAAAGAACAGATGGGAAAAACGCCTTCAGAATACATTGATTTTCTAAAATAAAGAGTAATATTTACCAGTAAATTCTAAAAAAGCTTTTTAAAAATAATTTCATTTAGAATATTTAAACCAAAATAATCTTTAGTTCTAAATTTTTTTCTTGAAAAAATCTCTTGTTAATCTAAAATTATCTGAAAAAGTACAAGTTACAAGGTCTTTATTCATATTCTTTTAACTACTGAGCTATTTGATTATATTTGCGTAATTCTCATTATTGATGAAATCGCCGTTTACTTAATTTATAAATATTAACGAGAAAAATTAAGGCGATTGGATTTGACCTTAAGAATAAAATTTCTACAAATGAAATTAAACATTAAAAACGAAACCGGAAGACTGAGGTCGGTGGTTTTGGGACAGCCCAATTCTATGGGAGCTGTCCCGACTTTGGAAGAAAGCTATGATGCAAAATCATATCATACCATTGAACATAATATTTACCCAACTGAAGAAGATATCATCAGCGAAATGAACGCTTTTGAAGAAGTTCTCAAAAAATACGATGTACAGGTTTTCCGACCGGATATTATTGAAGACTATAATCAGGTTTTTGCAAGAGATGTAGCTTTTGTAATTGATGATAAAATGATTATCTCAAATGTAATTGCCGACAGAGCCGATGAGCAGGAAGCCTACAAAGAGGTTTTCGAAGAAGTAGCCTGGAGGAAAATCATCAATCTTCCCGAAACCGCACACATTGAAGGGGGTGACGTTATCGTTTGGAATGACTTTATTTTCATCGGAACGTGTTTCAGTGAAGATTACAGAAACTATAAAACTGCAAGAACCAACGAATACGCCATCGAAATTCTAAAAGAATATTTTCCGAAAAAAAGAATCATCGATCTTGAATTAAAGAAAAATGACAGAGAGCCTTATCAGGGAATTCTGCATTTAGACTGTACGTTCAACCCAATAGGAAAAGATAAATGCATCATCTATAAAAACGGATTTGTTGACGAAAGCGATTACAATTTAATCATTGATATTTTTGGGGAAGAAAACTGCTTTCACATAACAGATGAAGAGATGTTTGAAATGTTCCCGAATATTTTTTCGATCTCACCGGAAGTTGTCGTTTCCGACAAAGCTTTCACAAGAATGAACAATCATTTGAGAGATGTTTGGGGAATGACGGTGGAAGAAATTCCATACAGAGAGATTTCGAAAATGGGTGGTTTATTGAGATGTTCTACAATGCCATTGGTAAGAGAATAAGTTAGAGAATGAATTTGAAAGTATTATTAAATAATAAATGGGTTGCACTATTGCTTTTAGTGCTAACTTTTTCATTGATATATAATCCGTTCACAAAGTTTCCGTTTACATTTTGTGTCATTATTTTAGCTATTCTTTTACTTTCATATTTACAAGATGGAAATTTTAAAAGTCTTAATTTTAAGAAAATAAAATCCTCAGAAATTAAAATCATTTTGATTTGCTATCTCATTTTAGAGCTTTCTATGGATTTTATTTTCCAACCTTTGACAAGCAAAGTTTTTAATGAGCCGGCAGATTATTCATCTTTTAAAATAATAGAAAATAATCCCCATCAATATTTTAAATGGCTTGTTAACATGTGGATTAGTGCAGCAATTGGCGAGGAACTTTTGTTTCGTGGTTTTGCTTTTTCACAGTTTCGGAAGCTTTTTGGTGAAAAGAAAATACTACTCGTATTTTTAAGTGCAATTGTGTTTTCATTGCCTCATATATATCAAGGGATTTCGGGATTAGTGATGACTTTCTTATTCGGATTAGCTTTCGGATTTATATACTTAAAATTCAATAATATTTGGATAAATATCATTGTTCATGGTTTAATAGATACAGTATTTCTCACACTAAGCTATTATGGACTGACAGATTTTTATTCCGGATTTAATATTATTTTATAAAATTAAAAAAAATGCAGACAACAGATACAGTATTAATGATAGAGCCGATCGCATTCGGTTACAACGCAGAAACGGCAGAAAATAACTACTTTCAGGTAGAGCAGAAAGGTGCAGATATTCAGTCAAAAGCTTTGGCAGAATTCAAAATTTTTGTTGAAAAACTGAGAGCAAAAGGTATCAATGTAATTTCAGTTAAAGATACATTAGATCCGCACACACCGGATTCTATTTTCCCGAACAATTGGGTAAGTTTCCATAAGGATGGAAAAGTGGTTTTATATCCAATGTTTGCATCTAACAGAAGAGTAGAGCGACGTGAAGATATCATTGAAACCATTAAAAATAATGGTTTTGAAGTGGCTGAAATCGATGATTTGTCATTTTCAGAAACACAGGGGCATTTTTTGGAAGGCACAGGAAGCATGATTTTCGATCACGATAATAAAATTGCTTACGGTTCGGTTTCTTTAAGATTGGATGAAAATTTATTTAGAAAATTCTGCGCAGATTATGGGTTTACGCCTGTTGTTTTTCATTCATTTCAAACAGTGGGCGAAGAAAGACTTCCAATTTACCATACCAATGTAATGATGTGTGTTGCTGATCAGTTTGTGGTGATTTGTTTAGACTGTATCGACAGTGATTTGGAAAGAAACAATGTTGCAGAAACCATTAAAAATTCAGGTAAAGAAATCATTGAGATTTCTGAAGCGCAGATGCAGCAGTTCGCCGGAAATATGCTTCAGGTTCAGAATAAAGATGGCGTAAAGTTTTTGGTGATGAGCCAAACTGCTTATCAGTCATTAAATGCTGAACAAGTTTCAAATATCGAAAAGTACTGTGAAATTATTTACTCAGATTTAAATACCATCGAAGTGAATGGTGGAGGAAGCGCAAGATGTATGCTTGCTGAGGTTTTCCTTCCGAAAAAATAAAATAATGAAAAATTTTATCGGTTTTCTTTTGCTGTTTGCGGGCATTATTGCTTTCGCACAGCGTCCTCCTGTGATGGAAAGCAGCTCTCCAAATAGGGAGGGCGAAAGAGCTCCCAGCTACAGTCCGCCACCTGCTGCACCGCACGGAAGTGGTGGAGGTACGGAGATTTTTCAGGAAAATAAAAAGTTTGGTGTGAGGTATTTGGGCAAAGTGACCGTTACGCCACAATACGATAACCTGGAGTTCTCACCGACGGCTTTAATCGCCACCAAAAACAATCTCAAAGGTGTTATCGACGGCAATGGAAACATTTTGGTTCCCCTGAAATATGAAGGAATCAAAACAGAACGTGTTTTTTATCTTGCCAAAAAAGGCCAGACAACGGATATTTTTACCTCGCAACTTAAGTTTTTTGCCAAAGGTAATTTTTCAAAAATACTTTTTTACAACGGTGAAATTCTGGTAACCGAAGATTATGATGGCAGTCAGAGTTTTATCTTTTCAAATGGTTCTGTAATTAAAAATACTTATGAGAACGCCACGCTTTACAACAACCTTCTGGTGGTGAAAGAGAATGGCAAATTTGGTATTCTGAAAGATGGTAAGGAAGCTGGAGGTGTGATGTATGACGATCTGTATTTTCACCGATATTCATTTGACAGGAAACCGGTTTCCGTAAAAGGAGTTACCGAAATCAGGGAGAAAATAAACTATCTCATTGCCGAAAAAGATAAGAAATTCGGACTTATAGACGCTTCAGGAAAAATAGTTTTACCATTTGAATACAGTAGAATCAGCCTGGATCACGATAAAAAATCTTATTATACATTTAAAAACGAGCTGGTAGGAATTTTCATTAACGAAACTACAAAACTGGAGCCTCAGTTTCAGATAGCAGAAAGAAAAGATGTCAATTATGCAGTTTCAAAAGCCGGAAAATATGTGATGCTGGATCAGAATTTAAAACAGAAATTCAACCTCGAATCTGAAGCGCCGATAGAAGCAATGTCTTCTTCAAAATACCTTAAAATCAAAAAGAATGGGAAGTTTGGTCTTACCGACGCCAGCGGAAACATGCTGGTTCCTTTTGAATATGATGATTTTTCTTATCTTGATTATGACAGGAAAAATTTGATTGTTGTAACCCATAAAAACAAATCGGGTCTGTACGACATTACTCAGAAAAAACTCATTATCCCTGTTTTGTATGAGCATTTGAATGAAAACAATGATTTTGTGATTGGCTTCAGTGAATTCAGCAAAAGCATATACGATTACAGCGGTCAAAGGATTTTACCGGATGATTACAGCATGGTAATATCTTCCAGAACCGAAAACAGTCCGGTTTATTTTCTGAAAAAAGACAATCTTTATACTGTTATTTCAAAAGATCAGAAGGTGTTGCTGAAAGACATTCTCTCATACCGCTACATTTATAACGAAGATATGCTGATCAATCCTTTTTATGAAAACAAAACTTCAATCATTGCGGTTCAGCATAAAAACGGGAAATATGCTTTGTTTAATGAATTTCAGAAGAAAACCGTCAGCCATTTCGAGTATGATGATGTTGTACAGAAATTTGATGATGAAAAGTTACGTTTTGTAGTCGTAAAAAATAAAAAATACGGAGTTGTAGATGAACTGAATAATGTAATCGTCGATTTTAAATATGATGACATCTCTTTCAATAAACTCCACTTTATGAAAGAACCGCTGGCTTTTGTTGTGAAGAAAAACAATAAGTACGGAGTTATTGATTTTAATAACACTGTGTTGGTTCCATTTCAGTATGATGATCTTGAGAAAATTGATGATGATAATTTATTTAAAGCTAAAAAAGGTAGAAAATATCAGCTGATCACTCACACAAATGAGATTTTAAACAAAAATTCATTCGACGAAATTGCAGATTTTGAAGACGGCCAAGCGCTCACTTTCTCCGGCGGAACCATGAAAGTCATTAATTCCAAAGGTGAGTTTACAGGTATGGAAGAAAAAATGCAGCCTCACGATGGCTACAAAACTTTCGACGAGCTGAAATTTGATTTGATCAAAGCATTAGAGAGCAAAGACGATGAGTTGCTGAAAGTTTTCGTTAAAAAAGTTGCTCCGTCTCCCCACATCGCTCACTTCCTGAAAAATAATATTTTTAATCAGCAGGAATTATATCTGAATGAAAGCAGTATGGAGTTTATCCATAAAAAATATTTTGATGACCTCAAAGAATTCAAAAATGATATGTGGAATTCCATTTACCGCAAATCTTCGTTGACGGACGTTACCGATTATACAATGCACTCCCGTGGCTTTGTCACCAATGACCGCGCTGAAGCCCATGATTTTGGCGACACCCGTTTTCTCGAACTCGTTCTGAGAGATGCCATTAAAATCAACGGATTCTGGATAAGTTCGTACTTTATGAGCAGAAGATTTTAAGTTTTAAATCTCAGATAAAAAATAAAAAACGGCCTCCCAAACAGCTGCAGGCCTTACACAACCGTCCCGACCCTGTTGTATAACGGGGTCGGGACAGTTTCATAAGGGGTTGAGGGCAGTTCGGAACAGGGGACAGCCCCCTTCGGAAGGGGGGTAGGGGGCTTCGTAAGTGGGTGCAGAGACTTCTGAAATGGGATAAAGGTGGTTCTGAAGTGGCTGAAGAGGCTTGTCAACGGGGTAATTGCCTTGTCCTAAGAGATGGTTGACAGCTTTAGCTACAGCTACAAACGTTACTGCAAAGTCTCCCGACTTTGAGCAATTTAGTATCAAAATCATGAATCAGTTTTTATAATTAGGCAAAAAACATATCTATGATAGTCGCACATTATTAAGGAAAGTTTATTATAAGAATCCAAGAGATTATATATTTTGGCAAAATCTGGAAACTTTGCGAAGTGGGTTTTAATATTATGAAAAAAAAGAGATTTATTAGTAGTAAAAGGGATGTACTAAAAAAAATGTTGATGACATTTTGTGTAATATTATTGGGAGTTATAATTTGTTTTTCAACAGATAGAGGAGAAAGAAATATTTATTGCTTTTCTGATAATAAGTGCATAACCGTTTGGAAAAAGAATGATGGAGAAGTATATATCATACCTGGTAGATATGAAAGTAATGAAAAACCTATTTTAAGTCACATACGAACTATTGATAAGCAGTTTTTAACTTTGTATTTTTCAACTCAAAAGGGGTTTTCCAACAAAATTATTGTTAGGGATGAGGGAAATTTAGAAAGTAATCAAAAAATGTATACAATAGAAAATAAGGTACAAGGAGAATGGGAATTTTTGGAATACTCAAGTAGTTTCGAATCTATCCTTTATAAGCCAAACGCTGTTAAATTTAATGATATTAAGTCACATATTGATTATATGACCATTAATATAGAAGAAAATTACGCAACGGATAAGAGAGGTAATAAGTTAAAATAAAATTGTAAACCTCGCTGCGCAAAGACTTTGCTCCGCTGCGCGAAGTCACCGCTGCGCAAAGTCTCCCGACTTTGAGCAACTTAGAATCAAGTCTTGAACCACTTTTTATAATTAAGCAAAAAACTTATGTTTGATAAAAGCACATTATGAAAGAAGGTTACGTTATAAGAGATCAGGAAAAGATTCACTTTATCACCTGTACGGTTGTTGATTGGATTGACGTATTTTCCAGAAAAAACTACAGAGATATTGTTATTGACTGTTTAAAATACGGCATTCAGAATAAAGGAATGCTGATTTATGGATACGTAATTATGACCAATCATATCCACCTAATCATACAGTCAAAAGATGGTAAACTTTCAGATCTAATAAGAGATTTTAAAAAAATTACATCTAAAAACATTGTATTAGCCATTCAAAACAATCCGGAAAGTCGTCGTGAGTGGATGTTGGAAAGATTTGCCAAGGCTACAGAAACACATTCCAGAAATAAGAACTTTCAGTTTTGGCAATATGGCAATCACGCCGAAGAAATTTATACCTTACATTTTCTTTGGGATAAACTGAACTACATCCATCTCAACCCGATACGGGCGGGATTTGTAGAAAAAGCTCAGGATTATACTTATTCATCAGCAAGCAATTATGTGAATGGCAAGGGATTATTTGAAATTCAATTGGCTGACAATCCTGTAGTAGATGTAACCAAAACAAGTGAGTTTTGGAAGTATAATAATTATGACCAAGATTGAGAGTTTTTACGCAAAGTCAGGAGACTTTGCGTAGCGGTTAATGACTTCGTGGGGAATTGACGGAACTAACAGAATTCCTGCATGTGACCTTGGAAATTTAGCGGTTACAGAACAGGTAAAAAGCAATTCTGATCTTGCAATTTATCCTAACCCAGCTAAAAACGAACTGACGGTGAAATTTAAATCTAATGAAAGTAAAATTAACCTGCAGATAATCGATTTTTCAGGTAAAATAGTTTTCAGCAAAGATGCACAGTCATCTACAGGCGATTACAATGAAAAACTAAATATTTCAAACCTTTCCAATGCAACCTACTTTGTGGTGGTGAAAGAAGGTTCAAAAAGAACACAGAAAACTTTTATCAAAAACTAATAGTTAGAATAATTAATTTTTGGAGTACAGACCGAATTTTGGTCTGTACTTTTTTGTTAATAACATTTGCTTGTTAATGAGACAAATTTTGCCAATGCGCTACCTCAAAAATCTTTTCCTAAGGCATATGTTTAGGACAAGGCGTCACCAAGTCACGTAACTTTGAGCTAAAATGTTAATAGGTTTTAATATTACCCAAAAAACATATTTTTGATAAAGGCACATTATGAAAAAGATTATTATAAGAGATCCTCCTCTGCTTCACGAACCCCTTCATATGCCTTTCCTTTTAAAGTATTAATTTCTCAAAATGAGACCTACCCAAAAAACTTTAATTAAATTTGTCTTCAAGAAATTATTCCAATGCTAAAACACATTTTTTTATTAGCGGTTCTGTTAGGGTTTTTTATGAATGCTCAGCAAAAAACCTTCTGTAATCCCATTAACATCGATTACGGTTACACGCCTTTTGAAGTTTTTTCAAAACAGGGGAAACACCGTGCAACTGCTGATCCGGTGATTGTTAACTTCCAGAAGAAACTGTTTCTGTTTTCTACTAATCAGGAAGGGTATTGGCACAGCGACAATATGCTCGACTGGAAATTTGTCAAAAGAAAATTCCTCAGAGACAACAAGTATACCCACGATCTGAATGCTCCCGCAGTCTGGGCAATGAAAGATACTTTATACGTTTACGGCTCAACCTGGGAATCTGATTTTCCCATCTGGAAATCTACTAATCCAACTGTAGATGACTGGAAAATTGCGGTTGATACATTAAAAGTTGGAGCGTGGGATCCCGCTTTCCATTATGATCAAGACAAAAATAAACTGTATCTGTACTGGGGCTCAAGCAACGAATGGCCACTTTTGGGAACTGAAGTGAAAGTGAAAAATCTGCAGTCTGAAGGTTTTGTAAAACCTATTTTAAGATTGAAACCTGAAGATCACGGTTGGGAAAGATTCGGGGAATACAATGATAATGTTTTCCTGCAGCCTTTTGTGGAAGGGGCTTGGGTGACGAAGTATAAAGATAAATATTACATGCAGTACGGCGCTCCGGCAACAGAATTCAGTGGATATTCTGACGGAGTTTATGTTTCGAAAAATCCGTTGGAAGGATATGAATACCAACAGCACAATCCGTTTTCCTATAAGCCTGGTGGTTTTGCAAGAGGAGCGGGACATGGAGCAACTTTTGAAGATAATTTTAAAAACTGGTGGCACGTTTCAACGATTTTTATTTCCACTAAAAATAATTTCGAAAGACGTTTAGGGATCTGGCCTGCAGGATTTGATAAGGATGATGTGATGTACACGAATACCGCTTACGGTGATTATCCGACTTTACTTCCGCAGTTTGCACAGGGAAAAGATTTTTCAAAAGGTCTGTTCACAAATTGGATGTTGCTGAATTACAATAAACCCGTTCAGGTTTCTTCCACTTTGGGTGGTTACAATTCAAATTTTGCGGTAGATGAAGACATTAAAACCTATTGGAGTGCAAAAACAGGAAATTCGGGCGAGTGGTTTCAGACTGATTTGGGGGAAGTTTCTACCATTAATGCGATTCAGGTTAATTATGCCGATCAGGATGTTGAGTTTATGGGAAAAACCGAAGGCAAGATGCATCAGTATAAAATCTACGGTTCCAATGATGGAAAGAAATGGAAAGTGATTGTCGATAAAAGCAAAAACACCAAAGACGTTCCTCACGATTATATCGAACTGGAAAAACCTGTATCAGCAAGATTTTTAAAAATGGAAAACCTGAAAATGCCGACAGGAAAATTTGCATTAAGCGGTTTCAGAGTATTCGGAAAAGGTGCGGGAGCAAAGCCTGCGAAAGTTCAGAATTTTGTTCCGTTAAGAGCTGACCCGAAAAAATATGGTGAAAGAAGAAGCATCTGGATGAAATGGCAACAGAACTCAGACGCCGATGGCTACGTGATTTATTGGGGAAAATCTCCGGATAAACTGTATGGAAGTATTATGGTGTATGGCAAAAACGAATATTTTTTCACGGGAGCTGACAGGGTAGATTCTTATTATTTCCAGATTGAAGCGTTCAATGCAAATGGAATTTCTGAGAGAACGGAAGTGGTGAAGTCTGAATGATTTTTTACTTGTCAACACCAAGTTTGTCATTCCGTAGGAACCTAAACAGAGAATTTTACATTGCTGAGATTCCTACGGAATGACAAAGTGAGGCCTTAACAGCAACGCTCTGAATTTTTTCAGGGCGTTTGCTATTTAATCTGCTTCAAAAACGCATCAATTTTATCAATTAAAAACGTTGAGTTTTTATCTTTATCCCAATCCAAATGTCCACCCGAAAATTCATAAGAGGCATTCAGTACATTATTTTTATTTAAAGCTGAATCTAAAATTGCTTTTTGTGAGAATGGAATTACCTGGTCATTATTTCCATAAAAAGAAAGGGTGGGAGGAGATTTTTCGGTAATCCATTCCACGGGACTGGCGAATTTCTCTTTGGTAAAATTGTTTGTTATAGCTGCAGGATCCACAAGTCTTTTTTCAACGAAAGAATAATCGGAATAATTTTTGAAATTGAGATCAGATAAATCTGAAGGGCCTACAATATTTACCACAGCTTTTATGTTTTCAGCCTTATCAAAACGGTAAGAATAAAGCATCGACAAATGTCCGCCCGCGCTGTTTCCTAAGAGAATAAATTTAGTTTTTACCGGAACAATTCCTACCAGATAATCTATCGCCTTTCTGATATCTTCAGTCTGATTGGGAAGTCCGTACTGTGTTTCGTCCGCAAGACGGTAGTTCATATTAGCAAAAGCAGATTGAGGAAATTTTTTCATCAGCGATAAAGTAAAAAAGTTAAGATCCGATTTCTTTCCCGCTTTCCATCCTCCGCCATGAATTATGATAAACACCGTTTTTACAGAATCCCTTTTTTCAGGAATGTAAAGATCCATTTTCTGCTCGGCATCGTCACCATAGGAAATGTTGATCTGTTGCTCAAAGGAAATGCCTTTTTCAAACTTAATTATTTTTTCAGTACATGAAAAAAGAGTGATGGCAAGCAACAGAAGTACGGCAAATTTATTCATTCCTCTAAATTAAATAAACGATGAAGAATTGAGTTATATTATTCTAAAATTGTTGATAAGATTTTACGATTTAGCTTTATTAAAATTAAAATTAATGATTTCCTTTTCTCTGAAATAACAAAAAAGCCTACCGATCAAGGTAAGCTTTTGACAATAATAATTTAATATGAAGAATGAAATTTTATCTTGTTCGGCTTTTAATGGCATCTGAAGCACCTTCGATGTCTCGTACTTTCTTCACTTTTTGGTTACCAAAATTATAAGTGATGCTGAAAGTACCGCCTTGTCTGAACTGGTCATTTTTTACGTAGTTGTAATTTCCGTTGGCTTGGTAATCTTCAATTTCTACGATATTTGTACGGAGAACATCGGTAAGGTTTAAGGCAAAAGTCCAGTCGTTCCAGTTCTTTTTGATGCTTAAGTCAAGACTTGAAAGATTTTTCAGCATACCCAATTCGATTTGCTGTTTGTCTACGTAGAAGAAATTCACACCCAAAAACCAGGTTTTCTTTTTGTCTAAACGGATGGTGTTGTTGGTTTGAATTAAAATACTGGTGGAGGAGATTCTGTTTTCATATATTGGAAATACATCTCCGGAGGTTGGGTCAATGCTCAGGCTTCCATCATTCATGTTTCTCTGTACACCAATGGTAAAATTGGTCGTAAGATATTGTTTGAAAAATGTTTTCTGCATTCCTACAGTTGCCGTCATTTCCTGTTTGTCACCGAAATTGGTTCGGATGTATCTCAGCTGTTTGTAGGTATCTTGGTACGGAAGATTGGTAGCAGGGTCAATTACGACATTTCCGTCTTTATCTTTTCTGTCTTTCAAAATATCTCTCTGCAATGGCACCTGCGTGATTACGTCTTTAGAAAGGGAATGATTTAATATTAAAAAATAGGAGTTTTTGTACATGTAAGTCAGTTCCTGATTATACGTGGAAGAAGCTTTCACAAAAGGATTATTTTGTGTGTAATTGTCTTCCGTCAGGATGTTTCTCACAGGATTCAGTTCCCAAAAACTCGGTCTTCTCATCCGGCTGGAAAATCCGTATGACAAATTATTTTTGTCATTTATAGCATAGTTAAAGCTTACATAAGGAAGTAGATTGTTGTAATTTCTTTCAATTTTTCTGTATTCCAAAGTGGCGTTGTCTGAAGTTCCCAAACTGTTGGTGATTTCGTATCGCGTTCCTGCTTTCCCGGAAAATTTATCGCTGAATTTCTTCTCTAAAGTTAAATAAGCTCCGTAGATATTTTCATCATAAATAAAATGATTAGGTCTGAATTCCGGATCTTTTCCCACTGCAAAAGTGTCGCTTCTGGTATCGTTATCCGTTTTGGTTTTGTTGAAATTTCCACCTACAGCTACAGTGAAATCTTTCTTAAATTTCTGAATATAATCTACTGTCCCCGAAAAATTATTGATGATCTGAGGCAGATTTTGGTTAATAGTCTGGCTTACCAAACCGTCAGTTCCATTGGCATCCGACAAAATTGTTTTATTTTCTGTAAACTGAAATCTCCTGAAGTTGAGGTAAGCCGCGTTGAGGTTTAATTTACTTCCCAGAGAATCGGTTTTCAGTTCGTAATTTAAATTAACTGAATTATTATAAGATCTTGCATCTTCTTTGTTTCTGGAGTTGGTGTAATTGGTGATGTAAGCTGAGTTTTCTGCATCGAAAGAACGGATGGTATTGAATAAATTGACTGTAGAATTGTAACTTTTGTTGGCATTTGTATTCCATGAAAGAGCGAGATTGCTTTTTTCGGTCAGTTGATAATCAAAATTCAGATAGCCACCTATGTACAGATTCGGGTCATCGATATTTCCGGTAGATTCGTTGGAAGAAGAAGCATTTCCGTTTCTCAAAACATATTGTTGCCCCTGAATATTTTCGCCACCGTACAAATTTGAAGAGATTCCCAATTTATCTTTTCTGTAATTTGCCGAAAAACTTGCCGAACTTCCATTGTATTTATTCTGTTGATTCGACATTCTCATGTTTCCATTTAAACCATCGCTCATTTTCTTTTTCAAAACGATGTTGATAATTCCGTCTGAAGCTTCCACCTGAAACTCGCTTCCCGGCATCGTAATCACTTCAATTTTCTGAATATTTTCAGCAGGTGTATTTTTCAGAAACTGAACCAGAGATTCAGCATCCATATTCGATTTTCTGCCGTTGATGTAGATTAATGCATTGTTTTTTCCTGCTATTTTCAAATTTTTATCATCGGTTGTAAACAGAAGAGGAGTTTGTCTCAAAAGATCAAATGTTGTATTTCCTTTGGCAACTGGTGATGCGGCAACATCATAAACAAATCGGTCGGTTTGTTTTTTAAAGACCTGTTTGGTGAGAACTACCGCTTCAATGTCTTTGGTTTTGGTTGAATCTGTTTTTTTCTGCTGAGCCAAACTGAGCCCTGAAAAAAATATTGCTGCTATTAAAAGTGAGGTTTTCATAATTGGTTGGTTAAGGTTATAGGTATTGGTTGTTATTTTACATTGCAAAGATATATCATTTATTTAGTATTATGTAATACAAAGTAGTGTAAATGTTTTTATTTTAATTATAACTTATTGGTAATTAGGGATTAAAATTTAATTTAAATTTTCAGCCTTTTTCTTTTACATATAATAGGACAACTTTTAAGAGAATTTTGTTACATGAAAAAAGAAAAATTTCAAAATACAATATTTTTTGATTAATTTAGAGTTCACAATAAAACCTAATAATATATGACAAAACTTTACTCATTATTGATGATTTTTATGATTCTCGTATCATGTAAAAGCGATTCTCTTATTGATATCGAAAATCAGCAACCAGGAAATCAAGAAACAAACTTCAACTTTGGAAATTCTGCGCAAAGAGATTTCCACGGTTTGGTTTTAGCAACGAACGGAACTGCGGTTTCCGGAGCAACGGTAACTATTGGTTCAGCAACCGTGCAAACTAATGCTCAAGGACTTTTTGTAATTAAAAACGCCGATGTGAAAGAAAATTTCGCTTACATAAAAGTAACGAAAGCAGGTTTTGTAAATGGTTCCCGTACGATAGTACCCACCAACGGCAGCAATAGAATCAACATTATGATGATTCCTGCAACCAATACTTCCACAATTACATCGGGAGCAACGGCAACAGTATCTTTAGCCAACGGAACCAAAGTGAAATTTGACGGCAGTTTCAAAGACGCCAACGGAAATGCGTATACAGGAAATGTAAATGTTGCCATGTTTCATCTAAAACCGTCAGACCAATATCTTAATGAATTGATGCCTGGCTCTCTTCTCGCAAATAATACCGCAGGAAATGCCAGAATAATGGAGACTTTCGGAATGTTGCATGTACAATTGACTGGAGCTTCCGGACAAAATCTTCAGATCGCAAATGGGCATACTGCTGAGATGACGGTGGCAATAGATGCTGCACAAACTTCTACTGCTCCTGCTACTATTCCGTTGTGGTCATTCAACGAAACTACCGGAATTTGGCAGGAGGAAGGTTTAGCAACTAAAGTGGGCAATGCTTATGTAGGAAATGTAAACCATTTTTCCTGGTGGAATTGCGATGCGCAGTTTCCTCAATGTCTTTTGAATGTTCATATTCAAAACTCTGCCGCTCAGCCATTGAGTAATGTTACGGTAAAAATATTCAGACAAAATCAAAGCTCTACCTATGCAATTACTGACGGAAACGGAAATGCTTCAGGAATTGTACCGGCTGGTGAAAATTTAACTCTGAAAATTTATGATGCCTGTAATAATGTAATTATGACCAATAATATTGGCCCTTTTACAAGTAATTCTACCAATACACTTCCTGCAATTACCATCTCGCAGAGTTTGAGTAATACGGTAACAATTACAGGAACCCTAAAAGATTGTTCTGGCAATAATGTTACAAATGGCGTTGCCAATTTATCTTATACATCAAGCACAAATTATTTTTCTAATTTTTCTACACAGGTAACCAACGGAAGCTTTTCTTTTAATGTTTTGAGTTGCTCATCCAGTCAGCAATTGACATTTGCTGGTGCAGATTTCACGAATCTTCAGACAACAGGAAATATTAATTTTACTGCAACTTCGCCTACAACGAATTTGGGTAATCTTACTGTTTGTACTGCCGCAACAGAGTTTATTACAAGTCAAACTGATACACAGCCTATAAAGTATTTCCTATCACCCATTAGTGCTGGTGGAAGTTCCCAAACTCCGGCCCCCAATCCAAATTTCGGATTTTATGTAAGCTCACAGAGTGCAGCAGGAGGTTTTTATTTAAATTCCCAAAACCCAATAGGAGTTGGAACATTTAATTCCAATTTTGCTTTGGAATCTTCCGGAGGAGCTATCAATGCCAATGGAAATAATCTCACTTTGCAGGTAAGTAATTACGGAGCAGTAGGGCAATACATTGATTTTACAATAAATGGTACTTATACCAATACTTCCGGTTCACATACGTTGAGTGTAACAGGACATGTTTTAAGAGATAATTAAATTGAACACTTATAAATACCTAAAAAAAGGACTTGAAAAAAGTCCTTTTTTTTATTTTATTCTCTGTCAAAACGAGCCAGTTTTTTGTCAATCCAGATCGTAGCAAACGGAAAAAATGCAGCGATGAGTGCAAACACGCTGTCTTCATCATCCCAATCAAATATTTTTCTGATAGCAGGTAAAAATATCAGATATAAAGTGAAAAATAAACCGTGAATACTTCCGATCGTACTGATGTAAATAATAGCCAGAATATTTTCCGGTTCAAGACGGATCCAGATCATGGCAGTGAACAGAAAAAACCATGAAACGGCTTCTGCCAGACAGATTTGTTGAAACCATCTGATCACTTTTTCCTGTGGATATTTTGAGAAGAATTGTTCGAGAAAATTCATTTTTTGTTTTCTGATTTTAAAATTTTTGCCAACGTCATTTGATACTTTTTATCATATTCCAGATCTTTCCCGTTTTCATCTTCACCATCTTTTAGAATATATCCAAAATCATAAATGGAATTGCCTTTGATTTTGTAAAATTTTGTCCAATTTCTTCCAGACAGAACATAGCAATCGATGAGGTTATATTTCTGAATGTAATTTGGATTTTTAATTTGATTGAAACCTCTAATCTTCTGAAGTTTGTGATTTTTAATATCAAAAATAAATAAATGATATGTTAAATTACTTCGGGCATCTGAAGTGTTTTCAACTAAAATATCTTTAATTCCGTCACCATTAAAGTCTATAAATTCAATATTTTTATTTTTACTGAATAGCTTTTCCTGATAAATAACTGTTTTTTTTCCATGGTTCAATTTTGAAAATGAAAAGAAAGCATTTGTTTTATCATCATCTGTAACTGTTTGATTTGGATTAAATTCCAGAGAAACTAAATATCCTTTTTTATCATAAATCGAATCACATTTTACAGTCAATATTTTTTTCTGACCAAAAAAAGTGTCACTAAAAAACAATAGAAATAACAGCAGTGAAAATTTCATACCTGAAAAAGATTTAATTTTGCATATCCATCATCCATCATCCATCATCCATCATCCATCTTCCAACTTCTAACTTTTATAAAAACTACTTCCATCCAAATACTCAAAAACCTCCGGCGGAAGCATAGGTCTTACATTTTTTCCATCCTTGATCATGTTTCTGATCTCTGTGGCAGACAATTCAATTACAGGAGCTTCAATCATCGAAATGTTTTCATGCTGAAGATATTCGGAATCTTTTTTGTTGCCTTCAAAAATTCTGGGATAGACGATGATGTGATGATTTTTAATTAAATTTTCGTAGTTTTTCCATTTGTGAAAGCTTTGCAGATTGTCTTCGCCCATGATTAAACTAAAAGAATGGTCAGTATGTTTTTCTTTCAAGTACGTTAAAGTATCAATAGTATAGCTTGGTGTTGGCAGAGAAAATTCCACGTTGGATGCCCGCATTTTCGGATAGTTTTTAATGGCCATTTCAACCATATCCAACCGGTTGTGGTCTTTCAAAAGCGATTTTTTATCTTTAAATGGATTCTGCGGACTAACGACAAACCAAAGCTCATCCATATCTGAATTTTCCAAAATATAATTCGCCAAAATCAGATGCCCAATGTGAATGGGATTAAAAGATCCGAAAAAGAGACCGATTTTTTTCATTGTTAAAAGTCAATTGTCAATTTAACTTCGCAAGTCAATTCACTACGTTTGTCAATTTTTAAAATATTAATTTGAATGTGATTTTTGGAATTCACCATTCATTTCCGAAGGAAAAATTCACCTATTCACTGTCATGAAACTTCACATCCCTGATATTCAGATAATGCGTTACATTGCCTTTCCAGTGGTTTTCTTCAAGGGTAAATGCGATATCGAAATTTTTAGTTCGGAAATCATCAGCGTATTGACCTAGTTTAAAACCGACACATTCTATATTTCTTCCGGTAGATTCCTGTCTGATGTAAAATTTCAGGTGGCTGTTGTCTTTCCCCATTGTTTTTACGTAACCTGCAATTTTCTGATTTTGTAAAACCAAATTGGGTTTCATATTGTGAGGTCCGAACGGAGCAAGTTTTCTGTGGAAGTTGATAAACTCACGGTTGATCTCGTCAATTTCCATGACAGAATCTATCGTGATCGAAGGTTCTTTTTGGTGTTCCTTTATTTTTTCTGCGACCGTCTGTTCAAATTTAATTTTAAATTCTTCAAACCGGTCTTTTTCCATGGAAAGTCCTGCAGCAGCGTGATGTCCTCCGAATTTTAAGAAGTATTCCGAACAAATATCCAAGGCTTCGTGAACATCAAAATCAGAAACTGACCTTGCGGAAGCGACCATTTCGCCGTTGTTTCCGTCAGTGAAAACCAAAGTCGGTTTGTAATAGGTCTCAATTAATCTTGAAGCTACAATTCCAATCACGCCTTTGTTCCATTCAGGATGATAGACGATGGTGGTGTATTTTGTTTCCTGCTGGGATTCTACAATCTGTTTCAAAGCAGATTCTGTTGAGTGCATATCGAGTTCACGCCTTTCATCATTCAGATTCATAATATCCGAAACGATTTGGTGAGCGTGCTTCAGATTGTCTGAAACCATCAGCTCTACAGCGGCTTTTCCCTGTGAAATTCTGCCTGCAGCGTTTATTTTTGGGGCGATTTCAAATACAATATTCGAAATTTCAAAATGGGATAACTTTTCTTCGGGAATCAAAAGTCTTAAGCCCATATTTCGGGTTTTTCTCAGAACCTTTAAACCCTGTTTTGCCAAAACTCTGTTTTCTCCGTTCATGGCAACGATATCTGCGGCAATTGAAATGGCGAGAAGATCGGTCAGTTCAAACAATTCCGCTTCAGGAATTTTGTAAATAGTATTTAAACCCTGACACAATTTAAACCCAACACCACAACCGGAAAGTTCTTTATAAGGATAACGGCAATCGGCTCTTTTGGGGTCTAAAACGGCCACTGCTTTTGGGATTTCGTCGCCAGGTAAATGGTGGTCGCAGATAATAAAATCGATATTTTTGCTTGAGGCATAATCAATCATATCCAAGGCCTTTATTCCGCAGTCTAAAGCGATAATTAAGGAAAAACCATTTTCTTTGGCAAAATCGATCCCTTCGGTTGAAATTCCGTAGCCTTCAGAATTTCTGTCTGGAATATAATAATCGAGGTATTTTTTGTGAACAATTTTTCTGAGGTAAAGATACATCAGGGCAACGGCGGTGGTTCCGTCTACATCATAATCTCCGTAGACCATAATTTTTTCTCCGTTTTCTATGGCGGTGGCAATTCGCTCAACAGCTTTCTGCATATCTGCCATCAGAAAAGGATTGTGGATATCGTTGAGATTAGGCTTGAAAAATTCCCGTGCTTTTTGGTAATTGTCAATTCCTCTCATAACGAGGATTTTAGATTCAAAAGTTCCGAAACCAAGCGACGAGCTCAATCCGTCTACAACTTCTTCATCGGGTTCGGGTTTAAAAATCCATTTATGACTCATTTCACAAAAATAGGGAAAAATATTAGCTTTCAGAAACGAAAAGAAATATTGTTCAGGTTTTTTGAAATGCTTATCTTGGCGGTGCAAATAATTTTAAATATGAAAAAAATTACATTATCTCTAGCTATTTTGGCTACTGTGGCTACATTCAGCGCACAAAAAATCAATCTCGGAAAGGCTGCAGGTGTAGTCTCAAAAGGTGCTCAGGCACTTACATTTTCTAATGCAGATGCTATTAAATTATCCAAAGAATCGGTAGATTATATGGATAAAAATAATCCGATAGCAGGGCCAAAAGATCCTTACACAATAAGATTAAACAAGCTTTTTGCAAAACATAAATCTCAGGATGGATTAAACTTAAATTACAAAGTTTACAAAGTTGCTGATATTAATGCTTTTGCCTGTGCTGATGGAAGTGTACGTGTATTTTCTTCGTTAATGGACATTATGACAGATGACGAATTGCTTGCTGTAATTGGTCACGAAATCGGTCACGTGAAAAATGAAGATACGAAAGACGCTATGAAGTCTGCTTATTTAAAAGCTGCGGCTATGGATGCTGCTTCGTCTGCTTCCAATGCGGTGGCAACTTTAAGTGAAAGCCAGGTAGGGAAGATGGCAAATGCTTTTCTTGATGCTTCACACAGCAAAAAGCAGGAAAATCAGGCTGATGATTACTCTTACGACTTTATGAAGGCTAATAAATATAATGTTGTAGGAGCTTACACGGCGTTTAAGAAACTGGCATTGCTTTCTGAAGGAGGTTCGGCTCAGTCTAAATTCCAGAAAATGTTTAATTCTCATCCTGACAGTAATAAAAGGGCAGAAGCTATAAAGAAAAAAGCTGAAAAAGACGGTCTTTGGAAAGATCCGGGAACTGTTTCTTTGCCAACTGCGAAACTTACAAAATAATTTGATTTATCATTTATATAAAAACTCCTCAAAAAATATTTTTTGAGGAGTTTCTTTGTGTAAGTTTTAATGTTTCTTAAAATTAAGAATACATTTTTTCTCTTAATTCTTTGATCTTTTTATCTGCAAGATATTCGTCGTAAGTCATTTCTCTGTCGATAATTCCTTTCGGGGTCAATTCTACAATTCTGTTACAAACAGTTTGAAGCATTTCGTGGTCATGAGATGACAACAAGAGATTACCTTTGAAGTTAGACAATGAGTTGTTCAAAGTCGTAATACTTTCCAAGTCTAAGTGGTTGGTAGGCTCATCAAGTAACAAAACATTTGCTTTCTGAAGCATCATTCTGCTGAACATACATCTCATTTTTTCTCCTCCTGAAAGTACTTTACAAGATTTTAAAGCTTCATCTCCTGAAAATAACATTCTTCCCAAGAAACCTCTCATGAATTCTTCGTGACGCTCTTCATCATTTTTAGTAAACTGTCTCAACCAGTCGACCAGATTAATATCTTCCTGGAAGAAATCTGTATTATCCAAAGGCATGTGAGACTGGTTTGTCGTAACTCCCCAAGCAACAGTACCTTTATCTGCCTGGTTATTCCCTGCTAAAATTTCAAAAAATTCTGTTATTGCCAAAGAGTTTTTAGAAATCACAGCTACTTTATCTCCTTTTTTAAGATTTAAATCAATATTTGAAAATAATAATTCGCCGTCTTTAGTTTTTTCTAAACCTTTAACATCTAAAATCTGATCTCCAACTTCTCTTTCCATTTCGAAAATAATGGCTGGATATCTTCTTGATGAAGGTTTAATGTCATCGATGTTCAGTTTATCGATCATTTTCTTTCTTGCGGTTGCCTGTTTAGCTTTCGCAACGTTTGAACTAAATCTTGCGATGAAATCTTGTAGTTCTTTCTTCTTTTCCTCTGCTTTCTTGTTAGCCTGAGCTCTTTGTCTTGTCGCTAATTGAGAAGCCTGGTACCAGAAAGAGTAGTTACCTGTGTAAAGGTTTAATTTAGCATAATCTAAATCTCCGATGTGCGTACACACGGTATCAAGGAAGTGACGGTCGTGAGATACAACGATTACTGTATTTTCATAGTCAGCTAAGAAATCTTCTAACCAAGCGATAGTGTCAATATCCAAATCATTCGTAGGTTCATCCAGAATCAATACATCAGGATTTCCGAAAAGTGCCTGAGCCAAAAGAACTTTTACTTTGTCCTTATTCTCAAGTTCACTCATCATTTGCCAATGCATATCATCCTTGATTCCTACATTTGAAAGCATGGTTTGTGCATCAGATTCTGAATTCCAGCCACCCATTTCATCGTAAACTACACCTAGCTCTCCAGCTTTGATTCCGTCTTCGTCAGAGAAGTCTTCCTTCGCATAAAGGGCATCCATCTCTTCTTTTATTTCGAATAATTTTTTGTTTCCTCTTAAAACCGCTTCAAGAACATTATATTGATCGTAAGCAAAGTGATCCTGCTCAAGAACAGACATTCTTTTCCCTGGCTCTAAAGATACGTGTCCGGTAGTGGGATCTTGCTTCCCGGTTAATATTTTAAGGAAAGTAGATTTTCCTGCACCGTTGGCACCGATGATTCCGTAGCAGTTACCTTTCGTAAACATGATGTTCACCTCGTCGAAAAGCACTCTCTTTCCGAATTGTAAAGATAAGTTAGATACTGTTAACATATAAGTTTGTAAATTTGGGCACAAAAATACAAAAAGAATTTCGGTATACTCTAATATTATAGTATGCAAGTTGAAGCAAGTGCATTAATTTTGTATATTCATTTGAAAAGTTTAAAGAATGAAAATTGAAAAGACAGTCAATATATTAAACAGAAAGGCAAGATTTGAATACGAAATCCTGGATGAGCTGGAAGCTGGAATGGTGCTTACCGGTACGGAAATCAAGTCGTTACGTTCGTCGAAGGCATCTATCGCAGAGTCTTTCTGTCAGTTTATTGATGGTGAGCTGTATATCATTAATATGATGATAGATGAATACAAGCTGGGAACGTTTTATAACCATAAAACAAAAAGGGAACGAAAATTGCTGTTGCACAAAAAAGAATTGGCAAAGCTGGAGAAAAAACTTAAAGATGCAGGGAATACGATAGTACCTTTGAAGTTGTATATCAACGACAGAGGTAGAGCTAAAGTAAGGATTGCTTTAGCGCGGGGTAAGAAACTCTTTGATAAAAGAGAGTCTATAAAGGATAGAGAAAGCAAGCGAAACCTCGATAGAATATTAAAGAAAAGTTAAAAATCATCCGCAAAACTTTGTTTATAAAGAAAAATTATATTTATTTTGCAATATCAATTATTTAATCATTTAATTCTATGAAAAATCTAAAATTAGGAATTTCAGTATTGGCACTTACAGTTGCTTCTACTGTTTTCGCTCAGACTACCAACAATCCGTGGTTAATCGGAGTTGGTGCTCATGGTGAAAATCATAAAGCAGTACGTGGAGAGACTAGCCAAACTTTTTCGGCTAGAAACTTAACGAAAACTATGTTCAATATGAACAATTTTTCGATCACGCCACCGCTTTCTAAGCTAATGGTAGCAAGAAACATCACCAAAGGTTTCGTTATCGATTGGTCTACTACTGTAGGTAATGTAGAAAATCAAAGATTCAACACAGGGAAAGAGTTTATGTTGATGACTGGTATTGGTTTCCAGGCAAAAGCAGCAGGTCTTCTTTGGGACGAAGAGTCTTGGTTTGACCCTTACTTGAGAGTAGGTGCTAACTATTTGAGACATGACTACACAGGTCTTACTTTCCCAAGAACAGATTTGTTAGGTTACACTCACACTAATGACGGTGATCCTAACGGTAAAGCTAACTTCTTTACAGTATCTGCTGGTGCAGGTGCAAACTTCTGGGTAACTAAAAACTTCGGTGTAGGTGTTCAGGGAGATTACGTAGGAACTCCAGTTGATAAAGCAGATTATGCTAACTTCTGGCAAGCTTCTGCTTCCCTATTATTCAGATTCGGAAACAGAGATAGAGATAAGGATGGTATCTTAGACAAAGACGATTTGTGTCCAGATACACCAGGTTTACCAGAATTCCAGGGATGTCCTGATACTGACGGTGATGGTGTTCCAGATAAAGACGATCAATGTCCAGATGTTCCTGGTCCAGTTGAAAACGGTGGATGCCCATGGCCAGATACTGACGGTGACGGTGTAATCGACAAAGATGATGCTTGTCCTTCAGTTGCAGGTCCTGCAGAAAACAACGGTTGTCCTTGGCCAGATACAGATAACGATGGTATCTTAGATAAAGATGATGCTTGTCCTACTGTTCCAGGTCTTCCAGAATACAACGGATGTCCTAAACCAGCTGAAGTAGTAGGTATTGAAGTTGAGAAAGAATTTAACAATGTTTACTTCGACTTCAACAAAGCTACAATCAAAGCTGAATCTGCTCCTGCATTAGACAGAGCTGCAACTATCATCAAAGGTGCAACAGGTGCTCACTTCTTATTAGAAGGTAGAACTGATGCTAAAGGATCTGAGGCTTACAACTTGAAATTATCTAGAGAAAGAGCTGCTTCTGTAGTTGCTGCTTTAGATGCAAGAGGTGTAGATGCTGACGCTCTTAAATCTATCGGTGTAGGTGAAGCTAAAGCAGTTGTTTCTGAAAAAGCATCTGATGCTGAGAGACAAAAAGACAGAGTTGTAAAAGTAAGAGCGGTTTCTGATATGAATGAGTGGAACTCTATCAAGAAGAAAGACTACGAAGATGTAGTAGCTCCGGCTAAAAAAGCTCCGGCTAAGAAAAAAGCTCCGGCTAAAAAAAGAAAATAATTAATTTTTCTAAATAATAAATACCTCCAGACTTCTGGGGGTATTTTTTTTTGTTGTTGATTTTAATTATTTTTGTCAAAATTTATTACATAAAATGGGAAGAGCATTTGAATATAGAAAAGCATCTAAAATGGCCAGATGGGATAAAATGGCAAAGACCTTTTCAAAAATTGGTAAAGACATTGCTTTAGCGGTGAAAGCGGGAGGTACTGATCCGGAAGCCAATCCTGCATTGAGAAGGTGTATTCTGAATGCAAAAGGTGCCAACATGCCGAAAGACAACGTTGAAAGAGCTATTAAAAAAGCCAGCGGTGCTGATGCAGAAAACTATGAAGAAATCAACTATGAAGGTTACGGACAGGGTGGTGTTGCATTTTTCGTAGAATGTACTACGAATAATACGACGAGAACAGTAGCTAATGTAAGAGCGATTTTCAACAAGTTCGACGGAAACTTAGGAAAGAATGGTGAATTGGCATTTATTTTCGACAGAAAAGGAATTTTCACGATAGATTTAGCTCAAATCAAAATGGATTGGGATGATTTTGAAATGGAAATGATTGACGGCGGTGCTGAAGATGTGGAAAAAGATGATGAAGAAGTAATGATCACGACGGCTTTTGAAGACTTCGGTTCGCTTTCTCATAAGTTAGATGAGCTGAAAATTGAAGCTAAAAGTGCAGAACTGCAAAGAATTCCAAACAATATAAAAGAAGTAACTACAGAACAGTTTAAAGCCAATATGAAAATGCTTGACCGTTTTGAGGAAGATGATGATGTACAAAACGTTTATCACAATATGGAAATTACTGAAGAATTATTGGAGTCTTTATAATCCAAGCAATTTTCAACGGTAAAATATTTCGCCACGAATTCATGAATTTTAATTGGGCAAAACTTTTAAAAAAGTTAAAACTCTTACTTTCTTTCGTGTATTCGTGGCATTTTCAGTAGGGGTAAATAGAGTAGACACTAAAAATAATATTGTATTCATATACAGTTCACTTTCAATTAGTTTCTTTGCAGAAGAATCAAATGTGACATCGCCATCAGTGGTTAATCAAAATACTTACGGTCATGGCGATCACTTTTGATCAAAAGAGGAAAATCTCTGCTCATGAAAAGAAACGTTGAGTTGGTTGTGATTTCGGATGTACATTTGGGAACTTATGGATGTAAAGCCAAAGAGTTGCTCAGATACCTGAATTCTATTCAACCTAAAACATTAGTTCTAAACGGTGATATCATCGATATCTGGCAGTTTAAAAAGTCTTATTTTCCCAAGCCACACCTTAAGGTCATCAAGAAATTTCTTTCTTTGGCCACAAAAAATACCGATGTATTCTACATCACCGGAAATCACGACGAGATGTTCCGGAAATTTACAGATTTTGAGCTCGGCAAACTTAAAGTCTGCAACAAACTTCACCTTACACTTGACGGGAAAAAAACATGGATTTTCCATGGCGACGTTTTTGACGCCTCGGTACAGCATTCTAAATGGATTGCAAAACTTGGTGGAAAAGGGTATGATTTACTGATTGTCATCAATAATGTAGTCAACTGGTTTTTAGAGAAAATGGGGAGAGAGAAATATTCGTTTTCAAAAAAAATTAAAAACAATGTCAAAAAAGCCGTTAAGTATATCGGAGATTTTGAGTTAACAGCTTCGGAATTGGCTATTGACAATGGTTATGACTACGTTCTTTGCGGTCACATTCACCAGCCACAAATGAGAGAAGTACAGAGTAAAAAAGGATCTTGTCTTTATCTGAATTCCGGGGATTGGATTGAAAACCTTTCTGCATTGGAGTACAATGAAGGAAAGTGGGAAATTTTTAATTATGATGATCATAAACATACTCTGAAAGACGACGACACAGACGAGATTCAGGAGATCAACAGCGATCAGTTAATGCAAATCGTAACTCAATTTACCTGATATGAAAATTCTCTACGCTTTTCAGGGAACAGGAAACGGGCACATGGCCAGAGCGCAGGAAATTGTTCCTTTACTTAAAAAATATGGTGAAGTAGATACTTTTATCAGCGGTCACCAATCTCAGTTGAAAGCCACTTTTGACCTTAATTTTCAACATAATGGCATTTCACTTTTGTACAATAAGTCCGGCGGAATATCGTATTCAAAAATACTTTTTGAAAATAATTATTTTAAAGCTTTCAAAACCATTTATCATCTTGATCTTTCAGCGTATGATTTAATTATTAATGATTACGAACCCTTAACTGGTTGGGCATGTAAAATAAAGGAAATCAAATTTCTTGAACTCAGCCATCAGGCATCTATGAGTTTTAAAGAAACTCCAAAACCTGCGAAGAAAGACTTTTTAGGAGAACAGATTTTAAAATATTATGTTCCGAGTGAGCATAAAATAGGTTTTCATTTTGAATCGTACCATCCCAACATCAAGCCACCTGTCATAAGGCAGAAAATCCGTGAACTTAATGCCAGTAAGAAAGGTTTTTATCTCGTTTATCTCCCTAGTTTTTCAGATGAAAATATCATAAAAATACTTAGCCAGATTCCTGTAGAGTGGAAAGTATTCTCAAAATATTCTAAACTCTATTTTAAGGATAAAAATGTTGAGGTTTTCCCCATCGACCAGATAGAATACCTAAAAGCATTTGAAAGCTGTGACGGTATTTTATGCAACGCAGGTTTCGAAACACCTGCTGAAGCTCTTTTTTTAGAGAAAAAACTCTTCGTAATTCCTATTCAGAATCAGTATGAGCAGGAGTGTAATGCTGTCGCCGCCAATTTGCTGGGTGTTCCGATGTCGAAAACGCTGAAGAAAGAAGAAATCGAAAAGTGGGTAAATGCTCCTCAAAATATTATCGTAGATTATCCTGATGATATTGAGAAGATTATACTTAAAGATGTTTTATCTTTCAAGTAAAATATCTTTCACGTCGCTCATTCGGTGCATCACCGCTCTCGCATAGCCACAATGAGGATAAACATTCCAGCTGTTTTCTCTGGCAAATTTTATGGCTTCTTCTACGAGAAATTTTCCCATTCCCCGACCTTCAAACTCGGGATGTACCAAAACAAATGAAATAATCAGTTTTTTATCTTCAGGGAAAATGGTGTAAGTCAATCTTCCAATCTCGCTGATTTCATTGTTTAGGGTGATTACACCGCCGTTTCCGCTTTTATTATTGTTGAATGTCATAGTTGATTTTAATTAAATCTTTGCAAAAACTGAACCGATAAAGTGGCAATAACTGAAATTTTATTTTACTCAAATTGATTTCAGATTTAATTTAAAAACTAATTAACTTTCCTTTCCTGTATAAAAATTGTAATCTTTAATTACAACTCCGATAAACTGTCTTTCGGTCATTTTCACAGAATCTGAATCGAGTTTTAATATGCTTTTTATTTTATCTGAAAGTCTGGTAATCACCTGTCTGTCATCAATTTTTATTGCTTTAAGAAAATTATCTTTAATAATTCTCATATCATTGTCGCTCAAAGCAATTACCTGCGGGAAAGTCGGAATATAGTCATCCTGAAGTTTCTCAAGAATGGTGTGTGAAATATCGATTTTGTTTTTAAGAGAAATTACAGCTGTTCCGGCTGCAATATCGCCCAATCTCTGGTTGTTTTTGGAAGCGATGGCAGAAATAAGCCCGATAATTCCCAAAAATGTAACATCAATGATTCTGAAAACCCAACGAATCAGATAATCTCCAAAACTCGCCTGGTAACCATCGATTTTTACCACCCTGATTTTCATGATTCTTTTGCCGGGAGTCTGCCCTTCCATAAGGCTTTCCATCACCAGCGGATATATAGAATAAGGAAACGCAATGGCGATAGAAATGGCTCTCTGTGACCATTGATCCATCCTCATCATGTAAATGTTTAAATTGAGAAAGTCATAAAAGAAATAATATATCAGCAAGAGATAAGCAATTCTGATTGCACCATCGATAAGAAATGCCACAAATCTTTCACCTATATTGGATATGTTGAAATTTATATTAACATTTTGTGATGTATTAATCGCAATTTGAGACATAATTTTTATTATTTTAGCTTTACAATTATGAGAGAAGTTTATTTCATCAAACAAAATAAAGAAAAATGGTTGGGAATAGAGGAGGTTATTCAGGGTAAATTGAAAAAAAATCCTGATGATCTTTCATCTCTGTACATCAACCTGATCAACGATCTTTCTTTTGCCCAGACTTACTACCCTAAAAGCAATACGGTGGTTTACCTCAATCATCTTTCTTCACAAATCTATCAAAAAATTTATAAGACGAAAAGGGTAGAGCGGAACCGGCTTTTCTACTTTTTTGCGACTGAAGTTCCGTTGCTTGTGTACCAGTACAGAAGATATTTGGGCTACGCTTTTGCTTTTTTTCTTTTATTTACGGGTATAGGATTGATTTCGGCAATTTATGATAAAGAATTTGTCAATATGATTTTGGGCGATGATTACGTGAATATGACCGTTGAAAATATCAAGAACAAAAATGCGGTAGGTGTTTACCAAAGCGGTTCTACATGGGGAAGTACTATTGGTATTGTAATGAATAACCTTGAGGTTGGTGCAAAATTATACCTTTTCGGATTGTTTGCTGGCATTGGAACTTTGTTTGTTTATCTTTCAAATTGTGTAATGTTGGGCTCGTTCCAGCATTTTTTCTATGATTATGGTGCATTGGCAGACAGTGCAAAAGGAATCTGGCTTCACGGAACTTTCGAGATTTTCTCAATGGTCATCGAAGCGATGTGTGGTTTGATTTTAGGAGCATCAATCCTTTTTCCAAAAACATTGTCGAGGTTTAATTCTCTGAAGAAAGGCTTTAAAGATTCTTTTAAAATATTTTTAAGTACCGTTCCGTTCACCATCTGTGCCGGAATTATCGAAGGTTACGTGACGAGACATGCTTTAAATATGCCTTTAATAATCAATTTTATCATTATTCTAGGTTCACTTTTTTTAATCGGTGGCTACTATATTATTTATCCTAATTATGTAGCAAAACAGCAAAAACACTTTACGGATGATCACATTTTATAAAAAGCGCGACTTCGGAACGTTTATTACCGACAGTTTTGCATTCTTCAAATCCAACGGGAAGAATTATTTTAAAAATTTTATTCTCATCAACGGGATGGTGCTGATTCTTTTAGTTTTGGTAATGTATTTTGGTTTTAGAGAATTCTTAGGGCAGTTTTTCAACGGAAACTTAGAAGGGCAAAGTTATTTTTTCGAAAGATATTTTGAAGATAATCTCGGGCTGACGATCATCACGGGAATTATCATCATGTTGATTTATTCTTTTTTAATGATGCTCAATTTTCTGTATCCTGTATTTTATGTCAGACGAATTGCCAATGGACAAAAGCAGGTGAGCGTTGAAGATATCATTTCTGACCTGAAAACCAATTCCAAAAAGCTGATTCAGCTGTATTTTGGTTTAATACTTCTGGTGATTCCTGCGGCATTTGTGCTTTTTGCAATTTCTTACGCGATGGTTTTGATTTTGATTGGAATTCCGGTAATACTTCTGGTGGTTCCCACACTTTTCAATGCTGTAACGTTTTTGGTTTACGATTTTATTTACACCGACCGTGGTTTTTTTGAAAGTCTAAGTTACGCTATCAGATCACAGTTTTCTTATTCAAACGGAAGAGAAAAAACACCGTACTGGAAATATTGGGGCTCCACTATCATTCTTTTTGTTTTGTATTATGTAATCACCTCTGTTATTACAGCTATTCCTTTGATTATTTTGATGATGAGACTTGCCGTTACTACTTCAGATAAAAACTTTGAGCAAGATCCTTTTGGAGGAGGTTTTGGTGCTGTAATTATAATCGTTTACGGAATTTCAGTTATAATATCTTCTTTGCTGATGAATATTCTCTATGTAAATTCGGGATTACTGTATTTTGACAGCCGAAGAGATCTGCACCAGAAACTGGAAATGGAAGAAATAGATACAATCGGTCTGAATGCGTAAGTTTTTAATTTTTTTCAGTTTTTTTTTCTCAGTTCTTGCTTTTGCACAGTACGAAGATTCGCTGTACATTGAAGAGGATTCGTTGTACCTCGCAGAAGATGATGATGAGTATGTGGTAGAAGCTGTGGCAGAGCATAATCCTTTTGACGGAATGGTGGCTTCAGACTCTTTGCTAAAAGAAAAACCACAAACTGAAAATACGGTTTACAGCAGAAAATTTAAAGAAAATATTCCGTCCCGATATAAAGATGAGGAATTCAATTATGAAACGATAAAACCCCGTGAGTCGTTTTGGGACAGACTGATGCGCAAAATTGACCGTCTCCTGAATAGTCTTTTCGGTACTCAGCTAAATTCATCATTCAGTTTGGGTAAAATTCTGTTGAGGATATTTGTCATCATTTTAGCAGGATTTATCATCTACTTTTTGATCAAATTTCTAATCGGAAAAAACCTCGGTTTCTTCGGTAAGAAAAATTCAAATATTGAGATTAAAGATGAAGATCTGCATGAAAATATTCATGAGATTAATTTTTCAGATACCATCGCAAAGTTCGAAAACTCTGCAGAATATCGTCTGGCAGTGCGCTATCAGTTCCTTTTGATACTAAAGAAACTCAGTGATAAAAAAGTAATTTCCTGGAATCCCGAAAAAACAAATAAAGATTACAGCTACGAAATTAAAGACGAAAATTTGAGAAATAAATTCTCAGACCTGACTTTGATTTTTGATTATATCTGGTACGGAGAGTTTGGCGTAGATCACAATTCTTACCTTAAATTTAAAGAGCAGTTTCAGTCATTCAAACCGTAAATCAGAATTCAAAAAAAATGAACAAGACCTTCAAAATATATGCTGTACTTTTTGCCATCGTTGTGGCGATTATAGCGTTGCTTGAACTCAATAAAACGGAAGTTACAGACTGGCGCAAAAATTTTGAGACTTCAAAAAAATCTCCTTTTGGTCTGTATGTTTTTGATCATGAGGCAAAATTTTTATTTAAAGATAAACTCAGAAAAATATCAGAAAATCCTTACGATTATTATGAAAGTACAAGCAAAAAGCCGCATAATATATTCGTTTTAGAAACTGATTTGGATGTAGAATCCTGGGAAAAAATAATGGACGAGGTTGCTAAAGGTTCGGATGCGATGATTATTAATCAATACATTCCGAAGAGTATTTCAGACAGCATCGGTTTTTACACCTCGAATTTTTCTTATTCTGAAAATTGTGTACTGAAACTCACAGACAAGAAGTTTTCAAACAGCTTTGTGAAAATTGAAAAATTTCCCGGAGGACGTGGGTTTACGTACATTCAACCGGAAGTAGAAATTTTAGGGAAAATCATTTCTGAAGATGCTGATGACCAGGCTGGTTTTATAAAAGCGAAGTTCGGGAAAGGCCATTTTTACGTTCATTCAGAACCTCTTTTTCTTACAAACTATTATCTTCTTCAAAAGAGAAATACGCAATATGCACAGGATGTGTTATCTTACCTTCCAGACAGGGAAACGCTCTGGTTTTCAGATAAAAAAAGCGAAAAGTCGCAGTCTTTTATGCGGTTTATTTTCAGTCATCCGGCTTTGAAATACGCATGGTGGCTTTTGCTAGCGGGAATGGTTTTGTTTATCTTTTTTAATGCTAAAAGAAAACAGAGAATTGTACCTGTTATCGATCCGTTAAAAAATTCTTCAGTCGATTTTGTGAAAAGTATCGGGAATTTGTACATGCAGGAAGGCGATTTCCATGAAATGATGGCCAAAAAAGCGCAGTATTTTCTTCATAAAGTTAGGGTGGATCTTTTGATTGATACCCAGAATCTGGATGATGATTTTGCTAAAAAACTACAGTTAAAAACAGCAAGGAGCGAAGAAAAAATAAATGAAGCAGTCGTTTTAATCAAAAAATCTCAGGATCCGTACGCATCTGTGATGAAAGAAGATTTGGTGAGAATGAATGAATTGCTGGATGAGATATTAAAATAATTACAAAATTAAATCTTGGATAAAATCTTAAGAAATGATTTAAAACAATTAAAAAATAAAAACAATGGAAGAAAACATTGAAAATCAAAATATAGAACAACCGAGTATTAATCTGCAGAAAGAAGAAAGCAATTTCGAGCTGCGAATCGATATGATAGATCTCAAAAACAGTCTTCAGAAAGTAAAATCAGAAATAGCAAAGGTGATTGTCGGTCAGGAAGATATGATTGAGCATTTGCTTGCTGCATTACTGTCAAACGGGCACGTTTTAATTGAAGGGGTTCCGGGTGTTGCAAAAACAGTCACGGCGAAACTTTTGGCAAAAACCATTGATGTAGATTTCAGCAGAATACAGTTTACACCAGATTTAATGCCTTCGGATATTTTGGGAACATCAATTTTCAGCGTGAAAAATTCTGAATTTGAATTTAAAAAAGGACCGATCTTTTCAAGTTTTGTTTTGATTGATGAAATCAACAGATCGCCGGCAAAAACGCAATCGGCTTTGTTTGAGGTAATGGAAGAAAGACAGATTACGATGGATGGAATTCGATACCAAATGGACGAACCTTTCATCGTCATCGCTACACAAAACCCGATTGAGCATGAAGGAACCTACCGTCTTCCGGAAGCTCAGCTGGATAGATTTTTATTTAAAATCAATGTTGGCTATCCTAATCTTGAGCAGGAAATTGCCATTATCAAAAACCAGCACGAAAGCCGTGTTGAAGATAAAACTGAAGGTATCAATAAAGTAATTACAGCAAGTCAGCTGAAAACTTATCAGAATTTAGTAAAAGAAATTGTGGTTGAATCTCAGTTGATAGAATATATCGCTAAAATTACTTTAAACACGAGAGAAAATCAATTTCTGTATTTAGGAGCTTCGCCGAGAGCAAGTTTGGCACTTTTAACAGCTTCTAAAGCTTTTGCAGCTTTGCGGGGAAGAGATTTTGTAACACCTGAAGACATCAAAGAAGGGAGTTATGCTGTTTTGAGACACCGTGTTATCGTTTCTCCAGAAAGAGAAATGGAAGGTCTTACCGCAGACGAAATCATCAGACAGATTTTAGAAGGAATCGAAATTCCTAGATAATTGAATGAAAAACCTGTATCTCCATACCCGTTTTTTTCTTGCGCTCATCGTGGTGGGAATCATTTATGTTTTTGCATTTTTTTTCCCGTGGATGATGATGATAGCTCATGTTTTTCTCCTGTTGTTGTTTTTGGCGGCAATGGTAGAATCTCTGTTTGTTTTTAATCGGAAAGAAGGTATTTCTGCACAAAGAATTTTACCAGAAAAACTGTCGAACGGAGACGAAAATCCTGTGAAAATTGATATCAGAAACAATTACAGTTTTAAAGTAAATATTAATGTGATTGATGAAATTCCGTTTCAGTTTCAGAAGAGAGATTTTCTGATTAAAAAGCAGATTGAAAGCGGTAAAAATTCATTCTTCCAGTATATTTTAGAACCAAAAGAAAGAGGTGAGTACAGTTTTGGAGCATTGAATGTTTACGCCTCTTCACCGTTAGGTTTTGTGGCAAAAAGATTCAGATTTCAGAAAGATGCGATGTTGGCGGCTTATCCTTCCTTCATTCATTTGAGAAAGTATGAATTGATGGCTTTGCAGAATGAATTTCTTTTAGGTGGAATAAAAAAAATCCGCAAACTGGGTCACACGATGGAATTTGAGCAGATCAAAGAATATGTTCCCGGTGACGACATCCGGACCGTCAACTGGAAAGCGACTTCCAAAGCAAACCGACTGATGGTAAACCAGTTTCAGGATGAAAAAGCACAGCGTATTTTTATGATCATCGATAAAGGCAGAACCATGAAAATGCCTTTCAAAGGATTGAGTCTTTTAGACTATTCCATCAATGCATCCATGGCTTTGTCGCATATCATTCTTAAAAAAGGTGATAGAGCCGGAATGATGACTTTCTCTAAAAAAGGTGAAAATAAAATTGCTGCAGATAATAAATCGGGTCAGTTGAGAAAAATTTCTGAAGCTTTATACAACGTAAAAACCGACTTTTTTGAAAGTGATTTCAACAGATTGTATCAGGATGTGAAATTTTCTTTAAACCAAAGAAGTTTGGTGCTTCTGTTTACCAATTTTGAAACTTTAGACGGACTCAGCAGGCAGATGAAATATCTCCGCGGAATTGCAAAAAACCATTTGTTGGTTGTTGTTTTCTTTAAAAACTCCGAACTTCATCAGCTGATCAACAAAAAACCTGAAAATACACAGGAAGTTTACGACCAAATCATCGCAGAAAAATTTGAATTTGAAAAGAAACTCATCATTCAGGAACTCAGAAAATACGGTATTTTCTCTGTCTACACTCTTCCAGAAAATCTTAATATCGAAGTCATCAACAAGTATCTTGAAATAAAAGCAAGAGGAATTTTATAAAATTAAATAATATGAAAAAAATATTTATTATTGCTGTAATTGCTTTTAGTACAGTGGGTTGTCAGGAGAAGAAAGAGCGAATTGAAAGAGAAGGTGAACCACCTGTAGTTCTCGTGAAATCTGAAGATGACGAGATGAATATCGCTATCGAAAATGCTAAAAAAACTTTTGGAAAAGACTTTCATACAGCACTTTTAAGCAAAAATCCGAATTATTCAAATTTTACAATCAAACAAAAATTTGATTTGCCGGATAACAATGGTGAACATATCTGGATTGGTGATATTACTTTTAAAAATGGTAAATATTCCGGTGTAATTCAAAATGAGCCTTACGAACAAGTTGGCGTTAAACTGGGTGATACAGTTGATGTGAATATTGATAATCTGTCAGATTGGATGTATCACGATAAAAATATTGTAAAAGGAGCTTACACCGTTAAAGTTTTACGAAAATCTTTAACCGATGAAGAGAAAAAACAGATGGATGCTGGCGGTTTGATTTACGAATAATTTCATATTCATTGATTACTATTAAAGATGAAAAAGGCTTTCAAACAGTTTAAAAGAATTATTGCCGTTCTCATTTTGTGGTTTCTTATTCATTCTGTGTTGATTAGCTACGATGGTTTGAGAGATAAAAATCAAAATGCTGATGTAGCCATTGTCCTTGGAAATAAAATAAATACCGATGGAATTCCTTCAGAAAGACTTAAAGCAAGACTTGATAAAAGCTTAGAATTATATTTAGCAAAGCTTGTCAACAAAATAATTGTCAGCGGTGGCTTTGGCAAAGAAGGTTTCTGGGAAGGTGATAAAATGAAAGAATATTTAGAATCTAAAAATATTCCTTCAGATAAAATAATTGTTGATAATTATGGAAATGATACCGAAAAAACGATTGAAAACTCCATCAGAATAATGGACAGTTTAAAAATGAAAAGTGCAATATCTGTATCGCAATATTTTCATCAGACCAGAACAAAGCAATTGTTTAGAAATCGTAATTTTAAAAATATTGAAAGTTCCAGCCCAAATTATTTCGAGCTACGAGATTTTTATTCTGTTTTAAGAGAATTTTTAGCTTTTTACACTGAAACGTTATATTAGCAAAGATTTCGAATTGATTTTGTAATTTTACACTCATTACTCATTACTCATGAAAATAACACTTAATCGAATCAACGACGATTTTTTATTTGAATGCACCAACAGTCAGGGGAATTCAATTCTTTTAGATAACACTTCACAGCCTGGCGCAAAAGGCGTTTCTCCAATGGAAAGCGTGATGATGGCTGTTGCAGGATGCAGCGGAATTGACGTGGTTTCAATTCTAAAAAAACAAAGACAGGAAATTACCGATTTTAAAGCAGAGGTAGAAGGAGAAAGAATTCCTGTAGATGATGCAAAACCTTTCAAATCAATGATTGTAAAATTCTTCCTGGAAGGGAATATTGACCCTAAAAAAGCACTGAAAGCTTCAGAATTATCTTTTGAAAAATACTGCTCAGTTTCCAAAACATTAGAACCGAATGTAGAAATCGGCTATGAGGTTTTTGTAAATGGTGAAAAGGTAATCGTTTAAGAAAGTCTGAAGGCAATCACATAAAAAAATCCGTTCTGTTGTGCAGAACGGATTTTATCTTTTATATGAAAATCTATCTTTTGATAATTTTCATGCTCTTTACAGAGCCGTCATTCATAATTGAAGTAAGAATATAAACGCCGGCTTTTAAATCAGATAACTGAATTGTAGCTGATGGCTTTTCAATTGTTTTTAAATTAATTCCAGAGAAATCTGTGATCGTTATTTTTCTGATGTTTTCGTAATTTTTAATGTTTAATATATCATGAAACGGATTAGGGTAAGCAGAAATTTCTTTCGCCACCGGTGCATTTTCTGCGGTAGATAATAATGTTGTTGGCTGTAAAGTAAGCGTAACCTTCCAGGTATTGTTGTCTACTTTATTATATGAAGTATCACATCCAAGGCTTTGGTCTCCCCACATTCTCCACGCGTGCATTTGAAAATTTACGGTTCCTGTAAGATCATTGGCAATGTTTAAGCCAGATCTTTCGTAAGAATACGTGCCTTCAAGACTGCCAGAGCCTTCAGAAACACTTGATTCTACAGTGTTGTTGGTGGTACAGGCTAGAAGGCTTCGTTGTTCAGACATGTATGCAAAGGCTTGTGCTGTCATGCTATAAGATACTTTCGTAGAAGCAACTTTGTATCCCACCGGAATGTTGATTGTTAAAGAAGCAGGGCAAGTTGATGTTGATGTGTTACCAGGCCCAGGATAGTCTGAAAATTCAGTATTAATATCTCCGGCAGTATATGTTGCTGTAATTTCTCCGGCAGCAATCTCTATCAGCTTCCAGAATCCTTTTACAGAACCGCAGTTCGAGCGAACCCAAAAATAATAATTCTGCCCAGTCGGAAGTCCGCTTAAGGTTACAGAAGTTGCTCCCGCCGCCACAGAACCGGATGGAGTAGTTGTAGCAGTTGGTGCAGTAGCTGATGTGCTGTAATAATAATCATAACCTGAAGAAGGAGCTGTCGCAGGAGCCGTCCAGTTTACCGTTGCTCCCTGCATGGCTGAGGTGTAAGTGATGTTCGTAGGTGCGGGGCAAGAAGTGTAAACATTTGCTGAGAAAGCAAAAATGTTTGGGATGCCACCAGTGCCTGTTTTTGTAATGGTAACGCTCACAATATTTTTGGATTGGTTGGCAGCATTAATGGCAAGCGGAATTTGGTATAATCTCGGATCGTCACCATAGCCGCTTTCAAGATTATCATTAGTGATATTTACCCTGCCAATTCCTTTGATGGCATAGTTTGAACCATAATACCAATCTGAAATCGCTAAAGCTGTAAACGTTTGATTCGTTCCATCAGCAAAGTTTATCACTGCGTCTACTGTTGCATCACCGCTGCCGCCGGTTGCCAGCATGTATAAACTTATTGCCGGAGTAGGAGTTGTAAAACTAAGCGTTCCTGAGTCATTGGAATTTTGAAGTCTTAAAGAATTATTTGAGCTGTAAGATCCCAGTACATAATTTAGTCCGGGTGTAGATCCCACCGCCGAATTGATGATCCCATTGATTGGAAGACCAAAGCCTATCGCCGGATCAGTGGCTGTAAGTTTAAAATCTCTTGATACAAAGGCAAAGTTCACACCATCGACATCGTTGTTGGTAGAAGTTGCCGAAGAACCTGCTCCATTTGCAATGACATCTGCATTAAAACCCGTCAAGGCGATTGACTGATATTCCTGAGCGTTAAATGTGTTGATAAAAAGGCTCGCCAAAAGAAAGCCTGTTACAGACAGTAGTTTAATTTTCATAAATTATTATTTGATGATTTTATTTAGCTAATGTACGCAAAGTGTTGCAAATTTACCTATGTAACAGAAGAATAATTGTGAATTTATTATAATTTCTAACATGTTACTACAGATAATCTTTTCTGTTAATTGTTAAACTAAAAAAGGCGCCTCATGTGAGACGCCTCGTTAATTTATAATCTGGGTTTTAAAAGCTTAGCCACCGTTGCAGTCCATCCTGTTTGATGTGAGGCTCCCACTCCTCGTCCATTATCTCCGTGGAAATATTCGAAGAAGGTGATATAATCTTTGAAGTTTTCATCAAAATTAAATTTATCGTATTCGCCGTTAAAAGCTCTTCTGCCGTTTTCATCTTTCAGGAATATTGAGCAAAGTCTGTGGCTGATATTTTGTGCCACTTCATCCAGGTTTTTCTTTTCGCCACTGCCTGTCGGGAATTCCACTTTTAAACTGTTTCCATAGTAAAAATGGAAACGCTGAAGACTTTCTACAATCAGAAAGTTGATTGGAAACCAAATCGGACCTCTCCAGTTGCTGTTTCCTCCAAACATCCGGCTGTCGCTCTCAGCAGGAGTGTAATATACCACATTTTCGGTGCCGTGAACAGAAAAGATAAATGGATTTTCCTCATAAACCTTAGACATTGCACGGATTCCGTAATCGCTCAGAAACTCTTTTTCATCTAGCATTCTGTTCAACACTTTGGTCAGCCTTGTTCTTCTTACAATACTCATCAAATGTTTACGGCCATGACCTTCCTCATCCCAGTGAGAAACCAATTTGGCAAGTTCGGGTTTGTTTTTCAGAATCCATTCCATTCTTCCCTGGAAATTCGGCATTTTTTCAAGCAAATGATGATCGATAATTTCTACGGCAAACAGCGGAATTAGTCCTACAATACTACGTAATCTTAATGAGACTGCATCGCCGCTTTGTAATTGTAATACGTCATAGAAAAAGCCGTCTTCCTCGTTCCATAATCCTTTTGTGCCTTCACCAAGATTTTCCATTGCCTCGGCGATGTAAAGGTAATGTTCAAAAAATTTAATAGCCATATCCTCATAAACCTGATAATACTGAGCCAGTTCCATAGCTATTCTCATCATGTTGAGTGCATACATCGCCATCCAGCTTGTACCATCAGCCTGCTCAAGATGTTCGCCGTCTCGGAGTTCCATATTCCGGTCAAAAGCACCGATGTTATCAAGGCCTAAAAACCCTCCGCCAAAAATATTTTTACCGTTTTTATCTTTTCTGTTTACCCACCAGGTGAAATTAAGAAGCAGCTTCTGGAACACTTTTTCCAAAAACAGAAGATCGGGTTTCCCATTGTGCTTTTCATCAATTTTAAAAACCCTGAAGCACGACCACGCATGTACAGGCGGATTCACATCACTCAGATTCCATTCATAGGCAGGCATCTGTCCGTTCGGATGCATGTACCATTCTTTGGTCAGAAGAAGCAACTGGTTTTTTGCAAAATCGGCGTCAATTATGGCAAACGGGACACAGTGGAATGCCAGATCCCACGTCGCATACCAGGGATACTCCCATTTGTCGGGCATTGAGATAATATCTTTGTTGTGAAGATGATCCCATTCTACATTTCTTACATAATCATTAAAGTTTCTGGGTGCTTCAAAATTCGGATCTCCTTTTAGCCACTTTCCAACGTTATAGTGATAGAACTGTTTGTTCCAGAGAAGACCTGCAAAAGCCTGTCTCTGAACATTTCTTTCATCTTCATTTAAAATTTCTTCCTGAATGTTTTTGTAAAATTCATCAGCTTCACTTATTCTCTGTGCAAAAATCTGATCAAAATTTTCAAACGGGCTGTCTGTCTCTTCCGAAGAAAGATTAAACTCAAAAACTTCAGAATCACCTGCTTTTATCATCTTGTTAATTGAGATTGCACCCTTTGATCCGCGTTTTTCAGGATTAACTGTTGCTTCCTTTTTGGTAATATAATGATTAATTCCGTCTTTGTAAAAGGTGTTTTCCTTTTCAGGGCAACCGTAGATTTTGGGTCTGTTGGTTTCGTTTTCGCAGAAAAGTGTTTCGCCTAAAGATTTAGTATATAGTTTTTTAATTCCAATACTGTCGTGGTGGATGTTAATGTGATTGTTTGAATATGAGTTGAGTTGTCCTTTATATTCGTTGTAACCCCATTTCCAGTTGTTTCTGAACCAAAGCGTAGGCAGTACAGTAAGAGGTGCATCAACAGTACTTCTGTTATGTACAGTCACTCTGACTAAAATATCGTTTTTATCTGCCTTACAGTATTCAATAAAAATATCAAAATATTCGTCATTATCAAAAATTCCGGTGTCTATGATCTCATATTCACGTTCTCTTTTGCTGCGGCTTGCGTTTTCATTCAGAATATCATCGTAAGGAAATTCATTGATGGGATATTTGTACAGCATCTTCATGTAGCTGTGAGTAGGCGTGTTGTCAAGGTAGTAAAAAAGTTCTTTCACGTCTTCACCATGATTCCCCTGCGGATTGCTGAGCCCGAAAAACCGTTCTTTTACCATTTTGTCCTTCCCGTTCCAGAAAGACAGAGCAAAACAAAGAAGTTGCTTGTGATCGGAGATTCCGGCAATGCCTTCTTCGCCCCAGCGGTAAGTGTAGCTCTCAGCGATATCGTGGTTTGTAGAATTCCATGCGTTACCATTTGGGCTGTAATCTTCACGCACATTTCCCCATTGCCTGTTGCTTACGTATGGCCCCCAGTTTTGCCAATCGTGGCTGTTCAGTCTTTCTTTTTCTACACTCATAAAGCTCCTTTTTCTTTACGAATTTAATTTTTTATTGACAGAAAACCAATTTTTACTATCTGAATTATTCTTAACAGAACTTACAAATGCTTTATTAAAGGCATTTTTCAATGTTAAATTAATTTATTTTAAAAATTAAAAGAAAAACTATATCTTTGCACCGTTCGATCATTCACATATTGAAAATGTTATCAAGAAAGGTTGAGGGATAGACCCTGTGAAACCTTAGCAACCCTTTGCGCAAGCGAAGAAGGTGCTACGTTCTACCAAAAGTTTTTATTTTTTGGACAGATAACTTACTGAAGTTCTTTTCAGCCATTTCTCATGGCATTTTCAATTGTATTATTTAAAAGATAATAGAATTGGAATCAAAATTAAACTATATCAATTTTTCGTATCAAACCCATTCCCAAAAGGAATGCCATATCTCATTGAGCTACCAGCTTTTTGGGAAAGACCTGTTTTCTGCACCCATTATTTTAGTAAATCATGCTTTAACCGGAAATTCAGAAGTTTCTGGAAATAAAGGATGGTGGAAAAAACTTATTGGCGAAAATCAAATCATCGATACTGAAAAATATACTGTTTTGTGTTTCAATATTCCCGGAAACGGATATGACGGTTTTTTAATTGAAGATTACGAAGATTTCACACCTTCAGATATTGCAAATATCTTTTTACAAGGTCTTGAAATTTTAAATATTAAAAATTTACACGCTATTATCGGAGGTTCTCTAGGTGGCGGGATTGGCTGGGAAATGTTGGTGAAACAACCTAATCTTGCCGAAATTTTCATTCCTATTGCCTGCGATTTTAAAACCCATGACTGGCTTCATGCACAATGTCTGGTTCAGAAATTTTTATTAAATCAAAATGATGAACCATTGCAAAAAGCCAGAATTCATGCGATGTTGTGCTATCGTACACCGGAATCATTAAATGATAGATTTCAAACTCGATTCAATACAGAAAAGCAGAAGTTAGAATCTGAAGATTGGCTTGTTTATCACGGAAATGCCTTAAATGATAGATTTAGTTTAAAATCTTATCAATTAATGAATCATTTACTGATGAATATCAATGCAGATAAAAACGAACTGAAAAATATTAAAGCAGAAATTCATCTGGTCGCTGTAAATACCGATCTTTTCTTCCCTCCCTCGGAAATCCGAATGTGTTTTAAAACTTTAAAAGAAGAAAAAGAAAACGTTTTTTATCACGAAATCAAATCAATTCATGGGCACGATGCCTTTTTAATGGAGTACGAACAATTAAATAACATCATAAAATCTATTCTGAAAATATGACGACAGAAACAATAAACATCTATCAAAGCAAAGCACTGGTAAATTTCGAGGGCAGAGATTTTCTTGGCCAAATTGGGATTGATTCCAGAATTTTTAAACGTTTAAATGAAGAAGGAATCAGTGTGGGTGTAATTTCCCAACAGGCAATTGAAAACGGAATTTCTGTTTTGGTAGACGAAAAAGATGCGCAGGATGCGGTGAGAGTTCTTTCAGAAGAATTTAAAAAAGAAAAAGAAAATGCTATTGTAAGCAATATCTACAGTGTCAATAATGTCGCAGTAATCGGTTTTGTATCTGAAAATTACAGTAAAATCCTATCTGAATTGCAACGAAACAAAATTTTCCCATTATTGCTGAACCAAATCGCCTCAGCCGGAAGGGTGAATATCGTAGTAATGGAAAGTCAGACAGAAATCGCTAAAAATATTGTTGAAACGGAAATTTTCGGTAAACCAAAAGTCGTTCATTTGGCATTGATTGGTCACGGAAATGTGGGCGGAACTTTGATAGAACAAATTTTGGATTCTGCACACGATATATTAACCAGAAAAAGACTGGAATTAAAAGTAGTTGCTGTTGTCAATTCAAAGAAAATGGCTTTAAACAAAGGTGGTTTCGGAAGCGACTGGAGACAGAAAATGAATTATTCTCAGGTAGATTCTAATGTTGATGCGTTGATAAAATACGCCAAAGAACATCATTTGGAAAACCTTGTGATGGTGGATAATACAGCGAGCAAAGATTTTGTGAAACATTATGATGTGTTTGTTGATAATGGTTTTGATGTGGTTTCATCCAATAAAATTTACAACACACTTCCGATTTCAAAATACAGAAATTTACGTAAATCTTTAGAAAAAAATAAAAAGCAGTATTTGTACGAAACCAATGTTGGTGCAGGTTTGCCATTAATCGATACGATAAAATTACTTCATCTTTCAGGAGAAAATATTACCAGAATAAAAGGCGTTTTTTCAGGAACTTTGAGCTATGTTTTTAATAATTTTTCTTTGAGAGACGATAAATTCTCAACCATCATCAACGAAGCTTTGGAAAAGGGTTATACAGAGCCCGATCCAAGAGAAGATTTGTCAGGAAATGATGTGGCAAGAAAACTTTTGATTTTAGCAAGAGAATTAGATTTGATTAATGAATTTGAAGATATCAACATTCAGAATTTAGTTCCTGAAGCATTAAGTTCGATTTCAAAATCAGAATTCCTTGAGAAACTTGAAGAATTAGATGAAGAATATCAGAAAATAAAAGAAAATCAAGAGCCTAACCATGTTTTAAGATATGTAGGAGATTTGCACGGTGATTTACAAAAAGACAAAGGCGAATTGGATGTAAAGTTAATTTCTGTACCTGCAACTTCGGCTCTTGGACAATTAAAAGGTTCAGATTCAATTTTTGAAATTTACACCGAAAGTTATGGTGAACACCCAATCGTTATCATGGGTGCCGGAGCCGGAGCTCAGGTTACAGCAAGAGGCGTTTTTGGAGATATTTTAAGAATCAGTGCAACGAAATAAGTAATGTAACAATATAACAATATAACAATGTAGCAATGTAACAATTTAAAACGCTGCCAAAATTGGTAAACTATTAAACTGATACATTGTTACATTAAAAAAAATAATATGGATAATTTTGAAACCTTTGCCATAAGAACTCAAACCGAAAGAACTCAGTTTGATGAGCATTCTACGCCGCTTTATTTAACATCCAGCTTCATTTTTCAGGATGCGGAAGATATGAGGGCGAGTTTTGCCGAAGAAAAGCAGAAGAATTTATACAGCAGATTTTCAAATCCGAATGTAACGGAATTCACAGATAAAATCGTCAAAATGGAAGGTGCTGAGGCAGGATATGCTTTCGCAACCGGAATGGCGGCTATTTATTCAACTTTTGCGACTTTGCTGAATGCAGGAGATCATATTGTGAGTTGTCAGTCGGTTTTCGGGTCTACGCACACATTGTTCACAAAATATTTCCCAAAATGGAATATTGAGACGACCTATTTCAAAGCCGAAGATTCTGAAAATGTAGAAAATTACATCAAGCCCAACACAAAAATTCTGTATTTGGAAACGCCGACCAATCCTGCCATTGAAATTTTAGATTTAGAATATTTTGGACAGATTGCCAAAAAACACAATCTTATTTTCATTGTAGATAACTGTTTTGCCACGCCTTACCTTCAGCAACCGATAAAATATGGTGCTGATTTGGTCGTTCATTCAGCCACGAAACTGATTGACGGTCAGGGACGTGTTTTGGGTGGAGTAGCCGTTGGAAGAGAAGATTTAATAAGAGAAATTTATCTTTTTGCCAGAAATACGGGTCCTGCAATGTCGCCTTTCAATGCTTGGGTTTTGTCGAAAAGTTTAGAGACTTTGGCGATTCGTGTAGAAAGACACTGCGAGAATGCCTTGAAAGTAGCAGAGTTTTTAGAAAATCATCCTAATGTGGAATTGGTAAAATATCCGTTTTTAAAATCGCACCCGAGTTATGAGATTGCCAAAAAACAAATGAAGTTGGGCGGGAACGTTGTCGCTTTCGAGATCAAAGGCGGTATTGAAGGCGGAAGAAACTTTTTAGATAAAATAAAAATGTGCTCGCTGTCTGCCAATCTCGGCGATACCCGAACCATTGTGACGCATCCGGCATCCACAACGCACTCCAAGTTGTCTGATGAAGAAAGAAATGAGGTGGGAATTACTGCAGGATTGGTTCGCTGCTCTGTTGGTCTGGAAAATGTAGATGATATTATTGCAGATTTAAAGCAGGCGCTGGGATGATATCATTCTAAGCAGAGATAAATATTTTGGGAGCAACAAAAGATGGCTTCAAAACAAAAGTCTTACCCGCTGTCCACTATATCTTTTTTGTCACAGTCTCCGCTCCGCTGCGTCTGCAACAAAAAAGGATGCCGTTTCCATCGGGGCTATGTTGAGGATTTGTTCCCCAATTCACGAACGAAAATGATTGGAAAAAACAAAGGTCATATTTAGACCGAAGTCCCAAAGGGACGATTTAAAAGAGAATAGGATGTAATCCTATTAAAAATATGTCATAATAAATAAAATGAAAAATTCTGAACAACTATACAAAGCCCTTTCCGAGAGAATCCTTATTCTCGACGGAGCAATGGGAACCATGCTTCAGCGGTATAAATTTGAAGAAGAAGATTACCGTGGTGAGCGTTTCAAAGACTGGGAACATCCTGTAAAGGGGAATAATGACCTGCTTTCTTTAACGCAACCTCACGCGATTGAGGAAGTTCACAGGAAATATCTGGAAGCCGGAGCCGATATTCTTGAAACCAACACCTTTTCCGGAACGACCATCGCAATGGCAGATTACCATATGGAAGATCTGGTGTACGAACTTAACTATGAGTCAGCTAAAATCGCCAGAAAAGTTTGTGACGAGTTTACCGCACTGAATCCTGATAAACCGAGATTTGTTGCAGGTTCCATCGGACCAACCAATAGAACAGCAAGTTTAAGTCCGGATGTCAACGATCCAGGTTATCGTGCAATTACTTTTGAAGACTTGAGACTTGCTTACAAACAACAGTCGGAAGCTTTGTTAGATGGAGGTTCAGACATTCTTCTGGTAGAAACTATTTTCGATACACTGAATGCAAAAGCGGCATTGTTTGCCATTGACGAAATTCAGGAGGAAAGAGGAATTCAGATTCCGATTATGGTTTCGGGAACGATTACCGATGCCTCAGGAAGAACATTGAGCGGGCAGACAGCTGAAGCATTTTTAATTTCAGTTTCGCATTTAAATTTACTGAGCGTAGGTTTCAACTGCGCCTTGGGAGCCAATCAGCTGACACCTTATCTGGAAACACTGGCGCACAATTCAGAATTCCACGTTTCGGCTTATCCGAACGCGGGTCTTCCGAATGCTTTCGGTCAGTACGATGAATCGCCTGATCAGATGGCTGCTCAGATCAGAGAATATGTGGAAAAAGGATTGATCAATATCATCGGCGGATGCTGTGGTACAACGCCTGAACATATCAAGGCGATTGCCGAACTGGTCGATAAATACGAACCGAGAAAAGTGAAGGATTTTGTATGATTTTTGATTGTTGAAAATTTAGAATGAGTGTGAAAACTTTTTTTAAATCAAATCAACAATCTTATGGACAAGCCACTTTACCTTAAAAATTCCGACGATACAAAACTGTTTAATGAACTGAGAAAAAGAGTGAACGAGCGCGTAGAAACACTTCCCAAAAACAGAGATGTTTACATCCAGATCAAAGCCATTATTTTGCCTTTGGTCTATTTTTGTTTGTATGTGTTTGCACTTTTCAATGCAGACAGACCTTGGGTTTACATTTCCAGTTTTGTTCTGATGGGAATTTCTCTGGTTTTAATCTATTTAAATCTGATTCACGAGGCGGCTCACAACAATATTTTTAAAAATAAAAAACTCAACAGTTTTGTGCTGCAGATTTTCGATTTTGTGGGAGCCAATTCCTACATCTGGAAAAAAAGACATATCGCAGCGCATCACGCCTATCCGAATGTTGACGGCTGGGATACAGACATCGAGCAGAGCGGTCTTTTACTGATCGTGCCATGGATCAAGGCTAAAGGAGTTCAGAAATACCAACACTTCTTTTTCTTTCTGGTGTATCCTTTATATCTGTTCAATTGGATGTTTATCAGAGATTTCAGAGATTTTTTTGATAACGACAGAGTGATTTTAAAAACGCAGGGCAAGATTCCGGTTTCAGAGAAAATTAAGATGATTTGCTTTAAGTTATTTTACTTTTTCTACCAAATCGCCGTGCCGGTTTTATTTTTAAAGGTTTCTTTGGGGTTGGCTTTGGGTGCATGGTTTTTACAGGTAATTGCAGCGAGCATTTTTGCGCTTTTTGTACTGTTGCCACTACATCCGCTGCCAGACAATGCCTTTCCGAAATTGGATGAAAAAAACGGACTCCCGTTCAGCTGGATCCGTCATCAGCTAGAAGTGACGAATGATTTAAAAGAAAACAACTGGTTTGTGAGAAATGTGTTGGGAAATTTCAACTTTCACGTTGCCCACCATCTTTTCCCAAACTACAGCTATATGTATTACAACGAAATTACAGAGGAAATTGAGCAGTTTGCTAAAGAAAACAATCTGGGTTACAAACGCTTTCCAATGTTTACCGCTTTAGGCAAACACGTCGATTTGCTGAAGCAAAATGCGAACAACGCTTATTTTATTTTAGAAGAATAAATGGTTTAAAATAAAAAAAGATGAATATTGAGTACTGTTTATGATAAAGAACTTAGCGTGCTTTTAGAGGTTTACCGCTTCGTGAAACTTAAAACAATAAGCATTAAAAACTTAGTGCACTTAATGTTCAAAATGATGATTAAAAATTTAAATTAAAAACAAATCAATTTATCAATTCCAAACATTGGTATACTGCTAAATTGATAAATTGTTACATTAAATAAAAATGAAATATTTAAAATTATCAGGGCTGGAACCTCTGATTATTACTCCGGAATCAAATTTTATCAACGTGGGCGAAAGAACCAACGTTGCCGGATCTAAAAAGTTTTTAAGATTAATAAAAGAAGAGAAATTTTCTGAAGCCTTAGATATCGCAAGAGATCAGGTGGATGGCGGTGCTCAGATTCTTGATGTGAATTTTGACGACGGTTTGATCGACGGAAAAGCTTCCATGATTAAATTCCTGAATTTGATTGGTTCCGAACCTGATATTTCCAAAATCCCAATTATGGTAGATTCTTCCAAATGGGAAATTCTGGAAGCAGGTTTGCAGGTTGTTCAGGGAAAATGCGTGGTGAATTCCATCAGTTTGAAAGGCGGTGAAGAAGAATTCATTAAACAGGCAAAAACCATTAAAAGATACGGAGCAGCCGTGATTGTTATGGCTTTTGATGAGGTAGGGCAGGCCGATACGTACGACAGAAGGCTCGAAATCTGCGAAAGAAGTTATAAAATTTTAACCGAAATTGTTCGTTTTCCTGCTGAAGATATTATTTTCGATTTAAATATTTTCCCTGTAGCCACTGGTATGGATGAGCACCGTCGAAACGCAATCGATTTCATCGAAGCGACGAGATGGGTTAGACAGAATCTTCCTTATGCTTCGGTGAGTGGAGGAGTTTCCAATGTTTCGTTTTCGTTTCGTGGAAATGATACGGTGCGTGAAGCGATGCACTCGGTTTTTCTGTATCACGCGATTCAGGCGGGGATGAACATGGGAATCGTAAATCCTGCATTGCTTGAAGTTTATGATGAAATTAATAAAGAACTTCTCGAGCTCGTTGAAGATGTTATTCTCGACAAAAGAGAAGATGCTACAGAGAGACTTTTGGATTATTCTGAACGGAATAAATCTGTTAAAAAAGAAAAAGTTGAGGAGCTCGAATGGCGTACTCATTCATTACAGGAAAGAATCACGCACTCTTTAGTTAAAGGGATTGACCGATTCATAGAAGAAGATGTGGAAGAAGCCAGATTGCTTGCTGACCGCCCTCTTCACGTGATCGAAGTCAATCTGATGACCGGAATGGGTGTTGTAGGAGATCTTTTCGGTGCAGGAAAAATGTTCCTTCCGCAGGTCGTGAAATCTGCCCGTGTGATGAAAAAAGCGGTTGCTTATCTGCAGCCATTTATCGAAGCTGAAAAAGACGTCGCTCAGAAACCCAACGGAAAAATTTTGATGGCAACCGTAAAAGGCGACGTTCACGATATCGGAAAAAATATTGTGAGTGTGGTTTTGGGTTGTAACAATTACGATATTGTTGATTTAGGCGTGATGGTTCCAGCCGAGAAAATTATTCAGGCAGCGATTGACCACAACGTCGATGTCATTGGTTTGAGCGGACTGATTACGCCAAGTTTGGATGAAATGGTGTACATCGCATCAGAACTGGAAAGGCAGAATTTAAATTTCCCTTTGCTGATCGGTGGTGCGACAACTTCCAAGGCTCACACGGCTGTAAAAATAGATTTAAAATATAAAAACGCCGTCGTTCACGTGAATGATGCATCCAGAGCGGTTAATGTTGTGAGTTCATTGTTGGGAGATCGTAATAAAGAATATGTTGATGATTTAAAAAATGACTATTCAGATTTCCGTGAAAAGTTTTTGAACAGACAGGTTGATAAAAACTATGTGCCATTGGAAGACGCACGAAAGGATAAGTTCAAAATCGATTGGGAAAACGAAGAAATTTTCACTCCAAATAATTTAGGAATTCAGGTTTTTGAAAATCAGGATTTAGAAGAATTGATTCCGTTTATCGACTGGTCGCCGTTTTTCAGAAGCTGGGATCTTCACGGGAAATATCCGAATATTTTTGATGATGAGGTTGTTGGCGAGCAGGCAAAAGAACTGTTTGCAGACGGACAGAAAATTTTAAAGAAAATTGTTGATGAAAAACTCTTGGTGGCCAAAGCGGTCTTCGGAATTTTTAAAGCCAATTCAAATGAAACCGATGACATTTTAATTTATGATGAAAATGATCAGGAAAAAGTTAAGTTTTTAACGCTGAGACAACAGGTTCAAAAATCGAAAGGCAAAGATTATATCGCATTAAGCGATTTTATCGCTCCGAAAAGTTCAGGAAAGACCGACTACATGGGCGCGTTCTGCGTATGCACAGGTTTCGGAACGGATGAACTGTCTGATCAGTATGAAAAAGACAATGACGATTACAACGCCATCATGGTAAAAGCGATCGCCGACCGTTTTGCGGAAGCATACGCCGAATTTTTGCACAAAAAAGTCCGTACAGAATACTGGGGTTACGCCAATCAGGAAAACTTAAGTAACGAAGAATTGATTGCCGAAAAATACAAAGGAATTCGTCCTGCTCCGGGCTATCCCGCGTGTCCGGACCATTTGGAAAAGCATGCCATCTGGGATCTTTTAAAAGTGGAAGAAGAAATCGGGGTTTATCTTACTGAAAGTTTAGCGATGTTCCCGACAGCAGCCGTTTCCGGATATTATTTTGGAAGTCCGCACGCCAAATATTTTGGTTTAGGAAAAATTTCAGAAGACCAATTAAAAGAATATGCTGTAAGAAAAGGAATTTCTTTACAGGAAGCCAGAAAATGGCTGAACCCTAATTTGGCAGATGGAATTTAAAATGAAAAAACTTTTTTCTTTTACAATTTTTATGATCTACAGTTTTTCGCTTGCGCAGAACTGTAAATATCAGGTAGCCATCAATTCAGAAAATTTAAAAGAGACAGGAAAATTTAAATTAACAATTAAAAACACAGACTCTCAATCTTTCAAAATTCCGAAAAAAATTAATTTGTGTAATATGAGATTGATCGATCTGGAAATGTATAATGAAAGTAAAAAATCTTTTGAAAAAATAAATTTAGCCGAAAAAGATATTGATTGTTTTGATTTTAAAGATAAATCAATAAAGCTTAAACCTGCTAAAACCAATATTTACACAGTTGATATCAAATCTGATCTTGCTGTATTGCAATCGACTGATTTTTTCGAAACCTTTAATGACCGAAAATACAGATTTAAAATTTCTTTTCCACTCGATTCTTACGCTCGATGTGGAGAATCAAACAAATTAATTACTGACTGGATATACAAAAATTAAACGACTATTATAATAAATGAAAATCACAGACCACATAAAAAACGCCAACGGCAAAACCTTATTTTCTTTGGAGGTAGTTCCGCCTCAAAAAGGGATTGGGATCGAAGATTTATATACCAACATCGATCCTTTGATGGAGTTTAAACCTCCATTCATCGACGTGACGACTTCAAGAGAAGAATACATCTATATCGACAAAGGAAACGGTTTAATGGAACGCCGAATTACAAGAATGCGTCCCGGAACGTTGGGAATTTGTGCGGCAATTCAGCATAAGTATGGCGTCGATACCGTTCCTCACTTGCTTTGTGGTGGTTTCACCAAAGAAGAAACAGAATACCTTTTGGTAGACTGTATGTATCTGGGAATCGACAACATCATGGCGCTTCGTGGCGACGCGATGAAAGGACATCAGTATTTCGAAGCAACCCCAGGCGGGCACGCCAGCGCAATGGATTTGGTGAATCAAATCAATAATTTGGGAAGAGGAAAATATCTTCACGACGATCAGGCTTGCGATGATAACAACAAATTCTGCATCGGAGTTGCCGGTTATCCCGAAAAACACATGGAGGCTCCGTCTATGAATTACGATTTGAAATGGCTCAAACAAAAAGTAGATGCAGGAGCAGATTACATCGTAACCCAAATGTTTTTTGACAATAAAAAATATATCGAATTTGTAACCAAAGCAAGAGAAATGGGAATCACTGTTCCAATTATTCCGGGAATTAAACCGATTGCCACTAAAAAGCATTTAAAATTACTGCCACAGGTTTTCAAGATAGATTTGCCTGAAGACTTAATCAACGCTGTAGAAAGCGCAAAAAATAATGAAGCAGTAAAACAAATCGGCGTGGAATGGGCCATTAGCCAGTGCAGGGAATTGCTCGATTTTGGAGTTCCCGTTTTACATTTTTACTCGATGGGTAAAAGTGATAATATTAAAAAAGTAGCCGGTGAGCTATTCTAAATAGTCAGTAAAAGTGAAAAGATAAGGCTTCGGGAATTTTTCCGAGGCCTTATTGTTTGTATTCTGTTTGGTATTGAATCAGTTTATCAAAAACACTTTTCGTCGTCGGTTTTGAAGAATTGGTATTAAAAATAAACATTCCGCTGTCGATGTTAAAGAAATATTTCTTCGTTTCATCGCTTACTGAAAACCATTTCAACAGACCATTTACAAGATTGATGTCTTCCCATTTTATTGAAGCTTCATCTAAATTGAACGTGTGTGGATGTTGATTTAAAGTATCCCTGAAAACTATTTTTCGGTCTTCAATATAAATAATCCCGCTTCCCTGGAATGCTTTCAGTTTGAAAAACTCGTTTTGCGCGTTCCCCAGATTATACCTTACAAAAGCATGATACTCCGGAATTCCAATTTGTTCCAAAAGAATTTTCTGTTTTTTCTTTCTGCTCTGTGCAGCTAGGTAAGCGACCAGAAAAATAATTGCAGGAATGGAAAGCAGAAAAATGAAAAATAGGATAACGACAAAAATTAATGGTTCCATGATTTGATTTTTTAAATTTTAAACTGCAGGATGTTTCTCAAACTCCTTTGTTCGGTCAAATAAATATCGGTAGGTTGCCAGCTTTCGCGTCACTTCAGTCTCTAAATGTTTAGCCAAACCGAGCATTTTTGGATTAAAATCACCAATCCACTGCATCTCAAAATCTTCAAATTTTGTTGCGACACGGAAATGATTGGCAGCTTCCACAATCAGATAACCTTCCACACCTTTATTTTGCCATTCCGGAAGAACACCAAAAATTAAACCAACGAATTTTGAATTATGTTTAAATGTTTTGTAATAAAGAAACTTCAGTTTATCAATAATACTGAATTTCCCGTCAAGATATTTAAACCATTGGTTCAGATCCGGAATATTGATCCACATCGCAATCGGATTTTCATTTTCATAAGCGAACCACGCAATATGTTCATTCATAACAGGCTTCATGGTGTTGAAAAGCTTCTTGACGTCGTCCAGAGACATTTGCTTCCCGCCACCGTGGCTCTCCCATGATTTATTGTAAATTGTATAAAAATCTTTTGCAAACTTATCGATATTGCCTTTCGTTACGCGCTTTGAAGAAAAATTTTCGTTTTTAGAATGTTTGGCGTGCATAATATTAAAAATCCTTGAGGTAGGAGCATGAGCTTTTCTGCTGAAACACAATTGGTTATAGTAAATCTGAAAACCATAATTTTCAAAAAGATCTTTGTAGTAAGGGAAATTATAATTCATCCCGTACAGAGGTTCAGAAAAACCTTCAATCAAAACACCCCAGAATCTGTCGCGTTCCCCGAAATTTATTGAGCCGTCCATCGCTTCCATCCCTCTTTCCTGAAGCCATTTTTTGCAGTGGTCAAATATGAAATTGGCAGTCTCCTGATCGTTGATGCAGTCGAAAAATCCGATCCCGCCGGTTGGCTGTTTTTCGATGTATTGTTTATTGATAAAAACGGAAACTTTTCCAACTGTTTTATGATCTTTTTTAAACAGAAATCTTTTGCTTTCACCAGTTGTGAAACACTTGTTTTTGCTGTTGTCAAAAACGCTTTCAATGTCTTTGTCTAAAGGCCGGATATACGCTCTGTCATCTTTGTAAAGTCTCGCTGGAAACTCCAGAAATTCCTTTTTTTGTGCGCTATTCAGTACTTCTTCTGCAATGATCATAATTTTTCAGGCTAATATGAGGTGAAAGGTAATTCAAATTTGGGGCAAATTAAAATATAGAATTAATTTTATCCGTATTTTTGTTGCAAAATAAATAAAAATGGTTGATTTTACCGATAACGATGATGATATTTTCACAGGGAAAGAGCATACGCCGATTCGTGAAGATGCCTTTGAGAAATCGCCACAGGAAAAAATAGAAAAAATTACCCAACTCTTCGGAGAAATCATGGAAACTTTGGGTCTTGATATGACCGATGATTCATTAAAAGATTCGCCTAAAAGAGTTGCAAAAATGTATGTCAACGAAATTTTTGGCGGGCTTCTTCCGGAAAACAAACCAGGAATTTCTACATTTTCAAACAAATACAAATACCGCCAGATGTTGGTGGAAAAAGATATCACGGTTTATTCATTCTGCGAGCATCACTTTTTGCCAATCATCGGAAGAGCGCACGTTGCCTATATTTCAAGTGGTGATGTGATAGGACTTTCAAAAATTAACAGAATCGTTGATTATTACGCAAAAAGACCGCAGGTTCAGGAGAGATTAACGATGCAGATTGTCGATGCGTTGAAAGATGCGTTGGGAACTCAAAATGTAGCCTGTATCATCGATGCAAAACACCTTTGCGTGAATTGCAGAGGAATAAAGGATACCGCAAGTTCAACGATAACGGCAGAATTAAGCGGAATTTTCAGAACCAATCCTATCACGAGACAGGAATTCCTTCATTACGTAGGAAGTCATGCGAAATTGGATTATTAAAATGAAAAAAAATGGAATTGTTCTCTATAAAGAAGCTAATAACTTTGTATTTGATTTTCTAATTAAAGAAATTCTTAATCATTATAAGGGAGTTTTAATTGAAAAAATAGACGACGGTTTTGATACAAAATATTATGATTTTAGTATAAATAAATACTTTTATACTTTACATCAGATTCCAATGCTAGGAATTTCATTTTTCCCAACGGATGACAAAAGTTTGAAAGAAGATTTTAGTTTTTACGAGGAGCTTTCATCTTTACTTAAAAATAAATTAAATGATAAAATTTAAAACAGTTTCAAATAAAATTTTTATTGCAACAATCGTCTGTTGTAAATGATTTTTCTTTGAATAAATTTTAAAATCAATCATCAATTATCAATCATCATTTATATAAAGATGCAATTAAAAATATACAACTCGCTTACTGGAGAAAAAGAAATATTCACTCCAATCCACGAAAATAACGTCGGAATGTACGTCTGCGGACCGACCGTTTACAGCAATGTGCATTTAGGAAATGTACGAACTTTCCTTTCCTTCGATTTTATTTACAGAAGCTTAATGCATTTGGGCTACAAAGTGCGTTACGTAAGAAACATTACCGATGCAGGTCACTTGACCGATGACGGAGATGTCAATAATGACCGTTTTGTAAAACAAACCCGTCTTGAAAAACTGGAACCAATGGAAATCGTACAAAAATATACGGTAGATTTCCATAAAGTTTTGGAAATGTTTAATCTGCTTCCTCCGAATATTGAGCCCACAGCAACAGGCCACATCGTTGAACAGATTGAATTAACTCAAAAATTAATCGAAAAAGGTTTCGCTTACGAAAGCAATGGTTCGGTTTATTTTGATGTTTTAGAATATAATGCAAGAGGATTAAATTACGGCGAACTTTCAAAACGTAATATTGAAGAACTTTTTGCCAACACCAGAGACCTCGACGGACAGGGCGAAAAGAAAAATCCACAGGATTTTGCTTTATGGAAAAAAGCCTCTCCAGCTCATATTATGCGTTGGAATTCACCTTGGGGAGAAGGTTTCCCAGGATGGCACCTTGAATGTACTGCAATGAGTACAAAATATCTGGGCGACAAATTCGATATCCACGGAGGCGGAATGGATCTTAAATTTCCACACCACGAATGTGAAATCGCACAGGGGAAAGCCTGCAATGAAGTGGAACCTGTAAACTACTGGATGCACGCCAACATGCTGACGATGAATTCCCAGCGTATGAGCAAGTCGACCGGAAATTATATTTTACCTAAACAGTTGGTTTCCGGAGAAAATGATTTCTTTGAAAAGCCTTTTCATCCCACGATCGTTCGTTTTTGCTTTTTACAGGCACATTACAGAAGCGTTTTGGATATTTCCAATGATGCGATGTTGGCGAGTGAAAAAGGCTTCACAAGGTTGATGGAAGCTGTAAAAGTTTTAAATTCCATCACACCAAATGATCAAAAAGAATCTGGTTTTAATCTAAAAGAATGGAAAACCAAGGCTTATGATGCTTTGACCGATGATTTCAATTCACCGGTTCTGATTGCGCATTTGTTTGAAGCCGTAAAATTTATTTTTGCTCTAAAAGACGAAAAAGAAACAGTTTCCACTGAAGATTTAGCAGATTTAAAATCAACTTTAAATGCTTTGATATTTGATGTTTTAGGACTTCAGAATATTGAAGAAAACAATAATGAAAAACTCGACCAGACGCTGCAGGTTTTAATTGAACTGAGAAATCAGGCGAGAAAATCTAAGAATTTCGAACTTTCAGACCAAATAAGAGACAAGCTTTTAGCTGAAGGAATTGAACTGAAAGACGGAAGAGACGGGACCTCTTACGTTTTAAATTAAGAGAATTTCTTTTAAATAAATCTCCTGCAGATTTTAAAGATTAAGCTGATTTTTACTACAATCATCTTCTCAATCTTCAAAATCTGCGGGATTTTTTGTGCCATTTTCAAATGAAATATTCTCAATCATAGCCTCAACCTCAACCTTAGCCTTAACCTCAACCTCAACCTCGAAAAAAAAATTCTTTCCAATTCAAAAAATGTTTAACTTAGTAAGACTAAAACAATTACACTTAAAATTTTAAAATATGAAAAAACTTTTATTCCCTATTGTCTTACTGGTACTTGGAAATACAGTCAATGCACAGCAGGATGTTTTCGCACTGGCAGGTAAAGATTCTCCAAGAATTGAGTTCAACGATATCCGCTCTATGAATGCGGATGGTAGTTCTGGAACGCAGATTTTTACTTCAGTTTCGCAATCTGAAGTGTTTTCGCAAAATTCACGAGCCAAAGTTGCTGAAGATAAAGCATCTTACGGCAATTCTCAGGCGATGAATCTGGCTGCACTGGCAACAGATTTGTCACAGGAAAATCTGGTTTACATGCCGATGTTTTCTTCTAATGTCTATGTTTTAAATCAGAAAACAAAACAGATTACTTTGGTTGAAAATAATGTGGCAAAGGTAACTTCCTGCGACATTAATTCTCACATTACGAGAATGACTTTGGGTCATGACGGAGCAATGTATGCTCTTAATAATTCAGGAACTCAGCTTCTGCAGATCTCAAAGAAAAACGGACAGTATTCTGTTGCGGATCTTGGGATTGTGAAAGACGCTGCTTCCAATGGTAAAAACTCATTTACTGCGATGGAAACTGGTTTCGGAGGCGATATGATTTCTGATGCAGAAGGTAATTTCTATGTTTTTGCTGCTTCAGGAAATGTGTTTAAAGTGTCTCCAAAAAATCTTGAAGCTTACTTTTTAGGAAAAATCTCTGGTCTTCCGGAAAATTATTCTGTGAACGGTGCAGCGGTGAATTCTAAAGGTAAAATTGTTGTCGCAAGCGCAAAAGGAAACGCTTTATTTGAAGTGAATTTTGAAAGTCTGGAGGCAAAACAACTGGCGGGAGAAACCAATCTTCACATTTATGATTTGGCGAGTAAGTACTTTCTGAATGACAGAGTAGCAGTTGAAACTCCGATAATCAACGCAGAAATCTATCCGACCAGAGTGGATGAAAACTTCATTTTTGTAAATTTAAATCAGACTAAAATAAAAGGAACTATAAAAGTTGAAATTTTTGATCTTTCCGGTAAGAATGTTTTAAGCAAAAAAATATCAGTAAAAGACGGAAATCTTAATGAAAGAATTGAATTGTCGAATCTTTCTCAAGGCGCCTATTTAGTAAGTGTTTTTGATAATTCGGGTAAAGTAATTTCTACTAAAAAAGTTTTAAAAACAAAATAAAAACGGATTTTGCTATTTGTTTACAAGAGCCTTTCAAGTTTTATTTGAAAGGCTTTTTTAATGAATAATTGATATGTAAAACCCACTGTTTTAAGTTATAAAACACTATTTTTATCAAAAAATATATTAGATGAAATTATATTTTAGTGTAAGATATATTACCAAACAGGGAGAAAACTTGTTTATATCGGTAACTTCAGAAGGGCAGGAGTGGCAGGATTACCCAATGCAGTCCGGCGATTTCGGAATCTGGAAAGCTGAAGTCGATTATTTTTCTAAACAAATCAGCTATAAATATTCTGTAAAAGATATCAATAATAAGGTTGTTTCGGAGGAGGAAGTAGGTCATGAGCTATCTTTCCCGCACAATTATAAAGAATTTGTGATTACTGATGTCTGGAATAAAAAGAATTTTCCGGAAAATTATCTTACCAACAAGATTTTAAAAAATAAGCTGACAGGTTTTAAACCTGAAAAAAACAGCATCCTGAAAAAACATACCCACCTTTTCAAAATTTCCGCACCGGTTTATCATCCTGAATGGAAGATAGCACTTTTCGGAAGTTCGGAATCGCTTGGAAATTGGGGTTATAACAGAGCAATTGTCTTCTCTCAGACTGATTTCGGTATTTGGGAAGCTTCAGTTGAAATTCCTGAGCATTATCCGGTAGAATATAAATACTGCATTTACGATACGGTTCAAAAAAAGGTGATTGACGTAGAATCCGGAGCCAACAGGCTGGCTTATCCGAATTCTAATAAAGACGTTCTTCACATTGTTGCTGATCATTATTTTAAGTTTAAAGCTTATCAGATGTATCACGATGCCGGAGTCGCAGTGCCTGTATTTTCTTTAAGAACTGAAGATGGTTTCGGTGTAGGTGAATTTTCTGATCTGAAAAAACTTGCAGACTGGAACAGGGAAACTGGTCTGGGTATTATTCAGATTTTACCGATCAACGACACGACTGCCAATTATACATGGACAGATTCTTATCCTTATGCAGCGGTTTCCGTTTACGCTCTGCATCCGCAATATCTTTCTCTAACAAATTTAGATTATGATTTGCCGAAGGATTTAGTTAAAGAATACAATGCTCAAAAAGAAGAACTGAATTCGCTGGAACTCATCGATTACGAAAAAATGATCTCCGGAAAATGGAAGTTTATAAAAGCCGTTTTTGAGGAACAAAAGGAAAAGATTTTTAAAGACAGAAACTTTAAGAAGTTTTTAAAAGATAATGAAAGCTGGCTTACACCTTATGCTGCCTTTTGTGTTTTAAGAGACAAATACAAAACTCCATATTTCGGCGAGTGGAAAACCCATAAAAAATACATTGCCGGAAAAATTTCTCAGCTTTTTACCGCTAAAAATAAAGATTACGAGTCAGTAATGCTACACTCTTGGGTACAGTTTCAGCTTCATAAGCAGTTGAAAGATGCGGTTGATTACATGCATGGTTTAGGAATTTCAATCAAAGGAGATTTGCCTATCGGAATTTACCGTTATTCAGTTGAAGCTTGGACGGAACCTGAATTGTTCGGGATGGATTTTCAAGCCGGTGCACCGCCGGATCAGTTTACTGATTTAGGGCAAAACTGGGAATTTCCCACTTACAATTGGGAAGCTATGAAAAATGACGGCTACCAATGGTGGAAAAACAGATTCAAAGCGTTGGAGCAGTATTTTGATGCGATGAGAATCGACCACATTCTCGGTTTTTTCAGGATTTGGAGGATGCCGATCTCGGCTACACAGGGGATTTTGGGCTATTTTTATCCTGCCGTTCCTGTTACTGATGAGGAATTCAGAAAACTTCATCTTCCATTTGATTTTGACCGTTACTGCAAACCGTTTATCAACGATCAGATTTTAAATAAATATTTCGGTGAAAACTTGTCTGAAGCATTGAAGTTTTTAGATAAAAACCAAAACGCAACCTATACTTTTAAACCTGAATTTGATACTCAGAGAAAGCTCTCAGATCATTTTAAGAAAAACAAGAACGAAGTAGAACTGGCTGAGCAATTGATTTCTTTGGCGGCTAACGTTTTGTTTTTAACTGAAGAAAAAGATGATGAAACCGTTTATCATCCAAGATTTAATGTTTACAAGACGGAATCTTATCAGTTTCTTTCAGACTGGGAGAGACGCACGATTTACAATTTATATCATGACTATTTCTTCAAAAGACAGGATGGTTTATGGTACGAAAAAGCAATGGAAAAACTTCCGGTGATCCTCAATGCTACAGAAATGTTGATTTGTGGGGAAGACCTTGGTCTTGTACCGGATTGTGTTCCTGTAGTAATGGATGAATTGGCAATTATAGCTTTGAAAGTCCAGAGAATGCCTTCAGATAATATTCCTTTTTACAATCCTAAAAAAACCGAATATTTAAATGTTGTGACGGCTTCGTCGCACGACAGTTCGACCCTGAGACAATGGTGGAAAGAAGATTCAAATCTTACTCAGAAATATTTTAATCAGCAGCTTCATCAACATGGCAAAGCTCCCGAAAATCTTGAGCCCTATTTGGCTGAGATGATCATGAAGCAGCATTTGTACAATGATGCGATGCTGTCAATATTCCCGATTCAGGAATTTTTGGCGACGGATGAGAAACTTTCAAATCCGAATATTAATAATGAAAGAATTAATAATCCTGCCGTTTTCCCGCACTACTGGAGATACAGAATGCATTTGGGGCTTGAAGAACTGAATAAAGCTGAAAACTTTAACGGAAAGATCAAAAACTGGATTGAAGACAGTGGAAGATTATAAATTTAACAATTGATTATCAATTAGTTAATTTAAATTTAAAAGAAGTTTTATCGAAAGATTTAACTTCTTTTTTTTATCTATATCCAAAAGATAGAATTGAGAGATTCGAAACATTTAACCAATTAATGATTATAGAAATGAAAAAAATACTTTTGGGATTTGCTTTGACTTTGTCGACTTTGTCGTTTGCTCAGCAATATCCAAATTATGGATACGGAGATAATGGCTACTCTGACGAATATTACAGTGATGATGACGATCAGTCTTATTTCCCTGATGATTATTACTACAATTATCCGCAAGATTATTATCCGCAGGATTATTATCAGAGCTACTACAACGATTACAGAAACTCAGTTACCACTATCAACTGGAATGTGTTTTTCAGACAAAACAGGTTAACGAGATGGCAAATCGACCAGATTTTATATCTGAACAGCCTCTACAGTAATTTTGCAACGTGGAATAACTTCTACAGCTACAATCCGGACAGATGGTATTACGACAGATTCTATGCTTTGGAAAGAATTATGGGACCAAGAGTGTTTGTGGTTTTTCAGAATAACTATTACAGAGGAACAAGACCAACGTTGTATTTCCAAAATTACAGAAGATCTTATTACAGTCCGAGATTCAGGGTAATGCCGAGATATAGAAATGTAAATATCAATATTTATAAAGTCAACAGAACGGAATTCAGAAGAACGGCGAACCCAACTTTGAATGTGGTAAGAGGTTCAGGTTTCAGAAATAATTCAGAGTCTGGTTTCAGAGGAAATGCAGGAAACAACGGAACGAGAAATCCGAACGGTGGTTTCAGAGATAATAACAACTCGGGAACAAGACCTTCAAATGGTGGATTCAGAGACAACAATAATTCTCAACCTCGCAGCAATGGCGGTTTTAGAAACGAAAGCAGTCAGCCGAGATCAGAGAACAGTCAGCCGAGAAGTGGCGGTTTCAGAAATGAAACTAGCCAACCAAGAACTGAAAGCAGCACACCGAGAAGCGGCGGTTTTAGAAATGAGACCCGAGCTCCAAAAAATGAAAGCAGTACACCAAGATCTGGTGGAGGCTTCAGAAATGGAGGAGAATCTAAACCGCAACGCAGTGAAAGTCCGTCTGGAAGAGGGAATTCTGGCGGTGGAGAAAGAAGCGGAGGGTTCAGAACCCGATTAGCAGGAAATTAGTTTTCATATATTATATTTGAGTGGTGTAGAGAGTGGATTTTTTATCTACTCTCTTTTTATTTTTAATTATGATTAAAATATCGATAATAAAATTTAACATTTTTTATGAATTTAATTTTTAACTTTTGAATTGATTCCACATCAAACTAATAGAAAACAATTAATTAAACCTTTAATAAAATGAAAAAATTAATATTATCAATCGCATTAGTAGGATTCGGAAGTTTAGCAATCGCTCAACAAGCACCTACACCTGAACAGAGAGAAGCTAAGAGAGCTGAAATGCAGCAAAAAATGCAGGAGAAGCAAAAAGATCATTTGGATAAAATGCAGAAAGACTTGAATTTATCAAAAGATCAGGTAGCAAAAGTACAGGCACTTCATGACAGAAAGAACGCTGAAAGAAAAGCCAATTTCGATAAGAATAAAGATGTGAGAATGGCTAAAATGAAGGAGATGAAAGACAAAAGAGCACAAATGGATAACGAAATGAAAAGCATTCTGAATCCTGAACAGTACAAAAAGTGGGAAGCCGACAGAAACGCAAAAATGGAACAGCGAAAAATGGCAATGAAAGACAGAAAAAAAGGCGACAGACCTCACCACAAGCCAATGAAACCGGCGGTGGAGCCTACAAAATAGTGAGTTCATAGTTTAGATTTTTTAATGTGTGGTTAGGAGCGGAAAATTTATTTTCCGCTCTTTTTTTATGGAAATTTTTGAGTGTTGAGAATGGAAATGTAAGTTGTAATTTTTATCTAATCTAAAATTAAATTTCTGCCATCATTTCATCAACCGCCTTATATTCCGTAAATTTGAGGATAAATTAAAAATTATGGTAAGCGAAAAAATTGCAACACTTATAAACGAACAAATAGCGCATGAGCAATATGCTGCTCAATATTATCTTTCAATGTCGGCTTGGTTTTCTGCAAGAGATCTTGACGGAATTGCCAATTACTTCAGAGTTCAGAGCAAGGAAGAACTGATGCATGCAGACAAAATGTTTGATTACTTAAATGACGTAGGCGGAGAAATCATTATTGGAGAAATTGCAAAACCACCTCATGAATTTCTGAATGCAACAGATATCTTTGAAAAAGCACTTGAGCACGAAAAGAAAGTAACAAGAAGTATTTTCAACATTGTAAAAAATGCCAACGACGAGGGAGATTTTGCAACAACTTCTTTCTTGCAGTGGTTTATCAACGAGCAGGTAGAAGAAGAGGCGAGTGCTTCACAATACGTTACCAAAATCAAAATGGTTTGCGACAACCCTTCAGCTTTATACCTTTTTGATCAGGAACTGGCAACTAGAAAATTTGTGCCTGATACCAAAGCGTAAGATTTTAAAATTAAATATTTCAAACCCCGAAAATTCATTTTTTCGGGGTTTTTCTTTGTCTGTTTTTAGTCTCAAAAAAAGTATCCGTAAAAATACGGTAACGAAATGGGGAAAATACTGTTTCACAGTAACTGAATTTTTTTCATTTTTGTAGAAAACTAAGTAACATCATGGGACAAGAATTTGATTCAAGAGAAAAAGGCGGAGCAAACAGCCTGAGTGTAGATTTTATAAAAGCTGCTGTAGAGCAATACAGAAACAATCAGATGCAGTGTACGGCAGATAATTTAGGAATAGCAGATGCTCATTCTATCTGGTTTGATCTGCCAACGCTCAAAAAATTTATTGCAGATATAGAAAATTTGGCACAAAGCTCAGACTCATCAGTTACAGACGCTGACTTGGGAGTCCGAATGTATTACGCTGCTTATCCGGAAAATTTTGAGAATACGGATGTGAAAGAAGAATATCACAAATGTCATACGCTGATCATGATTCCAACGAAAAAAGACAATACATCGGGGCAGGATATTCATCATGACTTTAATCCTTTGCAAAATCATTCAGAGAAGAGAATGGCTTTAGCATCTAACAATGCAATGGCTCAAAATCATGGCAGTCTTGCGCCGCCAGATAACTGTGATGGAGAATCATATTAAAATTAAATATTAAATGGAGTTTTTTCGGCATATTTTAGATTACGTTTTCTACGGAAGCGAGGGCTTGGCAGCTTTGGTTTCATTGCTGTATCTGCCAAGGTTGAAAAACACGCACTGGAAATATTTTGCAATTTATCTTGTTTTTATCTTCCTGAGCGAAACATTAGCCGGGCAGAATGTATTTTCGCGGGATGGTAAAGTTCACTTTTATAATTATCTTGTAATTCCTGCACAATTTATATTTTTCTACTGGCTGTATGCTGCAAAATCATTTAATAAGCCGAAACTTTTTTACATATTTTCAGTTTTATATCTTCTGTCATTTATACCGCACGAAATACTTTTCAATTCAAAGAAAATTGTGTTTTCACTGAATTATACTTTAGGTTCTTTGTTTTTACTCTATCTCGTTGTTTTGGAATATTACAGGCAGGTTAATTCATCAAATATTCTCAATTTCAGCGACAACAGATTGTTTTATATCAACTGGGGGGTTACCGTTTTTTATATTGGAACATTGCCGCTTTTTTCTTTCTGGAGCGTTTTTGCTAATCTTAAAGATTTATTCAGTATTTACTATATTTACTTTCAGATTTCAGGGATCGTGATGTACACTTTATTTGCGATTTCATTTATTTTAGGAAAAGAAAATGCTGAGGTATGGAAAAAACAGAGCTCTTAATTACCGTTATACTCTTCAATATTTTCTTCCTAGGATTTATTGTAGCAATAACGATTTACATTAGAAAGTATAAGCAGAGAAAGAAAGAATATCTATCCGAAATTCAGATCAAAAATGAAATTCATCAGAAAGAACTTCTCGCAACACAGCTTGAAATTCAGGAATCAACGATGAAGCAAATCGGTAGAGAGCTTCACGACAACATTGGGCAGAAACTTACGCTGGTGAGTCTTTACACGCAGCAGCTTCTCCACGAAAATAGATTTCCCGATATCAATGAAAAAATCGAACAGGTTTCAGAAATTATCAACCATTCGATTGATGAACTCAGGAGTCTTTCCAAAACACTTACAGACAATAAAATAAACCGTATTCCAATTACTGAATTAATCCAAGATGAAGTCAATGTTGCCAATTCTGTGAAAAAATGCAAAGTTTCATTCGAACATAATTTTGAGAATGCAGATTTGAGTTTTGAACATAAAAGTGTAGTGCTGAGAATTATTCAGGAGTTTATACAGAACAGTATGAAACATTCTGAATGTAAAAACATTGTTATAGTTTTTAAATCTGATGCTAAAATACAGTGGGAACTTTCTGTTAAAGATGACGGAAAAGGCTTTGATACCAACGAGATTAAATCAAATGGAATTGGGCTTACCAACATGAAGAACCGCGCAAAGATCATTGGAGCTGAATTTACTTTGACAAGTGAAAAAAATATTGGAACTTCGCTTAAAATTGTTTTAAACAAATAACCATGAAAAAAACAATTGTTCTTGTAGACGATCATATTCTGATCGCAAAAGCACTGGAAGGAATTATCGATAATTTCACAGATTTTGAAGTCATTTACTGTGCAGAAAACGGTCAGGATCTCATCGATAAATTTGCTGCCAACCGAAGAATTCCTGAGATTATCCTTCTCGATATCAGTATGCCTGTGATGGATGGCTTTGAGACTGTTCTCTGGCTTACAGAAAACCATCCGGAAATAAAAGTAATGGCGCTCAGCATGCAGGATGACGACAAGAGTGTCATTAAAATGGTCAAAAACGGAGCTAAAGGCTATCTTCTTAAAAACTCACATCCAAAAGATCTTGAGAAAGCACTTACCGAGCTTGTAGATCAAGGTTTCTACTATCCGGATTGGGCTTCTAAAATTATTTTTTCAAATATTAAAGGAGAACCGAAAGTTGTAGAAAATACAAAAATATCTGAGCGGGAAAGAGAATTTTTGAGCTATACAGCTACAGAGCTGAGTTATAAAGAAATTGCTCTTGAAATGGGTTGCAGTCCGCGAACGGTAGAGAGTTACCGCGATGCCCTCTGTGCGAAATTTGATCTGAAAACAAGGGTTGGTCTTGCTATATTTGCCATAAAAAATGGTTTTGCCGAAACATAAAAAAAAAGTTGCTTACAGAAAGCAACTTTTTTATTTTAAAAACTCAGTTCAGAGAAAACCGGAAAATGATCTGACGGATAAAGCAGATTTTCACGTCTGTCATTGATGTGTCGTTGAGATTTAATTTTAAAGCCTTTCACAAAAATATAATCTATTCTGTCTTTCGGAACTTCATTTACATTAAAACCTGTGAAAGTCCCTTTCGGGCCGTAATGTTTCTTTTCTGAATGGTAAAAAGTGTCTTTTAGATTTTGGGATAATATTTTTACAGGTTCTGTGTCTTCGGTTAAATTAAAATCTCCGGTCAAAACCAAAGGGAGATTTTTAGGATTTAATTCTTTTGCCTTTTTTAATATCAATTCTGAAGATTTTACTCTCGCCACATTTCCTACATGATCAAAATGGATGTTCATCGCCAAGAATTCTTTTTTTGATTTTAAATCTTTAAAGATGGCATAAGTACAGATTCTGTTGAGCGCAGCGTCCCAGCCTTTTGAAGGTTTTTCGGGAGTTTCAGAAAGCCAGAACGTTCCAGACTTTAAAATTTGCAGTTTTTGAGTATCAAAAAATATTGCTGAAAATTCGCCTTTTTCTTTACCGTCATCACGTCCAACACCTACAAAATCATAGTTTTTCAAACCTGTTTTCATATCTTTCATCTGCTCCGGCAAAGCTTCCTGCACGCCCAGAACATCAGGATGATAATATTCTAAAAGTGCCAGTGCTTCCTCTTTTCTTTTCGGCCAGGCATTGTCCTGATCGGATTCTACATTTAGTCTGATGTTGAATGACATTATTTTTAAATCCTGAGAAAATGCTATTAAAAAACTCAGAACTGAGAAAAGTATTATTAATTTCTTCATATTTTAAATTTAAACAAAAATATAATTTCAGCAGGAATTTTAAGTTTTAAAATAAATTATTTAAACATTAATTTTTCTGAGAAACTCTAGAATTTCAATTCCTAAAACAAAGGATTGCGAAAGAGCCTTAGCAAAATTTAAGAAGCTTATTTTAATATAATCAGTAAAGACCTCCTGCAATTTTAAAATAGACAGTGAGCATTTTTTAAAAAGATAACGGGGAGTTTAAAAATGCTCAGTAACGATTTTAAAAAAGATAACGAGGAGTTTGGTAAATGCTCTCGAGGACTTCAGCAAAACCTCTCGACGGTTTAGATGAAAGGTCATTACGAGGTTCAGCCCGTCCCGACCCTTCGGGAAAGCGATCTGTTGTAGACTGTTTCGCTATTTCAAAAGATTGCTTCGTCATTCCTCCTCGCAATCACTATGAACATCAATAAGAAAGTCCGTTTCATATAATTGAAACGGACTTTTAATATGTTGACTTACAGTTAATCTACTCCTTTGTAAATTTCACATCGGTACCACCTTGTGCGATGTTGAAAGATTTTTTGTCTTTGCTGAAAACAATTTCAATCTGAGCCATCTCGAAAGAAAACTTGTTGTCACCCAAATATTCCAAAGGAAAAGCCTGCTGTCCCGTCGCCTGAGCATAAAGCTGACCGTCTTTTTCTGTAAGAACTATTTTTACAGGAATCTGTTTATTGCTGAAAGTTCCAACAAAATCTTTAGGGTTAATCTTATCGGTGGAAGCAGTCGCCTGTGATGAACTCCAGCTGTTGTTTTTCAAGTTAATATCTGGTATTGAACCAGTTGGATCCAGTTTTACTTCACTGATTTCTTTTGTGGAATTTACCTTGAAAGTCCAGTCGTTATTTCTCTTCCAAACTTCTACAGGAAGTTTTACAGTATCAGTACTTCCATCTTTAAATTTAAGCTGAACCGTAGTCGGCATCGGCAATTGACCTAAATTTTCTACTGTAATCTGTGCTCCGTTTTTGAAATCTCCGTTTACATATTTCACAGCTTTAATTCCCTGATCAACTTTCCATTTGTTGATAAACCATCCTCTCCAGAACCAGTTCAATTCCTCACCGGAAACATTTTCCATTGTGTGGAAGAAATCCCATGGAGTAGGGTGTTTGAATGCCCATCTTTCGATATAAGTTCTGAAAGCCTTATCAAATTTTTCATGTCCTAAAACAGATTCACGCAAGACCCCAAGACCAAGACCTGGCTTATAATAAGCAAGAGTTCCGATGTTTCTTTCCTTCATATTATCAGGACCTACCATGATAGGTTCGATATTGTCGCTCATCAGAAATGCTCCCATTTGTGCAGCGCTTTTCTTTTGATAATATTCGCCTTTATTGAAGGCTTCCGTAGAAAGTTCATTGATGAATGTATTGAAACCTTCGTCCATCCATGCAAAAAGTCTTTCGTTTGAACCTACAATCATTGGGAACCAGTTGTGCCCAAACTCGTGGTCTGTTACGCCCCACAGATCTTCTCCTTTAGAATCCATGTGGCAGAAAACGATCCCCGGATATTCCATTCCGCCTTCATTTCCGGCTACGTTGGTCGCTGCAGGATAAGTGTATTCGTACCATTTTTGAGAGTAGTGCTCGATGGCAGCTTTGGTATATTCTGTAGATCTTCCCCAAGCTTTATCACCGGCACTTTCTGCAGGATATGCAGAGATGGCAATAGATTTTTTACCACTCGGGAGGTTGATTTTTGCTGCGTCCAAAACAAATGCAGATGAAGATGCCCATGCAAAATCTCTGGTTTGATTAATCTTAAATTTCCATGTTTTTGTTCCTGAAGCCTGACCTTTTTTTACCTCAGATTCTTTTCTGATCATTACCGTTTTATCAGAATTTCTTGCCTGCTCCCAACGGTCGTTTTCTTCTTTCGAATAAACTTCTTTTGAGTTTAAAAGCTCCCCTGATGCCACAACATAATGATTGGATGGGACAGTAATGTTTGCCGTAATATCTCCGTATTCCAGATAAAATTCCGAAGCACCAAGGTACGGAAGGGTGTTCCAACCCATCACGTCATCATAAACGCACATTCTTGGGTACCATTGAGCTAGTGTGTAAATATTTCCGTTTTTAGTTTCCTCAATTCCCATTCGGTCTGAACCGTATTTCGGGGAAACAAAAGAATATTCAATCTTAATTTTTGCCTTTCCTCCTTTTGCTGCAAGATGCTGCGGGAGATCAATCTGCATTCTTGTGTCGGTAACTGTATATTTTACTGGTTTACCGTCGTACGTAACAGATTTAATTTTATATCCGCCTTCAAAAGTTTCTCCGTGGGCTCCGTTTCTGCTTCCTGATAACGGAACTACTGAATTTCCCCGTGAATCTTTTGCAAATAAATTTTGATCCAGCTGCAACCAGAGAAAGGCGAGCTGATCAGGGCTGTTGTTGGTATAGCTGATTTCGGCACTTCCGGTCAGTTCATTTTTCTTATCATCAAGGCTGATGTCTAATTTGTAATCTGCAGAGTTTTGCCAATAAGCATGACCGGGCTGTCCGCTTGCAGAACGAGTTTCAGTGCCAGTTTGAGGATAGAAAAACGGTTTGAAGGCTTCTGTATAATCATACTTTGGAGATTCCTGAGCGTAAGAATTGCTAACAAAAGCAAATATCGCAACAGCAGAAATCAAATTAGGGAATTTTAATTTCATTAGGTTAAAAGATTTATAACATTTAAAAATAAGTAAAAAAAACCTCAAATTTGTTACAAAACAAAATGAATATTAGAAAAAATACAAACTTTCTATTATTAATACGATTATGATTTACTCCATTTCAAATCATTTATTTTTGATTTTGATTAAAGAAAACGAAATGATATTCTATCGATTTGGTCCAGTATTCGGTATTATGATTTCCAGGTTGAAGCATAAAAGTTAATGGCAAATTTTCTTTTTCTGCGAATTTTTTCAGATTCAAAGTATTACTCAGCAAAGGGTCTTCCGTTCCGCAATCTATTAGAAATGGTTTTGAAATTTTATTGTTTTTTATCAGTTCTTTAATATCATATTGGCTCCAATTATTCTTTGTCGGATTTCCCAAAAGATTAACCAAATCATTATTCAGCCTTGAAGATTGAAAAAATTTAAAACTAATATCTTTTAAAGATTTAAAGTCCAATTCCAAAGCTCCACTAGTACTTGACGCCGAATTAAAATAATCCTGACGCTCAGAAAAATATCGCAAAGCCCCGTAACCACCCATACTCAATCCGGAAATAAAAATATTGTTTGAATCGATATTAAATTCCTGATGAACTTTCGGAACCAAATCTTTGAAAAAGAAACTTTCCATTTGTGAACCTTTATCAAAAGGTGAATCCACATACCAAGAAACAAAACCATCTGGACAAACCACAATTGAATTGTATTGATTCGACAGTTTTTGCAAATCGGCTGTCTTTGACCATTGCTTGTAATTTTCGCTGTAACCGTGAAGCAGATAAACTAAAGAATACTGTTTTTGCGCAGAATAATCCTGAGGCTGATAAACCAAAACCGAGTCTTTCTTGGATAAATACTGAGAATCCAAAATCCACAATTTCTGTGCGCCTATTGTAATCATAGACATTAAAAATAAAATAACCGCTGTCAACTTTTTCATTCTGAATAATTTTGATGTAAAGTTCAGGTTACACTGAAACAAAATCAATAACGAACAAAATTGTGAGCTATGAGAAAAGAAAATTCGTCCAATTACATCAATGAACAATATCTCTATCAAGTCTGTGAACTGAATTCGGCCATCAATGTCATCAGCGGACGATGGAAATCTCAGATTGTTTATTCGATTTCCAAAGGTCAAAACCGTTTTAATTTAATAAGGAAAGAACTTCCGCTTCTCAGTGAGCAGGTTTTGGGAAGACAGCTGAAAGATTTGGAGAAACACTGTATTATTTTCAAAAGAGAAATTCCCGAAACTATTCCAGCCGGAATAGAATATATCTTGACCGAAAAAGGAGAAAGTCTTGTTCCTATTTTACAAAACCTTTGTGATTGGGGAAAAGAATATGAAAATCAGTCTGTAAAAGTTGTCATTAAAGAAAGACCCCTGACTGTTTAGAACAATCAGGGAAATATTTAGTTTGATTTTTTAGCTTTAATCATCGCTTCCAGAGCATCCCACATTTCCTGAGGAATATCTTCCAGCATATTGAATTCTCCTGCACCCTGAAGCCATTCGCCACCATCGATGGTTACCACTTCACCGTTCATGTAAGCAGAATAATCTGAAACAAGATAGGCTGCAAGATTCGCCAGTTCCTGATGTTCGCCAACTCTTCTCAACGGAACTTTTTTACGCATATCAAATTTTTCCTGTAGATCTCCGGGCAGCAATCTGTCCCACGCTCCTTTAGTAGGGAAAGGCCCAGGAGCAATGGCATTAAAACGGATTCCGTATTTTGCCCATTCAACTGCTAAACTTCTTGTCATTGCCAAAACCCCTGCTTTTGCGCAGGCAGACGGAACCACGTACGCAGAACCTGTCCAGGCGTACGTTGTGACAATATTTAAAACAGTTCCCGAAGTTTTAGAATCAATCCAATGTTTTCCGATGGAAAGTGTACAGTTTTTTGTTCCTTTTAAAACAATATCCAAAATAGAATCAAATGCCGAGTGGGTAAGTCTTTCTGTTGGCGAGATGAAATTTCCGGCTGCATTGTTGAGAAGAATATCAATTTTGCCAAATTCTTTTAGAGTAGCTTCTTTCATAGCTTCTACTTCGTCCCAGTTTCTTACGTCACAAGCAATACAAAGAACTTTTCCGCCAGTTTGTTCTTCCAGTTCTTGAGCTGTAACTTGTAGTTTTTCTAAATTTCTTGAAGTGATAACAACTTTTGCACCCAGTTCAAGGAAATATTTGGTCATTGCTTTTCCAAGACCGCTTCCGCCACCTGTAACGATGGCAACTTTATCTTTCAGAGCGTCTTCACGCAACATGGGTTGTGTATAAAGGTTCATAAATTTATTTTTCTTAAAAATAACAAATATTGGCTGGATGAAGTTTAAAAATTTCAGATAAATAATGTTATAAATAGCTATTGCCAAAATTCATTGCATAAAAAACAAAAGCAGCCCTGTAAAAAATTACAGAGCTGCCAACACTTTTATATATATGAAATTTTTATTTCGCTACAACAGTTCCTTTGAAAGAAAGAGTTTTAGGAGTTTTGCTGTCACTTGTAGTTACTGTTACAGTTTTGATGAAAGCTCCAGCAGCAGCAGCATTGTAGCTAGCTTCTACGAATCCTTTTTTACCAGGAAGAATAGGAGTTTTTGTGTAATCAGCAGTTGTACATCCGCAAGCTGGTGCAACGTTTTCGATAATTACAGGTGCTTTTGAAGTATTTGTAAATTCAAATCTGATCAATTTCGGAGTTCCTTGCGGAATGTTTCCTACGTCAATCGTTTCAGCTTTCCATTTAAGAGCGTCAGCGATTACGTTTACAATTGCATTGTTTGCAACAGGCAGAACTTCAGCATAGAAAGTTGAGAATGCTAAAACGGCCAAAAGAGCGGAGATTTTCAATTTTTTCATAAAATTATATTTATTGTTAATATTAAATTCAAAGAATGTGATTTCAAACTTTTGATGTAACAAATTTACTACACATTTTGGTAATTATTGTTAATCACTTTCAAAGTTTTGTTAATGAGTTGTTAATGATAAAAATTAAATAGATATTTTTGGATAATATTGCCTCTGAAAATGGAAATTAAAAAACTCAATATCATTATAACTTTAGGTCTTGTGGCAATTGTCGGAATTCTGATTGCCCAGCTGTTGTGGACTAAACAGGCTTATAATCTTGAAGATAAAAAATTTAATCAGAAAGTAAACATTGCGCTCATTGAAGTAGTTGATAAAATGACGGAAGGGAAAACCTCATTCACCGAAAACCCTGTACAAATCGTAGCTAATGATTATTATGTGGTAAATCTTAACAACGATTTTCATCCGGCGGTTTTAGAACATTATCTGAAAACAGAATTTACGAGATTTCAAATCAATACCGATTATGTTTATGCATTGTACAATTGCCACAGCGACCAGATGATCTATGGGAAATATGTAAGCAGTCATCAGGAAGAACCGAGTGAGAAGGTGATTCAGTTCCCAAAACATAAAAATCTGACCTACTATTTTTCGATTCGTTTTCCCGATAAGACAACTTATCTCATCAGCTCGCTTCGGTTTTGGTATTTATTAACGTTTGCCCTGATCATCATACTTTTGGTGTATGTTTATTCAATTTACACGATTATTCAGCAGAAGAAATTTTCAGAATTGCAGCGTGACTTTATTAATAATATGACACATGAGTTTAAAACGCCACTTTCATCCATACTTTTGGCTACAGAAGCTTTAAACAAACAGCAGTCTGTGATAGAAAATCCGAAACTTCAGACTTATACTTCAATTATTACCAATCAGGGTTTAAAACTGAACAGTCATGTTGAAAAAATTCTGAATATCGCCAAACATGATGCTTCCGGTTTAGATTTAAAGCTTCAAAAAATACATCTCAACGCTTTTATTGAAGATATTCTAAATGTTTTAAAGCATAAAAATGAAAATCTAAAGGTTAAAATGGAAGTGGCTGATGAATTAATGATTAATGCTGACGAATTTCACTTCAGCAATGTGGTGTATAATCTTTTGGATAACTCCGTAAAGTACTGTGATGTGAATCCTGAAATCAAAATTTTTTCCTTAAAAGATTCAAAAGGCTTATATTTAAAGTTTCAAGACAACGGAATGGGAGTTCCACAGAAAAATATTGCTCATATTTTTGATAAATTTTACAGAGTAAGTTCTAAAAAAAGTGATGAGGTCAATGGTTTCGGTCTTGGTTTGTTTTATGTGAAAAAAGTAGTGCAGCAGCATCACTGGAAGATTTCAGTTGAAAATAATCAGGATTCAGGAATCACAACGACGGTATTTATCCCGAATAATTAATTGCAAGCAATGGAGAAATCTAAAATTTTATACGCTGAGGATGACGAAACAATTGCATTTCTCATTCAGGACAGTCTGGAAAATTTTTATGAGATAAGTCGTTTTTCTGATGGAAAATCTGCTTTTGATGCGTTTGAAAAAAACTCTTTTGATATTTGCCTTTTTGATATTATGATGCCTGAAATCAACGGTTTTGAACTGGCTGAAAAAATCCGTGAGAAAAATGCTGAGATACCTATTATTTTTACTTCCGCAAAAGCTTTAAAAGAAGACAGGATCAGAGGTTTGAAGATAGGTGCCGATGATTACTTGGTAAAACCTTTCAGCATAGAAGAATTGATTTTAAAGATTGAAATCTTTCTGAAACGTTCTAAAAAAACAGAAACACTTCCGCAGAATTTTACCGTCGGGAAATATATCTTTGATCCTAAAAATTATACTTTAAAAGATAATTTAAGCACAGTTACCCTTACCCAGCGGGAATCTGAACTATTGTTTTTCTTTATCCGGAACAAAAATACCGTGCTGAAAAGACAGGATATCCTGAAAGCAATCTGGGGCGATGACGATTATTTTATGGGAAGAAGTCTCGATGTTTTTATCTCAAGGCTGCGAAAGGTTTTGTCTGATCAAGAGCAGATTTCCATTGAAAACATTCATGGAATCGGGTTTCGTTTTTCTGAGAAGTAATCTAAATGAGATTTGATTTTACTTAAATCTAAACCATAATATTTTACGGCTGATTTTTATTTAAATTTACGGGTCAAACAAAACTTCATGAGAAAGCCGGCAATTCTTCTTTTTATCATTGTTTCAATTTTTAGTTTAAATCTGAATGCTCAAAAAACGGAAAAGTTAATTCAGTACGTAAATCCTCTCATCGGAACTGAAAAAATGGGGCATACCTATCCCGGCGCAACGGCACCTTTCGGGGCAGTGCAGCTGAGTCCGGAAACCGATACAATTTCCTACGCTTTAAATGGGAAATACAACGGTGAAGTTTACAAATACTGCGCAGGCTATCGATATGAAGATAAAACAATTGTAGGTTTCAGTTCGACCCACTTCAGCGGAACGGGACATTCTGATTTGGGAGATTTTTTAATCATGCCAACAGTCGGGAAATTACAATTGAATCCCGGAACATCGGCCAATCCTGAAAACGGTTACAGAAGCAGATTTTCACATCAAAATGAAAAAGCAGAAGCAGGATATTACAAAGTAAAACTTGATGATTACAATATTTTAGCAGAATTAACGGCAACTACAAGGGTCGGCGTTCATCGTTACACCTTTCCAAAGTCTAATCAGGCACATATAATTTTAGATTTAATGGCCGGAATTTACAATTACGACGGTAAAAATGTCTGGACTTATGTTCGCGTTGAAAATGGAAATACAATCACGGGTTACCGTCAAACCAACGGTTGGGCAAGAACCCGAACCGTTTATTTTGCTATGAAATTTTCGAAGCCGTTTAAATCTTATGGTCAGAAAAATTACGACGGGAAACAGGTTTACAATGGTTTTTGGAGAAAATTTGACCAAACCAAAAACTTCCCCGAAATCGCAGGTAAAGACCTAAAAATGTATTTTGATTTTGACACCAATGAAAATGAAGCGATAGAAGTAAAGCTCGCAATTTCACCCGTCAGTCAGGCGAATGCGATGGAAAATTTAGAAAGAGAAACCGGAAAATTATCTTTCGATGAAGTCAGAAAACAAACTCAGGAAATCTGGAATAAAGAATTAAATAAAATCGTCGTTCAAGGTTCTGAAACTGATAAAACTAACTTTTATACAGCGATGTATCACACCTTTATCAGCCCGACGACCTATACTGATTTCAACGGCGAATATAAAGGTTTAGACCAAAATGTTCACAAGGCAGAAGGCTTCACAAATTATACAACGTTCTCAATCTGGGATACTTACCGTGCATTGCATCCGTTTTTTAACATCATTCAATCCAAACGGAATAATGATATGGTGAAATCGATGATGGCGCATTACAATCAGTTTTCAATGAAAATGTTGCCGATCTGGTCGCATTATGCCAACGATAATTGGTGCATGAGCGGTTATCACAGTGTAAGTGTGGTTGCTGATGCGATCATCAAGGGAAATTATGATGGTGATGCAAAAGCTGCGTTGATGGCTTGCGTTGAAACTGCGAACAAAAGAGATTACGAAGGCATCGGTTTTTATATTGACAAAGGTTACATTCCTGCTGAAAAAAGCGGAATTTCAATTTCAAATACTTTAGAATATGCTTATGACGATTGGGCAATTGCTCAATTGGCGAAACATTTGGACGAAACGGAAATTTACAATCAATTCATCAAACGTTCAGAAAACTGGAAAAACAATTATGATAAAAGCATAGGATTTATGCGACCGCGTCTTGCTGACGGAAGTTTTAAAAAAGATTTTAATGCGTTAAGCACGCACGGACAAGGCTTCATCGAAGGAAACTCATGGAATTACAGTTTTTTTGTTCCTCATAATCCTACTGAATTGATGACCATGATGGGTGGAAAGAAAAAATTTGCTTCAAAATTGGACGAACTGTTCACAATGCATCTGCCAGACGAGTTTTTCGCCGATACTGAAGATATTACAAGAGAAGGAATCATTGGTGGCTATGTTCACGGAAACGAACCTGCTCATCACGTTGCTTACCTTTACAATTGGGCTGGTCAGCCATGGAAAACGCAGGCGCAGATCAGAAGAATTCTGGAAATGCAGTACAAAGCAACGCCCGATGGATTGGGCGGAAATGACGATGCAGGACAGATGAGTGCGTGGTATATTTTGAGTTCACTCGGGTTTTATCCGGTTGCTCCGGGATCAGAGGATTATGCGATTGGAAGTCCCGCTGTTGAGAACGCAATTTTAAATCTGGAGAACGGAAAAACATTTGAGATTCAAGCCATCAATCAAAGTCCGAAAAATGTTTACGTGCAGAAAATTGTTCTTAACGGCAAAGAAATTAAGAATTTTACTTTGAAACATTCAGATATGATGAATGGCGGAAAACTGACTTTTTATATGAGTGGAAAAGCAAAAAAGTAATATTGAAGCGTCATTGCGAGGAGGTACGACGAAGCAATCTGTTGAACTTGAAAAACCTGCTTCAACAGATTGCTTCGTGCCTCGCAATGACGGGCTGCTCACAATGCTGACAATCTGTTATTTAGTATTTCCCAGTAAACCGTATAATAATTTTTCTTTGATTTCATCTTTGATCTCGTCTGTAGATTCGATGTTTCTTTTAAACCAGAAATATGAATTGTTCAGGGTGTGGAGAATAAATCTTGTGGTGAATGTTGGGGATTTCAGTTCCCAGTTTTCAGCGGTATAAATTTCAGAAATCAGTTGCTCAACTTCCTGCTGATAATTTTTTCTAAGGTCGACAAATTCAGTTAATCGCTCTTCAAGATGCTTCCATTCGTTGGAATAAATATGCGTTACATCGCGGTTTTTCAAAACAATTGAAAGATGTTTTTCGATAAACAGATTGAGTTTCTCTTTTGGTGGCAGACTGGTGGTTTTTATGACCTGAAGTTCATCAAAAAACTCTTGTGCTACGCCAAAACAAATCCATTCTAAAATTTCTTCCTTCGAGCGGATGTGTGCATACAAAGATGCCGCCTTGATGTTCAGCTTCGTTGCCAAATCCCTTACAGAGCTTGCCGGATACCCCTTTTCTTTAAAAAGTTCTATGGCTACTTCCAGTATTTTCTGTTGTTTTTCTCTCAATTCCATGATTGGTTACAAAAGTAAATATTCTGAGTTTAAATCTATTCTTTTTGATGAATGATTTTCAAACGGTGGCCTTTTACGTTTTCAAAAAAAAATAAAAATCGTTTACTGACTATTTTTCATAATTAAATCTATTAATTTTAGTCAAAAACGGAAATTTTGTCTTTTCCAAATCTTATTGAAATGTTAAATTCGGAAATTTTGACCATATTTTTTATAAAATCAACAATTGAATACTTTTTGCGATAAGCTATTCGAATTAAATGATTGACCGAACATTAAGAATTTAAACCTTAAAAATTTAACTTCTTAATGTTTTTTAAAAAGCAAAATAATTGTTTCAGTCTTAAAGTTGAACAAAATTTGATGCAATTTTAAAATCAATTATTATTTATCAACCATTAATTATAAATAATATGAATCTAAATCAATATACAGTAAAATCACAGGAAGCCATTCAAGCAGCACAGCAAGTGGCGATGGAATTTGGCAATCAGCAGATAGAACCGCAACATCTTCTCGAAGGAATTTTTCAGGTGGATGAAAATATATCGCCTTACTTGCTCAAAAAAGCGGAAGCAGATGCAACGTTGGTAAGAGAGCGTAACAGAGAAAATTTAGAAAAACTCCCAAAAGTTCAGGGAGGAAATATTTACCTTTCACAGTCAGCCAACAAAGTTTTGCTGGATGCACCGAACATCGCCAAAAAAATGGGTGATGAATTCGTAACCATCGAACATCTTTGGCTTTCACTTTTAGAAACCAATTCAGAAGTTTCGAAAATGCTGAAAGATATGGGCGTGACCAAAAGTCTCTTGGAAGGCGGAATCAAAGAATTAAGAAAAGGCTCGAAAGCGACTTCTGCAAGTTCGGAAGAGACTTATCAGTCTTTAAATAAATATGCAAAAAATTTCAATGAATTAGCAGCAGAAGGAAAATTAGACCCGGTAATAGGACGTGATGAAGAGATCAGAAGGGTTTTGCAGATTCTTTCGAGAAGAACAAAGAACAATCCGATTTTGATTGGAGAGCCAGGTGTTGGTAAAACCGCTATCGCAGAAGGCATTGCACATAGAATTATCAGCGGAGATATTCCTGAGAATTTGCAGGATAAAACCTTGTACTCTTTAGATATGGGAGCTTTGATCGCCGGTGCAAAATACAAAGGTGAGTTTGAAGAACGTTTAAAATCTGTCGTAAATGAAGTCATTAAATCAGACGGACAAATCATTCTTTTCATCGACGAAATCCACACTTTGGTGGGAGCCGGCGGTGGTGAAGGTGCGATGGATGCGGCAAATATTTTAAAACCGGCTTTGGCAAGAGGAGAATTAAGAGCAATTGGCGCAACGACTTTGAATGAATATCAAAAATATTTTGAAAAAGATAAAGCGCTTGAAAGACGTTTCCAGAAAGTAATGGTGGAAGAACCGGATACGGAATCGGCGATTTCCATTCTTCGTGGAATTAAAGATAAATATGAAGCACACCACAAAGTAAGAATCAAAGATGAGGCGATTATTGCGGCAGTAGAAATGTCTCAACGATATATTTCAGACCGTTTTTTACCGGATAAAGCGATTGATTTGATTGATGAAGCTTCAGCGAAATTGAGAATGGAAATCAATTCAAAGCCTGAAGAGCTGGATGTTCTCGACAGAAAACTGATGCAGATGGAAATTGAGCTGGCTGCTATTTCGAGAGAAGGCAATCAGACTAAAATTGACCATTTGAAGGAGGATATTTCTAAAATTTCTGAACAGCGGAACGAAATCAATGCTAAATGGCTGAAAGAAAAACAGAAGTCTGAGGATTTAACCCAGATTAAAAAAGATATTGAATCCCTGAAACTCGAAGCTGAAAGAGCTTCAAGAGCTGGAGATTATGCAAAGGTTGCTGAAATTCAGTACGGAAAAATAAAGGAAAAAGAAGATGCTTTGCAGAAACTCGAACTGGAAATGCAAAACCATCAGAATGAATTGATTAAGGAAGAGGTGACTGCAGAAAATATCTCAGAAGTCATCGGAAAATGGACGGGAATTCCTGTTACGAAATTACTTCAATCCGAAAGAGAAAAATTACTGCATCTTGAAACCGAACTTCATCACAGGGTTGTGGGTCAGGAAGAGGCGATAGAAGCCGTTGCAGATGCCATCAGAAGAAACAGAGCGGGCTTGAGCGATGAGAAAAAACCAATTGGAAGTTTCCTGTTTTTAGGAACGACCGGAGTTGGTAAAACTGAGCTGGCAAAGGCTTTAGCTGAGTTTTTATTCGACGACGAAAACAATATGACGAGAATTGATATGAGTGAATATCAGGAAAGACATTCCGTCTCACGTTTGGTCGGTGCACCTCCGGGATATGTTGGTTATGATGAAGGCGGGCAGTTGACTGAAGCAGTTCGAAGAAGACCTTATTCAGTCGTGCTTTTGGATGAAATTGAAAAAGCGCATCCCGATGTTTTCAATACTTTGTTACAGGTTTTGGATGACGGAAGATTGACGGATAATAAAGGTAGAGTGGTGAATTTTAAAAATTCAATTATTATTATGACTTCGAATTTGGGTTCGCATATCATTCAGGAGAATTTTGAAAATATCACCGAGGAAAATCAGGATGAAATTGTGGACAAAACAAAAATTGAAGTTTTTGATTTACTGAAACAAACCCTTCGCCCGGAATTTCTGAACAGGATTGATGAAACCGTTCTTTTCCAGCCTTTGAGAAAAAAAGAAATCGGAAAAATCGTTCAATATCAGTTGAGAGGTTTCAATGATTTGTTACTGAAAAGAAACATCATTATGACCGCAACACAAGATGCTCTGAGTTATTTAACCAACAAAGGTTACGATCCGGTTTTTGGGGCAAGACCTTTGAAAAGAGTGATTCAGCAGGAAGTTTTAAATAAATTATCAAAAGAAATCCTCGCAGGAACCGTGAATGACGGCGACAGAATTACGCTGGATTATTTTGAGGAAACAGGCTTGGTTTTCAGGCCTTCAGAAAAGTAATAGTTTTTTTTCATATTTAGTTTTTTAAGGAAAACCTCAGCTGATGTTTGGCTGAGGTTTTCGCATATTTTGGATTGTGGAATTTGTATATTTGGCATTATCAAAAAACTATTCTACATGAAAGTAATAATATCAATTCTTTTAGCATCAATTAGCATATTCCACTACGGACAGAATTTAGAAAAAAGTGCTGCAATAAAATCTTGTGAATGCCTTGGTAAGCTTAAAGAAATTACTGATGAAAAGTATGGAGAATGTATCGCAAATTCTTTAGCTAAGTCCGCAACCGAAGTAAATGCTTCAACACATTTAAAACAAATATCAACTGTTGACGGAATGAAAAATGCCTTAATAAAGGTTGACTCTATTGTTAAAGCAACTTGTCTCTTGGAAAGCAAGAATAAATTAGATCAGAAAAAAAAATTGTATTATTCCTATTCAAAAAATAAAAATGCTCATGATTCATATATTATAGGAAAAGATTTTATGAAAGAGAATAAATTTGATTTAGCTATCGCATCTTTTGCAATTGCTCTTAAAAATGATGAAAATTCTGTTTTGATAAATGACGACATTGCAGTATGCTACAGACAATTAAATGACTATGACAATGCTATCAAATATTATAAAAAATCTTTATCAATATTTCCAGAAGGTGATTTTGCATTGAAAAACATTGGTGTTGTTTATACTTTGAAATCAGACTTTAAAACTTCTAATGAATACTATAAAAATTGATTAATTTCTACCCCGAAGATGCAGAGGGATATTTTGGTTTGGGGAAAAATTTGATTCTTCTTGAGGATTTGGAAAATGCATTGTTAAATATTATTACAGCACATAAGATTTATTTAAATGAAAACTCAGAATATACAAAGGATACAGAAACTTTGGAAAATATCATCTACCAAGAAATGAAGGAAAAAGGAGAACAGAATATATTCTTCAAAATTGCAAAAGAAAATGGGGTAGAAATTAAAATTAATTAATAATATGATTAAAATAAAAACGCCACAAACTCTTTGTAGTGTTTCAGTTTTACAAACTCTTCTAATTTTAGTAGACATATGTTGCATAAGAATCACGTCTCATGGCTGTGGGTATAGGTCTGTTTTTTAGACGTATAGAAAAGCAACATTTTTTAGTTTTCAAATATAAATCAACTGCGTCTTCACAACCTTTCTCCCTAAATTTTCCAAAACGTTTTTGTAATTTTCAATTTGAGCATCATTTTTTTCACTTTCCTCGCCGGTTTTGAAATCGACAATCACGTATTCATTTTGATGCTTTAAAATCCGGTCAGGTCTGTAAATCTTCGTCACACCGTTTTCAGAAATCATAATGTCTTTTTCGTTGATAACTTCCCATTTTTCATCAAAAAATTCATTGTGCTGGTCAATGATTCTTAGGAGTTTTATTTCAATGTCAATCTTTTCTTCCAGCGTAATTTGTCCTTCAAGAATGTACTTCTCCAGAACTTTTGCAATGTCTTTTTTGGTATTAATTTTCGACAGAAGTTCGTGCACAAAAAGTCCTATTCTCACTTTTTCAATTCTTGTCTGATAATTTTTTGATGGTGTCGCTACTTTTATTGAAGTCGTCTTTTCGTTGAGGTTTTTAAGCTCGGTAATATTTTTAGTCTTGAAAGAAGATTTTTTATGGTAAACCTTTTTCTTCAGCATTTCAGGTTCTGTTGGGTACAGATCAAATTCATCATCAACATTATTTTTAGACTGGACAAATTCCAGAATCTCCAGATTATTTGAAGTTTTATTTGCTTTCTGAATGTAGAAAAACAACTGCTCAACAGGTCTCGTCGTTGCAACATATTGAAGACAAAGTCTGTCTACAAAATTTTTGTAAGAATTTTCCTGATTAAAAATTCCGATTTCTTCATCATAAACTTCCAGATTTTTGCTGAATTGGCTGATATTAACTGATTGCAAAACATCCAAATCGCCAGTGTCGAACCAATTGGTAAATTCCGCATCACGGTTTTTATTGATCATCGGGATAAAAACAATCGGAAACTCAAGTCCTTTCGCCTTATGAATCGTCATGATCTGAATCGCATCAATATTTTCTGATGCCTGAATGGTGTGTTTTGAAGCTTCCTCATCCCAGTATTTCAGAAATTCTTTGGTGCTCGCTCCGGCATTTTGAGTGAAATTGAACAGCATCTCAAGGAAATTTAAAAGGAAATCAGTTTCCTTATTTTCCACCGAAAATTCATTGATGTAAAATTCGACAAAATTATAAAGATTAAATTTCGGGAAATCGTCCTGATGAAGCTTTACTCCATAAATTTTTTCAATCTGCTCAGCGATCAGTTCATGGTCTGAAATATTCAGAATTTCCTGCATTCCAACAGTGAAATCATCCATTACAATCCGACCCGATTTTCTCAGAAAATACATCATCATAATCAGGCTCGTTTTGTTTTTTCTGTTGCTTTGCCATCTCAGAAATTCGATGACAGCCTTCAGTGTATTCGAAAGATCCAAAGTAAGTCCTTTGTCTGAAATTGTTTTGATATTGGTGGTTTCGCCTTTGTAATTGACCGTCAGATTTCCCAGTTTTTGAGAGTAGCTGAAAATATCAAAATTGCCACGGCAGAGAATGGTAATGTCAGAAAACGAAAACCCATTATCAAGACTTTCCTGAATGTCTTTCTGCATTTTTTCTGAAGTGTCTGTGTAAAAATCTTCATTCGTAAGATTTTCGATGAGGTTTATTTTTACACGACCTTCTAGAGACGATTTTGGGTTTTGTTCACCATCAATTCCAAAAATGTTCTGATGTTCTTCATTTAAATTTTCAGAGTGAAAACGGTACAGGTCATTATTGAAATTCACAATATTTTTCGCACTCCGCCAGTTGTCTTTTAAAACCAAAAGTGATGCTTCTTTCGGAGTAATTTCTTTCTTGCTGATAATGTCGAGCATCAACTGACTTTCACCACCACGAAAACGGTAAATACTTTGCTTCGGGTCGCCCACCAAAGTAAACGAAGTGTTGTCACTTGAAACGGCATGATCTCTCAAAGGAAGAAAATTCTGCCATTGAAGCTCCGATGTATCCTGAAATTCATCAAAGAAATAATGATGAAACTGCGAGCCCACTTTTTCATAAATGAATGCCGAAGGTTCACTTTTCAGATTTTCATTGATCAAAATATTGAATTTTGAAAGCAGAACCAAATCGTTTTCTTCCTCGATCTTTTTCAATTCATCCTGAATGTCTTTATTTACCTTTAAAGGCAAAAGTGCAGCGAGAATTTTTTCTTTTTTCTGTGTTTCAATAAAAATTTTAATGAGTTGAATACGGTTTTCAAGAAGCTGATCAAGAATTTCAAGAATATCCTGTTCCTTATGTTTCGATTTTGCTGCAGCGCCTTTTCCGAAAGTATTTCGGGCCGATTCCTCATTGGCCGGAAACGGAAAATCTTTCCTGTTTTTCTGATAATAATCTACAACTTTTACGAAAAATCCGCCCAACCCATTTTTACCCTGAGCAAAATCTTCAATTTCAATCGCTCTGTCTTTGAAAAGCTGAATTGAATGTAACGTAAGCTCAAGCGACTTCTTTTTATTGGCAGAAATTTCTTTTCGAAGTGTATTTTTAATGTCTTCATATTTCTCACTGTCAAAATCTTTATTTTTCTGAAGATTCTCATAATGAATGTCTTTCACAAATTCTTTTGCAGAATCGTAAAGGTTTTTATTGAGATTTATTCTTTCATTATTTTCTAAACTGTAATCTACATAATCCATGAATGAATTTGAAATCACATCGTTTTCCCCAATCTGATCAAGCATTTTGTCAACGGCTTCAATTAAAAAAGGTTCAGGATCAATTTCAAGATTAAAGTTTTTGGCTAAACCCAATTCGTATGAAAAACTACGTACCAGACGGGAATTAAAACGGTCAATCGTCCCGATATTTAAAGTAGAATAATTGTGTAGAACGTAATCCAACAGCTTCTTCGAGCGGTAATGCAGTTCATGAATATCTATTTTCAAACCTTCAGATTCAAAAGCGATTTGAATATTTTTTAAATCTGAATTATCTGCATAATTATTTTCAGTAAATCTTCCCAGCCACGAAAGAATTCTTTCTTTCATTTCGTTGGCAGCTTTGTTGGTGAATGTCAACGCCAGAATATTCCGAATTGATTGTGCTTGATTGGGATAGCGAAGACAGATCATCAGAAGCCGCTGCACAAGTGCATACGTTTTCCCTGATCCTGCCGAAGCGTTGATTACCGTATATGAATTTTGCATTTTTTACAGAATTTAAACTGCAAGATAATATATTTTCTGTAGGATTTTTAACAGTAGCGATCGGTATTTTAACAAATTTGAACCAAAAATTAATAAGATTTGATAAAACGTGTTAATGCAGGTTAAAATTTATTTTTAAACCTAAATATATTTTAGATTTGCTGAATAAAACAATGGCCTGTGAAATGTAAACTACTCTTTATCTTCTCTTTCCTGCTTTCGCTCAATATCTATGCTCAGGAATATATTTTTGGGAAAACAAGTTCTGAAGAAAATGCAGAAATGCCTAACGTGACTGTCATCAATATTCGTACTGACGAAAGGGTTTTAACTAATGCCGACGGTCATTTTATGATTTTGGGCAGAAAAGGAGACGACCTGCGATTTATCTCCCTTGGTTACGAACGTGTTCAAACCAAAATTACAGACGAAGCTTTAAAGTCACCATTAAATATTACGCTTAAGAGAAGTGCCGTGGCTATTGAAGAAGTTGTGCTCAAAAAAAGATTGACAGGCGACCTGAAAATTGATACGAAAAACTATAATCCACCTGCAAAAGTTGAAAAACTTCGGGCAGATATAGGAAAGTATATCAGACAGAAATCTTCTCCTGAAGTTATGGCACATCAACCAGGGCAGTTTGTGCAGCCCGTCACAAAAGGTACTTTTAGCATTGGTAAAATCAAAAATAAATGGGATGATGTAGATTTTATGAATTACCTCATTCAGGCTTTAGGGGCAGATTACTTTGCAGATTTAAAAATTGACCCTTCACAAACTCAGCATTTCATTTATTATATTTTCAACAGCGGTTTTGAAAGAAAACATATTCTGAAATATGGTTATTGCAGCGAAGCAGATATTAATAGGTTTAACAGTGCAGTTTTGCAAAGAATTTCCTCTTATAAATCGCCACTAATCATTACAAAATGAAATCGACATGGTTTCAAAAACAAATACCTATGAATATTCCAACGATTGCATATGGCCTTTAAAAACTATAGATACTTCATATGAAAATGAAACTACTCTTTTTCATTACATTATTTTCGGTGTTTTCGTTAGCTCAAAATAAAGTTTCAGGAACTGTTGCAGATGAAAACGGAAGTGTACAGGGACAGGTTTTGATTTTAAATTTCACCAAAAATCAGTCTGTTTTTTCAAATGCTGACGGAAGTTTCTCTATTTATGCAGATACAAACGATGAAATTCGGTTTGTAAAAGATGGGTTTTACCGGTTTGAATTAAAAGTGAATGAAAAAGTTTTGTCTGAGAAAAATAATGTGACAGTGAAGCATATTGAAATTTTGATTCCGGAAGTTGAGTTAAAATTTCAGCCTACAGGAAATCTTGAAAAAGATGCTAACAATGTGGGTATTTCTAAAAGAGTTGCGGCTTTAAATTCTAAGATGGATGAGTATATGAAGTCGCCTTTGGCTGAGCCAAACCCAACCAATATCGCTCCGAAATCTTTCCAACCTCATGATTTTAAGGAAGGTCAGGTAAGTCTTATGGGTGTTGCTGATGCCATCGGACAGCTTCTTTCGAAGAAAACAACTAAAGCCAATTATTACGAAACAAAAGACTTTCTTGCAAGATTAAAATCAGAAGTCGATCTGAGTTATTACCGGAAATTTGGGATGAGTGATGAAGGAATTGACAGGTTTTTGCTATACGCCGAAGATGTTTATATGCTCTCAAAGAAGTACAGGAAAAATTTTGATAAAGCAAAAATTTCAAATAATCTGATGTCCGCTTTTCAACAATACAAAAAAACAAACGATCTGGAATTATAGTTTAGTGATAAACAATATCGTAGATTTCGTCCCTTGCCTCATTCAGATTTGATGGCTGAAAATTAGCCAGAAGCCAAAGTTCCAGTTTCTTTTTCCCATTGCCGTAGCTGGGTTGGATGTACATTTCGTCAATTAAATTAAATCCGTTTTTCTGATAAAACGAAAATCTTCGTTTAGAATCCTCATTCAAATGCTCGGGTTCGATTTCCAGAATGATTTTAGTATGATTTTCCTTTAAGAGATCAATGATCTTTGAACCCAACTTCTGATTTCTGAATTCTAAAAAGACTTCAAAATGTTCTACAAAAGTAAAAGTAGAGAGTTCCCAAAGTATAGCGTACCCAACATTTTCATTCTCATTTAAAACTGAAAGAAACTTTACATTCTGATGAGCAAAAAGCTGTACAAACTTCGTCCACTCGCGTCTTTCATCTTCCGGAAAAGAAGTGATATAAGAATTGTAGACTTGTTCAATTCTGTAATCATCTGGTGAAGTAATTTGATTAAATTCCATTGTTACAGGTCAAAAACACTCGGTCGGCGTGTGATAAAAATGTCTTTTATCCAAAGTGTAAAAGCGAGTCCGAGATAGATTAAAAAGAAAAATCCTGCCGTTGCGTAAGTAGAGTAGATAAAGAAAACCCTCAGTTTAGAAACCGGAATTCCCAGCTTGGCACCCATTCTTGTGAGTACTCCAAACCATTCTCTTTCCATTTTGTGACGTAAGTTATCCAACATTCTACTGCTCTTTTAATATTTTAAAACCGATGCTGCAATTTAGGCAATTTTTTGGTGTACAGCAGTTTTTATAATGATAAATCAATGCCTGACTCTGCAAAGCATTTTTTATTTTTAAACCTAGATTTTTCCAGCCATCAACAGTCGAGTTTTTCTCGGCGCTGATTTCTTTATAAAACTCAAGAATTTCATCGGCGATTTCTTCGTTTTGGTATTTGTGATAGGTGTATTTCAGAGGCAAAACAGTATTCAGAATAATCAGTTCAATGAAATCTTTAGTTAAGATTTTAGGCTGGTCAACAGGCGAAATCTTTCCAAAATTAAAATGATTATCCCAATATTCTGATGCTTTGATGTCTTTAAATATGAAAAGCAATTCATCCGTATTGTTGGCAGTAATAATCTTTGAAAACAGGTTTTGATGCTGATGATAAAGGTCTGCGAGTTGAGATAAACGCAGAGTTGGAAAATTTGGCGGACGTAATCTGAGAAATTTCGGTCGAATGATAAGATCAGGTAAATCAAATTTAGCTTTCAGGAAATCGAATTCTCTCTTCCAAATTTGTGTTTGTGAATCTTCGGTCTTTTCAAGCCAGCCTGAAATTCCAAATAGGAGGGCTTCGAGGTGGGTTTTGTTTTGTCTGATTTTATTAAAAATGGTAAAATCTATACTTTCTGCTATCAGTTTGAAGATTGGAGCATTCACTTTCAAACCGAAAGAATAGGCGAGATTGTGAAACAAGACAGCTTCATAATTGTTTTTAAAAATCACCAAATCTTTCTCAATTTCCAGCGATTTCTCTTCAAGCTTTTTAAGAAGACTTTCCTCATAAAAATGAACGGGAATTTTTTTAGGATCAAACAAATCTTCACAAGGAATAAACTGACTTTCTTTTTCCAGTTTTTCATATTTCGGGAAAATAGATTTGTCAATATGATTGATCAGTTCAAGTGTTGGAATGTTTTTTAATTTGAACTCATGAATATCTGCATCATTTTGGTAAACCACGTGCAGGATAATATTGTCATAGTTGGGATCTTTGGCGTGCTGATGAAAAATCCAGTCGGAAGATTTTATATGGAGCTCAATGTTTCCGGCTAAAGTTACACCGTTAATTTTTATTTTCGCCATCAGAAAATCGGGTCCGGAATCTGTATTCCATCTTCCGAAATCAATTATTTCTATGGGATTTCTTTCGGTATCTGTAAAATCGAAATGGGTAAATACTTTGAAATTCCAAAGGTACTGGAGAAGTTTTTCGTTCATCTTCTTTGTGTTTTATTTTAACTAAAATTATGAAAAATCTAAACAGCTTCATCATTTTTAATCTTAAAAAAAAGAACTGAACAAATTATTGGATTGCTGTAGGCGTGGAATGGATGGATTTTACTCAAAACTTCAAAAATCCTTATTTCAAAGGCTTCCTGCACCATGGTAATGGTTTTGCGGAGCTTCCGCAAACTCCAAACACCCTAGTAATGAACTTGCGGAGCTTACGGAAAGCTTCCCGCACCCTAGTAACAAACTTGCCGGAACCCGTGAAAGTGTCCTGCACGCCTGCGACGGGTTTGCCGGAAAAAATATATTACCAATCCGAATTTTCCACATGAGGTTTGTCAAAAAAACCAAATAAAAACGTTCCATCGGAGCGTTATCTGTGTAGAAAAGAGCTGTTGTGAGAAGGGTGCAGTCCGTAGGACTGCTATCTGTGTTCCGAGTTTGGAATTTAAACTAAAATTTTTCGCTTCCCCTTCTTTTCTTCAGCGTAACTGAATGGCTTTTGAAATCAGTTTCAGTCATCATTATTTTCTTATTGGAATTGTCAAGGTTTATGGAGAAATACTCGTTCTTCTCAAGATCTTTAATGAAAATTATAGAACCCTTAACGGCAATACCAAGCAAACGTGAAGAATATATTTCCTCTGCTTTAAGATTTGAAGTGTTTAGAACAAAAACTCTTTCCACATGCTTGTCTGGACAGGCAACAATTATTTTTTCCTGATGAAATTTTAGGTAAATGCATCCAAAGGACATTCCCATGTTGTTTATTGGAGGAGTCCAGCTGACTGTGAAGTTATCTTTCGTAAACATCAGCAAATCTTTACCCACATTATTAGATTTCCACCACGCCAAATTGTCTAAATATTGGTCGCAGTGAATAATCCAGTTTTCTGCACCGAAATTATCTTTCCATTTTATTTGGTCAGAATCTGTTTCTACATCGATATTTAAGGAAAATAAAATATCTTCTATCTCAGAGAGTATTTCTTCTTTCATGTTGATTTGGTTTAATGGTAAACAAAAAAAGAGCGTTTCCGCCCTTTTCTATTTTATACTTTCGTCAACTCCCCTTTGAAATTTGCAATCGTGGTTTTGTACATTTCTTCGTAGATGGGAAGAATGTTTTTTAAGTCAAACCTTACTGCCTGTGCTTTGGCATTGATTTTCATTTGGGCTAAAAGCTCTTCATTGCTCAAAAGTTTGATACAGTAGTTGCTCATCGCTTCCACATTTCCGATCTCAGCAAGAAAACCTGTTTCACCTTGAATGTTTACTTCGGGAATTCCCCCGGCATTGGAACTGATAACGGGAGTGTTGGCAGCCATTGCTTCGAGTGCGGCAAGACCGAAACTTTCCTGTTCAGATGGAAGTAGAAATACGTCAGAAAGCTGAAGAATTCTATACAAATCATTCACTTTACCCAAAAGTCTGATCTTGGAAATCAGTTCGGGATTGTGCTCCAGAAACTGGTTTACCTTTTCCATATCAGGGCCTTCACCGATGATGATGAGTTTTGATTTTACCTTTTTCTCCACACTTTTAAAAATCTGCAATACTTCTTCAACCCTTTTTACGGGTCGTAGGTTGGAAACGTGAATCAGGATTTTCTCATCTGCATTCGCAAATTGGGTGCGCTGGCATTCATTGCATTCGTCAAATTCAGAATTATCGATGAAATTGGTGATTACCTGAATTTCTTTTTTAATTCTGAAAAACTGGAGCGTATCTTTCTTTAAACTTTCAGACACAGAAGTAATTGCATCCGACTGATTGATCGAAAACTCTACTGCGTGTTTATAGCTCGGATGCTGACCTACCAAAGTAATATCGGTTCCATGCAGTGTCGTCACCAACGGAATGTCGTTGTTATCTTCTTTCAACATCTGCTTTGCAGTAAACGCTGCGTAAGCATAAGGAATTGCGTAATGTGCATGCAACAAATCAAGTTTGTAGAGGTTCACCACACGGTAAATCATCGAGCTCAACGCAATATCATAAGGTTGATATTGGAACAGCGGATAAGTCTGCACATTTACTTTGTGAAAAAATATATTCGGGTTGGTGATGTCTAATCTTGCAGGCAATGCCGAACTGATGAAATGCACCTCATAGCCTTTGTTGGCAAGTGACATCCCGAGTTCTGTTGCTACAATTCCGCTTCCTCCGTAAGTTGGGTAGCAAAGTATACCTATTTTCATTTTTACTTATTTATAGTTTGTTTGGAGATTTTTAATTTGATTTTGCTTTAAGATCAATTCCAGCTCCGGCTTTTAGATTATCATTCACCAAAACAGGAAGTCTTCCGTGGATTTTTGTCTTTCCTTTAAGTGCATTTGCTGTGGCTGTCATCGAATCTTCATTGTTTTCGTAAGCAACTACAACTGTTGAAATTTTAGACAAATCAATATCTTTCAAAGCGTACGGACTTCCGAAAACATTCAGAATCACATTGTGTTTTTTTGAAAGTTCATTTAAAACCCTCTTAGATTCTGCGGAGATTTTATAAGGTTTGTATGCGGTAGAATTATCTTTATGAAAACCTACTAAAACCGTCGATCCGTCTGGAATCGTTTTAATTTCACTGGCTTTTTTTAAAGTAACTGAACTTCCCATTTCATTAACAAAAGTCTGGTATGGGGCTTCTTCTAAAGGAACGTAATATGTGTTTTCCTTTAAAGGTAAAAGTTTCTTTTCGTCTTTAATAAGAGTTAAAGCATTCGCATACAATTCCTGAACTATCGCCGTATGAGAAGCATTGTTGAGATCAGAATTGATGTTTTGTGAATTTTTTGGTGTGTATTGATGTAAACCTAAAAAATATTTGGTCAACAAGATTTTCTTTACACTTTCTTCCACACGGGCTTGCGGGATTTCGCCATTATCAATTGCTTTCTGAATTAATTTTTTACCTACCGCAACACCTTGTGAAAAAAGCATGATGTCATTTCCTGCTTTAAATGCCATGGCATCAAGTTCACCTGGGTTGTATTTGTTGGCTACAGCCCCCATATTTAAAGCGTCGGTGATAATTAAACCTTTATAGCCCAATTTTTCTTTCAATAATCCAGTCACAATATTTTTAGATACAGAAGCCGGAATTCCTTTTCCAGATTCCAAAGCGGGAACGTAAAGGTGAGCCACCATCACGCCACCGATGTTTTTATTCATCAAAGCTTTGAAAGGGGCAATTTCAACTTCATTCAATCTATCAATTTTATGGGAAACTACTGGAAGATCAAGGTGAGAATCTGTGCTGGTGTCACCATGGCCAGGGAAATGTTTGATAGCAGCAAGAATATTGTTGTTCTGCAAGCCGTTGGAGTAGGCGAGGGCAGATTTAGTAACATTTTTTACCTCGGAACCGAAACTTCTGTTACCGATAATGGGGTTATTCGGGTTGGTGTTGACATCTACCACTGGCGCAAAGTCCCAGTTTATCCCCATTCTGTGACAGTCTTCTGCAATTTTGGCAGACATTTTTTCAATAAGGTCTTTATCCTGAATAGCTCCTAAGGTAATTGCCCAAGGGTATTTGTGGGCCGTTGCAATTCTTTGAAACAATCCCCATTCAGCATCCATACCTATCATCATGGGTGTCTTAGAGTTTTGCTGAAATTCATTAACAAGATTGATTTCTTTTGCCGCATCATCCTGCATCAGAATAATACCGCCAATCTGTTCGTTTTTAACGATATTTCTGATTTCATCTATATGATTTTCACCTTTATTGGTGTAGAGTGCAACGATAAAGAGCTGACCCAGTTTTTCGCTTTGGGAGAGGGAACTGTATTTGTCGTCAACCCATTTTTCAGCTTTTTTAATATCAGATTTAGACCAGTCTTTAGGTTGATATTGAGCCTGAATATTTACATTTAAAATTAATAAAACGATAAGTGCTACGTTTGATAATTTTTTCATATTTAAATTGAATAAAGACAAAAATACAACTAAAAAATAAGCCTTAACCCAATTTTTGATTTTTTTGGTATATGATTTGATTTGGCAACAACAATTAAATATATAAATTTTTTACAATGAAAAAACTATTTCCAATTTTCCTGTTCGCATTACTGAGCATTTTCGTAGTGAGCTGTGATAATAATGATGATGTGATCGTACAGGAGCCAATAGATACAGTTGATGCTCAAATGCGTGATGTAAGTGGAACATTAAGTTCTGGTAACAACTATTCAATAAATACACCTATAAATATTTTAAGTAGTGATGTTGTGTTGGTGTACAGAAATTATAATTCAAACATAGCAGGATCAACGCCTGTGTGGCAATTACTACCAAAAACATATTATTTATCTGGTGGAAGAATCTTAGAATTTAATTTCCTTTTTGATCCTACAAATATTGAAATTTATTCTGAAGGTATAAATTTTGATCAAGCGACAATGTCAGGCGCAGAAGCTGCTGAATTTAAGACAAATCAAACATTCAGGATTGTTTTGCTACCTGCAGATCCGGCAAAAAATGCAAATAAACCAGATTATAACGATTACAATGCTGTAGTAAAGTATTATAATTTGAAAGAGCCAAAATAAGAGAACAATATCTTTTCAATTTTTTTATAATTAAAAAGCTTCAGAAAATTTTTCCGAAGCTTTTGTTTTATTGATTGTTGTCATCCAAAAGATGACCAAAGAAATCTTTTTTTGTCTGAAGATATCCTCGGCTGTTGTCATTAGCGGGAATCTGCAATGGGATTCTGGAGTTGAGCTCAATATTGCTTTCTTCAACGAATCTTACTTTCTCAGGATTGTTCGTAAGTAGATTAATCTTTTCCACACCCAGATTATTTAAGATATCGATGGCTACGCCAAAATTTCTGTCATCAGCCGGAAGTCCCAGTTTCAAATTAGCTTCCACAGTGTCGAAACCTTTTTCTTGAAGAGAATAAGCTTTCAATTTGTTGATGATGCCTATATTTCTTCCTTCCTGACGCAGGTAAATCACGATTCCTCCATTTTCATGCATGTATTTCATAGCTGCATCCAATTGTTGTCCACATTCACATTTTTGGGAATGAAAGACTTCTCCTGTAATACATTCTGAATGGAATCTAACGTTTACTGCTTTGTTAAAATCTGTGTTTTCAGCGACAATCGCCATGTGTGGCATCCAGTCTTCAGCATTTTCTGCAAATGCAATCATCCGGAAAGTACCGTGCTCTGTGGGTACATTAGCTTCCGCCTGAATTGTAATCATTAATAGAATTTATTATTTTTTGTTACCATTCACCGAGTTTTCGATGACGGCTACATTCGTTTTAATACGTACCAAATATCTGTTGAGGATATCATTTTCGTCTGTTGATAGAGATTTTCTAAGTTTCTGTATCTTTCTGTAAGATTTTTGCATGCCTTTCAGCTGTTTGTTTTTTGCACTTACATTTCCTGCATCCAAAGCATAAAGGTAATTTTGAAGACTGTATTTCAGCACTGAAACTTCATCATTTACTTCCTTTTTAGAAAAAACTGGAAATGTGGACAAAAGATTGCTTATTTCCGCAGCGTTGGTGTTTTCAGAAATTTTTAATGAAATATCTCCGGTTTCATCAGATTTTTTTTCCGTGTTTGCTGCCGGAACTGGTGACGTATTACTTTTTTCAGTAGCACAAGACCAGAGAATAAATATTATTGATACAGATAGAAAAGTCTTTCTCATTTTTGCTCCTTTTGATAAAGGATTGGGTTAAGACTTTCATCGTTGTACATTTTCATTTGTTTGTACACTTTCATCTTAACATTTCCGTTCTCAATATCTGAAAGAAGCTGGTCTATTGAAACTGAAAGATCTACTTTCTGAGTAAGAAGTACATCTAATTTTATCTGACAGTTTGCACGATGTTCTTCGGATGCGGTGTCTCTGTTTGCTTCCAAAGCCATGTGATACACTTTAAGTGCCAAAATAGATAATCTGTCTACAGCCCAAGCCGGAGTTTCAGTATTAATTTTCGCATCTGTTTTTGGAGAAATATCTTTGTATTTGTCTAAAAACCAACTGTCTATAAATTCTACTAAGTCAGTTCTCTGCTGGTTTGAAGCATCAATTCTTCTTTTGAGTTTTAAGGCTTCGGCAGGGTCAATATTTTCATCTCTTACGATGTCTTCAAAATGCCATTGAACGGTATCAATCCAATTCTTTGCATACAAAATGCGTTCCAAACTGTGGAGCTCGTAAGGGTTGTTTATGGGTGTATCTACACTATCTAAAACATGATAGTCCTCAATACTTTGATTGAAGACTTTCCATGCAGTCTCGGTAAAATTCATGTGAAAAAAACTATTTAGTTAACAGTAGTATTACTGCTGTTATTTGTAGGATTTTCTTTTTTAACCTCAGTTTTATCGTCTTCTTTTACGGAATCTTTAAATTCTTTTATTCCAGATCCTAATCCTCTCATCAGTTCCGGTATTTTTTTACCTCCAAATAGTAGTAGAACTACTAAGATTACTATAATCCAATGCCAAGCAGCAAATGGAGTTAATATTGTTAATGCGTACATAGTATAATTTTTACAAAGTTAAGCTTTTAATATGAAATCCAACCCAATGGATCTACCGGTGTTGTACCGTTCCAAACCTGGAAGTCTAGTGTATAAGCACCATCAAAATCCTGACCAACTGCTCCTACCGAAGATCCTGCCGATACCTGCTGGCCTTTTGAAACACTTACACTCGAAAGATTTGAATAGATGGTAAAGTACGCTCCGTGCTTCACAATTACTGTTTTAGTACCATCGTTATTGGCAATTACAGAATTTACACTTCCGGGGAAAACTGCTTTTGCTCTTGAGCCTGCCGGAACTGAAATTTTAATTCCACTGTTTTCTTCTTTAATATTTTTAAAAACAGGATGCTGTTGAATTCCAAATCTATGGGTAATCTGACCTTTATCTACAGGGAAACCTATTTTTCCTCTGTTTTCGGCAAAATTATTTCCTGCAATACCTGATGAAACTCCAAAATTGGTGTAAGCTTTTGTTTCAGCTACTTTCTTTTCATCCTCTTTTTTCTTGTCTAGTGCAGCTTCGGCATCCCTTGCTACTTTTAATTTATTTGCAGCCTCCCTTGCTTTTTCGTTGGCTTCGTCTGATGCTTTTTTAGCGGCAACTCTTCTTTCTTCATCTCTGGCATTTGCAGCAGCCTTTGCAGCGTCAGCAGTACGCTTTCTTTCTTCTTCTTCTCTTTTCGCAGCGAGCTCATTTGCTTTTTTGGCTTCCGCTTCGGCAATTTTTCTTTCTCTCTCTAGTGCTTCAGCTCGTACTTTATTTTCTGCTTCAATTCTTGCCTTTTCCCTCTCTGCTGCTATTTTGGCAAGTCTTATTTTTTCAGCTTCAGCTTTTTTTCGTGATTCTTCTTCTGCTTTGGCAATTCTGATTTCTTCTGCAATAATTGATCTTATCTGACCTTCCAAAGCTTTAGAACGGGTCTGTTTTTGCTTCAATTCGGCGGTAAGTACTGCTTCATTCTTTTTGAAATCAGCCACCAACTGTTCTTTCTGTTTTCTTTCTACTTCAATCGTTGAAAGATCTTTTTTCTGATTGACTAAGAGGTTTTCTTTGTCATCTGCCGATTTCTTTTTAGATTCAACAGATTTTTTAAGTTCTACAGCTGCATTAGTGATTTCTGCGGCTTTTTTATCCTGATAATCTGCATATTGTTTTAAGTACTGAACTCTTCTCAGAGCCTCTCCCAAACTTTTAGAAGATAAAATAAATGTTACCTTATTCTGAACACCTTTATTTTTATACGCTTTCACCAAAACTTCAGCATAATTTGATCTCAAAACAGCCAATTCTTTATTCTGGCGATTGATTTCAAGCTGACGGAGATAGATTTCGTTTTCAATAAACTTTTTTTCTTTCTGAGTATTGTTATAAACTTTCTCTCTAAGTGCTAATTTCTGGTTTACATTGGTAAGATAGGATACAGATAATTTAGATTCGTTTCTGGTTTTTGCCAGATCTGAATTGATCTGAGCAATCTGCTTTTTTAGATCTGCATTTTCTTTCTGTAACTGTTCTTTATTTTTCTGCGCACTTATAAATCCGAAGAGTAAAATGCTCAGTATAAGGCTGATTCTTTTGATCATTTGATTTCAATTTTCTTATAACTAGACGGAACCGAATACGGCGTATCCATCCTCGAAAAAACAAAATTCGTATTTTCTAATAAAATCTGACTGTTTTTGCTTCCTTTTATAATTATTTTAACATTCTTCGGAAGCTTTACATTGTTGGGTTGTGTCTCCCAATTTGAATATACGATTTCTACAGCATCATCGGATTTCACATCCTTCAGTTTTAAATCAGTCAGATTATAATCCTCTGAATACTGGAGATTTAATTTGTATTCACGCTCACCACCGGCAGTTGTAAATTTCAGATTCTGAATTGATTCCATCTGATAACCCTGCATATTTTTAGTGATTTTGGAATTTCTGTTGCTGATGGTAAAAAATGTACGTCCGATCAGCAGTTTTTCAAGATTTTTATAGTCGAAAAAGTTAACATTTAAAAGATTATTCAAATATTCAAAATCAGAATCGATATAATTTTTATTGTATCGGTCCATCGCTTTTATCCCATCAGGAGTAATGATTGCTCTTGCGGCTGGGATTATTAAGAAAGAAATATTTGACCAGATTTTTTTATCTGTCTCAATATAAATAGTAGCATCTAATGGACTCACACGGATATTGTCAGCAGTAATTTTACTTGTGATTTTCAGATAATCAAAATTTTCATGAAGATAAATTTTTTCATAAAAACTAAGACGGTCGCCAACGTTTTCATTTGCGTCCACAGGATTGTTCGGATCTGAATTTTTTACAACGAGACTGTCGGAATTCTGCTCCTGATCGGTCAGCGCTTTTTTGGATTTACAGCTGAAAATGAAGAAAGTAAGTATGATTAAAGGAATCCATTTTTTCATATTGAAATTTGCTAAAACTTTGCAATATTAACGCCAAACCACACAAAACATTTTGTGTGGTTTGGAAATTATTTTACTTAAAGATAAATAATTTTAATGACTTATTTTGATAAAAAGTCTAGAACTGAAAAGTCTCCTAGAGAAATCTCTCTCGCCACCCCAAAATACTGAGCTGAGTTTCCAATCATAGAGTTGGAAAGATTTCCGTGATTGATTTTTGTATTTTCCTGAATCAAAGAGTTTTCAATATTTGAATTCACAACTTGTGTATTGTTTCCTAAAGACACGCCTGGGCCAATTTTTGAGTTTGAAATTTTCACATTTTCGCCAATAAAACAAGGCGGAATGATTAATGAATTCTCAATTGTAGCAGAAGCTGGAAATTGTGACATCTCTTCTTTCTCATACTCCAAAATCTTAGAATTGGTTTCTACTGTAGCATTTTTATTTCCGCAATCCATCCAGTCATTCACTTTTCCTAAACTGAATTTTCCACCTTTAGCTCTGAGGTTTTCCAAAGCGGTAGTTAATTGATATTCTCCCCCATTTTTAATGTCGTTATCCATGATATAGTTGATCTCAGACATCAATTTTTCAGCAGAATTAAAATAGTAAATTCCGATGATGGCAAGATCTGAAACAAATTCTTTTGGTTTTTCAACGAAATCTGTGATAAAACCATAGTTGTCTAATTTTACAACACCAAAAGCAGAAGGATCTTCTACACTTTTTACCCAAATAACGCCGTCAGCATTTTTATCTAAAATAAAATCTGCACGGAACAAAGTATCAGCGTAAGCGATCACTACATTTCCTTCCATTGAAGCTTCCGCGCATTTCAGTGAATGAGCTGTTCCGAGTGGTTCCAACTGATGGTAAATGCTTCCTTTCGCACCTAATTTAGCTGCAATGTCTAAAAGTGACTTTTCAATTTCAGGACCGAAATCTCCGATAATAAAAGCAACTTCTTCAATTTCCTCTCCGGCAACTTTCGCAATATCTTCTACCAATCTCTGTACAATTGGTTTTCCAGCAATTGGAATAAGTGGTTTTGGAACAGTTAAAGTATGTGGGCGTAGTCTTGATCCACGACCAGCCATAGGAACGATTATTTTCATGTGTTGATTTTTATATAGTTTAATGTATAATTTTAAGATTTTCTGAGAATTTTATTGATCATCGTTCTCTCATTGTAAACCAGGAATCCGATAAAGAAGAGAAATAAACCATTTCCGATAAAGTAATTTGTACGGAAAAAGTAAAACGAAATCATCGAGATAGCCACCGAAAAAACAATATAAATCCCGATTTTTGTTATGTTATAATGTATAGGATATTGAATTCTGCCCCAAATGTAAGAAATTACCATCATACTTCCATACGTGGTGAGTGCCGCAATGGCACTTGCCCAATAACCATACTTTGGAATGAATAAAAAGTTGATGAGAATCGTAATCGCAGCTCCAATTAAAGAGATGTAAAGCCCGACTCTGGTTTGGTCAGATAATTTATACCAAATCGAAAGATTCAGATAAATTCCTAAAAATAAGGCTCCGAGCATGACGTAAGGAATGATTTCAATTCCTTCGAAATACATAGGATCACCCAAATATTTTTCTGAAATCCATTGTAAATTGACCATCAATCCAGCAAAAATTAGACAGTTGCAAATGACGAAAACATCCATTAAAACCGCATAAGTTTTATGACTGTTTTTATCCTTAAAACTTGAGAAAAAATAAGGCTCAATACCTAATTGATAAGCTTGTCTGAAAACGGTAATGAAAGTTGCAATTTTATATACCGAACCGTAGACGCCTATTTGGTGTTTAGCCTGATTTTCAGGCAAAAGAAATTTTAAAAACTGTCGGTCTAAAGTTTGGTTGATAATTCCCGCTAAACCTGCTACCATTACTGGCCAGGAATAATTCATAATTCTTTTCCAAAGTGGAAAACTGAATTTTTTGAAGCTGAAATTCACAAATTCTTTTCCTACAATTGCCAATGTGATTATGCTTTGAACCAGATTTGCTACAAAAACGTAACCAACACCAATTTCGGGGTCATATTTTAAACCTAAAATTCCGCTAGGATATTCCGGAAGGATTACGATGAAAAAATATGTTAGTGAAAAATACACTATTGAGCCAACGACCTTTGATGCCGTGTACAGAACTGGTTTTCCTTCAAGCCTTAAAACTGCAGATGGAATGGTTGAAAATGCATCAAATGTCAAAATGAAAAGAAACATCACCAAATAATTGACCTGATCGGGTGTTTCGAAAGCGTTTGCTAAATCCTGTCTGAAGGTATATCCTAAAATCAAATAAATGAAACCTATGGCCAGAATACTCATGGAGCAGGTAGAAACCAAAGTTTTCTTATCAATTTCCTTTTCCTGTGCAAAGCGGAAAAATGAAGTTTCCATCCCATGAGTCAGGAAAACCGTAATTACGCCTGCAATCGAATACCAATCAATAAAAGGGGACGCAGCCGACGGACCATACGCATCGGTAATAATGGGTGCAACTAAGAACGGAAAAATTCTTACCAAGACCGAACTGAGCCCATAAACCGCGGTTTGTCCAAATAATTTTTTATACAATTTCAGGTTTTTAAAATGCAAATGTAAATATTAGAAATCATAATTTTCAGATTGATGCTTAAAAATCATTTCTGAAAATATTAAATTTGTGAAATATAAAATCTCAATTCTAAAAGTAATTTATGAAAATCCTTATAAAAAACGCCCAAATCGTCAATGAAAGAAAGATTTTCCAAAGTGATATTCTTATTGAAAATGATTTGATTTCAGTAATTTCAAAAAATATTTCCGAAGAAAATGTTGACCAGATTATCGACGCTTCCGGAAAATATCTTTTGCCTGGAATTATCGATGATCAGGTACATTTCCGTGAACCGGGTTTAACGCACAAAGGAGATATAGAATCTGAATCCCGTTCTGCAATCGCAGGTGGAACTACGAGTTTTATTGAACAGCCGAATACGGTTCCGAATGCTGTAACACAGGAATTGTTGGCGGTTAAATACGAAATTGCATCTCAGAAATCTTTCGCTAATTACGGTTTTATGATGGGAGGAACAAATGACAATCTGGAAGAAGTTTTGAAAACAAATCCAAGAAATGTTCCCGGAATCAAATTATTTTTAGGTTCATCAACAGGGAATATGCTGGTTGATAATCCTGAAACTTTAGAAAATATTTTCAGCAATACAAAAATGCTGATTGCCGTTCATTGCGAGGACGAAGCAACCATCAAAGAAAATACTCAAAAATATTTAGATGAATACGGTGAAGATATTCCTGTGAAATTCCACCATTTGATAAGAAGTGAAGAAGCCTGTTATAAATCTTCTTCAAAAGCAATTGAACTGGCAGAAAAAACAGGCGCGCGTTTACACGTTTTCCATTTGTCAACGGCGATTGAAACTGATCTTTTCAGAAATGATATTCCCTTAAAAGACAAAAAAATTACAGCGGAAGTTTGCGTTCATCACTTGACTTTCACCAATGAAGATTACGATACAAAAGGCGGATTAATCAAGTGGAATCCTGCGGTAAAAACGCAAAAAGACAAAGACGGACTTTGGGAAGCTTTGCTGGACGACAGAATTGATGTGATTGCAACCGACCACGCACCTCACACTTTGGAAGAAAAACAAAATGTTTATACGAAATGTCCTTCAGGAGCACCTTTGGTACAGCATTCTTTAAGTCAAATGCTTGAGCATTGCATCAACCAAAAGATTTCTCTTGATAGGTTAGTTGAAAAGATGTGTCACAACCCTGCGATTTTGTTTAGAATTGAAAAGAGAGGCTTCATCAGAGAAGGTTTTAAGGCAGATTTGGTTTTAGTAGATTTTAAGGAAAAACAAACCGTTTCAAAAGATAATATCCTTTATAAATGTGGTTGGAGTCCGTTGGAGGGAACTGAGTTTCATTCTAAAGTCACTCATACTTTCGTCAACGGAAATCTGGTTTACGAAAACGGAAAAATCAATGAGGAAAAATTTGGGGAGCGTTTGCTTTTTGAAGTTGAAGAATAATACTTTATCAGAATAAGTATCAATAGAAACGGGCTTTAGCCCGTTTTTTTATTTAAAAAATCAAATTGACTTCAGTCAAAATTTAAATCTCACGCAGATTTGCAATTCTGCAGATAATAAATATTTAAAAATCTGCCTAATCAGCCCAATCTGCGTGAGATAAATATATAACAAAGACGTGAAATTTAATCAATCACAATACTTTCAATTCCTTTTTCCAAAGCGTTTTCCATCATTCCGGGAATCGACAGGCCTTCTGCACGGAAAACACTCACATCTGTAACCCCATAAAATCCGAAGACATTCTTCAGGTAAGGAACATTAGAATCATAAATTTGATAAGGACCTTGTGAATAAACGTTTCCTGAAGTGAAAGCAATATACAGTTTCTTGTTTTTCAGCAAACCTTCAGGACCTTTTTCGCTGTACTGAAAAGTATATCCGGCTCTTGAAGTAAAATCAAAATACGCCCGAAGTGTCGCAGGAACAGAGAAATTATACATCGGCGATTCGACAATAATAATATCAGCTTCCTGCAATTCTGAAATTAAATCTTCGGAATATTGGCTGATAGTTTCCTGCTCTGGAGAACGGCTTTCTGCGGGAGTAAAAAAGGAATTGATGTGTACATCTTCCAGAAGCGGAACAAGATTTTTTGTTAAGTCACGTGTTTTTACAGTACTGTCGGGATATTTCTCCTGAATTTTTTCAAGAACAGATTTTCCTAATTTTCTGCTCGCGGATACTTCTACTCTCGGACTTGAGATGATGTGCAAAATTTGTTTCATTTTTTAAATTTTTAATTCTCTGACAAAATTATGTACATTTGCTTATCAAAAGTTAGTAGTGAACAAAAGGTTAGCAGTAACCTTTCGGTTAGTTAAAATTTAATATATGGAAACAAACGTTGATATTGAAGAACCGATTACCGCTCAAAGATGCTCAGAAAGTCTCTCGTCGGTGGAAGATGCCATCTACGTCATCGGCGGAAAATGGAAATTAAAAATAATTATTGCCTTGCAGGATCGTGGAAACATCAGATTCAATGAGCTCCAGAGAATCGTTGCAGGCATATCGGCAAGAGTTCTTTCAAACGAATTGAAAGATCTGGAACTGAATGGTTTTGTGAAAAGAATAGTGCATTCGGAACAGACTCCGGTGGTGGTAGAATATATTTCGACAGATTACAGCAAGACTTTAAAAAATGTGATTATGGCGCTTTCCGAGTGGGGACGGCAGCATAAAAATAATATCAAAGGAGATTTGTTTGATTAGGTATTTTAGTTTTTAGTTAAATGATTTCCTGAATTCCAATGGAGAAACATTCGTTTTTGCCTTAAACAATTTATTGAAAGACTGCGGATGTTCAAAACCCAGTGCGTAGGCGATCTCACTCACAGAAAGCTCTGTCGTGGAAAGTTTTTCTTTGGCAATATCAATTACTTTTTCATGAATGTGTTGCTGAGTTGTCTGTCCGGTCAGAGTTTTCATCAGACCACGCATATATTTTGGCGACATATTGAGTTTTTCAGAAAGATAATGTACGCTTGGCAATCCTTTTACAGGAAAATCTTCTGCTTTAAAATAATCATTTAATAAAATTTCCAACTGTTCCAGAAACTGATGACTGGCTTTTTGTCGGGTAATGAACTGCCGCTGATAAAAACGTTCGGAATAATTCAGTAGCGTTTCCAGCTGAGAAAGAATAATATTCTGACTGAACTGATCAATGTTGCTTTGATATTCCTGTTTAATATTTTCAATAATCTGAAGCGTCTTTATTTCTTCATCTTCCGATAAAAACAATGCTTCATTCACAGAATAATCAAAAAATTCATACTTCCTGATTGCGCTTGCCATTGGCGTATTATAAAGAAAATCCGGATGAATCATCAGCATCCATCCGGACGGGTTTTTTCCTTTTTCTTCTCTCGTAACGCTGAGAATTTGGTGAGGCGCCATGCAAAACATCACACCTTCATCAAAATCATAATCTTTTTGTCCGTACCGGTATTTATGGCTCATATCTCTTTTTACAGATATGGTATAAAAATCAAAAATTAAACTCTGTTTGCCGATTTCAGTCTGTTCCATATCATCAAAATTGATGACACTGATCAAAGGATGCTTTGGTTTTGGCAAGCCTCTCAAGGAATGAAATTCGGAAATTGTTTTCAGTCTTATCGGTTGATTTTCAGACATTTTTTTGGCTTAAATTAAAATCAGATTTAAATTTAATGAAAATAAATAAACAAATTAGTGACCATCAGAAAAATAAACAGATCCTTTCAGGTCTTCCAGTAGAGTAGGATGTTTCGGATTCCAGTCTAATGCTTTTCTGGTTTCTTCGCTGGAAGTCAAATTATCTAATTTAGCAAAATGAGCAAACCAAGTAAAATGCTCCGCTGCTTCCTCAGTAGAAAGGGAAACAACTGGAATATTGAGCCTGTCAGCAATTTCTGTAGCAATCGTTTTAAAAGGAATTCCCTGCTCTGCCACTGCATGATATCTTGTACCGGTCTCAAAAGGTTTTTCCAAAGCCAATCTGTACAGTTTCGCAGCATCTAATCTGTGAACTGCCGGCCAAAAATTATTTCCATCATTAATCACTGCAGAAATTCCTTTTTCTTTGGCAATGTTGATTGATAAATGAACGAAACCGATTTTATCACCTTCACCGTGAACAGATGGCGACAATCTCACGACAGCGACTTTCACACCTTTTGATGCAACCGCATCAGCAGCATTTTCTGTTGCAATTCTCGGATGTGGATTGTTTACCGAGCGGTCTTTTTCTGTTGTAATTCCCTCTTTGGAAAAAAGTGCAGTTCCGGATGTGATAAGAAAGGGTTTTTCTGTTCCAACCAGAGCCTCACCGATGGCTTCGATGACCTGACCGTCAAGTTTGCACATTTCCTCAAATCGTGCGAAATCATGTACAAATCCTAAATGAATGACTGCATCAGAAATTGCTGCACCGGATTTTAAACTTTCAAAATCATTTAAATCTCCTCGGTGCACTTCTGCTCCTGCTGCGATCAATTTATTTGCCGATTCTTCCGAACGCGCCAAACCTAAAACCTGATGACCATTAGACAATAATTCCTGCACCACGGCAGTACCTACAAAACCTGTGGCACCTGTAACAAATACTTTCATTTTTAATATAATTTTATGATGCAAAGTTCAGTTTTCGTGACATGAACAATGCATCCAAAAAGTATTTTCCTGTAGCCAAAAGATTTTTATCATTCAAATTAATTAAAAGACTGCCGGAATTCCAAAGGCGACATCTTCGTTTTCTTTTTGAAAAGTGTACTGAAAGACTGCGAATGTTCAAATCCCAGTTGATACGCAATTTCACTTACCGATAATTCCGTGGTTGAAAGCTTCTCTTTTGCTTTGCTGATTAGCTTTTCGTGAATATGTTGCTGTGTATTTTGACCGGTTTGAATTCTTAATAAGTCACTCAAATAATTCGGCGAAAGATTCATTGCTTCGGCAATCTGATGAACGGTCAATAAACCTCTTTCGGAAGAATTTTTATCAAAATAATCATTCAGAAAAGATTCAAATTTCGTCAAAAGCTGATGACTCCCACTTTTTCTGGTGATGAACTGTCTTTCATAAAACCGTTTGGAATAATTCAGCAACAGTTCAATCTGCGACAAAATAATTTCCTGCGTGTGTTGGTCAATGTGCTGGCATTCCTTATCAATTTTATTCAGAATTTCCAGCAAGTCATTTTCCTCATCTTCAGAAAGGTGCAACGCTTCATTTACGGCATACGAGAAAAATCCGTAAGAAGAAATTGTAGTTGCCAAAGGTTGTTTCAAAAGAAAATCTTCGTGAAAAATCAGCAGATATCCCGTGTTTTCACAATCCATTGTTTTTAAATCCAAATATTGAACCTGATTTGGCGCCGTAAAACTCAAGACACCTTTGTCGTAATCATAATGTTGCTGGCCGTATTTTATTTTTCCGGTCGCATTTCGCTTCAGCGCAACGCAGTAATAACGGCTCACAAAACCCTTCCAAACCTCATCCTCAATAAAGACACTTTCAGAAAGATTAATAACGCTGACCATCGGATGTTTCGGCTCCGGAAGCGACAGTAATCTGTGAAAAGCTGAAATGGATTTTATCGTGTTCATAACTTAAAATTCTAAATATTAAAGGTAATGATTATTATTTGACTCCGTCGAACCACTTTGTTAGGTTTGGGCAGCTTAATCCGCCTTCCGCTCCCAATCTTTTTTGCAGACAATTTCAGTTAAGTTGAACTTGAGGAGCTGGCAAAAAAGGATTTCCGCTCAAGTCGGGCTGCAATCGTATTGCGTTTTAAACAAACCTTCAAGGTTTCAAAAACCTTGAAGGTTTAAATATTTCTTAAATTAAAATTCGCGCATTTGTGGCAAGAACTAATAATCCAAAAGTCCCATCCCAAACTCATCATAAGTCGCTCCGGTGTCTGTTCCCAAAGGTACAATACTTTCCAGCTTCTGAACATCAGCTTCGCTCAGTACGATTTTACTGGCTTCAATATTCTGTTCAAGATAAGTTCTGCGTTTCGTCCCTGGAATCGGAACAATTCCTTTGCTGATAATCCACGCCAAAGCCAGTTGGGAAGAAGTGATTCCTTTTTCTTTCGCCATATTTTCAATCGCTTCCACGAGCTCAATATTTTTATAAAAATGCTCCTCCTGAAATCTTGGAATTCCTCTTCGGAAATCATTTTCTGCCAAATCATCAATCGAACGGATTTGTCCCGACAAAAATCCTCTTCCCAGCGGAGAATACGCCACAAAACCAATTCCCAGTTCGTTTAAAGTTTTTATAACACCTTTTTCTTCAACCGTTCTTTCAAACAGAGAATATTCACTTTGTACAGCTGTAATCGGATGAACTGTGTGCGCTTTTTTCACCGTTTCAGAAGATACTTCCGACAAACCGATGTATCCTATTTTTCCTTCTTTAACCAAATCGCTCATCGCTCCAACCGTTTCTTCAACCGGAACATTTTTATCGAGACGATGCATGTAGTACAAATCAATATAATCTGTTTTAAGATTTTTTAGTGAACGTTCAACCGATTTTTTGACATAATCTTTTGTTCCATTAATTTTCCAGGTTACTTGCTCATTATCATCGATTTCCCAACCGAATTTTGTTGCAAGAATGTATTGCTCACGATTTCCTTCAATGGCTTTTGCAATTAACCGTTCATTTGCGAAAGGTCCGTACAAATCTGCAGTGTCGAGAAAATTTCCACCCAATTCCAAAGAACGGTGAATGGTTGCAATCGCTTCCATCTCATCGGTTTTTCCGTACATATCTGCATCTCCGAAACCCGTCATTCCCATACATCCCAAACCGATATTAAGGACAACTAATCCCTGACTTCCTAATTTTACTTGATTCAATTTCATAATGTTGATTTTTATTGATACAAAATTCAGCAGAAATCACAAGTCTGATGTATGCAAAATGAAGATTGTCGTATGCAAATTACAGATTGAGTTGGCGTTAACTTTTCCGATGCTAAAATACTATTTAGAATCATTCAAAATATGATAAATATCAGTATTTTTTTTGTCAGCTTAAATTTTCTTTTTAATTTTACCTAACAAATGTTAGTTAGTTTATGGATTTTTCAGTTGAATACTTAAAACTCGACCAATTGAGAGCTCTTCAGTCAGACAGATTGAAAGATTTGGTCGTTTATCTTGAAGAGAAATCAGATTTTTATAAAGGAAAATTTGATGAATTAGGAATTTCCAATCAGGATATAAGGACGATCGAAGATATTTCCAAACTTCCTATCACTTATAAACAAGATTTAAGAGATAACTATCCGTTTGGTCTTTTTACCGTTCCGAAAAATGAATTACAGAGAATTCATTGTTCAAGCGGAACAACAGGCAAGCCAACCGTAGTGGGTTACACCGAAGAAGATGTAGATCTTTTCAGTGAAGTGGTTGCAAGATCTTTAAACGCAGCCGGAGCAAAAGCAGGAATGCAACTGCACAACGCCTACGGTTACGGAATTTTCACAGGAGGTTTAGGACTTCATTACGGTGCGGAAAAATTAGGAATGAGCGTTCTTCCGATTTCCGGTGGAATGACTTCAAGACAGGTTGATTTAATCATCGATTTCCAACCAGAAGTTCTTTGTTGTTCACCTTCTTATGCTTTAACCATCGCTGACGAATTTGCAAAGAGAGGAATTTCTGCAGACGAAATCAGTTTAAAATATGCTGTTTTAGGTTCAGAACCATGGACGGAAATTATCAGACATCACATCGAAGAAAGGCTGGGTGTTCACGCAACCAATATTTATGGTTTAAGTGAAATTATCGGTCCCGGAGTTTCGATGGAAGATTTTGAGGAGAAGGGAGGGTCTTACATTTGGGAAGATCATTTTTATCCTGAAATTTTAGATCCGGTTACCAAAGAACCGCTTCCTTACGGTGAAGAAGGTGTTTTGGTAATAACCACTTTAACTAAAAAAGCAATGCCGCTTCTCCGTTACTGGACAAATGATATTACAAGTCTGTACTACGACGAAAATGCCAAAAGAACCATGGTTAAAATGAAACCAATTCTGGGCAGAGCAGATGATATGCTGATTGTGAGAGGTGTAAATGTGTACCCAAGTCAGATTGAGGAGGCTTTTTCTTATGTGAAAGGTGTGGTTCCAAATTATTATTTGACACCAATTGAGAAAGAACAAATGTGTGTAGCACTTGATATCGACGTGGAAATTGAGGATGAATTGGTGGCTGCAGAAAATTTAAATATAAATTCAGATGAATATCTTATTTTCGCAGGAAATTTTGGGAAAAGCATCGAAAACGAAATAAAAAAGAGAGTAGGGATTACGACGAAAGTGAAAATTCACGCTCAGGACAGCTTACCGAAATGCGAAGGTGGAAAAATTAACAGAATACTAAAGACAAAATGAATTCATTTTATAAATTAAAAACTGTAAAAGTTCAGAAAGATACCAATGATGCGGTGAATGTAGCATTGGAAATTCCTGAGGAGCTGAAAGATAAATTCAGGTTCAAACAGGGGCAGTATCTGAATTTTAAATTGATGGTCAACGGCAATGAAGAGCGCCGTTCTTATTCTATCTGCAATGCGCCAAGCGAAAAAAGCAACACACTTGAAGTTTTGGTAAAGCTTTTGGAAGGCGGAAGAGTTTCAGGATATTTTAATGAGCATCTTCATATGGATGAGGTTTTGGAAGTGATGCCTCCGATGGGTGGTTTCAATACTTCTTATCATCCGACCAATACAAAAACGTATGTTGGACTTGCTGCAGGAAGCGGAATCAGCCCGATTCTTTCTAATTTAAAGGAAAGTCTTTATCAGGAACCTAATTCCAACGCGTATCTTTTTTACAGCAACAGAAGCATGAATCATGTGATGAAAAAAGCTGAGATTGATAAGTTAGTTGAGCAGTTCAAAGGAAGACTGAAGGTGGTTTATCTGGTAAGCCGTGAAAAACACGCAGACCCTATTTTTGAAGGTAGAATTTCTCCTGAAAAATTAGATCATTTATTTGAAAGATATACCGATATCGACGTTAAGGAAGCTACTTATTTTATCTGTGGGCCTTCGGAGATGATTAAAGGGATTTCAGATTATTTAAAGAAAGATAAAAAAGTTCCTGCGATTCAGGTTTTGTTTGAATATTTCTCGGCTCCGGACGAAGAAGATTCTGCGGAAATGAGCGATGAATTCAAGGCAATCGCCAATATTGAAAGTATGGTAACGGTGATTATTGATGATGATGAATATTCGTTCCATTTGAATTCAAAAAAAGAGAGTATCTTAGATAAAGCATTGAAAGACAATCTTCCAGTACCTTTCGCTTGTAAAGGAGGAGTTTGTTGTACGTGTAAAGCGGAAGTTCTCGAAGGAGAAGTTTTCATGGAGAAAAATTTCGCATTGACCGAAGACGAAGTAGCCAGAGGTTTTGTTCTGACTTGCCAGTGTCATCCGACAACGAATGTTGTGATGCTAAATTATGACGTGTAAAATTAATGTAACAATGTAAAAATTTACCAGTGTAACAATCATTGGTACATTGTTAGACTGATACATTGCTAAATTGAAAAAATTATGGACTTAGAAAAATTCGTACAATACGTACACGATGAAAATAAAGTAGAACCAAAAGATGTAATGCCCGATGATTACAGAAAATTATTGGTTCGCCAGATTTCACAGCACGCGCATTCTGAGATTGTCGGGATGTTGCCGGAAGCCAACTGGGTTTCAAGAGCACCTTCGTTGAGAAGAAAAATGGCTTTGTTGGCTAAAGTTCAGGATGAAGCAGGTCACGGTTTATACCTTTATTCTGCCACTGAAACTTTAGGAAACGGAACCATCAGAGCCGACAGAGATGCGACTTACGATGATATGTTGGAAGGCAAAGCGAAATACTCAAGTATTTTCAATTATCCAACCTTAAGCTGGGCTGATATCGGTGCAATCGGTTGGTTGGTTGATGGTGCAGCGATTATGAATCAGGTAATGTTGATGGGGAATTCTTATGGACCCTATTCAAGAGCGATGGTGAAAATCTGTAAAGAAGAATCTTTCCACCAAAGACAGGGTTATGAGATTCTGATGGCTCTTTGCCGTGGAACAAAACAGCAGAAAGAAATGGCTCAGGCTTCGTTAAACCGTTTCTGGTGGCCGGCTTTAATGATGTTTGGTCCGAATGACGACAGTTCGCCTAACTCTAAAATCTCTATGAATTACAGAGTAAAAAGAGAGAGCAACGACAGTCTTCGTCAGAGATTTATCGACGTTACCGTTTCTCAGGCCGAATTTTTAGGCTTAACCGTTCCGGATAAAGATTTGAAATGGAATGAAGAAAGACAACATTACGATTTCGGAGAACTTCCTTGGGATGAATTTATGGAGATCTTAAAAGGAAACGGCCCTGCAAACAAAAAAAGATTACAGACCAAAGTAAAAGCACAGCAGGAAAATCTTTGGGTAAAAGAGGCTGCGAAGGCTTTTGCGGAAAAACAGGAAAAAATTTCAATATAACAATATACCAATGTAAAAATGTAACAATCTTTGTCATGCTGAGGTTGTCGAAGCATCTCATTGGTAAACTGGTACATTGATACATTGTTAAATTTAATTTTATTTATGGCAAATTTAGATATGTGGGAAGTGTTTATTCAGACTAAACCGGGATTATCTCACAAACACGTTGGAATAGTACAGGCGCCAACAGCAGAAATGGCTTTGCAGAACGCAAGAGACGTTTATACAAGAAGAAAAGAAGGAACTTCCGTTTGGGTTGTTCCAAGCAAATATATCGTGACTTCAGAAGGAATTGATAAAGAAGCATTCTTCGATCCGGCTGATGACAAACTGTACCGTCACCCGACGTTCTACGACATTCCAAACGATGTGAAAAATATGTAAATAAGACATGAGATTAACAGACAACAGATATGAGATTTTAAAATCTCTTAGTCTCTTGTCTCTCAGTCTTTAAATCTATAAAAAATGAACCCATTATACAATTATTTATTAAAACTAGCAGACGACAGTTTCATTATGGGACAGCGTTTGTCTGCATGGTGCGGTGAAGGTCCTTATCTTGAGGAAGATATTGCATTGACAAACATTGCTTTGGATGAGCTTGGTCAGGCCAACAACTTTTATGTTTACGCTTCAAGAGTTGCGGACAACGGAAAAAGCGAAGATGATTTGGCTTTCCTTAGATACGAACACGAATATCTGAATGCACACTGGACAGAACTTCCCAACGAAGATTATGCCCAAACCATTTTGAAAGTGTATGTTTTTTCGGTGTATCAGAAATTGATGTATGAGGCTTTGTCGAATTCAACAAATGAAGAACTTTCTGCCATCGCTCAAAAATCTTTGAAAGAAGTAAGATATCACTACACTCATGCTGCATCTTGGATGAAAATTTTCGGACAGGGAACAGAAGAAAGCAAAATGCGTTTAGAAAGAAGCATCGAAAATATCTGGGAATACACGAAAGGTTTATTCGCAAAAACAGAAGGTGAAGATGATTTAATTGCTTTAAATATTGCTCCAAATGTTGATGCTCTTTATGAAGATTTCCTTTCTATTACACAAAAAGATTTTGCAGATTTCGGTTTAGAATATCCGGCAAATCCTTTTATGCAACCAAAATCAAGAACAGGGTATCATACAGAATATTTCGGATTTATCCTTTGCGAATTGCAGTATATGCAGAGAGCATATCCTGGTTGTACGTGGTAGTAAAAAATGTACCAATATATCAATGTAACAGTCTAGCAATGATTGTTACATTGATACACTGTTAAATTGTTAGATTTGAAATTGAAAAATCCGTTAGAAATATTAGAATTAGTCCCCGATCCGGAAATTCCGGTAATCAATATCGTGGAATTAGGTATTGTAAGAGAAGCGAAAATTACCAGCGAGAATTCTTGTGAAGTAACAATTACGCCGACTTATTCTGCCTGTCCAGCCATGTTTACCATTGAGGAAGACATCATGAAAATCATGAAGGAAAACGGATGGGATGCAAAAGTAGTCACCAAAATGTTTCCGATATGGACAACAGATTGGATCACAGATGAAGCGAGAGAGAAACTTCGTGTTTACGGAATTTCACCTCCCGAAAAAGGAGCCGACGAAAATCACATCGGAAAACCAAAAAAATGCCCACGTTGCGGTTCGATGAATTCAAAACAAATCAGCAGATTCGGCTCTACTTTGTGTAAGGCTTCTTACCAATGTATAGACTGTTTAGAACCGTTTGATTATTTTAAATGTCACTAAACTAATGTAACAATTTAGCAGTGTAAAAATGTAACAATTTTGAATGCAGTAAATACTGTTAGATTGGTAAACTGATACATTGCTGCATTTTTATATGTAAATTGGTAGAACTAAAAATTTCAAATTTCAAACCTCAAACTTCAAACTAAAAATTATGTACACACAACTCGATATCGAAACCCATTTTGAAGGAAAATTAAAAATTGCTTACCTCAATCAGCCTGAAACGATGAATGCTTTAACCAAGCCATCTTTGGGAGATTTGAAAGATTTTATAAAAGAATGCAGCAACGACCCAACAGTAAGATGTGTTGCGATTTCGGGTAGGGGAAGAGCATTTTGTTCCGGTCAGAATCTGGATGATGCTTTTGTACAGGGAAATGACCATCACGACGATGATATTATCAGAAGAATCGTGACTGATTATTACAATCCTTTGGTACTTGAAATTACACGTTGCAAAAAACCTGTCGTTGCTTTAGTCAACGGTCCTGCAGTCGGTGCCGGTGCCATGTTGGCATTGATTTGTGATTTCGTTTTAGCCAACAATAAAGCCTATTTTGCTCAGGCATTCTCCAATATCGGATTAATCCCTGATACAGGCGGAACGTATTTCTTACCTAAATTACTGGGAAGACAGTTGGCAAATTACCTTGCATTTACAGGCAAAAAATTATCGGCTGAAGAATCAAAATCTTACGGTTTGGTGGCTGAAGTTTTCACTGAAGAAGAATTCAATTCAAAATCAATGGAAATTTTAGAAAAAGTTTCCAATATGCCAACTGTTGGTTTAAAATTAACCAAAAAAGCCTTCGCTGCTTCTTATAGTAATTCATTGAAAGATCAATTGGAACTCGAAGGAGATTTACAGCAGGAAGCCGCTGAAACAGAAGATTTCAAAGAAGGTGTAAGCGCATTTTTAGAGAAAAGAAAACCGGAATATAAAGGAAAGTAAGAATTAATATAACAATGTACTAATGTAGCAGTTTACCAATGAAATGCTTCGAATAGTTCGACAAGCTCACTATAGACAAGTATGACAGCGATTGTTACATTGTTACATTGATACACTGTTACATTATGAAATATGTAGGAATTATCGGTGCCGGAACTATGGGAATCGGCATCGCACAGGTAGCCGCAACGAATGGATGCAAAGTTTGGGTCTATGACGCAAACGCAAAACAAGTAGAAACGGCAACTGTAGGTTTGGAAAAAACATTGACCAAATTGGTTGATAAGCAGAAAATTTCATCAGAAAAAATGGTTGAAATTTTATCCAATATTTCCATTGCTACCGAACTGAAGAACTTCAAAGATTGTGAACTTGTCATTGAAGCTATCATCGAAAATAAAGAGATCAAAACCAAAGTTTTCACAGAATTAGAGAAACATGTTTCTGAAAACTGTGTTATAGCTTCCAATACATCATCCATTTCGATCACGTCCCTCGGTGCGGAACTGCAAAAACCGGAGCGTTTCATCGGAATTCACTTTTTCAATCCGGCTCCTCTGATGCCTTTGGTTGAAATTATTCCATCTTTACTCACGGAAAAATCTTTAGCCGAAAAAATGTATAATCTTATGAAAGATTGGGGCAAAGTTCCGGTTATTGCTAAAGACATCCCTGGATTTATCGTGAACAGAATTGCCCGCCCTTTTTACGGAGAGGGTTTAAGAATTGTTGAGGAGAATATCGCTACTGTTGAACAGGTTGATGATGCCATGAAAACAATTGGAAACTTTAAAATGGGACCTTTTGAGCTGATGGATTTAATAGGTGTTGATGTGAATTTCTCCGTAACAAAAACTGTTTACAACGAATATTTTTACGATCCCAAATACAAACCATCACTTCTACAGCAAAGAATGTCTGAAGCCAAACTTCACGGCAGAAAAACAGGAAAAGGCTTCTATGATTATAGCGAAGGAGCAGAAAAAACTGTTGCTCAAAAAAATGATGCTCTTTATCAACAGATTTTCTTGAGAATTATTTCTATGTTGGTTAATGAAACAGTTGAAGCTAAAAGATTGGGCGTTGCAAACGATGAAGACTTAGAATTGGCGATGCAGAAAGGTGTCAATTATCCAAAAGGATTATTGGCTTGGGGAAAAGAAATTGGATATGCAAAAATCTCTGAAACGCTGCAAAACCTTTATGATGAATATCAGGAAGAAAGATACAAGCAAAGCCCATTGCTACGAAAATTATAAATGTACCAATGTAATAGTTTACCAAGGTAACAATATTTAAAAACATTGGTAAACTGTTAGATTGCTAAATTGTTACATTGAAACTATGGATTTAACCAGCTTTAAAGCCGAATTGGAAACAAGGCTTTCCATTGAAAAAGAATATATTATTGAACAACTTTCGATAACTAATGACGAAGAAAAGCTGGATTTGTTGGGAAAATTCAATGAAAAATATAAAGAGCTTATCACAAGAATTGCCAGTGAAGAAGGAATAGATTTAAATGCTTTGGATGCCTCAGAAAATTTTGCTGATTATCTCACGATTGAACAGGTAATTTTAGGGAAAACGATGAGTATTTATGACAAGTTGGCTGATGAATTATATGAGGAAATAACAGGCAAATAGTAAATAAAAAATAAATTTTAGTCACAGTAAGTAGAATTTCAAAGACGATGCTTAAAAGGATTTTTACATTAAAGAATTTTCTGAGATCATTGATGAGAGCTTTCATCTTTGTGACAGCTTTTTTTTTGCTCAAACTTCTCTTTTATTATTTAGGATGGGAAGACGAACAGGGCTTCAACATCATTGGTTTTACAATTTATTTCACAGGCATTTTTTTAATGTATTTTATTTTAGACGGCAGAGATTATTCATGGATAGATGTGATTAAATTTAAAAAATTAAATAAAAATTAATGAATCCAAGACAGGTTGTAGATTATATGATGGAGAAAGATTACTTCTCCCAATTTTTAGGAATAAAAATCATTGATATTAAAGAAAATTACGCTTTGATAGAAATGGAAATCACCAAACAAATGCTCAACGGCTTGGGAACGGTTCATGGCGGAGTAACGTTTGCATTTGCCGATTCAGCATTTGCATTTTCATCAAACAATGACGGAAACGCAGCGGTTGCATTAAGTGTAACCATCAATTTCACAAAGGCTGGAAGAGAAGGCGATATTTTCAGAGCTGAAAGTATTTTGGTAAACGATACCAGAAAAACAGCCATCTATGATATTAAAATTACCAACCAGAATAATGATTTGGTTGCAAAATTTGTCGGAACAGTTTATAAGATTGGAAAAAAAGTAACAGAGCTTTAGGCTCAATGTACCAATTTACCAGTTTAGTAATTTACCAATGAAGAAATGATTTAAATTAAACACTAATGATAAATTTTGAGAATAATCCATTAATTGAGAAAACTGTTCAATTTTCTTTGGATATAATTGAGTTTTGTGAGTTATTGGATGAGAAAAGGAAGTTTGTTATTTCAAAACAATTATTACGATCTGGAACCAGTATCGGAGCAAATTCTTTTGAAGCACAAAATCCGCACAGCAAGAATGATTTTATTAATAAAATTAAAATTGCAGCTAAAGAATTAGAGGAAACAAAATATTGGCTCTATCTCTGAAAACATTCTAAAAACTATCCATTCGACGAAAAATTGGAGAATCAGATTACAGAAATAGGAAAAATTATTTATAAAATATTAAGTACAAGTTTAAATAAAATTTAATTTACCAACGTATCAATGTACCAATTTACCAATGATTTTTAATCTATGTTGCTCATAATTGTTACACTGTTATATTGCTAAATTGTTACATTAAAAACATTATGAACAACGTATACATCATAGATTACATCAGAACTCCCATTTCAAAATTAAGTGGAGGTCTTTCAGAAGTGCGTGCCGATGATTTGGCAGCGATCGTTCTTAAAGAAATTGTTGCAAGAAACCCTGAAGTTCCTGTTGAGGAAATTGAGGACGTTATTTTCGGGTGTGCCAATCAAGCGGGTGAAGATAACAGAAACGTAGCAAGAATGGGGCTTTTACTGGCCGGACTTCCGTACAAAATCGGAGGTGAAACGGTAAACAGATTGTGTGCTTCAGGAATGTCGGCGGTGGCCAACGCTTTCCGTTCGATTGCTTCGGGAGAAGGTGAACTTTATATTGCAGGTGGAGTAGAGCACATGACGCGTTCGCCCTATGTAATGTCAAAACCTAGTGCGGCTTTCGGTAGAGACAGTCAGATGTTCGATACTACTTTCGGTTGGAGATTTGTCAATCCCAAAATGAAAGAAATGTACGGTGTTGATGCAATGGGCGATACCGCTGAAAACTTAGCGGAAATGCACAACATCAGCCGTGAAGATCAGGATAAATTTGCACTTTGGTCACAACAAAAAGCGACTAAAGCTCAGGAAAGCGGAAGACTGGCAGAAGAAATTATAAAAGTTGAAATTCCACAGAGAAAAGGCGAACCGAAAATTTTCGATCAAGACGAATTCATCAAACCTACATCTTCGATGGAAGGATTAGGAAAACTTCGTCCTGCATTCAAAAAAGAAGGCGGAACTGTAACTGCCGGAAACGCTTCAGGAATGAATGACGGTGCAGCAGCGTTGATTTTAGCAAGTGAAGAAGCCGTAAAAAAATATGGTTTAAAGCCAAAAGCTAAGATTTTAGGTTCATCAGTTGCCGGTGTGGAGCCAAGAATTATGGGAATCGGCCCTGTTGAAGCGACTCAGAAACTTTTAAAAAGATTAGATCTTTCATTGGATGATATGGATGTTATCGAATTGAACGAAGCTTTTGCTGCTCAGTCTTTAGCGGTAACCAGAAGTTTAGGTTTAAAAGACGACGACTCAAGAGTAAATCCAAACGGAGGCGCAATTGCCATCGGTCATCCACTTGGAGTTTCCGGAGCGAGAATCATCGGTTCTGCAGCATTGGAACTTCAAAAACAAGATAAAAAATATGCATTGTGTACGCTTTGTATCGGTGTCGGACAAGGTTATGCAATGGTCATTGAAAAAGTATAACTTTTTCAATAATGTAACAATATACCAATGTAACAATCTAGCAGTGTATCAATATACCAATTATCAATTCTTGTGAACAGCTTTTAAATTGGTACATTGGTAAACTGATACATTGATAAATTAATTTTTTAACAAAAAAAATTATGAACATTTACTCATACCACGGAATTCGTCCCATCATCAAACCTTCTGCTTATGTTCATCCGCAAGCGGTGATTATTGGAAATGTGGAAATCGGTGAAGAAGTTTATATCGGTCCGAACGCGGTTATTCGTGGAGACTGGGGTAAAATTATTGTGAAAGACGGTGCCAATGTTCAGGAAAACTGTACACTCCATGTTTTTCCCGGTATTGAAACCATTTTGGAAGAATCTGCACACATTGGTCACGGTGCGATCATCCATTCCGGACATATCGGTAGAAATTGTCTGGTTGGAATGAATGCAGTTGTGATGGACAAAGCCGTTATCGGCGACGAGTGCATCATCGGAGCATTGGCTTTTGTTCCTGCAAATTTCAGATGTGATGCACGAAAACTGATCGTCGGAAGTCCGGCAAAAATCATTCGTGATGTTTCTGACGAAATGATCAAATGGAAAACGGAAGGAACGAGATTATATCAGGAATTGGCAAGAGAGGGCAAAGATGCGATTTTACCTTGTGAGCCGTTTACAGAATATGTTCAGCAGATTCCTACGAAGGTTGTTGATTACAGTATTTGGGATGATGTGAAATAAAAATTGATGCGAACACAAACCTAACGGGTTTCTAAAACCCGTTAGGTTTTTCAATAAAAGCAAAATGATTAATACAGAAAGTTTTGAGTTTGACTCTGTTTATCACATTTTTTCTCATGTAAATGGGAAAGAACTGATTTTCCGTGAAGAGACAAACTATCAATTTTTTCTGAAGCAGTTAGATAAATATATTATTCCAATTGCAGACATTTATGCATATTGTTTGTTGCAAAATCATTTTCATTTATTATTAAGATTTAAAAATATTGAAGGTGTAAAAGTTAATGACGCGTACCCGTTTTTAATGAAGAACTTTGGCAGTTTTCTAAACTCTTATGCAAAGGCATTTAATAAAAAATATAACCGTCAAGGAGCTCTTTTTCTGAATGCAATTAAACGAAAAAAAATAAGAGATGAGAAATATTTGCTAAAAGTTTTGCATTACATCCATAATAATCCGGTTAATCACGGACTTGCAAATAAAGTCAATCAGTGGAAGTATTCTTCATATAATTCTTACTTACATCTGGAAAAAGAAAGTAAATTGAATAGATCGGAGATTTTACAGTATTTTGACTCGGTAGAGATTTTTAGGAATTATCATCAATCTAATGTTGAATATGATTTCTTGAATTTAGAATAATTGCTGATAAAACAATCCCAAACCTAACGGGTTTTTAAAACCCGTTAGGTTTAAGCAAAGTATTTTCAGACTAGAAAAATTTTTAAAATAAATGTTAAAAAAGCTTCTCATTTTCTGCATCATTCTATTTACATTCCCATTCATGGTGTTTGCCCAGACTGGAAATGTAAAACCATTAACTATAGGAGAAATCAGAACAATAAAATCAGAAATTTTAAAAGAAGACAGAACTCTAAACATCTATCTTCCGCAAAATTTCGATAAAACAAAACCCTACCCAATCATCTATCTTTTGGATGGAAGTATGAACGAAGATTTTATCCATGTTTCAGGATTGGTGCAATTCTTCAATTTAATGTACGCAATGCCCGAAACAATTGTAGTCGGAATTGCCAATATTGATCGAAAAAAAGATTTCACTTTTCACACAGATTTAAAGGATTTACAGAAAGATTATCCTACAACGGGACATTCTGATAAATTCATCGGTTTTCTTGAAAAAGAATTGAAACCTTATCTAGAAAGTCAGTTTAAAACTACTCACACTTATCTATTTGGACAGTCTCTGGGCGGACTTTTAGCCACAGAAGTTTTATTGAAAAAAACTGAAATGTTCGATAATTATTTTATCATCAGTCCGAGTTTGTGGTGGGATGATGAAAGTCTTTTAAAAAAGGCCAATCAGTTGTTGTCCAAATCTTCCGATACAAAGAAATTTGTCTATGTCTCCGTCGGAAAAGGCGAGCATAAACTGATGGTAAAAGATGCAGAGGATTTATTTGATATTCTTAAAAAATCAAACAAGAAAAACTGGACGATAGAATATAAAATGATGGATTTAGACAATCATGCAACGATCCTTCACAGAAGTTTGTACGAAGGTTTGGTTAAATTGTTTCCGTATCAGGAGCCCAAATAACAGATTCAATTAGATAATATAGTCAAAATGAAATTACGTTTCTGCATAATTTTTATAATGGTTTTGCTTTTAAGCAGTTGTAAATCTACATCCGCTTATAAGGATATTTCCTTCACAAAAAACCATGTTGGAAACGAAGTGAAATTAAATGTTTTCACGCCTAAGAGAACTGATAAAAAATATCCTGTTCTGATCTTTGTACACGGCGGAAACTGGAATACAGGAAATAAAAAGACCTACAATCTGATGGGTAAAAACTTTGCCCGCAAAAATATCATTGCCATTATTCCGGATTATACTTTGAGTCCGAATGCTGACGTCGATCAAATGACAAAAGAAGTAGCTGCAGCGATACAATTTACCAAAGAAAATGCTCAGAAATACAACGGAGATTCTCGAAAAATATTTGTTTCAGGACATTCAGCGGGCGGTCAGTTGGCAGCTTCTGCGGTAATGAATCCAAAATATCAAATTCCGGAAAACACAGTTTCGGGGATTATTTTAATTGATGCTGCGGGAATTGATATGAAGAACTATTTGGAAAAAAATCCACCAACATCAGAGAGTAATTACGATGTTGCATGGAGCAAAGATCCGCAGAAATGGAAAGAGGCTTCTCCGATCTATTTTATCGATGAAAAGACACCGCCTTTTTTAATTTATGTTGGTGAAAAAACTTATACATCGATTAAAGTGGCCAATGAAAATTTTTTAAAAGCGCTTGAACCTTATCAACCCAATGTAAAACCTGTTTTCATCAATAAAAAACATATTCCAATGATCATACAGTATTTCTTTCCTTGGAGTAAAAGATTTGATGAAACTTTGGAATTTATAAATAAATCGGACAACTAAAATTTAAAATAAATCTAAAAATGTATCAGTAATTGGTAAACGGTTAAATTGATACATTGTTAAATTAAAATTATATGGAAAAATTAAAAAACTATATTCACGGCGAATGGATCGAAGGCACCGGAAACGGAATCCCTTTGTACAACGCAGTGACGGGAGAGCAGGTTGCCATTTCAGATACGGAAGGGCTGAATTTCGAACAGGCTTTGGATTTCGGAAGAACTGTAGGTTACAAAAATCTTTCATCCATGACGTTCTACGACCGTGGAGAAATGTTGAAAAAAGTAGCACTTTACCTTTTAGAAAGAAAGAAAAAATATTACGATTTATCCTATAAAACAGGTGCAACTCATGCAGATTCATGGGTTGATATTGAAGGTGGTTTTGGTACCTTCTTTACATACTCTGGTTTGGCAAAGAGAATGCTTCCAAATACCCCGTTTTGGGTTGATGGGGAAACTCAGAAAATTTCTGCTAACGGAACTTTCCTTGGAACTCATATTTTAACACCAAGCGAAGGTGTCTCTGTACAAATCAACGCTTACAATTTTCCGGTTTGGGGAATGTTGGAAAAACTGTCGACTTCTTTGTTGGCGGGTGTTCCTTCAATTGTAAAGCCTTCTCCTTACGGTTCTTATTTGACGAATGCTGTTTTTCAGGATATGATTGAAAGTGGCTTTCTTCCGGAAGGTGCGCTTCAATTGGTTTGTGGTGAACCGGGAAATATATTGGATTACGTTCATGATGGAGATTCTGTATTATTCACAGGTTCTGCGACGACAGGTAAAAAATTAAAATCATTACCCTCAGTCTCAGGAAATGCGGTTCGGTTTAATATGGAAGCGGATTCTTTGAACTGTTCAATTCTTGGATTGGATGCAAAACCGGGAACTCCTGAATTCGACTTGTTCATCAAAGAAGTTCGTACAGAAATGACGACGAAAGCCGGACAGAAATGTACAGCGATTAGAAGAATTTTGGTTCCTGAAAATTTAATTGGAGACGTTCAGAATGCTTTATCGAAAGCATTAGATCAAACTAAAATTGGAAATCCGTTAAGCAGAGATACAAGAATGGGATCTTTGGTTGGAAAACAGCAATACGACGAAGTTTTAAGAAAAGTAGACATCCTGAAAACGGAAAACGAACTGATTTACGACGGAAAACATGAATTGGTAGACGCTGATTATGAAAACGGCGCATTTATGTCTCCGAAATTGTTCTTAAATGATTCTCCGTTTACAAAAAATATCTCTCATGACGTCGAAGCTTTCGGTCCGGTTTCTACATTGATGCCTTACAAAGATGCGGAAGAAGCTGCAGCGTTGGCAAAGAGAGGAAAAGGAAGTTTAGTGGGCTCAATCGTTTCTCACGATGAGAAGTTCGTTGCAGAAACTTCTTGGAAAATGGCATCTCAGCACGGTAGAATTTTTGTTTTAAACAGAGACAATGCGAAAGAAAGTACAGGCCACGGTTCTCCGCTTCCAACTTTGATGCACGGTGGTCCTGGAAGAGCGGGTGGCGGTGAGGAAATGGGTGGATTGAACGGTCTTCATTTTTTCCTTCAGAAAACAGCAATTCAGGGTTCGCCGGATATTCTGACAGCAATTACAAAAGTATATCAGCAAGGCACTGAGAAAAAATATTCAGACAAACATCCATTCCAGAAATATTTTGAGGAAGTTGAGGTCGGAGATTCTCTTGAAACAGCAGGAAGAACGGTTACTGATGCAGATATCGTGAATTTCTCTAACGTTTCGTGGGATCATTTCTACGCACACACCGACGCAACAAGTTTATCAGGAACGATTTTCGATAAAACGGTGGCTCATGGATATTTCATCCTTTCTGCAGCAGCCGGATTGTTTGTTTCAGGGAAAAAAGGTCCTGTTATCGCCAATTACGGATTGGAAAACTGTTCATTCTTCAAACCTGTTTATGCAGGAGATACAATTACCGTTTATTTAACGGCGAAAGAAAAAATCAACCGTGGTGTAAAAGGAAGAAATATTCCTTCCGGTGTTGTAAAATGGTTGGTTGAAGTTGTTAACCAAAGAGATGAGGTAGTTTGTGTTGCTACAATTTTAACATTGGTGGCAAAACATTCTCCTTTTATTGATTTTAAAGTTCAGAATATTCAGAAAAAATTAAATGCTTTAACTGAAAATACGAAACCTGTTTTTGGAGATTTTACACCACAATTGATGGTTGAGCATTTGGAAGAGGTTCTGAGAAACGGTTTTGGTGATTTGAAGCCGGAAGATTTTGATGAAATTCCGGAAGAAAAATTAGAAAAACTTCAGGATTGGCTGTACACCGACAAAAAAATCCGTCCGGGAGCACAATATCCTTTATGGAAAGAGGGTGAAGTTCCTCAAAACAAAAATAAAAATCTGGACGCAGCTAAAACTCAGTTAGTAGAAACATTAAAAGAGTTTACCGTTTATTTCAAGGAAAATCCTTTTGCGGAACACTATAATCCAAGATTCGGGCATTTGAATAAAGAAATGATGGAGCTTTTCCAGAGAAAGCATTTTACGCATCATTTTGAGCAGTTTGGATTGATTTAATCTGAATGTATCAATGTGAAAAATTAGCAGTGTAACAATTTTTTGTTGCACTGTTTTTTTTTGTTGCACAATTATGAATGTTCATATTTAAAAATTACATAAATTAGAATGTGAAATGGGGCATTCCGGAGGAATGCTATCTGTGTAGAAATAGATCGGTAACTAACACAGCGTTCCGTAGGAACGCTATCTAAAACACAAAGATGTCAAATACATACACCCAAATTTACATTCAATTGGTATTTGCTACCAAAGGCAGGGAAACCAAAATCACAAGTACGATTCGGAATGAAATTGAAAAATACATTTGCGGAATATTCAGGAATAAGGGTCAAAAAGTATTAGCAATTTATGCAAATCCTGATCACATTCATATTTTCTTCACTTATAAAAATCTGCAAATCACCATTTCAGATTTAGTAAAAATTGTCAAGACGGAATCTGGTAATTTTATTAATGAAAGGAAATTGACAATGAATCATTTTTTATGGCAACGAGGTTATGGCGCATTTTCTTATTCTAAAAGTCAGAAGGAAAAGGTTGTTCATTATGTTTTAAATCAGGAAGCTCATCATAAAAAGAAAAGTTTTAGAGATGAATATATTGAATTTTTAAATGCTTTTGAAATTGAGTTTAAGGATGAATATTTATTTGAATTTTATGATTGAAAAATACATATCATTCAATGAAATAGGTTCAGATCATGATATACGAATTATGGTTTTTAAATATCATATGAAAAAGATAGCAGTCCTACGGACTGCGCCGAATAATGAAATTCTTAAATCTAAACAGATATGACTCCTAAGGAGTCCGCCTATTGTCTTTCCAAATAACACCACACAGATAAGAATCCTACGGATTGTACTGTAATAAATTTACAAACCAATAAATAGAAAATATGCCCTGGAATCCTGACACCTACAACCAATTCAAAAACATCCGCTACCAACCATTCTTTGATTTAGCTGAAAACATTACGCCTGAAAATCTCAGAATAGCCATTGATATCGGCTGCGGAACCGGCGAGCAAACCAAAATTCTTTCAGATGAATTTCCTGATGTACGGTTTTTGGGAATCGATTCGTCTGCTGAAATGCTTCAGAAATCTTTGGAATTTAAAAACGAAAATTTAAGTTTTAAACAGGAAACAATCGAACGATTATATCAATCGGATGAAAAATGGGATCTCATTTTCAGCAATGCGGCTTTGCAGTGGTCTGATAATCATCAGAAACTATTTCCGAAATTACTTTCTTTATTAAGTGAAAACGGACAGTTTGCAGTACAAATGCCTGTGCAGAATGAGAATGTTTTAAACCAGATTTTAATTCAACTGGCCTCGGAAGAGCCTTTTAAAACTCAATTGAATGGCTTCAACCGAATTTCGCCGGTTTTGAGTTTGGATGATTATACTAAAATGATGTTTGAAGCGGGTTTGAGAAATTTAAATATTTCTGTAAAAGTCTATCCAATCATTGCTGAAGATGCAGAGGAGCTCTTTCAGTTTATTTCCGGCTCGGCTTTGATTCCTTATTTGGAAAGATTAGATGAGCTAAAACAGCAAAAATTTAGCGCAGAATATAAGAAGCGAATTACCAAAAAATTTGAAAAGTTTCCTGCAATTTATGCATTCAAGAGAATCTTGCTGTATGGGAAAAAGTAAATAGAGTAGAAACTTCTAAAACAAAAATTTCCCGGAGAGATCGGGAAATTTTGTTCATCATGTTTTAGAATCGTCTGAGATAATTTTAATTCAAAAAGAGGGTTTTCATGGTGTGATTTATTTTTTGATCACCTTGTGAGATGAGTCTTGAGATTTCAGAATGTACATGCCGTTGGGAAGTTCGGAGATGTCTGTTCTGTTCTCACCTTTTTGTACGTCAATGGTTTTTACTAAGGTTCCTGACTGACTGTAGATCTCGAATTTTCCATTCTTTTCGGTATTGATCGTCAATGGTCCTGATGTAGGATTTGGATAAATTGCAGATTGGTTTTTACTGATCAGACTTTCTTCAGAAGTCGACAATACAATATTGGTGTCTTTCACCCATGTAAAGGCATCTAAACCAGCGTAGGTATAGGCGCCGCCACAGGTTATTTTTAACTCATCAATAATAATATTGCTGTAATTCTGACCGTTTAAATTAGTTAAATCAATAAGGGTATAACCGTTCGTTGTTCCTAAACTTGTTGCAAATCCGGTTGTTTTTGTCTGCGTAAACTTAGTTACACCGCTAAGCATTCCTGTTACAGTTAAGGTTCCTGTCACATTCTGGTTCAGGTTTGTATCTGAAAGAAATATCCAAAATCTATTTACTTTAAATAAATTTGAAGTAGTTTTTACACTAAATGATGCCCCTGAAGCTATGTTTCCAGCTCCTGAATTATCAATGTATCTGTTGTCATTTGCAGTGCCGCTCCATCCTGTATTAGGATAATTTCCCTGAATGTCAAATCCTCCAGTGTGAGTCAGTATATTGAATATCACTCCGTTGTCGGTGAAGCTTGTACTTCCATGCGATTCGGTTTCAAATTGTTCTGTGCTTGTCTGCGCTGATAAAAAAATAGATGTGAACAGACTACAGATTAATAGGATAGTTGTTCTTTTCATGATAGTAGATTTTAAAATTTTAGAGTGTGTTATGGTCTTGATGGGTATATTCCTTCAACACAAATAATATAATTCATCCCCAAATATGGTGGCATATTATTAATCGGTTGATTATTTCCAGCAAATGCTACAGAAGCAGCGTTAATACTAGTATCTGGTGCAGCATCTACGAAACTTGGTATTGCTGTGAAATCTCGTCCTACAGTTGAACCTGTGACTGCAATAGATGAATTAGCAGATGGTGACGAAGAAAGTGCATTAGATTTAGACACTTTCAACTGGCTGTTAAAGCTAGGTAAATTAGAGCTTAAAATTGTTGTAGTGGGAGAGCCTGCCATTTCACCAAGTTTCACAGATTGTCCTGCGCCAACAGGGGCACGTCCGTTTAGATTTGGTAAAGCAAAATTGGTCATTCCATCACCGCCATATGTAGTTCCTAGTATTGAGAACAGTGCCTGGTTTTGATTAATACTCAATAATGCTCCGTTGCAGAATAAAAAGCCTCTTGGTGCAAAAGTACCTGCAAACATTTTGATGATTCCTATCATTTCTTCCATGGTGTAATTGTTTTAATGGTTGATTTAAGTGTAGTTTTATGGTCTTGAAGGATAAATACCCTGTACACAGATAATGTACATCAATCCCACGTATGGCGGCATGTTGTTGATTGGTTGATTTCCACCTGTAAATGATACTGATGCTGCATTAATTGCAGTATCCGGTGCATTATCAACAAAGCTGGGAATAGCTGTGAAATCTCGTCCTACCATTGATCCTGTTACTGCAATAGATGAGTTAGCAGATGGTGATACTGAAAGTGCATTAGATTTAGAGACTTTCAATTGGCTTGTAATGTTTGGTAAATTAGAAGTTGAAATTGTAGTGGTAGGTGTACCGCCCACTTGTCCTAAGATTATCTGTTCTCCTGTGCCGGAAGCTCCTGTTCCTATTGGTACTCTGCCGTTGAGATTAGGTAATGCAAAAGTTGTTTTTCCATCACCTCCGTAAGTAGTTCCAAGTAGAGAAAACAGTGCGGTGTTCTGTGCTATCGATAATAATCTTCCGTCGCAAGGTAAAAAATACTGAGGAGCAAAGTTTCCTGCGAAAAGCTTGATGGTTGCCATCATTTCTTCCATGATAATAAGTTTTTATTGGTTAGTTTGTTAAGTCAAAGGTAAAACTTAACATAATTGTTTTTTAGCGTATAAATAACCAATTGGAGGATTCAGTATTTATACCTAATGATTTTTTTACCCGAACAATTGTTAGTATTTTTGTTTAAATCATATTTAGAAAAACAGATGAGCGATTTTGTAACATCAGAAATTAAAAACAATATTGCCGAAATCACTTTCGGAACTGCAAAAAGCAATGCTCTTCCAGGAGCCATTCTGGAAAAATTAGCTGAAACTATTCTTGAAGAAGGCGCGAAAAATGAGGTAAAAGCAATTCTTGTAAAAAGTGAAGGCGAAAAAGCGTTCTGTGCAGGAGCAAGTTTTGATGAACTTTTAGCTATTGAAGAATTAGAAGCTTCAACGAAATTCTTCGGTGGTTTTGCTAAAGTTTTAAATGCAATGAGAAACTGTGGTAAGATCGTAATCGTAAGAGTTCAGGGGAAAACTACAGGTGGTGGAGTAGGCCTGGCTTGCGGTGCTGATTACTGTTTTGCAACAAGAGATTCTGCTTTGGCTTTGACGGAAATCAATTTAGGAATTGGACCTTTCGTTATTGGACCTTATGTAGAAAGAAAAATCGGGAAGTCACAGTTTTCTGCTATGGCGATTGATGCAGATTTCAGATCAGCGGAATGGGCGGAGCAGCACAATATTTACCACTCAGTTTCTGAAACAATTGCAGAAATGGATTCTAAATTGGAGAAATTCTTAAACACAATATCAACCAGAAGTGAAGATGCTTTGGCTTTAATTAAAAAAGTGTCGTGGGAAGGAACGGAGCATTTTAACGAATTAATGCCTGCCAGAATTCACATGAGTGCAAGTTTGATTTTGGAAGATTCTGCCAAGAAAAATATAGAAGCGATTAAAGAAAGATTAAGAGCTAAATAATTGACAGAAAGCGTTGTCAGAATTAAAACTGACAACGCTTTTTTTCACTTTTTATATTCAGATTTTAAAAGAGAATACAATACGGAATCTTCAAAAACGCCATCCACCAAATAATGTCCGCGTGTAATTCCTTCTTTTGAAAAGCCGTAATGCTCCAAAAGCCTTTTGGAAGGTGTATTGGCATCATCGATTAATGCTTCAATCCGATTGAGATCCAATTCTTCAAAACCAAATTCAAGTACCTTTCCGAGGGCTTCTTTCATGTAGCCTTTGCGTTTGAATTCTTCCAAAAACAAATCATAACCTACTTCCGCACGGTGATGTTGAGGATTCCAGGTATGAAAACTGATGTTACCGATTTTTTTACCGCTTTGTTTTTCTACAATTTTAAAACTCAGTATTTTTCGGTTGTAAGATTCGTAGCCGTAATGATTTATTTTTTTCTGTCGGGCAAATTCTTCCTCATCCGTAATGCCCAATATTTCCTTAATTTTTTCATCATTATTCAATTCAAAAATCTCGATCATCTTTTTTGGATCCAGTTTCTGAAGAATGAGACGTTCTGTTTCTAAAGTTTCAAATGTCATTTTTTTATTTTTTTTTTTCCACTGTTCGTTCAGATTTTGCAGATTAAATTGTGTGGAAAATAATCTGCTTTATCCCTAAAATCTGCGTGAGTTGTTGATTCTAATCATGTAGATTTAAAGTGTTTCTCATTCGCCCACATTTTTGCCCTTTTGCACAACTAATTTTTCAAAGTAAATCTTTTGTGACTTTTGTGGTTTATCCAACCTAACTCTTCAGTAAATTAATCGACACCGTCGCCAGATCAGAATTAGGAAATTTTCTGAACAGTTCTTTATCGATTTTCAAACCCGTTTCCAGACATATCTTTTTAAATACTTCAACCTCCAGAATATATTGATCTGAAAAACCATGAGTTGCTTCATAAGCCGTTGCGGGAGTTTTCCCTAAATTTCCAGCTGTCAGTTTTGAATCTAAAGCATGAAGCTCAATGATGAGAAGTCCGTTTTTGCGGATATAGGGAAGCCAAAGTTCGAGATGTTCCTTTAAACTTTCTTCAACTAAATTGTTTGGCAATCTTTTTCCACGATGGGCAAAGGCTCCGGTCGAAGTGCTGATTCTTTCCGGCTGGCTGTTTTCTGGAGCTTTCCAAACTCTGTTGTGGTCTAAAAAGGTTCTTATATTTAATAAATCTGAAAGTTCAATCTCATAATTTTCCTTTAAATCATCAGCGAGCTGTTTCGGATTTCCGATGTCTCCCCAGATTACTTTTGCCCAGATATCATTGTTGATGAGATTGACCCGTGTTACTTTCAAAGCAGCCTGATTGTAATCTGCACCCACCAGAAAAAGAGGATGTTCTTCCAGCATTTTTCCACGAAGCGTATATCTTTCAATCGTTTCAAAAATATGTTGAATGAAGGCACCGTTACCGCAACCCATATCGAGAACACCTTTCGGCTGCAGATGAATAGGCTGATTAAAAATCTGAATAATAAAATCATTTGCCACCTTAAAATAATTGGAATGCGAGCCGCCACTTCCCCAAACATTCATTGCCCTGTCAACGTGAATTTCATCTTCGCCATCAGCAATTTCTCTTATTTTAGAAGCGTTTCCAAACAGAAGATTATCCATTTTATTCAACAATGGAAGATAGGAAACCGTAACGCCGTATGATGCTGCTCTTTTGGCAAAATAAATTCCCGTTTCGGTAAATTTATAATTGTCGCCAGTCTTTTTAAACCAGTTTAAGTAAGTCAGAAAGTCCAAAATCACTTCAAAATTCTCTGAGTTTTTATGAAACTCTGCCGCCTGAAAAGAAGTTTCCATAAAATATTTGTGAAACATTCCTGTCATACCCAAATAAACGATGACTGGGCCGATGATACAACCCTCGATATGTTTTAAAATCTGTTCCTGCACGATTTTTTCTTCCAAATCATCAGAAAGCTGAATTCCAAAATTACTTTTGACAGAATTGCTCAATTGTGAAAACTCTTCAATAAAAGAATTTTCGTTGATCTGATTTTTAATATCGGTTGAAAGCTTTAGAAAAGGGATGACTTTCAGATAAAGCAAACTGTATTTCTGGAGAAACGGTGTTCTGTTATTCGCTGAAATCGTAATAATATCATTGTGATTTTCAACATCGTAATCTAAAAACCCCTGCGATGCCAATGCCCGAACTGCTACATTCAAATAACCTTCATTAGCCCCAAATTCGTCCGAAAGCTCATTCAGCAATATTTTTTCACGCTGAATAATCAGAGAAATAATTTCCTTTTCTATGAGCGATGCCACGATGGGAGCTGTTACCACGCCATCCAGATGCTTAAAAATCTCCGACCTCAGAATTTCCTTATCCATACAATATGTTTTTTCTAAAATAAAAAATTTAGATAAATATTCTGAAAAAAGTTTTGCTGTTTAAAAATTAAATATAACTTTGCAATTCAAAGTTCTTTTATATGGAATCAAAAAACTATCACGAAGACTTATCACACATCCGTTCTATGATGGAACGGTCGTCACGGTTTATTTCACTGAGTGGCCTGTCGGGAGTAGTGGCAGGTTTAGCTGCCATGATTGGTGCAGCTTATGTTTTTTTTGTTTTTAAAAGAGAGGGAATCGATTATTTTGATGGCGACAGAAATATTTTCAGCAAATCTTTGGTGCAGGAACTTGTTGTAATCGGAGCAGTAATTCTCGTTGTCGCGATTGCAAGTGGATACATTTTTACTGCCAACAAAAGCAAAAAGAAGGGACTGAAAATCTGGGATGCCACGACAAAAAAATTGCTTTTTGCCTTTGCTGTTCCTTTAGTAACCGGAGGATTTTTCTGTCTTGGACTTTTGTATCATCACTTGTTCGTTTTGGTCGCTCCGGCAACATTGATTTTCTATGGACTAGCTTTGGTAAGCGCAGAAAGATACACTTTAACGGATATAAAATATTTAGGCTATTGCCAGATTGTTTTGGGCTTGGTTTCTTTCCTGTTTTTAGGATGGGGATTGGTGGCTTGGACGATTGGCTTTGGGGTTTTGCATATTGTGTATGGATTGATTATGCATAAGAAGTATAAATGAAATGGAAAAGACAGTTAAGTATATTTTTATTGGAATTTTCATTGTAGGAGGATTGCTTTTGATTGGTGCAATTGTTTTTTCTGTAATGCTTAGTATGGCTTTTGGCGGTTTTGATAAAAATTATTCTATATCTGAATTGAAAGATGAATATTTTTCGAAAGAGAAAGAAATAGGAGAATTAATAATGTATTATAATCAGATTAAACCAGATGGATACTCAATAGATATTGAATTTGAAGATGATAAACATTAAATAGATTACAGATTTCAGCTCACGAAGATTCCTTAAGTCAGGCGATTTATCAAAAATGGGATGTTGATGTTAAAGATTTACAAAAAGATAGTTTAAAAAACATATTAAAATGGGATGAAGAAGATATTGTTAAGTTAAAAGAGAAACTGGATAAAGCAAACTGTATATCTGTAGAAGATGGCGAGCCAATAAAAATAGGTTTTAAAAGAAGCGGTTTGGGAATGTATTCATTTAATATCTTTCAGGAAATTCAAACAGATAGAAGTGCATTTAAAAATAGATGCGAATACATTTTAGTAAATAGAAACTTAATGTTGGAATATGGAGGAGGTGCAGTCGGTTCTCAATGTTTTCCCAAGCAATAATTAAAAAAAAATGATCAACATTTCAAAACTCAACAAAGAATTCGAAAGCCGTGTGAGATTGGGCATCATGTCCGTTCTGATGGTCAACGACTGGGTTGATTTTTCTGAAATGAAAAACCTTCTGGAAATCACAGACGGAAATATGGCAAGCCACAGCAACGCTCTGGAAAAAGCAAATTACATCGAAGTAAAAAAAGAATTCGTCGGCAAAAAACCAAAGACTTCTTACCGTGTGACGCAATCCGGAAGAACAGCTTTCACACAACATTTAGATGCACTTGAAAAATTAATAGGAAGATAAACACTATATTTTTTTGAAAATTAACTTTGAAACACAAAGTACTTTAATAAATTAAAATTAAAAATTATGATGACAAAACAACAAAAAACAGCACTAATTTTAGCCATTCCTTCTGTTTTAATGGCGGCAGCTTTCATTTCAAATTACGTTGTGGAAGGCTTTAACTGGACGGGTTCAGACTTCCTGATCGCCGCAGTTTTACTCTTCGGAACAGCCTCATTTATTTACATGATTGTGAATTCAAAACTTTCATTCAGAGCAAAGATCATGATTTCCATCGTCATCGTTCTTATTCTGATGGTTATTTGGGTTGAAATGGCAGTTGGTCTTTTCGGATCACCGATCGCTGGGAGCTAAATGTAGTCGAAAGGATTTTAAGTAAATAAGTTTCACGCAGATTGAGCAGATTTACAAGCAATTTAAAATCTGCTAAATCCAAAAGATCCGCGTGAGATAAAAAAACATCGCAAAGAAATTAGAGACATGACCAGAAAACATTTCCTCAAAAGACTGTTGCAGCTTTCCGCAGTCGGGTCTGTACCGTTCCTTTATTCATGGCAGATCGAACCGTTTTGGGTGGAGTTTGTACAAAGAAAACTGCCTATCAAAAATTTGCCGAAAGAACTGGAAGGTAAAATCCTGATGCAGATTTCAGATTTACACGTGGGAGACCGTTTCGACTGGAAATTTCTCATCGAATCTTTTCAGAAAGCCAAAAACTTCAATCCCGATTTTGTGGTTTACACCGGAGATTACGTCAATCACGGAACGACCGAAGATCACGATAGTCTGAGAAAAGTAATGGCAGATGCCGTTTACGGAAATTTAGGCACATTCGGAATTCTCGGAAATCACGATTATGGCGTGAAATTTAAAGATGTTGGAACTTCAGAAATTATCTGTGAAATTCTTGAGGATAGCGGCGTTACAATGATTAATAATGCTCAAAAAAATTGTCATGGATTAAATCTCATCGGCTTCGACGACTTGTGGTCGCCCAATTTTGATCCTATGAAAGTCATGAAAGATTACGACGCTTCTAAAGCCAATTTAGTCCTCTGTCACAATCCCGATGTCTGCGACAAAGATGTCTGGAACGGCTATCAGGGCTGGATTCTCAGCGGCCACACCCACGGCGGACAGTGCAGAATTCCGGGAGTTGTCACTCCAATTCTTCCCGTCAAAAACAGAAAATATATTTCCGGAGAAATTGATCTGCAGGATGGAAGAATGCTCTACATCAACCGCGCGATCGGGCATTCTTATCAGGTGAGATTTATGGTAAGGCCGGAGATTACGGTTTTTAAATTGGAATGCGATGGAGACATTTAAAATAAATTCAGCTGCGGTTCTTTATTTCTGTGCAAGTTGGCTGGTTGGAATAATAATTCTAATGGCGTATCTGGCAAGAGCTTTAAATGAAGTAGTTGTTTTTCTTCTTGTCATTTCGATCCTCAATATCATAGTCAATGCAATTTTAATTATTGTTCTACTTCTATTTTACTATGTATTTTCAGAAAACAGAATAGAGTTTAGAAATTCCGCTGTTTTATTGTTTTTCAACTTTCCTGACATATTGTTTCTGTACTTCATTATTTCAATCATTTAAAATCAAAATCATGAAAAATTCAGCTATCAAAAACATCGGAAATTATACGTTTTGGATTTGTTTTATTCTCGGCAACATCTGCCTTTTCGGGAATATCATTACAAAAAATATTGATTTTGCGCTCTGCGCTTTTGTTTTGCTATATCTTGCGTCGGCGCTCAATCTGCTGATTATTTTTGGATTATTGATTTACGGTTTGTTTCGTCGCAGCCAGCTCCCCAACTGTTTTTCTGCATCCGCAATGCTCTGCATCAACATCCCAATCGCAGCTCTTTACACCTATATCGGACTCACTTTAAATTCTATTTAATTTTTTTTGGGCGCCTGTATCCGCCCTCCACTCCCGCTTTTTTGTGCCTTGGCTTTTCCCATCGCTTACAAAAAGAGCTCCGTTCAGGTCGGGGCGCGTGCAATTCACCGTCCAAACAAACTGTATTCATTTATCAAAGAAAAAACCTTACCCAATGGAAACCGAAAATTCAAATCTCACCAACTCACAGATTAAAGAATGGTGGAGTGAAAAAAGATTGCTCTACAATTTCGGACTTGTAGTTTCTGGAATAACTGCTTTTATCCTGTATGTAATTTTGGGCGTTACGCTTATTATGCCTCATGATCCCGAATTTGAAATTACTTTTTTTACAATGTTCTTTCAGGGAGTCGGCTATGTGGGCATGATGGTTTTTGCTAATTTATTCTATTTTTTAGGTGCGAATCATGACTTTAATTTTAATAAAGAAAATTCTCATAAGTTCAGAATTCATCTTTTTAATATCGGCTTTTGGTTTTCAGTTTCCCTGCCTTTTTTAGTTCCTCTGATGATTGTGAGGTCTTACTTTTTAGAATTTTATTAAAAAAACTTTCAGTAATAAATGCTTGAAAATAAATGTTTTAAAGTTTTTATGTCTGAGATAAATTCAGCTCATTTTGCAACCCGCAGTCTTTGCTGAGTGGAACGCCTTTGCGAACCTAAAAACAGTTAGTAATTAAAAAAAACCTTTGCGCACTTTGCGTTTAAAAATAAAAATTATGAAAAAACTCCGCGTAAAATTCCTGCTTTTCGTTTACGACAAAACACAAAAACTCTACAGAAAATATTTCAAAAAGAAGAAAAGACAGTGGCAGTTTAATGAAAAACAGCTTTTGGAATTTGAAAAAGATTCCCTTGGCAGAAAACTCGGCGAATTCTACAAAAAACACGGCTTCACGATGATCCCAAAAATGGAAAACCACGACGTACATCATCTGATCACCGGTTGCGGAACCAACTTCGAAGACGAAATCGCCATGCAGTTCCTGCTCCTCGGCAACGGAAAACTCAACGCCCATCTTTTGGCCGCCATTGTTTTGGGAAGCATCATCCTACCCGAATATCACAAAATTTACAGAAATGCCTACCAAAAAGGAAAATCAATGCGAGCCTTTCATCACATCGACTTCGAAGAACTTCTCTGGCAAAATTTCGAAAACGTAAAAGACTTCTTCAGACAGAAAGAAACTCAAGTCTTATTTTAACACCCAACATCAAGCATCCAACATCCAGCATCATGAAAACACATCACTATATATTTATCTCAACATTAGTTTTCGTTATTGTATTTTACAACGAAGATATTGGTCTCAACCTCGGAATTCTCGGGGTTGTTTATTCCGTTTTTACATTTTTGAAAACACCAGCTCAGAATAAAACCAAAATATTTTACTTTGCGTTTGTAGCAAGTCTGTTTTCGGCTTTCGCATTTGCTTATTACTGCGATGCTCCGTCATTTTTTGCTGAAATTTCTTCGCTTTTCCTTCTGTCATACCGCTCAAAACAAAACAGGTTAAAAACTTTTATGATTTTGCCGGTCTTTATCACCAGTTTTTTTACTTCAGTCTGTAGGGTTTTCAGTTTTGATGATTGGATGCCGAAGCGAAACGTTTCAGGTTTGTGGCAGAAAACTTTAGCATTTGTTCTCATACCATTAATTTTTGCCCTTATTTTCTTTTGGATTTATTCCGCGGGAAGCGATTCTTTTGCAGGACTGTTCAATAATGTCATTTTAGATATTAACCTCTGGCAGATTTTTGTGCTTTCGGTTTTAGGATTTTTCATTACCTTCAACTTTTATAATTTTACTGTGGAAAGAGTTATTTATAAAAACAATTCTATCCTCAACAATGCATTTTCTTCATCTTTAAATAGAGAAAAACCTACATTTTCATTTTTAGATTTTAATTCTGAAAGAGCGAGCGGCATCGTTTCTCTGGTGGTTTTAAACATTATGCTGATCTTTTTTATCGCAACTTATACTTACGAACAGTTTTACCAAACAGAAAAATCTCCGAATTACATGTCGGAAGAAACGCACAACAGGGTAGAAGCGGTCATTGGTTCGATTGTTATGGCGATTATGGTGATTATGTTTTATTTTAAATCAAATTTCAATTTTGATCCGAAAGCATATTGGCTTAAAGTTTTAGCTAAATTATGGATTGTTCTGAATCTGATCCTGCTTCTCGTAACAGCAGCTAAAAACACAGAATATCTTATTCTTCATGCCTTCACCTACAAAAAATTGGGAGTCTATGCTTTCCTTATTCTTTCCGCTGTCGGATTAATTATTACTTTCATTAAAATTCAGAAAAAGAAAACCAATGCTTACTTATTCAACTCAATGATCTGGGCTTTTTATGGAACAGTTTTAGCATGTTCTTTCGTCAATTGGGGTGGATTGATCACCTTTCAAAACAGCAAGAGAAGTGATTTTGCCATTAATTTTCATCTTCAGTCCATTAGTTTCAGCGAAAAACAATTGCTGAAATATGCTGAAGAAAAAAAGGATGAAAAACTTTTAAAAGAAGTTATTTTTAAAATTGAACAGGAGAAACAGAAAACCTTTTTCTCAAAAATTCTGTTCTACGAAACTACCAAAACTAAGTAATATGAAATTTTTATTTCCAATAGCCATCGTGTTTTTATCTCTAAATTCCTGTCAGAAAGAAAAACAGCAAGCGGTAAATGAAACTAACGACTCTGTGATTGTGGATGAACAGGCAGCAAACATCAATGTTGAAGAATCAGCAGCGGTGAGAATGAAAGATTCTGTCATCAACAATGCCCCAAAAACCAAAGAGGTTTTGGAAACAGGTGTGATGCGGGAAGAAAAAGACCGTGTGATCATCAGAATGGCAGACGGACAGAGGCTTCCTTTTACCATCGGAGAAAAATTTACAGAAAAACACGATAAACTGATTCTGAAAATTACCGATTTTACGAAATCTGATATTTCAGCAACAATAAAAGTCAAAGATAAAAACCAAAACATCCGATTTAATCAGATCAAAATGCCCGACGGATCAATGGATGGCCCATTCGGAAAAGAACTTGTACATGCAGTAAAAGGAAAAGGCGAACTGTGGCTAATCATCGGTAAAAACAATATGTCCGACGGAATCACCACCGGAGACTTTTCGGTAACAGTTGAATAATTGGTATAATTTGTGATGCCAGAAACAAAAAAAATTGATTTAAAATGAAAAAGATAGTAGCAACCGCAGTTTTTGCATCTGCATTTTTGGCAAGTTGCGGTGCAGTACAGTCTATTGTACAAAATACGTTTCCTTACACAACAAGTGTCTTAGTATCTACGGGAGTTCCTGCAGATAAAGAAGTTTCGTCTACGTCAACAGCAAATAACGTTCAAACTTGGTTTGGCGGAAATAATAATGCTCAGATCAAAGATGTAAGAATTTCTGATGCCAAAATCTCAGTAGCATCTCCCACAGGAGGAACTTTAAGCGCATTGAAATCTGTAAAAATTTACATATCGTCAGACGGTACCAGCGAAAGACTGGTTGCCTCGAGATCTAATATTTCTACAACATCTTCAAGCCTAAATCTCGATTTAAATAACGAAACAGGATTTTTGGATTCTGTAGTGAAAAGCTCGGGAGTAACAGTGAGAACCGTTTACGAACTGAAAAACCAGACTTCCTCAGACATGAATCTGAAAGTAGCTTTGAATTTCAGCAGCGTACCTGTAAGATAATTACATTAAAATATTAAACATAAAAATGTCTTTCAAAATTAATGAAAGACATTTTTTTTATCTGATAGGTCAAAAAATCTATTTGATATTCACAAGTTCCACATCAAATATAATGGTTGCTCCCGGTGGAATAGCTCCTCCTGCTCCCTGATCGCCATAAGCTAAATCTGAAGGGATGTAAAATCTGTATTTTGCTCCTTTGCTCATCAGCTGAATGCCTTCTGTCCATCCTCTGATTACGCTTCCAAGATTAAGTTCGATGGGTGCGCCGCCATTCTTGTCTGTAGAATCGAAAACAGTTCCATCGATTAATTTTCCTGTATACTTTACTTCTACAGCATCAGTTGCATTAGGTTTTGTCTTTCCATCACCTTCAGTTACAACTTCATACTGTAAACCTGAAGCAGTAGTTTTTATTTTTGCGTTTTGCTTGTTTTTTGCAAGAAATTCCAATCCTTTTTTCTTGTTTTCACCTGCTTTCGCTGTAGCTTCAGACATCTTTTTTTCGCCTTGCTTTTGCATGAAAGTCTGCATGAAAGTATTCATTTCCTCTTCAGGAAAAAGTTTTGGTTTTCCGGCCAAATCCTCTTTAATTGCCTGTGCCAATAAATCTGCATCTACATTAAAGCCTTCTTTTTTCATGTTCTGAGCAATGTTCAATCCAATATAATAAGATGCTTTTTGGTCATCAGTATATTTGTCTGTTGCCTGCTTGTCTTTCTTTTGAGCACAGGAAACGCTGAATATTGCTACGCAGATCAATGCGATGGTCTGTTTTTTCATTTTTTTTAATCTTAAAATTATAAGGATACAAAACTAACAATTATTGTGGAAATTCTTAATTGATATGTAAAATAAAATGCTTTCCCATCAATTGAGAAAGCATTTTTATTTTTTTTGAAGAGTTTTATTTTATTCTGTAAATAGAGATGTCAGCTTCGGAAGTGGTAGTTAGGGAAACTCCGACAAGCGATTGTCTGTCGATACCAAACTGAATTTTGTCACCAGCATTCAAGCTATATAAATGATTGATTGTGGTTTCTGTAATGCTGACTGTAAGAACTAAAGCAACGCTTACACCTCCAAAGCCTTTAGAATCTAAGATAGAAGCAGTGGTTGAGCCAACAGGTGTTCTCAGAATACGGATTCCCGAATTTGTAAGAAGACTTACATTGGCACCTGACCCCTCTTTATACTGATATGTGATTTGATAAATTCCTGTTGAAGGAACTGTATAAACTCCATTGCTCATGCTTGATGAAGGTACTTGTACTGTAGTTGTTCCTCCTGTTGTTCCTCCGATATTCAGTTCTACCAAACTGTTTGCAACGCTTAATCCCAGAAGGTTAAAGTTACTGCTAAATTTTGCAGCATAAGCTCCATCTCCTGCGCCAGTTGTTGGTGTTGCCGGCCCGTCAGGAATTATCTGCCACGACCCGTTTCCAACTCCATTGGGTTCTAATGCATCATAAATAAATAGTCCACGAGTTGTAACTCCTGATGATTTAGGTTCATTTGTAGCTGTAACAGGTGTTGTAACGTATACGATTGCACCGTTTTGAGCAGATCCATACAGGTTAGCGTTCAATCTAAGCTCATCTCCTGTGACACGGGGCGGAATGATTCCCATTGGCTGACTGGAAGTTGTACTTTTTTGAACGTCTAATGTTGCTTGTGGATTATCGGTGTTGATCCCTACTTGTGCGTGTATGCCATAGCTGCATAGAAGAGCTGTAAGCAAAATGTAACATTTTCTCATAAGATTTAATTTTTAGTTGGTGTTAAATTAGTTAAATTTAATAAAACCAAAGCAAAAAATATGCTATTATGTTGTGATTATCATCGTAATATTAAATTATTGATGCGTAATCAGTAATAGTGTGTTTTTGTAACTAAAAAAGGTTTCTTAATGAAACTGTACTGTTTTCACGGGTTTAGGAGTGATTTAACGATTTTAAATCACCAAAAACAGGAGTAATGTTAAATTTTCGTTTTTGTATCCATTATAATTGTAACGGGACCGTTGTTGATGAGAGAGACTTTCATATCCGCTCCGAAGATTCCGCTTTCGGTTTTTAGTCCGGATTTTGAAATTTCAGATTTGAAATATTCAAACAGCGGAATGGCTTTGTCGGGTTTTGCGGCTTTTATAAAAGAAGGTCTGTTGCCTTTTTTATAATCTGCGATAAGAGTGAATTGGCTGATGCAAAGTATCTCCCCAGATATATCCTGAATGGAAAGATTGAGTTTGTCATTTTCGTCCCCAAAAACCCTGAGATTTAGAATTTTTTGAACCAGCCAGTCGGCATCCGGTTTTTCATCACTTTCATCAATTCCAATAAGAAGCATGAAGCCTTTTTTTATTTCTCCTACAATTTTAGCATCCACCTTTACGCTTGCTTCAGAAACTCTCTGTATTACTGCTTTCATTTAAAAATATACATTTAAAACATTCGTAGAAGCATCGTAATTGTAAAGGTATGTTTTTGGAGGAAGTGACGTAACTGAAGTGGGATCTCCTGTCAGTAAAATCCAGGTGGCGTTATCTTTTGGGCAAACGATGCTGATATTGTCTTTTACTTCGAGTGTAGTATTGGTGTCCGGACAAAGATGAGGTGCATTTCTGTCATAGACCTGAAAGGTGTTTCCGGATCTGCGAACAATGATTAAACCTCGGGTTCCGGACTGTTGTTCGTTCACGTAAATCCAGCCCTGAGGTTGTGTAAGATTAAAGTAGGCGGGAAGGTTTAAATTTAAAGAAACATTCACAGGAGCATTAGGAAAACAGCTTACGGTATCATTGGTACTTCTGCAAGAATTTAGACTTAAATTACTGAAAATCAGAATTATTGAAAATATGATGAGCGAAAAAGTTTTTTTCATTTGAATTGAAATTTTTATATATTTGTAAAACAATAACGATTAACAAGCAAAAACATTGTCCGACAAATGTCGGATTATTTTTTTATACTAAAACAAAATTTTAAAATTATGGCAAGCTATGTAACTAAGGAAGGATTGGATAAAATGAAAGCCGAGCTTGAGCAATTAGAAAAAATTGAAAGACCGAAAATTACCCAACAGATTGCAGAAGCAAGAGATAAAGGAGATTTGTCTGAAAACGCTGAGTACGACGCAGCAAAAGAAGCGCAGGGAATGCTCGAAATGAGAATTTCAAAACTTAAAGATATTGTTACAACTTCAAAAGTAATTGACGAAACGCAGTTGGATACATCTAAAGTATCAATTCTTACTACAGTTAAACTTTTAAATAACGATACAAAAAAAGAGCAGGTTTTCAAATTGGTTCCGGATAACGAAAGTGATCTGAAAACCGGTAAAATATCTGTAAATACGCCTATTGCTAAAGGTTTATTAGGGAAAGTGATTGGTGAAACGGCGGAAATCGTATTGCCAAACGGAAATAAACTTTCTTTTGAAGTTTTGGATATCACTCTTTAAATATCATTTTTAAAACTCGGAAAAATGAGCTCAATATTTACAAAAATCATCAACGGAGAAATTTCCGCATACAAAATCGCTGAAGATGAAAAATTTATAGCATTTCTGGATGCTATGCCCTTGGTAAAAGGTCATACTTTGGTGGTTCCTAAAAATGAAGTTGACCTTATTTTTGATCTTGAAAGTGAAGACTATAAAAATTTATGGGCTTTTGCTCAGAAAGTCGCCAAGAAGGTGAAAAATGCAATTCCATGCGTGAGGGTTGGTGTTGCAGTTGTAGGTCTCGAAGTTCCTCATGCTCATATTCATCTTATTCCTTTAAACAAAGTCGAAGACATGAATTTCAAAAATGAAAGACTTAAACTTTCATCGGAAGAGTATTCCGAAATTCAAAATTCAATTATTAATTCTTAACAAATATAGAAGATCGTAAAAAAGAAATTTTTTGCGATTTTCTTTCATCATATACCTATATAAAATGAATCCAAACCAATGTTCTTTCTGCGGTAGAAAGAGAAATGAAGTACAGATGCTGGTTTCCGGGCAAAATGGTTTTATCTGCGAAAGCTGCATCGAGCAGGCGCATTCTATCGTAAAAGATACAGCGTCTTCAGATTCTGCATTGTCTCCGGCAGAACGTATGGAAGATTTAAAAAAGCCCAAAGAGATTAAAGAATTTCTCAATCAATATGTAATCGGGCAGGATCAGGCAAAGAAACAGCTTGCGATTGCGGTCTATAATCATTATAAAAGATTGCTTCACGCACAGACAGAAAACCGTGAAGTAGAATTGGAGAAGTCAAACATCATTATGATTGGCGAAACGGGAACGGGTAAAACGCTTTTGGCAAAAACCATTGCCAAAGAACTGAATGTGCCTTTCTGTATTGTTGATGCAACGATTTTAACTGAAGCTGGTTATGTAGGTGAAGATGTTGAAAGTATACTTTCAAGGCTATTGATGGTGGCGGATTACGATGTAGAAAAAGCGGAAAAAGGAATAGTTTTCATCGATGAAATCGACAAAATTGCAAGAAAATCAGATAATCCGAGCATTACAAGAGATGTTTCAGGAGAAGGAGTACAGCAGGGTTTGCTGAAACTTTTGGAAGGAAGTATTGTGAATGTACCGCCTCAAGGGGGAAGAAAGCATCCTGATCAAAAATATATCCAGGTAAACACCCAAAATATCTTATTCATTGCCGGCGGAGCATTTGATGGTATCAAAGAAATCATCGAAAGAAGAATGAATAAGCAGGCGATTGGTTTCAGTGCGGAAAAAATCAATAAAGTAGATGAAGATGAATATATTTTAAGAAGCATCAATGCTATTGATCTTCGTACTTTTGGTCTTATTCCTGAGCTGTTGGGAAGATTTCCAATCATTACCTATTTAGAAAAATTAACCAAAGAGACCATGATTCAGATTATGAAAGAACCTAAAAATTCTATCGTAAATCAATTCATTGAACTCTTTAAGATGGATGGTACAAAATTGGAGTTCACAGACGCCGCCATAGAGAAAATTGTAGACGATACAATGGAGAAAGGTCTAGGGGCGAGAGGTCTTCGCGGAACTACAGAAAAGGTTTTAGAAGATTATATGTTCAGTGTAGGAGAACAGGAAGAAATCATATTAACATAATATAAAATTTCCCTTAAACACCTGATATTATTTTTTTTAAAACAAAATTATTCTATCTTTGCAATTGAATATTGTATTAACACATAAAATAATATACAATGAAAAAAAATTTATTAACTATTGGTCTTTTAGCTTTAGGTCTTTCTGTTCAGGCGCAGACGGTACTAATGCATGTTGATAATGCAGCTAAAATGTATGTAAGTAAAGGGACTCTTGTCTATAATGGCGGGGGTTTGCAAACAAAAGGAGGTGGTAATATCGAAAATCATGGTAATTTCATGATTTCTGGTAATAATTCTTCTGATGTTTTTAGGAATTTAGATGGTACTTCTGGAGCTGAAGTTCCGGGTGGAGTTTCAGGTACATTTGTGAACAAACTCAATGAAGAAGCTAACTTTGCTTTAAGAAATACAGCCATTGGAAATCAGACAGTTCCTCTAAGTACATTAAATTATACTTATGGACAGCTTTATATTTCTGGATTAATTCAGGATAATATTAAAGCTGTAGTAAATCAAGAGTTTGCTTCGGTGAACCATGGTTCTTATCAACAAATAGGTGTTCCTTTTTGGGATAAATCGTTTACATCACTTTCCGAGTTTGGAAAAACTTTTAATACAACAAGATTTTCGCAAAACGAAGTATTACTTTGGAGCAACCCTAATACCGTATTTGATAATATAACGACTGCTAATTTTGGTAGCAATACCAGACCTGCATACTCGTATTATATTTTAGGTGCAGGAGGTACAGGTTCAGCTTGGGCATCAAATGGTTTAGGTACAAAAAGAACCCTGATAGGTAGACCTGTATCTGATCAATCGAATACGACTGTAACTTTAGCTGGAGCAGGTTTGCCAGTAAATTACGGAGTTGGTGGTAATGCTGTGAATGCTTATAATGAAAAGTATAATTCGTATTTGGGTGATTATTTTGCTTACACGGAACTTGCTGGTAATATTTGGGACGGAGTAAAATTTGGTAAAAATCTTTACTTTTTTTCAAATCCATATTTAACTAATATCGACCTAAATAACCTAATCAACCCATCTGATCCAAATTATATTAGTAATTTGCAAGGGATCCGTTTCGAGCCTACAGCTGGCGGCACAACTTATGTTTCAGGTCAAGGGGGTTCTGTAATAGGATTTAAAAAGGTTACTAGATCGGGAAGCGTGTGGACAGGAGATACTGAATATCTTAACGTGAGACCATTTGGTACATTTGTAATAAAATTAAGTAGCAACATTCCTGGGCCAAGCCCAGCTTCACCAACATTAAACTTTGCAAATCTTAGAAGGTTTAATTATCACTCTAAAGCAGGTGGAACTCCTTATTCTGTTACTGCTGCAAAAAATGGTCAAAATAATTCAGGTACAGTAAAACAATTGGGAGTAATTGGTTATGATGCAAACGGAAATGAATTAGTTAGAACTTATTTTGTAGTTTCTCCTAATTCAATTACTGGATATTCTCCTGATGCAAAAACTCAAATGGGTAATGACAATACTTATGATTTGGGTACTTACGAAGAAAATCCAACTATTGGTGGATATGATGTAAATTATCAAAATAAATATTGGTTGTATATCAATGAAGCAAATGATAATTTCGTTGGGAAGGCAATAAAAATGGTTAAGTATACTTCAAATATCGCTAATTTCAAATTTTTTGTTAAAGAAGATGGTTCACCAATTACACCTGGTGCTCATGCTTTGTCAACAGGTATAGGATTCTACTTTAAAGGTCCGGATGGTGTTCTTCAATCAATTAGTAATGAGCAAATGTTACCTGCTACAGGTGCTGCAGAACAGGAATATGATCTTTATTACGGTCAGCCAAATTCTGCTACCTTAGGTGCTACTGAAGTAAAATCTCCAACAAGAACGGTGGTGGTTTATAATCCTCCAATCGATGATTATATTGTAAGATTTGATCCAAAATGGAAAAAAGCAGATATTCAGGTTTATGACATGAGTGGTAAACTTGTAATCTCTGAAAAGAATGTAGATGCAGGATCTGATTATACTATTAAACTGCAGAAAAGCTTAAAAGCTGTTTATGTTGTTAAAGTAGTTTCAGACAAGGGAGAAATTGTACAAACGAAAATTGAGAGATAATTATAACCATAAACTTGATAAAAATGAAAAAAAATATATTACGCTTCTTAATTTTAACATATTTATTTGTTAGCGGATTTATGTATGCAGAGGAAGTTCCTGCTCCCCCGTCGGCAGCAAGACCTGGAGGATCTACTGGCGATACCGGGACACCTGGTGCACAATCCGTCCCTGTAGATATGTACGTTTATGTACTTGCAGCTATGGCAATTATGTTGCTTGTGTTTTTTGCAAAAAAATACAAGTCTCAAAAAATATAAAAATTATATTAAAATATCAAAACTCTCTGATTTGTTTCAGAGAGTTTTTTTATTTTTACAGTATGAAAAAGATTTTCGCATCAGCAGCTTTGCTTGTCGCTTTTAGTATAAATGCTCAGTTCGCGGTTACCATCAAAGCACCTGCTAATTTCAAAGAACAGGAAGCAATTCTATATACTTTAAACGGTTCGAAGGATATTGTTTTCACTAAGGAAACAGCTAAGAAAAATGTCTGGACTTTTAAATATCCAAAGAATTATGTTGGAATGATGAAAGTCTTTCTACCCAATACCAACAACAGTTTCAATTTTATTTCAGAAAATAAAAATGTTGAGATTACGTTGGAAACTGAAGGAGATAAAGTGAAAAATATCGTTTATCTGGATGAAGCCAATTCTTTGATGAATTCCATTCAGGAAGGTTCACAGAAAAAAGAATTGATTCTTCCTGCATTAATCCAAATTAAAGAATATTACAAAGGTGCAAGTGATTTCGGAAAAGCTTTGGATGCTGAGATTGCAAAACTTTCAAATAAATCGGCATCTGATTTTTCTACACACCCTTTCATCAGCTACTACAATGCTAATTACAATAAATTCTTGGTTGCTGAAAATTCCAGAAATATCAAGCAAGATGATATTGTTAATTTCATTGACAAGTCAAATGATATGCTTGAAACGTCTTCTTTGTTAAGACCAGTTTTGGTTTCTTATCTAAATGTTGGTGGGAATAACAATGTCACTGCTTCAGTAGATAAACTTTTGGAAACTCTAAAAGTTGAGACGCCGAGAGGGCAAACCGTTCTTTCTGAGTTAATCGATATTTTTGATGCTTATGACATGAAGGAATTTAAAACTAAATACCTCACACAAGCAAAAAATCTGAAGTGTACCATCACTGATCGCTTAGCTACAACATTAAAAACGAATGCTGATGTTGAATTAGGTGCTACTTTTCCAAACCACAATTTCCACTCGGTAACAAATACAAAAGCGAAATCTTTAGCTGATGTAAAGGCAGACAAAAAAGTGATTGTTTTCTGGTCTTCCACTTGCTCACATTGTGAAAGCGAACTTCCTCAGTTACTACCAAAGTATCAGGAGATGAAAGCTAAAAATATAGAAATAATAGGTCTTTCTTTGGATACCGACAAAGATGCTTACACAAAAAAAATAGCCGCTTTTCCTTGGATCAACGATTCGGAATTGAAAGGATGGAACAGTAGTTTTGCCGAAAAATATAATATTCATGCAACGCCAACTTATTTTATTTTGGATGCTAATAACAAGATTATCAGTAAGCCAGACCATGTAGGTGATGTTTTAGAATATTTAAAGCTAAAATAATTTTGGAGGTTTGTAAATATTTTCTATATTTGCACCACCAAAACGGCGAGGTAGCTCAGTTGGTTAGAGCGCAGGATTCATAACCCTGAGGTCACGGGTTCAATTCCCGTCTTCGCTACAACATCCCCTTCATCAAGGGGATTTCTTTTTTTATAAAATCTCATTAATTTTTGCCGACATGAAAGAGCAGGATGCTGTAAGCTCTTAAAATGTATACTTTTATTTACTAGCTTTAATGCACAGAAAAATTAAGTCAAAGTAAATATCGGTTATGAGTTTTTCAAATAAATATTCAATTCTAGTTTCACTATTCATCCTGCTTTCAATTTCATCAAAGGTGAAAAGTCAGGACAGGTTCCCAGACGGAGCTGCAATCCCAAAATGGTTTAAAGAAAATAAACCAACAGATATTAATAAATTAGGCAAAAAATACATCCTGACAGCCAACGGCGTAAAGAATGACAGCACGATTCTTCAGACCAAAGAACTTCAGGCTGTCATTGATTTGGCTGCGAAAAATGGAGGCGGAGTTGTCATTGTACCTAAAGGAACATTTTTAATCAGTTCAGTTTTCTTCAAACAGGGAACACATTTACACTTAGAAAACGGAGCAAAACTAAAAGGAAGCGATGATATCAATGATTTTCCTGTCGTGACAACAAGAATGGAAGGTCAGACCGTGAAATATTTTCCAGCTTTAATTAATGCTGATGGATTAGACGGTTTCACAATTTCCGGAAAAGGAACGCTCGATGGAAACGGATTAAGATTCTGGAAATCATTCTGGAAAAGAAGAGAATGGAATCCTAAATGCACCAATATGGATGAAATGAGACCTAGAATCATCTATGTTTCCAATTCAAAAAACATTCAGATTGAAGGAATTACTGTTAAAAATTCGCCGTTCTGGAGCACGCATTATTACAAATCTCATTTTGTTAAATTATTAAATCTTACGATTTTAGCACCGAAAGAACCGGTAAAAGCTCCAAGTACAGACGCTGTAGACATCGATGCGTGCACCAATTTCTTAATTAAAAATTGCTATATGTCAGTGAATGACGACGCGATTGCTTTAAAAGGTGGAAAAGGTCCAAAAGCTGATATAGACCCAAACAATGGTGAAAACAGAAATATTTTGATTGAAGATAATACGTTTGGATTCTGCCATTCTGTTCTGACTTGTGGAAGCGAATCAATTCATAATTATAACGTCATTCTAAGAAATTCTACCGTGAAAGATGCTTCAAGGTTATTACACCTAAAAATGCGTCCCGACACGCCTCAACATTATGAATATTTAACTGTTGACAATATTACAGGAAACGTAAAAACCTTCATTTATGTAAAAGGCTGGAATCAGTTTTTTGATTTAAAAGGTGAAGCGAGGCCGAAAAAAGGTTTAGCGAATAATATCACTGTCAAAAATATTGATTTAAGTTGTGAAACGGCTTTCTCCATTGAAAAATCAGATTTGTTTGATTTAAAGGATTTCACTTTCGAAAATTTTAAAATCAAAGCATTAAAACCTGAAATGGAAAATTTGAAAAACATTCAGAACTTGAAACAAAAGAATCTTAAAGTGGAGCAGGTTGCTTCTCTCACGCAATCTTACGACAAAAAAGACGATTCCGATATTTCTGCTAAATGAGTTTTTATTCCAAAATATTCGTTCTTCTATGCTTTTGCTCACAGTTTCTGCATTCTCAATCTAAGGAAATCCAATTCCTGAGCGGGACAGATTCTGAGCACACGAAAGAATGGGATTTTTGGATAACCGGCGGACGAAAATCAGGAAGCTGGGACAAAATTCAGGTTCCTTCACAATGGGAACAGCAGGGATTTGGCTCGTACAATTACGGAAGAGACTACGTTACCTACGGCAAAAATTTTAAATTTAACGACGAAACAGGTTTATATAAACATAAATTTTCAGTTCCTAATTCGTGGAAGGGAAAATCAATCAACATCGTTTTTGAAGGTTCGATGACGGACACCGAAGTGAAAATCAACGGCAAGTTGGCCGGAGCAATTCATCAGGGTGCTTTTTATGAATTTAAATATGATATTTCGGATAAATTAATTTTAGGAAAAGAAAATATTCTTGAAGTCAAGGTTTCCAAAATGTCTGCCGACAAATCCGTTAATAATGCAGAACGTCTCGCTGATTACTGGGTTTTAGGAGGAATTTTCAGACCCGTTTATTTGGAAGCAACTCCAAAAGAAAATATTTCTTGGACAGCCATTGATGCCAAAGCAGACGGAACTTTTCGGTCAAATATTTATTTAAATGAAATTAATTCTGCCAATAATGTAAAGGTTGAAATTTTTGATGTTAAAAATAATTTAGTTGGAGAATCTCAGATTCAAATTCAAAAAGGCGATACTTTAAAACAAATTCATTTTTCGATTAAAAATCCAAAACTTTGGACAGCTGAAACTCCGAATTTATACAAAGCCAAATTCAGTTTAAATAAAAACAGAAAAAACATCTTCGAATCCGAGGAAAAATTCGGTTTCAGAACGATTGAAATCAAAAAAGGCGACGGAATTTACGTCAACGGAACCAAAATCAAAATGAAAGGCATCAACCGTCACGTTTGGTGGCCTGAAACCGGAAGAGCTGTGAATAAAAACATCGATTTGATGGACGTTCAGCTCATTAAGGAAATGAATATGAATGCCGTTCGCTGTGCTCATTATCCACCGAATAAATCGTTTCTGCAAATTTGCGATTCGCTGGGCTTGTATGTTTTGGATGAATTGGCGGGTTGGCAAAAAAAATACAGCACTGAAGTTGGCAAAAAGCTCGTGAAAGAAATGGTTACAAGAGATGCAAATCATCCTTCCATTATTTTCTGGAGCAATGGAAACGAAGGCGGACATAATTTTGATTTGGATGCAGAATATGCAAAATACGATTTGTCAAATCGTCCTGTCATTCACGCACATCACAAGCCAGGAAACGCTTTCAACGGAATCGATTGTAACCATTACGAAGATTATTACAGCACAAAAAATATCCTTGAAGGAGAAAATATTTATATGCCGACCGAGTTTTTGCACGCTCAGGATGACGGCGGTGGCGGAACTTCTTTGGCAGATTACTGGGAACTTCACTGGAATTCAAAAAAAGGTGCGGGCGGTTTTCTCTGGGCATTTGTAGATGAAGGTTTGGTGCGAACAGATTTTAATAATCAGCTTGATGTGAATGCGATTAACGCTCCCGATGGCGTGGTCGGTCCGCATCGTGAAAAAGAAGGAAGTTTTTATGCAATACGGGAAATTTACAGTCCTGTAAAAATTGATTTGAAAACGTTGCCGAATGATTTTAATGGAATAATTCCTGTTGAAAACCGATATCATTTTACGAATATTAATGAGTTGCAGTTCAAATGGAAATTAATGAAATTTAATACAGCTTTTGATTCTGAAAATGGATTTGATTTGATTAAAATGAGAAAAATTTCATTACCAAATATTAAACCTACAGAAAAAGGCCAGTTAAATCTGAGATTACCAGAAAACTGGAAGGAAAATGATGCGTTATATCTTATAGCAACCGATTCGTTCGGAAAAGAAATTTATACTTGGACTTGGAAAATAAAATCGAACGATGATATTTCCATACAGTTTTCGAAATCTTTAATCAAAGAATTTCCTGTTTCAGTGATTGAAAATGATTCATTATTTATTTTAAAATCAGACGAAAAAGAATTTTCGTTTGGAAAGAAAGATGGATTGTTAAAGTCAGTTATTGTCGACAAAAAAGGCAAGAAATTGACTTTCAGAAACGGGCCTGTTTTCGTAAACGGAACAATGGAATTATCATCAGTAAAATCCTTTGCAGAAGGACAAAATCAACTGATTGAAGTCAATTATGAAAACGGAAATAAAATCATCTGGAAACTCAATCCTAACGGAATTTTAGAATTGAATTATGAATATTCTTTGTCGGGAGATTATCAGCTTTCGGGCGTAAGTTTCGATTATTCTGAAAATTATGTCATCAATGCAAAATGGCTCGGAAAAGGCCCTTATCACGTTTGGAAAAATCGTTTGCAAGGACAGACTTATAATGTTTGGCAGAATTTGAAAAACTCAACAAGAACCGGACAATCGCCGTGGATTTATCCTGAATTTAAAGGCTATTTCGATGATGTTTCTTGGTTGCAACTGAATACAGCAGAAGGAAAAATAACGGTCGGTACGAAAGAAGAAAAAATGTTCGTCAGACTTTTTGATTTTTATGGAATTTACGGAGCAGAAGGTTATCCGAAACTGCCTGCAGGAAACATTTCTTTCCTCGATGCAATTCCGCCTTTGGGAACTGCTTTGGCGTTTAATATTAATAATGACACTTCGACTTTAGGCCCGGAAAGTGAACCGAATCATCTGAACGGAACATTCAAAAGAACCTTGTACTTCTATTTTGGTCTGCCGGATTTGGGCGACGAAAATAAACAGTTTACAATGCCGAAAGAAAATATTTTAACAGATTAAGATGAAGAATTGGATTTCACTTTTAACCGTCCTTTTCTGCGCAACAATATTTGCACAGCAAACCACTTTCAAATTTGATTTTGGCGGAAGCAGAGTGGAAAAAGGTTTCATTCCAATCAATTCGACCTCAAAATTTGACAAGAAAATAGGCTATGGATTTATGGATGTTTCAGGTCTAAAATTTGTTGACAACGGCGGAAATGCTTTGACGGGAGATTTTATTACCAGCGAAAAACCTTTTTATTTTTCAGTTGCAATTCCTGAAGGAAATTACAATATTACATTAAATCTTGGTGATTCAAAAGGAACATCCGAAACAACCGTACGCGTCGAAAACCGCCGATTGATGCTGAATGACATCAAAACAAAAAAGGGTGAAATTATCGAAAAACAAATCACAGTTCACATCAAAGACAGCATTATCCGAAATCACGATGGAACTCAAATCGGAATCGTAAAACTTAAGCCAAGAGAAAGAAAATATCTGCATTGGGACAATTTGCTGACAATTGAATTCAATGACAAAGCTCCTAAAGTTTGTTCGGTAATCATTCAACCCAACAAAACCGCTAAAACTATTTATCTGACAGGAGATTCCACGGTTGTGGATGCACAGTACGAACCGTGGGCGTCGTGGGGACAGATGTTGCCGTATTTTTTTGTTCCGAACGAAGTCGTGATTGCCAATTATGCCGAAAGCGGTGAAACTTTGAAAGCCTTCGAAGACCGCCACCGAATCGATAAAATCTGGAACAAAATAAGGAAAGGTGATTATCTTTTCATTCAGTTTGGGCACAACGACCAGAAAGCGGGCAACAGTACAAAATCTGGTTACAGAAAACGATTAAAAGAATGGATTTCGAAAGCCAAAGAACTAGGTGCAATTCCGGTTTTGGTCACTTCAATGAACCGCAGAGTTTTTGATGAAAACAATACAATTGTCAACACTTTAGACGATTTTCCTGATGCGATGCGAGAAATTGCAAAAGAAGAAAAGATTTATTTGATTGATTTAAATGCATTAAGCAAAACCCTATTCGAAGCGATGGGACCGGAGGAGGCGAAGAAGGCATTTGTTCATTATACCGCAAATTCTTACCCAAACCAACCAAATGCATTGGCAGACGATACACATTTTAATCCTTACGGAGCGTATGAATTGGCAAAATGTGTGGTAAAATCTATCGTAGACCAACACTTACCTTTGAAGAAATTTGTTTCAAAAAATTATAAAAATTTTAATCCAAATAAACCTGATAAAGTTGAAGACTTCCATTGGCCGGAATCTGTTTTTATGGAATCTTTAAAGCCTGATGGAAATTAAAAAGTAAGAGTGATTAGAAAAGAAATTTTGTTTGCCCCAACCCTAAAGGGAGCAAAATTCCTTTGAAAATTTTATCAAAATTACTCCCTTTAGGGTCGGGGAAATAATTTTGATGAAATTTTAAAGTCCTGAAAGGACGACTTTCAATAGCATTGGGTGAAGCCCAATGATAAGATGATAAGAATGTGAGCAAGCCCTGAAAGGGCGAAATCGTGATTCAGCCATAGAAGAAAATCTATGATTTTCAAAACTAATTTGTTCTTCTAAAAAGCCGAATCACACACTTAAAAATAACTAATGTGTCCAAAATCTTTTGTGACTTTTGTGGTTAAATTAAGTACGGTTATATTAAAATGTTAAATAATGAAAATTAAAAATATTGTCAGTATAAGTCTTCTCTGTTTTGCCTTCGGAAATCTCTCCGCACAAAACCCGTGGCCAACAGTTACCGAGACCGCAAAACCGTGGACCCGTTGGTGGTGGATGGGAAGTGCCGTTGACGAAAAAGGTTTAGACAAACAACTTACTACCCTAAATAAAGCTGGTTTCGGAGGAGTTGAAATTGTTCCGATTTACGGTGCAAAAGGTTTCGAAAATACTTACCTCAATTACCTTTCTCCGGAATGGATGAAAATGTTGCAGTTCACGACCAGCAAAGCAAAGAGTCTGGATATGGGCGTCGATATGTCTGTGGGAACAGGTTGGCCTATTGGCGGGCCTCAAGTCAATGAGAATGATGCGGCGACCAAAATGATTGTTCAGACGTATGAGATTCAACCGAATGAAAAATTCTCAGAAAAAATTGTTCTCAAAGACGAAAAGCAGAAAAATTTAAAAACCATAAAATTAGATATTGTAACCGCTTACAATGACAAAAATGAGGCAACTGTTTTAACCGATAAAATCAATGCTGACGGAACTTTAAATTGGAAACCGACATCAGGAAAGTGGACAATCTACGCCGTTTTTGTTGGTAAAACTTTACAGAAGGTAAAACGTGCGGCTCCAGGCGGCGAAGGCTTTACTTTAGACCATTTTTCGCCCACTGCAACAAAAGATTATCTGAAAACTTTTGATAAAGCTTTTGGAAATTCAAATTACGGGATTCGTTCTTTTTTCAACGACAGTTATGAAGTTTATAATGCCGACTGGACGCCGGATTTTAAAGAAGAATTTCAGAAAAGACGGGGCTATGATTTAAGTCCGTTCATCAAATATTTGGTGGGCAATGAGGAAAACGAAATCGCTGCGAGAATAAAATCGGATTACAGAGAAACGTTGAGCGACTTGATTTTAAATCGTTTTACCAAAGATTTTACCAATTGGGCACATTCCAAAAATTCTAAAAATACCAATCAGGCACACGGTTCGCCGGGGAATTTACTGGATTTGTATGCAGCGGTCGATATTCCCGAATCTGAAACTTTTGGAAGTACGCCGTTTGATATTTTAGGTTTGAAAAGAGACAGCGCTGACATTCAAAAATCGGATGTTCCCGATATTAATATGTTGAAGTTTCCTTCGTCGGCAGCCAATGTGATGGGCAAGAAATTGATTTCGAATGAAACTTTTACGTGGTTGACAGAGCATTTTAAAACCTCGTGGTCACAAGCAAAACCGGAAGTGGAGCAGGTTTTTTTGTCGGGAATCAATCACGTTTTTTACCACGGAACGACCTACACGCCGGCGGATGTGAAATTTCCGGGATGGCTGTTTTATGCATCGACCAATTTTGTGCCCGAGAACAGTTTGTGGCCACAGTTGGGTGGGCTCAATTCTTATGTTGCACGCACGCAAAGTGTTTTGCAGAGCGGAAAATCAGATAACGAACTGTTGATTTACTGGCCGGTTTATGACCAATGGGCGAGTCCGAAAGGGAAAGACGTTGCGTTTAAAATTCACAATATTGAAAAGTGGTTACAGCCTACGGAGTTCTATAAAAACCTCGATAAATTAGGCAAATCCGGATATTCTCTGGATATGGTTTCCGACAAAATGATTAGTGAAGCGAAGTCGGATAATCAAAATATTCAGGTTTCAAAAGAGGGTGGTTCTTACAAAGTTTTAATCATTCCTCAATTGAATTATTTGCCGGAATCTACCTTAAAAAATATTTTAAATTTAGCTCAAAACGGCGCATCCATCATATTTCAGAACGAGCCGAAAAATATTCCGGGATATTTTGAAGCGGACAAAAGAAAGACGGAATTGCAGTCTTTATGGAAATCAATTTCTTTTCAGCAAAATGGAAATGTGAAATCGGCAACATTCGGAAAAGGAAAAATTATCCTGACTTCAGAAGTTGAAAAAGGCTTGGAATATTTAAAAATTGAAAGAGAAAAACTGACCGACACCGGACTGAAATTCGTGAGAAGAAAGTTTGATGGTGGAAAGTATTATTACATCGTCAATCACACTTCAAAGGAAATCAATCAGAATATTCCGTTGAATTTTGTTGGGAAACAGGTTGCTTTGATGAATCCTGAAAATGGGGATTATGGAATTGCCGAAGCTCTAAATAATTCAGTGAAAATTCAGTTGAAATCCGGTGAATCTTTAATTATAAAAGCTTCTGAAACGGCTGATAATTCTCTTGCAAAATGGAAATATGTTCAAAAAACAGAAGCGCCGATTGTATTAAATCAACCTTGGCAATTATCTTTCAAAGAAGGCGGTCCGGAACTTCCGAAATCAAGAACTTTGACGAAACTTCAACCTTGGACGAATTTCACAGAAGACGCTCAAACGCAAAGCTTTTCGGGAACTGGAGCTTACACAACGACTTTTAATTTAAAGAAAAATAAAGCCGACGATTATCTTTTAAAGTTCGATAAACTCTACGAAAGTGCAACAGTGATTGTCAACGGAAAAGAGGCCGGAATTGTCTGGAGCAACCCGTTTGAAATCAACATTGGAAAACATTTGAAAAAAGGTAAAAACACAATTACAATCGAAGTGAGTAATCTTATGGCCAACCGAATCCGGTATATGGACCAAAATAAAATCCAGTGGCGAAATTATCACGAAATTAACTTTGTGAATATTAACTATAAGCCATTTGATGCATCCAACTGGAAAGTGCAACCTTCAGGTTTGGATGGTGAAATTCAAATAATTCCTGTATATTTCTCAAAATAAAATTTACAATGAATAATAAATTAGTAAAAACGATAGCATTAGGAGCCTTATTTACATTTGGTTTTTCCAATGCTCAGAACAAACCGAAAGTTGTTTTAGACAATTTTTTCAACAACGAAAAAAAGGAAAATAAAGAAACTAAAGTCCTTGAATCTTGGCATTATACCTGGAACGACACGTCTAACGGCGGATTTTCTCTGTTGGGAGAAATCTTCCAGAAACAAGGCGCAGAAATCGGTACTTTAACTACAGCTCCGTCAAAAAATGATTTGAAAAAAGCCAATATCTACATCATCGTTGATGCTGATATCGACAAAGAAGCATACGGTGGAAAAGCCAATTTAATCGATGCGAAATCCATTAAAAACCTCGTAAAATGGGTTGAAAAAGGTGGCGTTTTGGTTTTATTGAGCAACGATAAGGGCAATTCCGAGTTTGAACATTTGAATCATTTGGCAGAAAAATTTGGCATTCATTTCAACGAAGATAGCTACAACCGAGTTCAGAAAAGAGAATTTGAGCAGGGCAAGGTGATGGTTCCAGCAGGAAACGAAATTTTTTCTGAGCAAAAATTATATATGAAAGAAGTGGCGACAATTTCCGTGAAAAGTCCGGCGAAAGAATTGCTCTCTGCAGAAGGCAAAAATATCGCAGCCATCGCAAAAATGGGCAAAGGAACTGTATTCGCATTGGGCGACCCGTGGTGTTACAACGAGTATATTGATGGCAAAAAATTACCAGCAGATTTTACCAATTATCAGGGAACTGAAGAATGGGTGAAGTGGTTATTGAAGCAGGTTTCTACTAAATAAAATAAATTGTGCAATCGGTTGAACTTAAATTGTCAAAATGATTTGGGCAGCTATTTCCGCCCTCCGTTCCCGCTTTTTTGTCTCCGCTTTACTGCGACAAAAAGAGCTCCACTCAGGTCGGGCTGCGAGAGATTCGAATGGACAAACCTTATAGGTTTTTAAAACCTATAAGGTTTAGATAGACAGAAATAGAATTTTATATCATTTAAATATGAGATTCAAATCCGGCTTTAGCCAAAACTTATAAAAAACAAGATTTATGAAAATCAAAAGTATCTTCATTACATCCGCCATTTTTCTTTCGCAAACATTCTTTGCCCAAAGACAGATGGAATACCTGAAAAGAGGAATCGTTGCGATTCCTGCAGAATCAGGCGTTTTTGTAAGTTGGCGATTGCTGGGAACGGAAGCTCAGAATACCCATTTCGATTTGTATCGCACAGAAAACAACCAGACCAAAAAACTGAACGAAAAACCCTTACTCAACGAAACTAATTTTTTAGATAAAACTGCTGACAAAGAGAAGAATTACACCTACTTCGTAAAATCAAACACCCAAAGTCAGTACGTTGACCAAGATTTTGCAAAATATACAGCAAATCAAACACCTTATTTTTCAATTCCGTTGAAAACCCCCGAAGGTTACACTCCAAATGATGCTTCAGTTGCCGATTTGGACGGAGACGGTGAATACGAAATTATTCTTCATCAAGTTGGTAGGTCAAAAGACAACAGTCAAAAAGGAGAGACAGACCCGCCAATTATTCAGGCTTATAAACTGAACGGACAGTTTTTGTGGGAAATTAATTTAGGCAAAAACATTAGGGAAGGCGCGCATTACACCCAGTTTTTGGTTTATGATTTAGACCAGGACGGCAAAGCGGAAATCGTGATGAAAACTGCAGACGGAAGCAAAGACGGAAAAGGAAAATATATTGGCGACCCGACCAAAAATTACGTCAACGAAAATGGAATGATTCTTTCCGGACCGGAATTTCTGACCGTTTTTGACGGACAAACCGGAGCGGAAATTAATACCGTAAATTATCAGGTTCCAAGATTTACAGGAAGTTTAAACCCGACTAACGAAGAAATGACCGAAACTTGGGGCGATGCCAAAGGAAACCGCATCGACCGATTTTTGGGAGCTGTTGCTTATCTCGACGGAAAAACTCCGAGTGTGATCATGTCGAGAGGGTATTACACCAAAACTGCGATTGCAGCTTGGGATTTTAAAGATAGAAAACTCAGTCTTCGTTGGCTTTTTGATACCGAAAGTTCAGAAGAAAATAAAAAATACCGTGGTCAAGGAAATCATAATTTGACGATTGCAGATGTCGACAATGATGGAAAAGACGAAATTGTTTTCGGAGCGATGACTGTGGATGACGATGGAAAAGTTTTGAACAGTACAGGTTTCGGTCACGGCGATGCGTTGCACGTCGGAGACTTGGACCCATCCAATCCGGGATTGGAAATTTTTGATATTCAGGAGAGGTTTGATGATGCGGGAGCACATTTCAGAGATGGAAAAACCGGAAAAGTTTTATGGAAATTACCGTCCACAGTTTATAGTGAAGCTGGTAAATTTCAAGGTCCTGGAAGAGGCTTGTCATTAAATATCGACCCTCGTCACGAAGGTTCGGAATCTTGGGCTGCCGGAGCCGGACTGAAAGGAGTTTACAACACGAAAGGAAAAAAAATCAGCAGTAAAAATCCACCTGCGAATATGGGGATTTACTGGGATGGTGATTTCTTAAGCGAAATTTTAGATGGAACTGTCATCTCGAAATGGGACTGGAAAAAAGAGAAAATCAATGTGATTCTTGATGCTAAGAATTTTCAGTGTGAATCCAATAACGGAACGAAAAAAAATCCGTCTTTGGTTGCTGATTTATTTGGAGACTGGCGGGAAGAAGTGATGTACAGAAGTGCCGATAATCAGGAATTGAGAATTTTTTCAACGACCATTCCAACGAAACACAGATTGTACACCTTGATGCACAATCCGCAATATCGTTTGAGCATTGTTTGGCAAAATGTAGGGTATAATCAGCCTCCGCACACCGATTACTATTTGGACGAATCGATTAAAGAAATGCCAAAACCTAATGTTGTAACCATAAAAAGATAGATTTAACAGGGAAGTATTTTAACCACAAAGTCACAAAATATTTTGGACACATTAGTTATTTTTAAGTTTGTGATTCGACTTATGAAAGAGCACATAAGTTTCTAAAATCAAAGATTTTCGGTACAAACTTTTACAAGCGATAGCGGCTTTGTGAAACAAAACGAGAGACTTTAAATTAAAACTTAGTGAGCTCCGTGTTCAAAAAATATTATAAAAATTATGAAAACAAAATATATCCTTCCAATCATCGTATCAATAGCTTTTTTAGCTGTTTCATTTCAGAAATTCAATGATAAACCTGTTCTTTACATCATCGGAGATTCCACCGTACAAAACGGTTCCGGTAAAGGTGCCGATTCACTTTGGGGTTGGGGAAGTTTTATGAATTTATATTTTAATATCGATAAAATTGAAATTCAAAATCATGCAAAAGGTGGACGAAGCAGCAGAACTTTTTTAACGGAAGGAAGATGGGATTCGATTATGAAAACCATTAAAAAAGGCGATTATGTTTTGATGCAGTTTGGTCATAATGATGGTGGCGAACTGGCAGATACTTTAAGAGCAAGAGGAACAATTAAAGGTATCGGAGAAGAGTCAAAAGATATCTATAATCCAATCAGAAAAGTCAGTGAAACGGTTTACACTTTTGGACATTACATGAGAAAATATGCGAATGAAGCGAAATCTAAAGGTGCAATTCCAATTATTGTTTCGCCGATTCCAAGAAATAAATTTAACGAAAAAGGCAAAATTGAAAAAGACCAGTATGGTGTTTGGGCGAAAGAAGTTGCTCAGCAAACCGGAGCTTATTTTTTAGATTTAAATACAATGGTCATCAAAAAATATGAAAAGATGGGAGCCGAAAAAGTAAAAGCCTATTTCCCGAAAGATCATACGCACACCAATAAAGAAGGTGCAATTGTAAATGCAGAGTTGGTCGCAAAAGGCATCAAAGATTTAAAAAAATGTGAACTTAGGAATTATTTAAAGTAAAAAATCAATATTCTAAACACAAAGTTCGCAAGGAAGTTTTTAACATTTGTGAAAAGATTTCCGGTTGCAAAGGCGTTTCACTCAGCGATGGCTTCAGCTATCATTTGCTGAACAGAGTGCCCTTGCGAACGCAAAAATATGCAGGATTTAGATGACAAAAACTTAGCGAACCTAGCGTTTAAAAAAATAACAATAAAAGAAAATAAATATATACTTATGAGAAAACTATTAACAGCAGGTTTTTTTGCTGTAATCATCGGAGGATTTTCCTCTTGTACGGCTCAAAAGCAGAAAAATGCTAAGGTTGTTCTTCCCAATAAAAAGGAAGTCTTGGAAGTCGCTCAGCGCACCAACCAATATTTTATGAATAAATGGCCCGATACCAAAAAAGATATTGTTGGTAAAAAAGTTTGGCCAAGTAATCTTTGGACAAGAGCCGTGTATTATGAAGGTTTGATGGCTTTGTATTCTGTAGATAAGAAAAAGGAATATTATGATTATGCGATGTCTTGGGCAAACAATCATAATTGGGATTTACAACGTGGAACGTATACAAGAAATGCCGATCATCAGGCTTGCGGACAAACCTATCTTGATCTTTACGAAATCGACGGCAGAAAGAATCCTGAAAGAATTAAAAACGTAAAAGCTGCGATGGACAGCATGATTGCTACAAAAAAAGTAGACGACTGGTGGTGGATTGATGCGCTTCAAATGTCGATGCCGATTTTTACGAAATTGGGTAGAATCACTGGCGAACAAAAATATTTCGACAGAAATTACGAAATGTACGCTTACACAAAATACAAACACGGTGGAAACGGACTTTACAACCAGCAAGACAAAATCTGGTGGAGAGATAAAGATTTTGTTCCGCCTTACAAAGAACCGAATGGCGAAGATTGCTATTGGAGCCGTGGAAACGGTTGGGTAGTAGCTGCTTTAGCAAAAACATTAGATGACACTCCAAAATCTGATGCCCATTACAAAGAATATCTTAAAGATTATAAAGATATGTTGGCTGCTCTGGTTCCGCTTCAGAGACAGGACGGTTTTTGGAATGTAAGTTTGCACGATCCTAATAATTTCGGAGGAAAAGAAACCACAGGAACTGCACTTTTCGTTTATGGAATGGCGTACGGAATCAATAAAGGTTTGATTGATAAGAAAACGTATTTACCGGTTTTGGTTAAAGCCTGGAATGCAATGGTGAAAGACTCAGTTCAACCGAACGGATTTTTAGGATGGGTTCAGGGAACAGGAAAAGAGCCTAAAGATGGACAGCCTTTGGCAGTTGACAAGGTTCCTGATTTTGAAGATTACGGATTGGGATGTTTCCTTTTGGCAGCGAGTGAGGTTTACAAGTTAAAATAAGATTTTTAAGAGCCAAGTAAAAAGTAAAAGGAACCAAGTGTGATTGCTCGGTTTTTAAAATAGTTTGACCTGATGGATTTTTGATTCATCAGGTTTTTTTGTGAAGTCTCCAAAGTTTTTCCAAACAATTATTTTATACTGTATCATGTTTGAATTTATCTCTTTGTTAGATGCTCCGGAGGAAAAATATCTGTGTAGTAGAAAATGATACCACACACAGTGGAACTCCGAAGCAATCTATTTCCAGTAAATTTAAATGAGAAAATAGTACTATTGTGTTTTCAGCTGTCATTTGCTGAGCAGAGCGCCCTTGCGAACGGAAAAATGAAACACTCAAAACTTTAGCTTTGCGGGCGTAGCGTAATAAATAATTTAAAGTAATTTTCATTTCTGGGAAACTCAATTTCATAACATTTTTAGTATGATAAGCTCAAATCATTATTATGGCTCTATGTTTCGGGAAATATTTTAGCTCTGAAACTAATCGTTAATCTTTGTAAGTGTCATTAAAATAAGGCTTTATATGATCTTTTTGAGACATTACAAAAATTCTTATTTTATCAAAAATTTAAGCATGACACTACAAGATGCGCAATCGGTTTCATCTTGGTAATTTTCAACATCAATCAATTAGAATAAATTATGAATGCACTATTAGGAGTGATTTTTCACTTTCTCGGAGGCTTTGCTTCGGGCAGTTTTTATATGCCTTACAAAAAAGTAAAAGGTTGGCAATGGGAAACTTTTTGGTTGATCGGTGGTATATTTTCATGGATTATCGTTCCACCTTTGGCTGCATTTCTTACCATCCCTAATTTTTGGGAAATTATTCAGAATGAATCTTCGTCTATCATAGGATTTACATTTTTATTTGGAGCACTTTGGGGAATCGGAGGTTTTATGTATGGTTTAGGCGTTCGTTACTTAGGTGTCGCTTTGGGAAGCAGTATTATGTTAGGATTGACGATGGTTATCGGTTCGCTTTTGCCTTCTATTTATTATGAATTTAATCCGCAAGACGGAAAAGATAATATTGGTTTAATGTTCTCAAGCGATTGGGGAAAAATGGTTCTTTTAGGACTTTTAGTTTGCGTTGTCGGAATTATCATCAGCGGAAAAGCCGGTGTGATGAAAGATAAAGAACTTCAGACGGATGCCATCGACCCTCATGGAATGGAAGTTAAGACAGAATATAAATTTGGTTTGGGATTAATCGTTGCGATTATTTCGGGAGTTTTAAGTGCATGTTTCAATTTTGGTTTGGAGGCAGGAAAACCAATGGCACACGTTGCTAACGAAGCTTGGAAAGTAGCCAACCCGAATCAGGGAGAATTTCTTTTCCAGAATAATGTGACTTACGTTGTCGTTCTTTGGGGAGGAATGTTATCAAATCTTATTGGTTGTCTTTATCTTTCATTTAAAAATAAATCTTACTCAGATTATAGCAAAAAGAATGTTCCTGTTGTAAAAAATATCATCTTCTGTGCTTTGGCAGGTACGATGTGGTTTTTACAGTTTTTCTTCTACGGAATGGGAGAAAGCAAAATGGGTAACGGTCCAAGCTCGTGGATTTTACACATGGCATTCATTATTTTAATTGCCAATCTTTGGGGTGTTATTATTAAGGAATGGAAAGGTGTTTCCAAAAAAACGATTACTACGATTTCTTTAGGAATGTTGGTGATGTTTGTTTCTATTTTAATTGTCGGATACGGGAATTCATTAAGATAATGAGCAGAAAAGCCTTCAAAATGTTCCTCAACAAAGGTTCAGAGAATGAATATAAAAAGCGTCATGAGGAAACCTGGCCAGAAATAAAACAACTCTTGAAAAATGCTGGTGTAGAGAATTATTCTATTTTTTTAGATGAAGAAACAAATGTTTTATTTGGCGTTTTAGATTGTGCTGATGAAATTAAATATCAACAGATTCCGCTTCAGCCAGTGATGCAAAAGTGGTGGGATTACATGAAAGATTTAATGCAGACCAATGAAGACAATTCTCCGGTAAGTATTCCTCTGATGGAAGTTTTTTATTTAAAATAATTATTATCTGATGACTTTGATTTGTGTAAAGGGATAGTCATCATCTGAATTTCAGAATGGAGCCATTTGATCATAAAATTTTAGGGATGACACAAACCTGGAGATGGTTTGGCCCACAGGATCCTGTTTCACTTTCGTACATCAAAATGGCGGGTGCAACGGGCATCGTTACAGCATTGCATCATATTCCGAACGGCGAGATCTGGAGTGTGGATGAGATTCAGAAAAGAAAAAAAATCATTGAAGAGAGCGGACTTACCTGGGAGGTCGTAGAAAGTGTTCCCGTTCATGAGGACATCAAAAAAAGAAAAGGCGATTATCAACTTTATATAGAAAATTATAAGCAGTCCATTCGGAATTTGGCGCAGTGTGGCATCACTACGGTTTGCTATAATTTTATGCCGATTCTGGACTGGACACGCACCGATCTGGAATTTGAACTTCCCGACGGCAGCAAAGCGCTTCGTTTTGACCAACTGGAATTTGCAGTTTTCGAACTGTTTATCTTAAAACGGAAAAATGCAGAGAGCGATTACAGTTCAGAGCAGATAGAGAAAGCCCAAGCGTTATTCGGACAAATGTCTGAAGCTTACAAAACCCAACTTTCAAACAACATCATTGCCGGACTTCCCGGTGCCGAAGAAGGTTATCAATTGGATAAGTTCAATGATTTGATTGATGAATACTCAGAAATTGGAGAGCATGGATTACGAGAAAATTTAAAATCATTTTTAAAAGAAATTATTCCTATAGCAGCAGAAAACCAAGTGTTAATGGCGATTCATCCCGATGATCCACCTTTCCCGATATTAGGTTTACCAAGAATCGTCAGTACAGAATCCGATGCTTTAGAAATCCTTCAGATTGTCGATTCTATTTACAACGGCTTGTGTTTCTGCACAGGCTCTTTCGGCGTTCGGCCAGATAATGATTTGGTAGGAATGATTGAGAGATTAGGCAATAAAATCAATTTCATTCATCTTCGATCGACAAAAAGAGACGAAGAGGGAAATTTCTTTGAAGCCGATCATTTGGCTGGTGATGTCGATATGTACGGCGTCGTAAAAGCATTGCTGAATGAGCAGCAAAAAAGACTGATTTCCGGAAGAACTGATTACCAATTACCGATGCGGCCGGATCACGGACATCAAATGCTGGATGATTTGGCGAAAAAATCGAATCCTGGTTACAGTGCCATCGGCAGACTTCGTGGTTTGGCAGAATTGCGTGGTTTGGAACTGGGAATCCGCAATAGTTTAATTAAATAACTTCACCGACATGAAATACTTTTCAATCAAAGTCTCAATCTTATTATTAATGATTTTGGGTTTATCTTCACGGCTTTCCGCACAAATAAAATTTGACCCAGAAATTCAAAAATATAATTTCAACAGTCAATGGTTACTGAATGTGGGCGATGTGAATGACGGAAAATCAATTTCGTTCAAAGATGAAAACTGGAAAAAAGTAACGCTTCCGCACGCATTCAATGAAGATGAAGCCTTTAAGGTAGCGATTGACAGTCTTTCAACGTCTATTGTCTGGTACAGAAAGCATTTTAAGCTTCCAAAACAGGCAAAAGGTAAAAAGATTTTCTTAGAGTTTGAAGGCATTCGTTTCGGAGGAGAATTCTTTATCAACGGACAATCGGTTGGAATTCATGAAAATGGCGTCATGGCTTTTGGTCTGGATATTTCTGAATTCGTAAAATTTGGAAATGAAGACAATGTTTTTTCTGCCCGGATAGATAATTCCTGGAAGTATAAAGAAAAAGCCACCGGACAAGGCTACCAGTGGAATGACAAAAATTTCAACGCAAATTACGGGGGAATACCTAAAAACGTCAATTTATATATCAAAGAAAAAGTTTATCAGACGCTTCCGCTTTACTCCAATCTCGGAACTATTGGAACTTATATCTATGCGAAAGATTTTGATATTAAAAATAAATATGCAGTTATTCATGCAGAATCTGAAGTATTTAATGAGTTTTCTGAACTTAAGGATGTCAGATTTGAAACAGTCATTAAAGACCAAAAAGGTAAAGTCATCAAGACCATAAAAGGTACTGAAACCAAAATTTTACCAGGACAAAAAACGATTTTAAAAGCAGAAGCTAAGGTCAGTGATTTGGAATTTTGGAGCTGGGGTTATGGCTATTTATATACTGTTTACACAGATTTATACGTCAATAATAAATTAGTTGACCGGGTACAGACCAAAACAGGATTTCGAAAAACGAAATTTGAAAAAGGAATGGTTTACCTCAATGACCGAGTGATTCAGTTGAAAGGGTATGCTCAACGTACCAGCAATGAATGGCCAGCGATTGGGATGTCTGTTCCGGCTTGGCTGAGTGATTTTTCCAATAAATTAATGGTAGAAAGTAATGCCAATCTCGTTCGCTGGATGCACGTGACGCCATGGAAACAGGATATAGAAAGTTGCGACAGGGTAGGCTTGATGCAGGCAATGCCCGCAGGAGATGCTGAAAAAGATGTCTCAGACAGACGCTGGCAACAGAGAACCATGCTGATGCGTGATGCAATCATTTACAACAGAAACAATCCGAGTATTGTCTTTTACGAATCCGGAAACGAATCTATTTCGGAAGAACATATGGCTGAGATGAAGGCCATTCGCGACCAATACGATCCATGTGGTGGAAGAGCCATTGGTTCACGTGAAATGCTCGACAGCGAAACTGCAGAATATGGCGGTGAAATGCTTTACATCAACAAATCCGCTGATATTCCTATGTGGGCAACAGAATATTGCAGAGACGAAGCGCTCAGAAAATATTGGGATGGCTATTCATATCCTTATCATAAAGACGGAGAAGGAAATTCTATTTACCGGTCAACCGTTACCAACAAAGTTGAACAGCGCAAAGATGCTGAAGTCTACAACAGAAATCAGGACTCATTTACCAAAGAAACTGTAACCAGATGGTATGATTATTACAGAGTTCGTCCCGGAACAGGAAATCGTGTAAGCTCAGGTGGTGTCAACATTATTTTTTCTGATACCAATACGCATTACCGTGGCGTTGAAAATTACAGAAGAAGCGGCGAAGTGGATGCGATGCGGATTCCGAAAGACGGTTTTTTTGCCCATCAGGTGATGTGGGACGGCTGGGTAGATGTTGAAAATTACAGAACACATATTGTAGGACACTGGAATTATCCTGAGAATACTCAAAAAGATATTTTTGTGGTTTCAAGTGGCGATAAGGTAGAACTTTTCATTAATGGAAAATCGTATGGCTTTGGTGAAAAATCGGATGGATTTTGGTTTACTTTTAAGAATATCAAATTCCAGCCCGGAAAAATTGAAGCCGTCAGCTACGACAATCAAAATAAGGAATTGAGCCGTGACAAAATTCAAACAGCTGGCAAACCACATTCTATCAAACTGAAAAAATGGAATGCTGCAGATGGATTTAAAGCAGATGCCGCAGATCTTGTTTTGGTAGAAGTTGAAGTTCTTGATGCCGAAAATAACCGTTGTCCTTTATCAGACCAACTTGTCTCTTTCGAATTAGCAGGGCCTGCAGAATGGCGTGGAGGTATTGCCAAAGGAAAAGATAATTACATTCTGTCACAGAAAATACCTGTAGAACAGGGCGTCAATCGTATGTTGATCCGCTCGACACTTCAAGAAGGAGAAATTGTTTTGAAAGCAAAATCTGAAGGGTTGATTTCGGATGAAATTAAATTTACTTCAGTCAAAATAAAAGAAAAAGACGGCTTGTCAGAGTATTTTACCAAAGATTTTCAACCCGTTAATCTTTCACGAGGCAAAACGCCGGAGTCGCCCTCTTGTAAACAAACAAGAAAGCCGGTGGCAATTGTGAAAGCCGAAGCAGGAAGTAATCCAGACAAAGCACAGTTGAGTTTTGATGACAATGAGCTCAGCCAGTGGGAAAGTGACGGTGATATTTCTAAAGCATTCATTACCTATTTTTTAGAAGAAAATGCAGTGCTTACCGAAGTAGAAATGAAACTTACAGGCTGGAGAAACAAAAGTTATCCAATCAGGATACTCATCGATGGTAAAGAGGTTTTCCGTGGAGATACTGAGAAAAGTTTGGGCTATATTTCTATTCCGTTTAAAACTCCCGTACAGGGGAAAACGTTGAGAATTGAGTTGTTGGGCAGCAGCAGTGACAAAGATCAGTATGGAGGCTTGGTTGAAATTACAGGGAAAAAAGAAATTCAGCAGAATAAAACCAAAGGCTCACTCGGTATTGTAGAATTAGAGTTCTACAAGCGCTGACAAAACTGATGAATATACAGTATACCGCAGGATGCTCTATATGTATTATACAGGTAGATTTAGAAGTAGAATTGAGGAGTATATTTTAAATTAAAATTTAAAGTAATTTCATATTCAGTTAACATATTTTTTAGAGTTCAATTTAGCTATTGAGGGGCAACTAAATTTTTTAGTTGCCTTTTTCATCAAGTCTTATGCCATTATTTGAAAATATTTTGATGGAAACATGATAAATATCAGTTTAGGTGTTGGTTTTGTAAATTTAAATATTTTTTGATATTTGATGTTTAGATTGATAATAATTTCATTTTTAAATAGAATAATATATAAATTATTAAGAAAAATTATGAATTTTATAATGCAGGATATGGCAGGATGCTAAAACATTTGTAAGAATGTACTTTTCAAACATAATTCAATGTAAATAAAAATTAATATATGTCAATCAAAGTTAAACACAAAAATTTTAAGCCGCTTATCGCTCCGCTGTTTTTGCTGGCGTCTGGTTTTATGTTTGCACAGCAGAAAGCAAATGATTCTGTAAAAACAGACCGTACCAAAGACATCGAAGAAGTTGTGGTGATAGGATATGGAAAGGTGAAAAAATCTGACCTTACAGGTTCTGTAGCTTCGGTTTCTGCAAAAGAATTGGCAGCTACTCCCGCAATGAATGCTTTGCAGGCTTTGCAGGGTAGAGCAGCAGGTTTAAATATCGTGACATCAGGCGGTGCTCCCGGTGCCGGTGCCAACGTAACCATCCGTGGTGGAGCATCAATCACTTCCGGTACTACTCCTTTATATATTGTAGATGGTTTCCAGCTTGATAATGCATTGAACGTAATTAACCCGAATGATATCGAAAGTATCGACATTCTGAAAGGGCCATCAGCAATCGCCATCTATGGTGCACGTGGGTCAAACGGTATCATCATCATTAAAACGAAGAGCGGGAAAAAAGGGAGAACAGTAATTAATTACAATTCTTTCATGGCATTTGACATGCTTTCGAAGAGAATAGACATGATTTCGAACTCTGAGCAGTTTGTAAAATATCAGTACGAAATGGCTCAGCTGCAAGGTAAAACCACGCAGTGGAGTAATGTTTTCGACAACAGCTTAGGTACCGATACGCCTGGTTTCTATAATGGAGTTTTCAACAGAATTTCAAACCGTTACGGAAATGCAAGTGCGTTAGACTGGCAGGAAAAAATGTTGGGAGGTACAGGGATGACGCAAAACCATAACGTAAACTTCTCTACAGGAAACGAAAAAACCCAGGCTTTTGTAAGCTACAACTACAACAAGCAGGATGGTTTGCTTCAAAACTACAGCGAGACGAGAAACTCATTACGGGCCAATATCAATTCAGAGTTGAAAAAAGGCTTCAGAGTTGATTTCAGCACCATGTTTACTTCAAACTCTACCAATGGAGGGGGTGCGTATAGTGGGATCAAAAAAATCCTTCTTCAGCCAATTACGGGAGGTACACTCTTTACAGATGATGAGCTGTACAATACACAGACTTTTCCGGATTTTTCAAGTTTAGATTCCGGATATGATACCGAAAACCCATTTGTAGAAACCAATGCATCTACTTCAAACAACCGCTCAAGAACGTTTTTGGCTAATATGGGATTGGAAATTGATTTCCTTAAAAACTTTACTTTCAGAACTGCAGGGCAGTATCAATGGAGCAACAGTAAATCTACATCTTTTTCAGATCAAAACTCAAGGGCATTCCTCACAGATCCGGTAAATACGGGAATCAATGGGAGTATCGGAAACAGTGAGTCGTACAGATATCAGATTACCAATACCGTAAATTATACCAAAACTTTTGGCGAAAAGCACAGAGTAAGCGCTTTAGCAGGGCAGGAAGCTGTCTATTCTCAGTCTGAAAGCAACAGCATGAGGCTGATAAAATTCCCTATTGCGAATTCTGGTCTGGATGATATTAGAAATGCCACGGTGCAGGATAAATCTGCTGGCAGAGGTACTCCAAACACTTTACTTTCTTATTTCGGCAGAGTAAATTATACTTATGACGACCGTTATTTGGTAACAGGTACCCTTCGTTATGATGGTTCTTCCAAATTTGGAATTGGGAGAAAATGGGGTTTGTTCCCTTCGGCTGCTGTAGCTTGGAGACTGTCGCAGGAAAATTTCTGGCAAAACTCTAAGATTTCTAATGTGATCAATGATGTGAAATTCAGATATGAATACGGGGTTACAGGAAACAATGATGTTGATAGCAATATATTTTTCACCAACATTGTACAGACAGATTATCCAATCAACAACACGCCGGGAAATCCTGCTTACGTGCCGGGAACCAACCTTGGGAATCCAAACGCAAGCTGGGAAGAGTCTCAAAACTCTAACTTAGGATTGGATTTGGCGTTATTCAACAACCGAATTAAATTAACTGCCGAATTATATGATAACAAGGTAGTGGGAATGCTTTTAAACAGCGTGTATCCCGTGTCATCAGGGTATTCAAGACGAGTTGAGAATATCGGATCAATGACCAACCGTGGGATGGAATTTACTTTAAATACAGTCAACTTTAAAAATGCAGGTTTCAGATGGACTACCGATTTGAATTTCTCTTCAAATAGATCTGAAGTATTATCACTTGAGAAAAACCAGCCCAATAAAACATTCTCTGTAGGTGGAAACAGAACTGGTGTTGTTACCTATTACGCTACAGTGGGTGAGCGGTTGGGAGATATGTACGGGTATGTTTATCAGGGGGTGTATACAACAGATGACTTCCTTGTGAATACTGATGGTTCTTTTGGAGCTTTGAAACCAGGTGTTGTAAAACCAGCTACAGGTACCGCAAGACCTGGTGATATGAAATTTGCTGCTGACAATGAAGCAGGTGATCAGTTTACCAGAAAACTGCAGAAAATCGGAAACGGTACGCCGGATTTCTTCGGGGGTTTCCAAAACAATTTCTCTTACAAAGGTTTTGACCTTGCGGTATTTATGAAGTTCAGTGTTGGGGGCGATATCTACAATGCTACCAAGCACAGTTTAAGCCCGTATGCGCTTTACCAAAACGTTCCGGGAGAGTTTGGAAACAATTACTATCGTTTAATCGATCCTAATACAGGGCAGATTACCAATAATATACAGAGACTGAAAGAATTAAATCCAGACGAGGGTTCACGTACATGGAGCTTAAGCAATGCCAATTCTCAGAATATTACTTATCCGTCATCATATTACGTGGAAGATGGTTCTTATCTAAGAATCGCACAGGTTACATTAGGATATAGCTTCGAGAAACAGTTTTTACAAAATGTAGGATTGTCGAATGCTCGTATTTACTTAACTTTGAATAACTTGGCAACCATTACAGGATATTCGGGATATGATCCTGAGGTTTCTTCTGCAAGTGGGGTTGCTGTGACACCGGGCTTTGATAATTCCGCTTATCCGAGATCAAAAAGTTATGTTTTGGGAATCAATTTAACATTCTAATTATTTAATTTTTAACATCATGAAAAAATATACTTTTGTAAAAAGCTTGCTGGTTATCCCTTCTTTGGTGATTGCCACTCTATTCATTAATTCTTGTAGTGAAGATTTTCTCGATCAGCCTTCCTATACCGCTATAGATACCGAATCGGTATTTAAAGATTTGCCAACTGCAGATATGTTTATACAGGGGTGCTACAGAGCTTTGGTGCCTACTGAAATGTATTATCAGATGGGGGCAGGTGATACCGTAATGCACTCAGCTGAAGATGGCTCTACCAACAATTCAAAATACAATATCTGTAATTACAAATACGACGCTTTTACGCCAAATACACTTACGGGTATCTACTCTACCATGTATCAGTCTATTGAAAGAACCAACATCGCTATCAGCAGATTGTCAACAATGGAAGCTAGTGCCAGACGGGATGCCTTAATTGCGGAGGCTAAAGCAATCAGAGCATATTGCTACTATAACTTAATAAGAGTCTATGGAGATGTTCCTGCTGTTTGGTTGCCTCTTGAAGAGTTGGATCCGAACGACCCGAGTACTTTATACCCGAAACGTGCATCACGTGACGAGATTTATGACCGCATCATCGCAGATCTTCAGCAATCTATTCCGGCAATGCCTACTTTAGGTCAGGCTGGTTACCCTACCACAGAAAGATTAACAAGACCTGCAGCCAATGCTTTATTGGCAAGAATTGCTTTATATGCAGGTGGATATTCTCTTCGTTGGCCTTTAAATACTTCTACGCCGGGTACAATGTCCCGTCGTCCCGATAATGCAAGAGTGCAGCAACTGTATCAGATTGCAAATGATGCCTGTGCAGCTGTTATCACTGGAGGTCAAAACTCTTTGATGCAGGCTTCAGCAGGTAAAAGCGGTTTTGAAAGCCTGTGGTACAACTTCTGCAGAAGAAATTTAAGCACACTGAATCAGGAAGTGATGTTCCAGATTGCTCAGTACGGTCCTAATACCAATGGAGGATTTGGAGTGTATGCACATCCGGGTAGCCGTGGTGGGGTGTTTGGTTCCCGTAAGGCATTACAGTTCTTATTGCCAACTTACTATCTGTCATTTGCTCCGGGAGATACCAGAAGAGATGTGTCTTGTACTGCATACAGTATTTATTTCTTGAATGGTGGTGCAGCTACTGATACTTGGGTTGATGTAGGAACTACTTTCTCATGTATTATGCCTGGGAAATTCAGAATTTCTTGGTGTGTAGAGCCTCAGGCAGCAGATTCACGTAACCTGAATGTACCTTTGATCAGATATGCAGATGTACTTTTGATGTATGCAGAAACACAGAATTATTTAAATAATGGTCCTACAGCAGCAGGTATTGCAGCGCTACAGCAGGTAAGAAACCGTGCAGGCATCGGCTCTATGGCGATTCCTTCTGGGCAGGCTGCTTTTGATCAGGCTTTGGTTCAGGAAAGAAAATGGGAATTTGCCGGAGAGTTCAATCTTCGTACAGATTTAATCAGAATGAACAAACTTGAAAGTGAAATTTTAGCGACAAGACAGGCGATGAAAAATCTTTCAAACAAAACAGGACCTTATGCCAATACACCTGCACTTCGTCTTTATAAATACCGTAAAGATGCCCAGGCTTATGGAGATCCTTTCTTGGCGGTTACCTATATTGATTTAACAGACCCTACGCAGATTGCCGCTGCGTCAGCTGTCCCTACGAGCTCTGCAAACTATGCAGCTTTTCAGACTACGCTTAAAGGTATTGCAGCAGCAAACGGACAAACGTCTACGACTGATGATAAATGGTATCCTACAAGAATGTTTGAAGCGTACACGAGTACTTTCAATGGAAACGCAAGAAAGGCTGTAGGATTTACAAATGGTTTTAACGTTCTTCAGATTGGAGCAATCATTTATACCAAGCCAACAGGTTCAGCAGAAAATGGCGGAACCTATCCAAACTGGATCGAAGGTGGTGGCGATGGTTTATTCTATGGTTTTGTACCGAATAAAACAGAATTGCTTCCGTTCGCAAACCAAGCTGCAGGTCACCCAATGATTGACAACCCGAACTTAACGCAGCTTCCTGGGTACTAAAAACAAAACAATTAAGCAATTTTAATATTTTAACAAAGCAGCTTTTCGCTGATAAGAAATTATCCTTAAAGCTGCTTTTTGTTTTTTATAAATCTCAACTTGTAAATTCTATCATCTGTTTAAGATGGTGACAAACTATCAGAATACCATTTACATCATTTTATTTTGAACATAAGAGAAGCTTATAGGAATCTTATACCGATCTTATACCGCTAGCATCCCTTTTTCATACTGTCAAAATGTCAAAAATCATCTTTTCCAGAGAGATTTATACTTAAAAAACAACCTTATTTTTAATCTTGTTTAAATTCTAATCACAAAATAAAAATTACTTAATACAAACTTTCACCCAAACCTCTCAATTGATTGAAGTAAAAAAAACAGCACAGAAAAACTCTGAGGTCTTTTATAAGTCAACGGCTTTGTGAACCTTAAAAACATAAAGAATTTTAAATAAACTCCGTGCCCTCCGTGTTCAAAATCAAACACTTCAATCACCTACAATCAAAACTATTTTTAAAAACCGCCTCAGCGTTGTTAATTTTTTTTTAAATCAAAGCATTATCAGTATAGTACGGGATAGTGCAGTGGATATTAGAGGCTAAATTTGGGTAAAATTCAGAAAACAAAAAGAAATCAATGGAAAAAGTAAAAACATTCAAATACGTAGACTATTTGTGGGATGATGAAAAAGCAGCATCTTTTGGTGATGACCAGGTGGCTTTATTCTTATACCGCTCAAACATATTAGGAGCAGACCTTAGAATTACCAACTACGGAGGAGGTAATACAAGCTGCAAAACCATTGAAAAAGATCCTCTTACCAACGAAGAAGTTGAGGTAATGTGGGTAAAAGGTTCAGGTGGAGACATCGGAACACTAAACAGAGCAGGTATTGCAGGTCTTTACACCGAAAGATTGAGAAACCTTAAAAATGTTTACGAAGGTTTAGCAGACGAAGACAGAATGGTAGGCTTGTTCAACCACTGTATTTATGATCTTGACAGCAAAGCACCTTCTATCGACACACCGCTTCACGGTTTATTGCCGTTCAAACATATTGATCACCTTCACCCTGATGCTTTAATTGCAGTTGCTGCTGCAAAAGACAGCGAAGCCGTGACCAAAGAAATCTGGGGAGACACTATGGGATGGGTTCCTTGGCAAAAACCGGGATTCGATTTAGGTCTTCAGTTAGAAAAATGCCTGAATGATAATCCTGGAATCAGAGGAATAGTTTTAGGTAGCCACGGTTTATTTACTTGGGGAGATACTTCTTACGAATCTTACATCAACAGTTTAGAAGTTATCGAAATGGCTTCTGAATACATCGCTAAAAAAATCGAAGAAAAAGGTCAGGTTTTTGGCGGACAAAAAGTAGAGTCACTTCCTGCTGAAGAGCGTAAAGAAAAAGCAGCTCAGTTAATGCCTTTATTAAGAGGTTTAGCTTCTTCTGAAAACAGAATGGTAGGTCATTTCACAGACAGCAATGTTGTTTTGGAGTATATCAACTCTAATGATTTGGAAAGATTGGCTCCACTTGGAACTTCTTGCCCGGATCACTTCTTAAGAACTAAAATTCAACCGTTAGTATTGACTTTAGATAAAAACGAAGATTTGTCTGATTCTAAAGCGATTTTAGAAAAATTAAATCCACTTTTCGAGCAATACAGACAGGAATACAAAGAATATTACGAAACTTGTAAGCATCCAAACAGCCCGGCAATGCGTGATCCGAATCCGGTGATCATCATTTATCCTGGAGTGGGAATGTTCAGTTTCTCAAAAGATAAGCAGACAACACGTGTTGCAAGTGAATTTTACGTAAATGCAATCAACGTTATGCGTGGGGCAGAAGCAATTACAGAATACACAGCATTGCCAAGACAGGAAGCTTTCGATATCGAATATTGGTTATTGGAAGAAGCGAAATTGCAGAGAATGCCGAAAGAAAAACCATTGTCAAGAAAAATTGCCATCGTAACCGGAGCCGGAGGAGGAATCGGACAGGCAATTGCAGACAAAATGGTTGCTGAGGGTGCTGTTGTAGTTTATACAGATTTAAATACAGAAGCAGTAGAATCTGCAACTTCAAAGTACAATAAAGATCAGGCGATTGCCGTTCAGTGTGATGTAACGAGTGATGAAGCGATTGCAAAAGCATTCAAAGAAACAGTTTTGGCATTCGGAGGAGTAGATATTATCGTGCATTCTGCAGGTTTGGCGATTTCAAAATCTTTAGAAGAAACAACCCTGAAAGACTGGGATCTTTTGGAAAATGTTTTGGTGAAAGGACAGTTTTTGATGTCAAAATTCGGAACTGAAATCTTGAAAAAGCAAAACTTAGGCGGAGACATTGTCAACATTGCAAGCAAAAATGGTTTGGTTGCAGGACCAAACAACGTAGCTTACGGAACTGCAAAAGCAGCGCAACAGCACATGACAAGATTATTGGCAGCAGAATTGGCAGCAGATAAAATCAGAGTAAACGTTGTAAATCCTGACGGCGTAATCGTGGGAAGCAAAATCTGGGAAGGAGAATGGGCCGAAGGCCGTGCAAAAGCAAACGGAATTTCTGTTGAAGAATTACCTGCTTTCTACGCAAAAAGAAACCTTTTGAACGAAATTATTCTTCCTGAAGACATCGCCAACGGAGTTTTTGCTTGCGTTGCGATTTTAGATAAAAGTACAGGAAATATCATCAATGTAGACGGAGGAATGGCAAATGCGTTCCCGAGATAATATTAAAAATTTAACCACAAATCGAAGATTATCTCCTTTCAGTCGATGAATATTATTTCGACGAAGTCAAAAGGCACAAAAGTTTATTAGAGATATTATTCGGATTCTGAAAAGATCAAATAGGATTACCGAAATTTGTGAACTGAAAAGACGAGACTTATTTGAACTTTAATGCGAAAAACATTAAACTTAGAAATTTTCAGGAAAGCTTTTGTGGTAAAAATAAATTTAAAAATAAATCATGATTATAGGAAAAGATATCATTGAACAACACAATAAAAATGAAGTTGAAAATTTCAATTCAGACTTCGCATATTTATCAGATAAATTAACAAAATCAGGTTCAAACGTTGCTGAAATCGTTAACAAAATCGCCGATTTTCAGGTGGCAATTCCAAGTTGGGCTTTAGGTGCAGGTGGAACGCGTTTCGGAAGATTTTCTTATGGTGGCGAACCAGCAGTTTTGGAACAGAAATTAGATGATGTTGGTTTGCTTCACGCACTGACTCATTCTGCCGGAGCGGTTTCACTTCACATTCCATGGGATATTCCAAGTGATGTAAGTGCTTTGAAAGAAAGTGCAGCATCTCACGGATTGATCTTTGACGCAATGAATTCAAACACATTTCAGGATCAGCCGGATGCAAAACATTCATACAAATTTGGTTCTTTAAATTCTGTAAACGAAGATTCAAGAGCTTACGCAGTTGAACACAACAAAGAAGTCATCAGAATCGGGAAAGAATTAGATTCAAAAAGCTTAACCGTTTGGTTGGCAGACGGAGCAAGTTTTCCGGGACAGTTAAATTTCCAGACGGCTTTATCAAATACTGAGAAAAGTTTAAAGGAAGTCTACGAAGGAATGCCGGAAGACTGGAAATTATTCATTGAGTACAAACCTTACGAACCGAATTTCTACTCAACAACCATTCAGGATTGGGGAACGTCTTTTATGCTGGCAAACGCTTGTGGAGAGAGGGCTTACACTTTGGTTGATTTGGGTCATCATTTACCGAATACCAATATTGAACAAATCGTTGCAACCTTGATGTATAAAGGTAAATTGGGTGGTTTTCACTTCAACGACAGCAAGTACGGTGATGATGATTTGACGGTAGGTTCTATCAAACCTTACGCTTTGTTCCTGATCTTCAACGAGTTGGTGTACGGAATGGAGAATAATAAAAATAATCCTTATCCGGCCTGGATGATCGACGCCAGTCACAACATCAAAGATCCTTTGGAAGACTTATTGCAGTCTCTGGAAGCGATTTTAATTGCTTATGCTCAGGCACTTTTGGTGGATCAGAAAGCTTTAAAAGAAGCACAGTTGAATAACGATGTTGTTGCAGCTCAGGATATTTTGCAGAACGCTTACAGAACAGACGTCCGTCCGTTGTTGAAGGCGGCAAGACTGCAGACTGGCGCAGCTTTAGACCCGATCGCTGCTTACAGAAGTTTAAAGGTAAGAGAAACCTTGATTTCTGAAAGAGGCTGGGCAAAAGCAACAGGATTGTAAGATCCATTTTAATTTTAATAATTACTTTCAGGTGCAATCGAAAGTTTAATTATATGTATCCTTAATTATTACCGTTAAGAGTGTTTAGGTTCTATTCTCTAAACACTTCTTAATGGTTTTTGAAATTTAAATTTTGCTGAAAGCTTAAACTGTTAGAGAATTATACATCCGTATTTCCTTGCTGAGTAGAATCCCGAAACTTCGGGACGAACGAAAAATATACAGGAAAAGTTAAAAAAATCTTTGCCCTCTTTGCGTTAAAAAAGAATTTTAAACAGATTCTAAATCACATTTTGAAAAAACTAATTCCCATTTATAATAAATCATTAAATTCATCTCAGGAATGTCCAAAAAAAAGGTAACCATCGTATTTGATATTGGAAAAACCAATAAAAAATTCTTTCTGTTTGATAAAAATTACAAAGAAGTTGTGCGTGAATATACAGAATTACCGTTGACGACTGACGAAGACGGTTATCCCACAGAAGATCTTCCGGCATTACAAAACTGGATTAAAGATAATTTTAACTCCATTTTGGATGATGAAAATTACGAAGTAAAAGCTATCAATTTTTCTACTTACGGAGCAAGTTTTGTGCACCTCGATCAGAAAGGAAATGTGCTGACGCCTTTGTACAACTACACCAAACCGATGGATCAGGATATTCTTGATTTATTTTACGAAAAACATGGCAGCAAACTGAAAATTGCCCGCGAAACTGCATCTCCACAAACTGGAATGCTGAATTCCGGACTGCAGTTGTTCTGGTTAAAATACAAACATCCGGAAGTTTTTAAAAAAATCCGTTACAGCCTTCACTTACCTCAGTATTTATCGTATTTATTTACAGGAATCTGTGTTTCGGAATTTACATCGATCGGTTGTCATACCAACTTGTGGGATTACGACAAAGCAGACTACCACGACTGGGTTTACGAAGAAGGAATCGATGCTTTATTAGGACCAATTGTTCCGACTTCTGCGAGCATCAACACCTCTTACAGAAACAAAAAAATTAAAATCGGCGTTGGAATTCACGACAGTTCTTCAGCGCTTTTACCCTATATTTTAAGTAAAAAAGAACCGTTTTTATTGCTTTCAACCGGAACGTGGAGTATTTCTCTGAATCCATTCAACGATGAAAGTTTAACGGATGAAGACATCGAAAACAACTGTCTGAACTACATGAGAATCGATGGGAAACGTGTGAAAGCATCCCGTTTTTTCATGGGGAATGAATACAAAATTCAGGTTGAAAAACTGTGTGCTTACTACGGAAAAGAATACGGTTTCCACCGAGAAGTGCAGTTCGATCAGGAATTGTATTTGCGTTTAATGAAAAATAAAAACATCTACTTCCGTTTTGAAGGGATTATTCTGAAACGAAAAATGATTACCGCAACCGATTTAAATTCATTCGCAACCTTTGAAGAAGCGTATCATCAGTTGATGATTGAGCTGATGGATCTGCAGATTCATACCATTACCAACGCCATCGGAAATTCAGAAATTAAAAATATTTATATTGATGGAGGTTTTACAGACAATGATGTCTTTATGAAACTGATGTCTCACCATTTCCAGCATTACAACGTGATGTCTACGCATTCTCCGCTGGGCTCGGCTTTGGGAGCATCGATGGTGATTTCAAACAAAAAAATAGACGAAACTTTTTTACAGCAGCATTATCAGATGAAAGTGCTTCAACCTTTAATTTTAAATTATTAAAATCTGCTGGAAGCTGGAAGTCTGATGCTGGAAGTTAAATGAATATTGATAAACATTAAGTTTTCAACATCAAACATCAAACATCAAACCTCCATCACCCAACATCAAACATCCAACATTTATGGCATTTCCATTTGATACCAATTACGCTTCTCTAGAATTGCTGATCGAAAAAGCAAAAAAGAAAATGCCCCGTTTCGCATTCGAATATCTGGATGGCGGCTGTAACGAAAATATCAACCGCGACAGAAATACAAGTGAATTGCGCGATGTTCTGCTTCGTCCGCAATATCTGAACAACAATTACACGGAAGCCAATATGGAAACGGAATTATTCGGTGTAAAATATTCTGCCCCTTTTGGAATTTCCCCCGTTGGTTTACAAGGATTGATGTGGCCGAATGCTCCGGAAATTTTAGCAAAAGCAGCTTTTAAGCATAATATTCCTTTCATTTTAAGTACGGTAACGACCAGCAGCATCGAAAGAATTGCAGAACTGACGGAAGGAAAAGCTTGGTATCAACTTTATCATCCGAAAGAAGAATGGTTGCGTGACGATATTTTGGATCGTTGCGAAGCTTCTGGTTATGACGTGTTATGCGTTTTGTCTGATGTTCCTACTTTCGGTTACAGAGCAAAAGAAATCAGAAACGGTTTGGCAATGCCGCCGCAACTGAATTTCAGAAATGTTTCCCAAGCTTTGGCAAGACCTGAATGGTGTCTTGAAATTTTGAAACACGGCGTTCCAAGTTTTAAAACCATGGAAAAATACATGGACAAAAACATGAACGTGAAGCAGCTGGGTCAGTTTATGAACTCTACTTTTTCAGGAAGATTAAATTCAGACAGAATCAAAGCCATCCGTGATAAATGGAAAGGAAAACTGGTCATCAAAGGCGTCGCTTCCGATGAAGACGCAGCAGAAGCGGTGCGTTTAGGTTTCGACGGAATGATCATCTCCAACCACGGCGGAAGACAGTTGGATGCAGGAGAATCGACGATTGCGGTAGTGAAAGAAATCAGCGAAAAATACAAAGGTCAGATAAAAATCATGATGGACAGCGGCGTAAGAACCGGTCCGGATGTTGCCCGTGCTTTGAGCTGTGGCGCAGAATTTACCTTTATGGGAAGAACGTTTATGTACGCCGTTGGAGCTTTAGGTGACAAAGGTGGTGACCATATTATTGAAATGCTTAAAATGCAGTTCAGACAGGTGATGGAGCAGGTTTGTTGTGATACGCCGGAGGAGTTGCAGAATTTTAGGGTGAAGTAGGTGAAGCGGGAAGATGGAAGCGGGATGCTGGAAGTTTTTTAGTTTTGCTTTTACTCAAATGATCTTTCATAAAAATTGAAATAAAAAATACAGTTCGATGAATTGTATTTTTTTGTTTTATAATATTATTTTTAATCAACATTCAAAGAATATTTTCAAGCTTTGCGAAGCAAATTTTATTTGCCTTGGCTTTCTTAAAAAATATGCAATATTAAAAATAATCTTTGCGTTAAAAACAGTTTTTGTAATGATTGAAAAATTATTGAATGCGTTTTTTTTACCACAAGGAACACAAAGATTTTTCACAAGGTTCACAAGTGTTGGTTTTTAATGAAATGCTTAGTGTTTTTTGTGGTATAGTCACATCATGAAGAAAAAAGATAATCAAAAACGAAATCATTTAAAAAACCAAATTACTCTCATGAAAAAAATCCTCATACTTCTTCTCATTATTTATTCTGTTTTCACTTTTTCTCAAAACAAAAAACAGGAATTACCATGGTCAAACGGAGCTTTACAGGTCAGTTCAAACAACAGATATTTACAGCACAAAAACGGAAAACCTTTTTTCTGGTTGGGAGAAACCGGTTGGCTTCTGCCGGAGCGTACCGATCGTGATGAAGTTGATTTTTATCTAAGCCAATGCGCAAAAAACGGGTACAATGTCGTTCAGGTACAAACGATCAATGCAGTTCCGGCTTACAATAAATATGGGCAACCTTCGATGACTGACGGTTTTGATTTCACAAACATCAATCAGAAAGGAGTTTATGGATACTGGGATCACATGGATTATATTGTAAAAACTGCCGAGAAAAACGGAATTTACATTGGCATGGTCTGCATTTGGGGCGGCTTGGTAAAAAGCGGAAAAATGAATGTGGAAGAGGCAAAAAGTTACGGTAAATTTCTGGCTGAACGTTATAAAGATTCTCCAAATATCATCTGGTTTATTGGAGGTGATTTAAGAGGCGACATCAAAACAGAAGTTTGGGAAGCTTTAGCCAAAAGCATAAAGTCCGTTGATAAAAACCATCTGATGACGTATCATCCATTTGGTGCTACAAGTTCCGTTGATTGGTTTAATGATGCTGATTGGTTAGACTTCAACATGTTTCAAAGCGGTCACAGAAGATACGGACAGCGAAAAGGCGACGGCGAAGCAAAGAAAATCGCCGATACCGAAGAAGACAACTGGAGATATGTAGAAAAGGCGCTTACCAAGAAACCTTTGAAACCCATCATCGATGGAGAACCGTCTTACGAAGATATTCCGCAAGGACTGCATGATGCCAGCGAACCGAGATGGAAAGATAACGATGTAAGACGATATGCCTATTGGTCGGTCTTTGCAGGTTCTTTTGGGCATACGTACGGTCACAATTCCATTATGCAGTTTTACAGGAAGGGTTTGTCTCCGGCTTATGGAGCGAACCGCCCTTGGTATGATTGCCTTGAAGATTCGGGTTTTGTTCAGATGCAACATTTAAAAAATCTGATGTTGAAATTTCCTTATTTCGAAAGAATTCCCGACCAAAGTATCATCAAAGGAAACGCTGGCGAACGTCATGACAGACTCATTGCCACACGCGGAAATGATTATTTATTGGTCTACAATTATAGTGGTCGAAATATGGAAATCGATTTATCCAAGATCACCGGAAAGCAGAAAAAATGTTGGTGGTACAATCCCAGAACAGGTGAATTCAAATATATCGGTGAGATAGATGGTAAGAAAATTTTACAGATCACTCCTGAGAAAGAAAACGACGAGGCGAAGGATTTTGTTTTTGTAGCGGTGGATGATTCTAAAAATTATTTGAATAATTAATCTCACTCTTTTGTATTATACTAATTAGTAAGTAATTTACACAATTCAGCGAATTTTTGATCATTATTATTTTCAGGACTATTTCTAGTAACTAAATGATATTTACCATCAACCAAAATCTCCAAAATCCATTCTTCTCCATCCAAAACGATATTTGGATCATGTGTTCTCATATTCCAATAATTAATATCATTTGCTTTTGAAATTAACTTATTCCATTTTTCTACACTGATTTTCTTTGTGTACTCTTTTATTATTTTTCCTGTTTGATATCCTCCTAATCCATCACTTTGCCTATAGGTTAAAATTGTTTGGTCATTTTGAAGTTCCATTTTATAAACAAAGGGATTTGACCACGTTCCTAAATTTGTATATCTAATAATTTTTAAATTTTCGTTTTTTTTATCAAAAAGAGATACTTCTTTAAGTGAATTCAAATGTTTTGAATACCATTTGTTTACGAATAACGAAAGCGAGTCGTTCGGACCATTTCTAATTGTATCTCTAGGATATTCATTTTCATTATAGGTTGCGAAATATAATTTTCCATTGTAATCTTTTTCATCGTCTTTTGGCGAAATAATTTTTTTACTCATGCAACTCATGTTTAAAAATTATAATAACGAAAAATAATAAAAGTTTTCCCATTTCTTTATTTTGTAAATGATTTTTAAATTAAAAAAAAAATTCGCAAAGCTACCTCCACGAATTTATATAAATCAAAATTTTATTATTTACTTTTTCTTTTCCGACTTCACTGCCTGCCTCGCCAGCAATTTCCAATCCTTCTTCACCTTAGTCCAAACCAGCAAAATATCCAAAGTCACATCGCCCGGAGCTTTCCCCAAGTCAGCAGTCGTAGCGTAAAAATGGTGACGGACAATGGCTGTATTACCAACAATCTGTATGTTTTGATTAGAAATGTCAATCGTTAAAAAATCAGATTTTTTACTGACCAGTTTTTCTACAAATTCTTTTGCATCATCAATATGACCTCCCGAATGTCCGTAAGTAAGTTCCGGAACAATTAATGATTCCAAAGCAGATTTTTCTCCGCTGATCATTGCTGCTCTCAGTTTTTCTGCTGCATCCGCTATAGCTTGAATATCATTTTTTTTCTGTCCGAAAACAGTGATTGCCACTAAAAAACTCACGGCAAAAATTAATCTTCTAATCATTTTAATTAAATATTTTTTGTCGAAATTTTGTGAAAAATTTCAAGTTATTTCCAATAAATATTTGGACTTTCCTTTATTAAAACATAATTTTCATCAATCATCAATCATCAATCATCAATCATCAATCATAATGATTCCCTCTGAATAAATTTAAAAACATTATTCACCTGCTCCTTTTTATTCTTTAAAATCATGTAAGCAGCAGATTCTCCCATTGCCTTAAAATCAGTGGTAATCACGGTAATTCCCAGCAATTCTTTCAAAGGTGTTTCGTTGTAGGAGATAATTCCGATGTCTTCACCCAGTTTCAGATTTTTCTGACGGATTTGTTTTACTAAATTCACCAAATCACGTTCACGAATAGTGATGAAAATATCTTTGTCCTGCAGTTCCATGTCGGGATAGATTTCATCCAGAATTTCGTAGTCGAGTTTAAAATCTCTGCAAAACTGCTCAAATCCCCGAACGATACGGAAAGGGTAGGGATGAATCGACTTGTCGGGATAGACCAGAATTATTTTTTCGTAGTTTTTTATTTTATCTAAACCTTCCTTTAAAGCTTCATAAATATCGTGCTCAAAATCCTGAAAAATAGATCCATATTCACCGGAAATATTAGGTTTTGTGTTATCTAAAAGTAAAAGTTTATTCTTCGGAATCTGTTCGATAATATCCAAAACTTCCTGCGTAGAACTCGTATGTTTCGACTGTTCATCACGGAAATGAGGCATTACTACGTAATAATCAAATCCGCCAAGGTTTTTCTTTAGGGCATTGATGAAAAGCGTTTCGTCGCAGTGGTAGATGTACATTTCCACATTTCCTTTGGTACCGATTGCATTGACGAAATAATTATAAATCATCATTTTATACGTGCTCGGTTTATTGATCAGAAAGAAAATATTGATGATATCGTTCTTGTTGATTCGGGAAATGTAGTAGCCTTTCCCTTTCACAGATTCAATGATCTGCCTTTTGCGAAGCTCTTTGTAGGCTTTTTCCACAGTATCTCTGGAGAGAAAGCAGGACTCGCTGAGTTCATTAATTGAAGGAATTTTTTCTCCGATTTTTATTTGTCCACCATCAATTCCGTTCAGAATAGAATCTACAATCTGTTTGTATTTCGGAACTCTGGAGTTTTCATTGATGTTTATTTCTAATGTTTCGGCCATGATATTTTACAGATAGGAACGCAGTTCAGTTAAAAATAAAAGCAATAATCAAAAGCGATTAATTGCTGAAAACAAGATACAAAAATTTGAAGTAACGGAATGATGAATGTTTTTAATAACGGAGATAGTTGAAAACTCTTAATTATCAATAGTTTATAAATTTCTTGTAAAAACTATTTAAATATTCAAAACTCCCATATCGACCTTCAAGTTTTTCAAAAGCCTAAAGAATTAGCATATTTCACTTTTCACTCCAACACTCAACCCCTCAAAAAAACTTCTCTCAAACTCCCAAACCCTACAACGCAAAAACCCTCTCACAAAAAAAGCCTGCCCTTTTCAGAGCAGACTTCAGAAACTATATGAATGTGAAATTTTTTAAGGCATTTTCTTAAAACCTTCTGCTTTTATTTTCCAGCTTCCGTCTTTTGGAAAACCAGGGAATTCTCCGGTCGAGTTGTCCCAACCCTCCAGCATCATCGCAACGGTGGTCAGAACACCACCATTTCCTGGAAGATAAATTCTCAATCGTTTGTCCTGGAAATTATGTCCGTTTTTCAGATAGGTGTTGGTTTGAATGTTCATAAACAAAGCATCCAACGCTTTATTTTGAAGTCCCAGTCTAGCTGCGTTCATCGCTGTCATCGGGAAATCCCATCCCCAGGTGTGTTCCCAGTTCCATCTTTCCCAAACGATATCCAACGTGTTTTTCATTATTTTTTTATCCAGTTTCGGAGATTCCGGAACCATTCCCAATGCTCCTAAAACAGCAGGGTGGTCGGTCATCCATTTTGGAAATGTGAAAGAATCTTTCGCTGATTCTGTCGATAAATAAACACCATCCTGAACAGGAAGTGGAGCTAGTTTATTGATGACATCATCCCACTTTTTATCTCTAGGCTGTCCTAATCTTTCTTTCCATTGCTGAGCAATTTTCAGTGACCAATCCCAGTACGCAACTTCGTAAGTCGGGTTATAAGTGTCTTTAGCAGGGAAAACTTCCTGAGCCGGAATCACTCCCTTACCTAAGTTGTAGCGGTTTTTCTCTTTATCATAGGTCGCAAAATCAGCCATAAAATCTGCCGTTGCAAAAATCAAATCTTTGTATTTTTCCAGTACTTTTTTGTCCTTACTGTTTCGGTACAAAAGTTCGGTCATATAAATAATGTGTGGCTGTTCCCAAATCAAAAATGCTGCAACAGAAGACGGACTTTCATTGCCTTCGTTATCAGACATTTTAATCCAACGAACACCTTTGTAACCTTGTCTTTCGGCTAATTTTTTAGCTTTGTCAAACGACCTGAAATAATAATCCAGTTGCTTCTCCAAAATTTCCGGTCTTCCCCAAAGTGCAAAGTGAACGCCGTGCCACCAGTGCATTTCTGTGTGCGGTTTTCCGTACCAGCTGTTGAAGGTCAAACCCGTTTCCTGAGGCGGATTGCTTCCTCCACACTGAACTTTAGTTAAGTATTCTGACAAGACAACTCTTCTCTCCAGCTCATTGGCTCTCGGGTCTGTACTTCCTTCAAAATCCACTGCAGCACCGCTTTCCCAGAAGTTTTTCCAGCCGGAAGCACTTTCTTTTTCAGCATCAGTGAATAATGTTCTAGCGGATTTCGGACTTTTAGCTGAAAACTCAACACTTAATTCAACGGTTTTATTTTTCGAAGAAGGCTCATAAACGAAATAATGTTTTTCTGCCTCACGAAGTTTTCCTTCCGTAAAATTGAATTGAGTGAAATATTCTGTGCTTTGTAATTTGTGCTGAATCAGACCCTGCGTCGACTGTGAAGAAATAATCTTCGTCGTATGTTCATTTTCTCTTCCGTAAAACGCCGCGTCATCCAAAAACTGTCCCGAGGGATGTGGATATTTGGCAAAAACTTTAAGCTTTCCTTTAGCCACCAAATCAGATTCAATTTTCACCCCGATTTTATCTGAATTTTGGAAAGAAGCCGTCCAGACCTTTACCGGAGTTCCTTCCAGAGAAAATTCACTCGTGATAATTCCAGTCCACAAATCAATTTTCTGATTGATGTTGGTTAAATCTGAAATTTTCGCTTTCTGACCGTCTTTTTTCGTCAGTTCAATCCCGATATTTCCCAATTGCAAACGGTGTTGATTCACACGGAAATATTCCACAGCACCTTTATTTCTTTCCGGTTCTTTGATTTGAACAGAGTATAAAGCTTTTCGCCCGTCGTTATTGAAATCATAAGGTTTTAAAGTTTCCTCAAACTTGTAATTTTCTTTATTCAGAAAACTGTTCCAACCCCATTCAGACTGTGTTCCGAGAGAAACACCGTTTTTGTAATATTCAGGAAACGACTGCATTCCGGTAATGTCAACTGTGTAGGCAAATTTTCCGTTTCCAACCGTAAAAGTGGAAAGCGTATCGGCTTTTGTGTTGACAATGTTATGTCGTTGAACGACCTTTTTTCGGTCGATTTTCTGGGCATTCACTGAAGAAAATCCCATCAGGAAAATCCCAAGATATATTGTAATTTTTTTCATTTTAAATTTATTTAATTTTTCTTTACCGCAAAAGAGACAAAAGATTTTCCAGCGTAATCAGATATTCAAAAGACGGCAAAATGTTAATGGTAAATTCTACATTTTGCAAACTTTTGAAATCCTTTATCGCAAACAGTTCTTTTGTGGCTTTTGCGGTTAAATGATTTAATTATTTTTATTTTATCTGCCACGAATTCACGAATATTTTATCTAAAGCCTGTCCAAATTTCATCAGAATTATTTCCCCGACCATAAAGGGAGTAATTCTGATGAAATTTTCAAAACATTTTTCCACCCTTTAGGGTTGGGGAAAAGAAAAATGTTTTGAAAATTTTATTTTTATATAATCTTAAACATATTTTAATTCGTGCATTCGTGGCATCAAATCCTATTTCAAAACAGTCGCACTCATCATTCCGATGACAACATCGTTGCTCACTGCGGTTAGTTTTATCGATTTTAATTCTTTGTTCGGGTCAATCGGCAAATCCAGAATCGTAGCAGAACCACCATCCACCTGACGGTCTGTAAATCCTTTGATGCTTGAATATTTATCTAAAGTTCCACCTTTATACAATTCTCCGGTCTTTAGTTTTACACGATACGGAATTTTGTCATCCGGAATTTCAAACGCAAAATTATCATCAAACAAATCCTGCTCAATCGGCCACCAGTTTGTTGGATTTTTCAACTCTAATTCTGAAGTTGAACCATCAACATACTGAACTGTAATTTTTCCATTCACAATCTGAGACTGCATCGGGTTGGTAGTTCCCGCCATCAGAAAATAAATTTTCTTTCCTTTCCCTGAAACCGGAATTTCAAGAGAATCTGAATAGTTATCCCACTGACTTACAAACGCAATGTTTTTATCTGTTTTATCAATCAAAAATGGAACTCCAAGAAACTCAACTTTATTGTTTTTTCTTTTATTCATCAATCCACTGTCATCAATTTGCGCGGTGATTAACGGATAACACCAATTTCCGATTCCCTGCCACGGAAGCTGTAAAGTCGGAACTTCCAGTCTCGGAGAAAGGTATTTCTGATTGAAAATCTCAGTGACTTTTTCATTGTATTTTGATGCTAATGAAATAATGTTGAACTGACCTTGATTTTCAATTTCCCAATCGGTAATTTCAATATTTTGTTTAATTCCGTTATAATCAAGCGTGATAGAATTTGTTCCTTTGCTTAAATAATTTGTAGGAATTTCAATGGTTGAACTTTGATTTTTTTGAATAGAAAAAGTTTTATTTAAACCATTGACAGAAAGTTTTCCATTGATTGGATTTGCTGATTTTGACTGAATCTGTAGTTTCTTATTCACCCATTTTGTTTCTAAAGGAAAATGGATATCAACATTCACAGGCTGCCACCAACTTGTTCCATTTTGCTCGACCTGAACGAAGAAAGTTCCTTTTCTTTCTTCCTGAACCAAGTTAAATTGATTTCCATTTCGATTTTTAATTAATTCTTGAGGGTCGAGAATATCTTTAATTTTCTTTTTTGAATCAAAAGTCAACTGAAGATTTTCAGAAATATAATTGATATAATTGGTTTGCTCATTTTTGATTTCTTCTCCGGAATAACTGATTTCTATTTTAAAATCATTTCCTTTCAGCGTTTCAAACTGAACAAAAGGTTGCAAAATAGAATTCGGTTTAATTTTCCAATCCACTTTTTTACCATTCACTTTCACCGACTTGATGTTGGAATAATTAACAGGAATCTGCATTTCTAACGAAACAGGATTCTGATATTTTGAAGTGAAAAAATATTCAGTTTTCTTTGAATTTCTTTTAAATTGATAATCCCAGTCCGGAAGTTTCAATTCTGCAGAATTCCAGTCTTTCGGGAAACCAGGTTTGATGCTGATTTTATTTTCCAGTAATTTCGGATAAACTCCGAAAAGTCCTTCCGTCAAAGTTCTTGAAGCCACCCCAATTGGGTCAGCAAAATCTCGGTACAATTCTCCACGAAAAGCATCGTAATGAGAAAGCTGTTCAAAATTCCCCGGACTGATACCGTAATACATCGATTCAACCAGATTTCCTTTCCAAAGTTGGTACGCATCCTCATTTCTTCCAGCCTGCCAATATGCCAAAGCAGTCTGTAAATTTTCCGCCAAAGCCACATTGTTTATCGACCAGTCGTACGGTTGCCAGTTGGTCGTCGCTAAGGTAAAATAGTCTTTATTGTCCGCACCTTTTACCGTAATCGGAATTTTAGGTGTGTGATTAGTAATGTATTGTAAATTCTGATAATCTTCAAATTCATTCAAGATAAAAGCATCCGAAACGTGATAAATAGACCAGATTCCCGGTTTGTCGTGAACGATTTGATTGCCCAAAGCATCTTTATATTCAGCGAAATAACCTTTGTCTTTTATCCAAAGCTGATTTTTCATTGCTTTTAAAATTGCATCAGCTTCCTGTTCGTAAGGTTGCGGATTTTCACCGATTATTTTCGCCAGTTTCGCCATCTCACGGTTGGCTCTGTAATTATAAGCTGAAGTATGCGTCACTTTTCCACCCGAATATTGAAGCGCATCGCTCGCCCAAATGGCAGCATAGGCATCGTACAAATCACCACGCTTGAAATTTCGCTTTTCCCAATCCATATGGCGAACCATCGTTGGCCACATTTTTTTGAGAAATTCTTTGTCTCCCGTGTAATTGAAATGCGAAAACATCTGGTCAAAAAACACCAGATTCATATCGTAATGATGCGATTTTGTATTGTCATTCGGATTTCTGGAAATATATCCGCTTGAAAAAACAGAAGTTCCCATTTTCTCTTCGTGACGGGCAAGATGACGCATCGTATCCATTTCAACGGGTGCAAAATCCGGTTTTAAAACCTGTGAATTCGCATAACTTTCAAAATGTTCTTTTGCCCTGTCGTGCCAGCTTAAAGCATCGGCTGTGTAAGCGCCACGCCACGCATTCAACCGCATTCTCCACGCCACTGCACCGTGAAGGAATGTCGGACTTTCCCAAATTCCGTCGGCTGCAACGGCTAAATTGGCTCCGAAATTATTCAAATCCGCATCCGGAGTTTTTAGCTGAATTCTGTTCGTTAATGTCAAACGAACTTTTTCAGCTTCATTAAATATGTTTTTTAAATCTTCATCCGAAAAAATTTTATCTGATTTTCCTTTGGCAACCTGAATATAAACAGGTTGTTTTTGTGAAGAATAAGAAGCGTAAACAATCGGAGATTTGTCCGTTTTATTTTGATTAAACTCAGACAGTTTTTCTAAAGTCGTCGCATCGGTTTGCTGTAAAGAACCGACATTTGAAAAACTTCCGCTGACCGTTTGACTTTCCTTTTTCTTATTTAAATAATTAAGCTGAAACTGATTTTTATTAATCTGAAATTGATTATTCAGACAATATTCAGGCAACAGATAAAATCCGGATTCCGGGTCTGCACCAATGTCACCATTTCTGCTGAAAGTCGTTCCGCTCGCACCTCCGAAAACTGCATAGATTTTTGTTGATGAATCTATATTGAAAGTTTCCATTTTTAAAACCAAACCCTCTTCCTTAGCCTGTGCTAAAACAGTTAGTTTTAAACTTCCGTTACCCAAAATCGGGTCTTTGATTTCATACAGCATCGTTCCCGGTCGGTAACGTGTTTCAATTTTATCAGCCTTTATTAATTGTTTAATTGAATTTCCCTTCTGAATAACAAATTGAAGATTCCCACCCATTCCCGGAAGATACAACGCAAATTCCGGTAAATCTCCGGCTTCAACTCTCGATGCACGATTATCTCCGTACAAAGCACGATTGAATCTGTACTTTCCGTTGACCAATAAAAAATCGCCTATGTCTTCTTTGTAATGCAGTTCACGCTCGTTATTATGCCAGTGTTTCGACTGGGAAAACGAATGTGAAAATGCCGACAAGACAAGAAGTCCGGCGAAAATGGTTTTTCTTCGCATTTTATGGTTTTAACTCAGTTAATGGCTGTCCGTTAACGGTTACGTTCTTTAAAGTCACATTTTTTAAATAATCTACTTTGTAAGGAATCTGAACGCCAACCATTTTAGCATTAATCATTGTGAAATCCGTTACCGGAGAAGATTCGTAGGCGTCAGAAAATACGGCATACTTTCCACCTTTGTCAACAGTTAAATTTTCAACCCAGATATTTCTGATGGTCGGGATGTGATTTCCTGGCTTTTCATAATGCATATTGAAACGCACTGCCGCTTCTTTGTATGCGCCTACTTTTGTATTGTAGAAAAATACGTTTTCAATGGTTCCGCCACGGCTTGAACTGGTTTTAATTCTTAAAGCACGGTCAAGATTCTTACTGTCCATCACGTTTCCGATGGCGTAAATGTTTTTTGCTCCACCTGCAATTTCACTTCCGATTACAACACCGCCGTGACCGTCTTTCATTTCGCAGTTTTCGATGATGTGGTTTTCGGCTGGTCTTCCGATATCTCTTCCGTCCTCGTCTCTTCCGGATTTGATGGCGATACAGTCGTCTCCTGTGTCGAAATAGGAATCTTTAATCCAGACATTTTTACACGCTTCAGGGTCGAAACCATCGTTATTTGGTCCGTGGCTGATTACTTTTACCCTTTCAATTAAAACATTTTCACACAAAACAGGATTCAAATTCCACATTGGAGAATTTTTCACCAAAACATCCGCCATATAAAAGTTTTTAGACTTGTAAGGCTGTACGAAATTCGGTCTTAAATACCATCCGTCCCCAAAAATTCTTTCTCTTGCAGGCGTTCTGTTGGCCATATATTCATGAAGTTTCGCTCTCGCAGGATTTTGTCTTCCCGGACGGGATGCGTTGTAGCCATATTTTGTAGCACCGCACCAAAACCACCAGTTATCCAAATCTGAATTTCCATCCAAAGTACCTTTTCCGGTAACGGCGATATTTTCTTCCTCATAAGCGTAAATCAAAGAGGAATAATTCATACATTCCATACCCTCCCAACGCGTGAAAACGATGGGGTAGTCGTTGCTGTCCTGACTGAATAAAATTGTTGAACCGTCGGTTAAATGAAGATTAACATTAGATTCCAAATAAATTGCTCCCGTTAAGAAAATGCCATTCGGAACAACAACTCTTCCGCCACCTTCAGCGCTACACTTTTCAATCGCTTTTTTGAAAGCTTCCGTGTTTTTCGTTTTTCCGTCTCCAACTGCTCCGAAATCTGTAATTAAATAATCAACTTTTCTGAATTCCGGTTTTTTGATTTGCTTCTTTAAAGCTTTGATTTCTTTTAAAGGCTGTTTTGCGGAAGTCCACGGTTTGTATTGCGCCGATGCTGAAACTGACAACGCCAAAGCGAATAGAACTAGAATATATTTTTTCATAATGATTTAGATTCAAATTTTAAAACAATTTCTTGTATTGCAAACTAATATTAATGCGAAGAAAAATTATCCTGCACTGTCGGTACTTTGCAAAATGATTGTGTTGTGAGGAAAATTTAATACTATTTTGATTTTAATTCTCGCAATTTTTAAAGGTTTTCATATAACACATTATAATTATAAAATAATTTCTTGAAGAGCCTTTCCTCTTGTTTTTCATGAAAAAAAGTGATTTATCAAGATGAATTAGCGGGAAATTTAAAATTTTATGAGCTCTTTTTTTTATGGAAATGTCTTTATTTATGGTACTTTGTTAAGTGTTTTTGATTATCTGAAAACAAAGAAAAGATTTGAATTTAACAAAATTTAACATTCTGAATGTTTTTAATAGTTGATTTTTTTAATAATTAATAAAGGATATTGTATTCATTTTGAAGCAATGTATATTAGATTTAAAGTAATTATTATAATTATTAAGCAGTTTTATTAATGTACTGTTAATTCTTATTATTGTGATAATGCGTAAATTACGACGCCTTATTTGTTAAATTTGTACTAAAGTTTGTAAAAAAAGGTGGTAGGTATTTTGGAAATTAAAATATTGTTGTACTTTTACATCACCTTGAATGAGGGAACAAGTCAAGGTAATAAATTTTTTTTCATCATTTGTGTTTTTAGAATCGTATCGCCTGATACGGTTCTTTTTTTTATTTTTCATAATTCAGAAGAAGATCTACGAAGTAAGAATAAGTAACTGAGCCTTCTTGGCGGTTGCTTTTCAGGAAAAGATCATTGGTGAAACCAAAAAAATCTTCAAGTTTGCTTTCATGGCTTATCATAAAGTTTCTTTCGTAAGCACGGTCTCGTTTCATTCCCAAAGAATAGTTTTTGATAATATTTTCTACGAAGGCAGAATCTTCACTATTAATGTATCTCAATAAACTTTTCAGTGTAAAAAATTCTGTGCTGTAACGCAATTCTATGTTTTTAGAATTGATTCCCTTTAAGTAGGCGATGAAATTGGCTTCCTGCTCACGGGCAAAGCCTTGCTGGTGAGAAGTTTCATGAGCAATCGTAAAAGGGATTATAGAATTGGGAAGATTTGAATTAAACTGACTCTCGGCAGTAAACGGATTATAGTAACCAGAAATTCCGGTGTAGCTCATAATTTCACTAAATAAACTGTTTTTTACCGATATTGTTGACAGTGTTTTTTTTGAACTTATTAGTTTAGGGATTGCCTGTTCCTGATTTATAATTTCAGCAATCAATGTATTTCGATTTGAAATAATAAAAACGCCATTTTTATCTTCTTTGGTCTGCTGTCTTGTCGCAATGCATTTATCCAGATATTTCAAAGCTAAAATTTTTGCTTTTTCGATATTTGGTTTCTCTTTAGACGATATTTTTTTGATGATAGGAGTCTGAAAATACATCATTCCCCAGAAAATCTGATAACTGAAGTAGATGATGTTTAAAAATATTAAAATCCGGAGAAGAGCCTTTTTTCTCAGGTTTTTTCTAAAAATTTGAATCAATTGAAAAATTAAGAAAACTCCTGTTAAAATATAAAATACATCACCTGCTGAAAAAGGAATCCAACTAAATATTCTGATGTGAATGTTTTTCTGAAAGTCATACAGTTTTTCAAAAAAGACAATCCAAAATCCAAATTTTGAAAATATAAAGAACAAAACAAATTGGGCAAGTAAAATACCTGCCCAAAATCTTTTTTTATGTAGTAAAATACTCATGTTTTAATGACCTGCTGAAGTGGATTCGCCCATTTCGATACCTTGTTTTTTCAGGATTCTTGGGGTGATAAATCCGTAGAATGCCAGATATACGAAACATAAAACCGGGATTACATAAGAGAAATGTGTCCATGTAATTCCGAAAATTCCTTCCTTATTTACTTTGTCGAAGTCACAAATATAACCTTGAAGCAATGGGATGATACCACCGCCTAAAATCATCATTACCAGGAAAGATGAAGCTTTACCTGTGTTTTTACCCAATCCAGCAATGGCAAGGTCAAAAATTGAAGGCCACATGATGGAACAGAAAAGACCACCTGAAATGAAGAAATATTTTGCCATTTCTTTATCAGGATATACCAAACCGATTAACATCATTAATATACCGGCAATTCCGAAAATCATCAGGGTTTTTCCTGCAGTTTTTCCGCCCACGAAACTCATAACAATGAAAGCTAAAATCCAGAATCCGTAGATGTAGAACGAAGAAACGTCTTTTCCGCTGAGCGTATTCGCAACAATAATAATTGCAAATGCTACAAATGGAACGACAAATTTTAAAATGTTAACCGTAGTTTTAGAAAAATTGAAAACATTGATACTACCGTTCCATCTTCCAATCATCAGACTTCCCCAGTACAGAGAAACAAAAGGAGCGATATTGTGTTCCAAAACGCCGCCAAATTCTTTAGTGTGAAGCAAGGCTGGAAGATTTGATATAATAGAAACTTCAACACCAACGTAAATGAAGATGGCAAGCATTCCCAAATACAATTGTGGATAATTGAAAATGCTGAATTTTGAACTTCCTTCTTCAATAGTTTCTTCCTCATCCTTCGCAGGATCTTCAATTTTAGAGAAAAGCATAAATACCGCGACTAAAATAAAGGCAATTCCTAAGACAATAAACGGACCTTTTACCAGTTTCAGGTTTTCCTTTACAAACTCAATAGGATAGTTGATTGCGGAAGTTTTTTCTTTAATTTTCCCAAGTTTATCAGAAAAATCGTCTACCTGCAAATCGCTTGCTGTAGCAAGATTGTTCATTTGGTTGATTTCTGTATCTAAAGCATCTACATTCTGCTGAACAGTGCTTACAGCTGTTGCTACAGTTGTAGGATCATCTTTTGAATCCTGCTTCAGAGATGTGATGTTCTTTACAAGTTCGTCTCTGTGAGTGATATACTCGTTTTTAACGATTTCAATTTTAGATAGTTCTTTGTCAGATGGTGTAGTTTCTTTATCATTACCCATACCGAAAAGGGCAATACCTACAAGGATAGGTCCGATGGTGGTTCCCAAAGAGTTGATTCCTCCGGCAAGTGTTAAACGGTGAGCTCCTGTCTGTGGGCTGCCCATTTTAATGGCTAAAGGATTGGCAACAATCTGCTGAACAGAGAAACCAAGTCCTACTATAAACAAAGCCGTAAGGAAAAACCAGAAATTAGCTGAGGCAGCAGCTGGTACAAATAAGAATGCACCTAAAGCAGAAAGTACAAGCCCAACTGCCAATGTTTTTTTATAACCGAATTTTTGAAGGATATCACTTTTAATTGAAACAAGGAAAAATATTACCGAACCTACAAAATAAGCCACGTAAAATGCCCAGGCTACCAATTGGCTTTGCACCTGTGAAAGTACAAACCATTTTTTGAATACGGGAATTAGGATATCATTACTTGCGGCTACGAAGCCCCAGAAAAAGAACACTACAATGAGTGAGAGAAATTGAGACCATTTGGTCTGTTGCGGGTTTGAATCCATTTTGTTTTTTTAATTACACAAATATAATTTATTTATGCAATTAACTGTATTCCGCAAGCGTTTTTTTTATTGTCTCAAAAGCAGACAATTTTAAATCTTTAGGAGTGGTAGTCGGCTCGAGGATGTCATTAAAATATACTTTTACTTTTCCTGGATGCCCTTTTGAGTTGTCGAAAGGAAAAATTTCTTTTAAACCTACAAAAGTGAAAACAGCAATCGGAGAGTTGTGTTTTGATGAGAGTGTGAACGCACCGTCTTTAAATTCATCTAAAACCACTGAAGTGTCATCGGGAACACCACCTTCCGGAAAAAGAACAATGCTGTTGCCTTCTTCCATCTTTTCGGCGCATCTTCTGTAAACGTCGGCACGGCTTCTGGCGCTGCTGCGGTCTACCATGACGCAGATTCTTCTGTAGATTGTTCCGAAAATCGGAATTTTTTCCAGTTCTTTTTTTCCGACATAGCAAAGCGGATGATCTGGAAATAAAATACACGGAAGCATGATATCCATAATTGAAGTATGGTTTGATATCACAACATACTGCTGGTTTTTATCAATTTTTTTGTCTGTCAGATTGATGAGTTCGTAGCGAAGACCCATTCCGTAGAAAATTCCGTAGCACCAAAATCGGATAAATTTATAAGCATATTTATAATGTTTCTGATTATAAGAAAAAATGTAAACAGGAATTCCGAAAATTATCGTTAAAACAAACGCAAGAATAATCAGCCAGCCACGCCAGAGATAATTGAGAATCTTTTTAAGTTTATCCATTAAATATTACTTTTTTCTTAACGGAATAATTCAGAATCGAAACCAGAAGAATCGCAGATATTTTACTTAATATTTCCGGACTTAAAGTATAAACAATCAAATCGATATTATCTTTGAATACAAAACTATAGAATATCTGAAAGAAAATAAGACTGAATAATGTGGAAATCACGGAAACCGCCATAAAGTAGACAAACTCTCTTTTTTTAGAATGTTTCCCTCGCTCAAATACAAACCAGATGCTCAGAAAGTAATTGGTAATAATCCCGCATGAGGTTGAAAAAATATTACTTAAGGGAAAATGTATTCCATGGAAATTTGTCTCTTCTGCAAAAAGCTGAGGTAAGTAAGAACTGAAAATCTTAAAACTTCCTATTTCTACAATTGCACTCAGGCCACCTGCAATAATAAAAAAAAGTACCTGTTTCTGCCTTATTAGGATATCTTTCATCAAATTGATCAATTGCTGCAAAGTTATAACTATATGTTAAACAGTAAAAAAAGTTGTTAATTTTTTTTCTCCATTGAAAATTATTTCTAAATTTAATTTTCAGAACTGAAGAATCGATACCTGGTATTTATTTAATTTTCAATCTTTTGGGATTGGAGTTTTATCTATCTTGTAGTGCTTGTTTACAGCATAATTCACTCAACTAAATTCACATCAAACAATAAAATATTTGTATGGAACGTCAAAACAAATACAGAAAATTTCAGCTTCAGCAAAAGAAAATTGAAGATTTAGAAAGACAAAGCTCACGCTTCAAAAGAGTGTATTCTGAGTATGAAAATATGTCAGATGATCTTTGGGATTTAGAAAATTCAGAAGGTCAGGCAGTACCAGATGATTTCCTTGATGCGATGATCCTTCAGACTTCTTATCTCGAAGACGAAATTGAAGATTGGCTACATCAATATAATACTTCGCAAAATGAGGCACATCCTTAATTTTTGTGAATAATGTCATCGTTCTTTACCCTACTTTTTCAAGATAAATTCATACTTTAGCATCTTTAAATGAAATTGTAAAATATGGTTGCTATTGTTGATAGTGGTTCTACTAAATCTGACTGGGTAATCTTAGATGAATTCAAAAATGTTTTCTTAAAGTCCGAAACCATTGGTTTCAATCCCAATTTTATCAGCAAAGAACTCATTGTACCAGAGATTGAGAAAAATCACAGTTTGACATCACTTAAAAATTCAATTACCAAGATTTTTTTCTACGGTTCTGGTTGTGGTGTGAGAAAAAACTGCGAAACCATTGAGCAGGAAATTGGTAAAGTTTTTACCCATGCACAGATTATTGTAAAAGAAGACCTTTATGCTGCTGCTTATGCTGCTTATAATGGTAAACCAACCATTGTCTGTATCTTGGGGACAGGATCAAACTCATGTTATTTTGACGGAGAAAATTTAAAGATAAAACTTCCTTCCTTAGGTTATCTCATGGGCGACGAAGGGAGCGGAAGTGCCATCGGAAAACAATTGGTGCGAAGATTCTTCATGCAGAAACTTCCTCCGGATTTACATTCAGAATTCAAAGAAATTTATGGGTTGACAATTGATGAAGCATTGCAAAACATGTATCACAAAACAAGACCCAACGCCTATCTGGCAGATTTCAACAAATTTGTTGTCGAAAGAAAAGATCATCCTTATTTTCAGGCTATGGTTTTGGAAGAAATGAAAAATTTCTTCGATTACCAGGTTCTTCCTTATGAAGAATCACATAATGCCGAAATCAATTTCATAGGCTCTATTGCTTATTACTACGAAAATATTTTACGTTCTGCTGCGTCAGAACTCAATTTGAATGTGGGGCACATTGTACAGAAACCAATCGAAAGTCTGGTTGATTACCACATTAAATATATACTCTAAAAAAGAAAATTCTATGTCAAGTAAAACCCAACGCGACGAAAAAAATTTCAATCAAGCCGCGCTAGATTATCATAAAGCTGAACCCAAAGGAAAAATTGAAGTTATCCCTTCAAAACCTCACTCATCGCAGAGAGATTTGTCTTTGGCATATTCTCCGGGTGTTGCCGTGCCGTGTATGGAGATTCACGATAAGCCGGAAACAGTGTATGACTACACAGGAAAAGGAAATTTGGTTGCTGTAATTTCAAATGGAACAGCAGTTCTTGGTTTGGGAGATATTGGTGCTGAAGCTTCAAAACCTGTGATGGAAGGGAAAGGTCTTTTATTTAAAATTTTCGCAGACATCAATGTTTTTGATATTGAAATTGACGAAAAAGACCCGGATAAATTTATTCAGATTGTAAAAGGTATTGCTCCAACTTTCGGAGGAATCAACCTAGAAGACATCAAAGCTCCTGAGGCTTTTTATATCGAACAGAAACTAAAAGAAGAATTAGATATTCCTTTGATGCATGACGATCAGCACGGAACAGCGATTATTTCTGCTGCAGCATTGATTAATTCACTTCAGATTGCCAACAAAAATATAGATGAGGTAAAAATGGTGGTCAATGGAGCTGGAGCTGCTGCTGTTGCATGTACGAATCTTTATATTTCTCTTGGTTTAAAAAGAGAAAATGTCTTGATGTGCGACAGTAAAGGCGTTATCAATCACAAAAGAGAAAACCTGACGCCTGAAAAATTAGATTTTATTGCTCAAACTGATATTGAAACTTTAGAAGATGCCTGCAAGGGTTCAGATGTGTTCATCGGTTTATCTAAAGGAAATGTAATGACTCCGGAAATGTTGTTGAGCATGAATGAAAACCCGATTGTATTCGCATTATCCAATCCGGATCCTGAAATTGCTTATGATTTGGCTCTTTCTACTAGAAAAGACGTGATTATGGCAACGGGAAGAAGTGATTATCCTAACCAGGTAAACAACGTTCTTGGTTTTCCGTATATTTTCCGTGGAGCTTTGGATGTGCAGGCAAAAGGAATTAATGAAGAAATGAAGCTGGCTGCCGTTCATGCGATTGCTGATTTGGCAAAAGAACCAGTTCCGGAAGCGGTGATTTTAGCTTACAATGTTCAGAATTTACAGTTTGGAAGAGAATATTTTATTCCGAAACCTTTTGATAACAGATTAATTACAAAAGTGTCAAGCGCCGTTGCAAAGGCAGCAATTGACAGCGGAATTGCCAGAAAAACGATAACAGATTTCGACGAATACGAAACTCAGCTTCTCGACAGAATGGGAAGAGATGAGAAGTTGGTGAGAATGATGCAAAACCGTGCAAAAGCAAATCCTAAGAGAATTACTTTAGGAAATGCTGAGGAATACAATGTTCTGAAAGCTGCACAGATTTTATACGAAGAAGGAATTGCTCATCCTATTCTTTTGGGAGACAAAAAATATGTGAAAGAACAGATGGAAAAATTCGGAATCAATATTGATGTTCCGATTATCGATCCTAGTGATGACGACCAGAAAGAAAACAGAAAAAAATACAGAGAAACACTTTGGAAACTTCGTCAGAGAAAAGGGATGAACGAGTACAAAGCGAAAAGATATGTTCGCCAAAGAGATTATTTTGGTCCTTTGATGCTCAAGCATGGAGATACTGATGGATTGATTATTGGCTTTTCTAAAAACTATGTTTCTACACTCAGACCGGTTTTAGAAGTAATTGAAAAAGAAAAAGGAGTTGATAAAGTTGCGGCAATGATGATGATCTTATCTGAAAAGAAACCTATTTTCTTCGCAGATACGTCAATCAATCAAAATCCTACGGCTGAAGATTTGGTAAATATTGCTAAAATGGCAGAGCACACCGTAAAACACTTTGCTATCGAACCTAGAATTGCGATGTTAGGTTTCGAAAACTTTGCGGCAATTTCTGATACTTCCAAAAAAGTAGCAAAAGCAGTAAGTATTCTCCATGAGAAATTCCCGAAAATGATTGTTGATGGAGAGATTCAGCCGGATTTTGCTATGAATTCTGATCATTTAAGTGATTATCCGTTCTCAAAATTAGGAACTACACCTGCAAATACATTTGTATTCCCAAATCTTGAATCTGCAAACCTTTCTTATAAAATTATAAGAGGAATGAAGGTTGCTCAGGTAATCGGACCAATTTTGATGGGACTGAAACAACCGGTTCATGTTCTGCAGATGCGTTCAAGCGTAGACGAAATTGTGAATCTTGCGACGGTTGCAGTTTTAGATGCACAAAGAAGAGAAAGCAAAAAATAAAGGTCATTTAAAAGTCCCAAAGGAACGATTTAATAAAGGATAGGATGAAATCCTATCAGTAAGCGTAATAAAAAAGGCGAACAGAATTTATAGAATTCTGCTCGCCTTTTTGTTTTCTAAGGTTTTTAATTTTTCAAATTTATTTTGGAGTTTTTCGTTTTTAACCTAAATTATTGCCGTTGTGATGACAAAAAAAGTTAAATGTCATTCGTGTGTTAAATGAATTTATTACTTAGTTTAATTTACTATATTTGGGAGTTATAAAAATTGATAATGATATTTTCTTTACAGGGAGCCGTTCAGGAACTTAGTCCCACCTATGCCGTACTCAATGTGCAGGGCGTGGGGTATTATGTCGGCATAAGCTTGATGACTTCCCAAAAACTGGTTCACAACAAAGAATCTTTTCTATTTATTCAGCAGATTATCCGCGAAGATGCCCATTTGCTTTTTGGGTTTCATACCCGTTTAGAGAAGGAAATGTTTAATCTCCTCATCAGCGTGAATGGTGTAGGAGCCGTTTCAGCACTCATTCTTTTATCTACTTTAAATCTTGAAGAAATTGCAACAGCAATCTTGTCTGCCAACAGTGCTTTGATACAAAAAGCCAAAGGTATCGGGGCAAAAACCGCTGAAAGAATCATCGTAGACCTTAAAGATAAAGTTCAGAAATTCAAAGTTGAAGGCGAAGAGATTTCAGCTGTGGTGAATAATAAAACCAAGGAAGATGCGTTATCAGCATTAGAAGTTTTGGGAATTCCAAAAAGGATGAGCGAGAAAATCGCAGACCGCATGATCAAGCAGAATGCAGAGATCACAACGGAAGAACTAGTAAAGCAAATTTTAAAAAACATTTAACGTTTGGTGAAAAAGATTAATTTTCTCAATATATTTTCAGTCTTACTTTTCCTCTTGGTTTCGGGTAGCGTTTTTGCGCAACAAGAACCCACAGGTTTTACCATAAAAAAAGACTGGCAGGTAGAAGATCCTACCTATTACGAAGCCTATTACGACATTAAAACCGGAATGTATTTCGTCTATCCTAAGGTAGGCAATACCATTACCGGGCCATACGTAGCAATGTCGCCTCAGGATTACAAAGAATTCATGGATGCCCAGCAGGCAAAGGAGTATTACAAAGACAAATCAAACCGATACAGTCTGATGTTCCGTAAAGATAAAGCAGAGGCAGAAAGATTAGGTTTGATTCCTTCTTTAACAATCAATAACAGGCTTTTCGAAACGCTTTTTGGAAGCAATAAAATTGAAATTATACCTTCCGGATATGCGTCTTTTGATTTCGCAGGTTTGTATCAAAAAATTGATAATCCATTAATTTTGCCTCAAAACAGAACAAGTTTTACTTTCGATATCGATCAGAGAATTCAATTGGGTTTAATTGGGAAAGTGGGTGAAAATCTTCAGTTAAAAGCCAATTATGATACCCAAAGTGGTTTTGCCTTCGAAAACAGAATGAACCTCGTTTGGCAGGCAAAAGGAACCTGGAAAGATCTTCAAACCAAAGGATTAAATGACGTCAACAAACCAAATGCCGGAGGTGAAGACAAGATTATCAAAAGGATAGAGTTTGGTAATGTCAATATGCCGCTTTCTACCAGTTTAATCAGAGGTTCAGAGTCTCTTTTCGGGATAAAATCTGAATTTCAGCTCGGCAAAACTTTTGGAACGGTGGTGATGTCTCAGCAGCAGGGTGAAGCAAGAAACATCGTTGTACAGGGTGGCGGTGTGATGAATACGTTTAAAATAAACGCCATTGATTACGAAGAAAATCAGCATTACTATATTGGGCAGTATTTTCTTAATAATTATGATAATGCTTTATTAAATTATCCTCAAATCAACTCAAGAATTAACATTGCAAGAATGGAAGTCTGGGTTTTAGATCAGGGAAATTCTAATCTTGCGTATCAGAAAAGTATAGTCGGAATCAGAGATTTGGGAGAAGGCGCGTCTGGAACTCCAGATAATTCTCAAAATGGTCTCTATCAGGCAATTACTGGTGCTATGGGTGCACCCAGAGATCCTGCAAATAACTACAGTGATATACTAATAGGTCAGACTTTTCCGGGAAGTACTACACCTTATGCCAATGATGAGGAATTTATTTTTAATAAAAAAGCAAGAAGACTTAATAGTAACGAGTATAGCTTTCATCCACAGTTAGGTTATATTTCATTAAATCAGAAACTCAATGAGCAACAGTTATTGGCTGTATCATATTCCTATACATTAAACGGCAGCAGCCAGGTATATAAAGTCGGCGAATTTTCAGAAGAAAGTCCTGTTTTAGTCACGAAATTACTTAAACCGAATAATTCTGTAAGAACAACATCTCCAATGTGGAATTTGATGATGAAAAACATCTACGCTTTGGATGCAGGTCAGGTGGATCAGGACGGTTTTATCCTAAATGTTTTGTACCGTGATCCAAAAACTGGAGGTAAGGTAAATTATCTGCCGGGGACAACTGTTGCAGATATCAATTTATTAAAATTATTAAACTGGGACAGACTCAACCTGAATGGCGATTTACAGTCAAGCAATGGTGTTTTAGGGGATGGTATTTTCGATTTCGTAAGCGGAATTACAGTAAGACCTGAATTCGGGAAACTGATTTTTACCAAAGCACAGCCATTCGGTAGTCACATGCAGTCGGTTTTGGGAACTAACGATCCTCAGTATGTATTTTCAGATTTGTATTCTCAGCAAAAGCAGGTGGCTAGCGCAAACAGTCTTGCCCAGCGATATACATTAGAAGGTAGATACAAAGGCGCACAGGGGCAGGGGATTTCTCTTGGAGCTGTAAACGTACCTCAGGGTTCAGTAAAAGTTTCAGCCAACGGAGTTCAGTTGACTGAAGGTGTAGATTATACCGTAGATTATATGTTGGGATCTGTAACGATCATCAATGAAAATGTAAAACAGTCTGGTCAGGCCATCAATATTTCCCTTGAAAATCAGTTGACATTTAACACACAACGTAAAAGATTTTTAGGTTTGAATTTAGAACGAAGAGTCAGCGAAAACTTTATTTTTGGAGGAACGGTTGTTAATTATTCTGAATCTCCTTTAACTCAAAAGGTCAATTACGGTCAGGAAGCGGTAAACAATACCATGGCAGGAATCAATATGTTGTACAACAACCAATTGCCATTTCTGACGAGATTAACAGATAAAATTCCTGGAATCAACACAGAAGCACCATCTAATCTGAACTTCAGAATGGAGGGAGCTTATCTTATCCCAGGAATCAATAAAGGAACAAACGATCAGTCGTACATTGACGATTTTGAACAGACGACTTCAAAGATTTCTTTAAAAGAACCCACGGCATGGAGCTTAGCTTCGAAGCCTGAAAAGAATCAGGGTAACCCTCTGTTCAACGGTGCCGGTGCAAATAATGACATTACGAATGGTTACGGAAGAGGTTTGCTTTCCTGGTACAACATCGACCCGAGATTTTGGGGTGTGGGAGGAAGACCTCCTGAAGGAATTACAGCGCAGTCTGTTTCCAATCACGCTTCAAGAAGGGTTCAGTTTTCTGAAATTTTCAACAACAGAGACTTTGTAGCGGGTGAGCAGACATTTACCAATACATTTGACGTTTCTTATTATCCAAACGAAAAAGGACCATACAACGTAAATCCAGCAACTGAAACCACGCAGCAAAGATGGGCAGGGATTATGCGACCAATCAGTGTTTCCAACTTTATCAATTCGAATATTGAATATGTGGAATTCTGGATGATGGATCCTTATGCCGATAACAGACCTTTGAGTCAGCCGGGTGGTGCTCCGAAGCTTTTATTACATTTAGGAAACGTATCCGAAGATATTCTGAAAGATGGCTTGATGCAGTACGAAAACGGTCTTCCGGTACCTTCAGCTCCTTCTACGACAACCAATTCAAACTGGGGTATTCAGCCAAAACAACCTCCGATTTTATATGCTTTCTCTACAGAAGGTACAGACAGAACTGCACAGGATTTAGGTTATGATGGTTTGAGTTCAGATCAGGAAGCTGCAAGATTCGGGAATACATTTGTGAATCCCGTTACCAACTTAGCTGACCCCGCAGTTGATGATTTCGTATTTTATCTTTCTACAAGATTTACTGGAAATTTAGCATCTTCATTGGTTCAGCGTTATAAATATTTCAGAGGTCCGGAAGGAAATTCTGAGAGCAATTCTCTTGAAGTAGCTTCTCAGACACCGGATGCGGAAGATATCAACAGAGATTACAATTTGGATCAAAGTGAAAAATATAACGAATATGTTGTAAATCTTGATCAGGCAAGTTTAACTTTAGGACAAAACAATATTGTTGACGTAAAAACAGTTCAGGCTACTTTCCAGAACGGTCAGACCGATGATGTGAAATGGTTCCTTTTCAGAATTCCTGTTAATAAGTATAATGATGCTCTTGCAGGTGGAGATAAAGATCCATCTATCTTAAATAACGTACGTTTCGCAAGAATGATGTTAACTGGTTTTGATAATGTTTCTACGTTAAGATTCGGAACCATGGATTTGGTAAGATCTGACTGGAGAAAATATCCTAATCAAATTGCAAGCCCAACAGTTGACTCACCTACAGAAGGTACAACAGGGTCTGCAACACTAAACGATAATTTCGAAGTTGGAAGTGTAAACATTGAAGAAAATGCATTGAACCAACCACCTTATGTTTTGCCTCCGGGAATCGACAGACAGGTACTGAGCGGAAACGCAGGTGCACAAAGACAGAATGAATCTTCTCTTTATTTGAAAGTAAGAAATATGGGTGCCGAATCCAGAGGTGTTTTCAAAAATACTACGCTGGATATGAGAAGATACAAAAAACTGAGACTTTTTGTACATGCGCAAAACCTTGACACTCCAGCAAGTTCAGATTTAGATCCTAATGTGAAATTCTTTATTCGTTTTGGTAGTGATGGTGCGGATAATTATTATGAATATGAATCTTCGGTAAAATATACCCAAAGAACAGCGACTACACCGATGGAAATCTGGCCAATTGAGAATGAGGTGAATTTTGATATTCAGGACTTTGTAGATGCTAAAATCAGAAGAGACCGAAATTTCCCGGGTAACATTGTCGACAGAAGAGAAGATACCCAGTTTGGGGATGATAATAAAAAAATCTATATTAAAGGACGTCCTAGTTTAGGAAATATTACCACGATTATGATTGGTATTAGAAGCAATCTGAGAGGTGATATTGGAAATAACGGAAGAGTTCTTTGGGTCAACGAAATCCGTCTTTCTGAAATTGAAAACGATGGCGGTTATGCAGGAAATGCGAGTTTAAATTTCAACCTTGGAGATTTTGCAACGGTAAATACCAATGCATCTTACTCATCTGTAGGTTTTGGGAATATAGATTCTAAACCTGCCGAAAGAAGCCAGGCAAGTCAGTCAGCATTCAGCATTAATACGGCTATCAACGCAGATAAATTCTTACCTGAAAAAACAGGTATTAAAATTCCTGTCAACTATTCTTACTCACAAACCATCGAAGATCCGAAGTATAATCCTTTGGATACCGATGTAGAATTCAGCAAGGCTGCCAATAAAGAAGAACTTAAAAAAGTAGCGCGTACTTACACTCAGCAGAGAAGTTTAGGTGTAGTCAATATGCATAAGGAAAGAGTAAATCCTGACAAAAAACCAAAATTCTATGATATAGAAAATATCTCGGTAACCGCCGTTTACAACGACGATCATTACAGGGATATTTATACCAAGAAAAACTACAGACAATATCTGAGAGGTTATGTAGATTATAATTATCAGTTTAAACCTTGGGTGATTAAGCCTTTCAATAAACTGATCAGTGATACTGCAAAATCGTATAAATATTTGAAGTGGGTAAAAGAATTTAATTTTAATCCTATTCCTACAAGATTATCTTTCAGAACCGAAATCGACAGAAATTACAACGAGCTTGAGTTCAGAAATATTGAATCGATTTTAAGTGGAAATCCTGGAAATGATTTCGCAGCAATTAAAAACAGAAACTTCTACTTTGGCTGGCAGTATGGTTTAGGATTTAATTTTACAAAATCATTAAAACTGGAAATCAATTCAGCAACAAGAACATTAAATGATCAGGTAGATGTCAACACGATGGATAATTCTTCCATCTTCGGAAATGTATTCCGTGCGGGTAGACCGGTTTTGTACAATCACAGAGTTCAGCTGAATTACAAATTGCCTTTCCAATATCTTCCGTATCTCGAATTTATAGATGCTGAGGTTGGCTACGGTTTCACTTATAATTGGAATGCAAGATCAACTGCTTTACTTTCAAGTGCAGAAGGAAGTTTAGGTTCCATTGGTCAAAATACCAATGTAATTCAGGCAAATGCTACGGCAGATCTTCCACGTTTCTTCGGTCAGTTCAGTTATTTTAAAAGAATTACCGAGACTTTAGGAAAAAGAAAAAAAGAGACAGATTCTTTGAATACTGCTTACACACAGGCTTGGGAGAAAAAAAGATATGCTTACAAAAAATATAAGTACAAAAATAAACTCACAGCATTACAGGGAGCAGCATTTTTCCTTACCTCGTTCAAACAGTTGGATGTAACCTATTCGGAAAATAACGGAACTGTACTTCCGGGGCTTATTTCTGCTCCAAACTGGTACGGAGTGGGACAGACTTTGGGCGGTCCAACGGTAGGTTTCCTTCTAGGTTCGCAGGCAGATATCCGAAGAACAGTGATTGAAAACGGATGGGTGAGTACATCAGATTTAATGATTGATCCTTACGTCCGGATGTCAACCCGGGATTTGCGGGCTAATCTCCAGATGATGCCGGTTAATGATTTAAGAATAGATTTCAATGTCATCCAGACCTACAACAGAAACTTCTCGCAAACAGGTTTCAACTACAGAGATGGCTTCGGCAATGCTAATCCAAATCTTACCTTTGCGACAGATTTAATCAGTTATTCCAACTCGGTAAGTCTGGTGAAGACTTCATTTAAAGATAATACTGCAGTTTATGCAGCAATAAGACAAAATGCTCAGGCAATTTCGCAACAATTGGGCGGAACTCCTGGAGCGAACGGTTACGCTGCAGGATACAGTATTGCCAATGCGTATGTTTTGATTCCTGCATTCCGTGCAGCAGTAGAAGGTAAGGCACCAAAACAGGTTGGTAACGCAAGAAAATCCGGACTTCCGTTCCCGAACTGGAGAATCACATGGTCTGGATTGAAAAATATTCCGGTAATCAGCGGTCAGTTCACCAAGTTTGATATTCTTCACAGCTACAATGCAACTTACACTGCAACGGGTGTACAATCGAGCATTGATTATTTTAATAATCCGGGAAGTTTCGATGTCAACGGAGACCGTATCAATCCGTTTACATTCTCGCAGGTGGGTTATGTAGAATCTTTCGCACCGCTTGTAGGAATTGATGTTACGATGCGAAACAATATGCAGTTTGGAATTCAGTACAACAGAAACAGAATGTTGTTGCTTGGTTTGGTAAATCAAACCATTACCGAAGATTCCAATACTGAATATGTTGTTCGTCTTGGTTACATCGTCCGAAACTTCAGATTAGGGAATGCCGGAGGTGGAGGCAGAAACAATAAAGGAGCAGATTTAAATATAAGAGGAGATATCTCATTACGTGACAGCCGTACAAGTATTATGAATATCTTGTTGGATGATTCTCAGGTAACGGGCGGACAACGTTTAATGAACATTAAATTATCCGCAGATTACAATGTTTCACAAAATCTGAATCTTAGAGTCTTCTACGAACAGATGACTTCAAAATATAAAATCTCTACAGCCTTCCCGCTGTCTACCGTAAGAGCAGGAATATCGGCAACCTTCACATTCGGAGATGCCGGAGGATTCTAAAAATAATTTAAACCACACAAATTCCCTTTCAGAGAAAAACTGAAAGGGATTTTTTTTTGAAATCTTATACATTTATTCACTTTGTATTTCGTCGCTAAGTGTACGGTTTTGTTATTCTGAAACCAATTAAAACGTAAAATCATTGTCTGGCTTTGCGTTAAATAAAATCTCAATAGAAATCTTTATCTTCCTTAACCTTAAACTTAACCTTAACCTTAACCTTAACCTCAAACCCAAAACGCAAATCCCGTAAACCGCATCCCGAACCTCCAATCCCGCAATCAAACAAATATTAAATTTTCTTTTGACCATTTACCAATTTTAAATTAAATTTGTCGGTATAAAAAATTAAAAATGAATACACCTGCAGAACTAAAGTACACCAAAGACCACGAATGGATCAGGATTGAAGGAAACGTCGCTACAATCGGAATTACAGATTTCGCACAGGGCGAATTGGGCGACATCGTTTACGTAGACGTAGACACAGTAGACGAAGATCTTGAAGGAGAAGCCGTTTTCGGAAGTGTAGAAGCAGTAAAAACAGTATCAGACCTTTTCCTTCCAATCGCTGGGAAAGTAATCGAGTTCAATGCTGAATTAGAAGACCAGCCGGAATTATTAAACACCGACCCATACGGAAACGGATGGATTATCAAATTGGAAATTGCTGAAGGCGCAGATCAGTCAGAATTGCTCACTGCAGAAGAATATCAGGCTGTAATTGGATAATTTCAGAAAAATATTTAATAAGATTTTGCCCATTTATTGGGCATTTCTTACTTTTATGCTCCTCAAGCCGGGGCAGGAAAACCATGAATATTGGTTTATGTTCAGTGGCATCGACAAAGTTTTGCACTTAAGTATCTTTGCAGCATTGGGATTTCTATTCATTGCATCTTTCCCAAAAATAAAATTCATCTACTACATTCAAATTATACTCATTTACGCCTTCATCACAGAAATTCTCCAGGAAGAAATGCACCTCGGCCGCTCCATGGAGACTCTCGATATCGTTGCAGACACCATCGGCTGTCTTATAGGATATTGCATTTACAAGTTTCTAGCAAAAAAGTTCTGATCCAAACTTTGTATTTCAAATCCTTCCAATATTACATTCATACTTTCTGAGTCTCTAAATTTCTCCAACTCTCCAATCCTCCCACAATTTTTTCTTAGGAGCTATTTCCCGCTGTCCGCTGTATCTTTAGTGAGTCGGTTTCCACTTCGTTCCACCCGTCTCACAAAAGGATGTCGCTGCCATCGGGGCTGGTAACGATGGTGTTTTCAAAGAACTTTAGTTGTCTGGTGGAGTAGAAGAACCAGAGAAAAGAGCCAGGTAAAAAGTAAAAAGAGCCAAGTGCTGTTACACATCAAACTGAAATTTCCAAATAAATAACGAATTACTCCCAGGATTGCCTTTGTTTATGAGGCGAACCACGCAGTGGTTCAACAACAGTAGCCGTGGGTGTAACCCATGGAGAAGAATCAAACCATCTGCTGTTGAATTGTATCTCTGTTTTTTATTTCTCAAAACCTGTAATTGTTCAACAACAATAGCCGTGATTGCAAGCCATGTACACATGTGAATCACGCTCTGCATCCCTTATTCCGTAGGAATAGCATCTGTGTAGTAAAATACAACATTGTACAATCAGCTGTCCGTAGGACTGCTATCTCCACCCCAACCCCAAATAACCTGGATTACTTTTCAAAATACCATTCTCCGGGATACAGCCGTAAAACCAGCCAATACCTCTACGCTCCAACCCTCCGACTCATCATCCCTCCAATGCTCCAACCCCGCATCCCTAAAACTTCCATCTTCCATCTCCCCAAAACTTTTCCCACACTTAACCAGCGTGTTGAGTTATC